>NZ_JABBWX010000029.1:0-73833 GCF_014161375.1 Microbispora sp. H10830
GCACCCCGTACTCCTGCACCAGCCGCCGCGCCTCGCGCACCCCCGCCCGGCCCTTCCAGGGATCGACACTGGCGAACGGAATCAGCACGTCCGGGTGCTCCGCGCAGCTCTCCGCCACCTCCTCGTTCGAGATGCGCGGGTGCCCGGTGGCATGCTCGGCGTCCACGGTGAACACCACCGCGGCCATCCTCCGCTCACGGTAGTACGCGGCCATCTCCGCGATGGTCGGCTGCCGGTGCCCGTGGGCCTTGAAGTAGTCCTCCGAGGCGCCGAACAGCTCCGGGCTCAGCGAGCCGTGCCCGTCCTTGGAGATCTCCGCGTGCGTGTGCACGTCGATCGCGACCAGATCGGCGACGTTCATGACCGCCATGTCAGACCTCCTGAGCGTCCGAGGCGGGGACCTTGGGCGCGGGGATGCCGTACGTCTCCGGCTCGGCGCCGACTCCCGACTGCCAGGAGGCGGCGATGGCCCCCGCCGTCCACCCTCCGTCGGCGAACGCGACAGCCTTCTCACCGGGGTGCGACCACAGCGCGAGGCGGTCGCCGCCGATCCCGATCGCCTGGCCCGTCACCCCGGCGGAGGCGTCCGAGGCGAGGAACACGACGAGCCCCGCCACGTCCTCGACCGTGCCCAGGCCCTCGTCCCTGCGCAACCAGGCCGGGAAGGGCCGGCCGGTCCGCTCGGACTCCTCGATGATCGGCGCGAACACGGGAATGGTCTTGGTCATCTCCGTGGCCGCCACCGGGACGACCGCGTTCACCGTGATGTTCGCCCTGGCCAGCTCCATCGCCCAGGTCCTGGCCATCGCCACGATGCCGGCCTTGGCCGCCGCGTAGTTGGTCTGCCCGAAGTTCCCGCGCTGGCCCGCCGGCGAGGAGATCAGGATCAGCCGGCCACCGGTCCCCTGCTCACGCATCCGGATCGCCGCCGCCCGGGCGCAGGTGAACGTGCCGCGCAGGTGCACATCGATCACCGCGTCGAAGTCGTCGTCCGACATCTTCCACAGCACCCGGTCGCGCAGGATGCCCGCGTTCGTGACCATCACATCCAGCCGGCCGAACTCCTTGACCGCGGTGGCCACCAGCCGGTCGGCCACCTCGGCGGATCCGACCGGGGCGACGACGCTCCGCGCCTCGCCGCCGTTACCGGTGATGGCCTCGACGACCCGCGCGGCCGCGTCGACGTCCACGTCGTTCACGACCACCGCCGCCCCTGCCGCCGCCAGCGCCTCGGCGTACGCGCGGCCGAGCCCGCGGCCCGCACCTGTGACAACGGCGACCTTGCCGGAAAGATCCATGGGAGTCCCCCTGAGTTATATGGCGATGCAGCGAAATATATGACACTTATATGACGACCGTCAAAGATCTGCCCAACATTTCCTGCGTGCCTGCTCTCGTGCCGTGACGAGCCGTACCGAGGGAGCTGACAACGGGCAGGCGGCACAGGGCAGGCGGCACAGGGCAGGCGGCACCGGACGCGCGGGCACAATCCCAGGCGACGCAGGAGCTTCAGGACGGGCGCCGACGCGTCCGGGAGACCGGCGCGGTGAACCGCGAACGGGACGGAACCGCAGGACCGGCCGGCGATCCGCGCCGAGCGGGTGTTTCACACGCTCGCCCGCATCCACGAACCGCGCGCGGGGAAACCGGCGTCGGCGATCATTCAGGTCAGGCCAGGACGACGTTCTCCAGCCACCGACCGACGCGCTTGACCACCTCGTCGTCGAAGGTGCGGGCGTCGACGTTGTCGGCGTGAATCTCGATCACCGGGAACCCGGCCGCCTCCAGTGCCCTGGCGGTGAAGTAGCTGCCGCGGGGGTCGTCGGAGACCAGGTGGACCACCCCGTCGATGCCGTGCAGGCGGGCCTCCTTCACGTACCACTCGCTCGACCACGGCGGGGTGTAGAGCTGGTCGGTGAAGGCGGCGAAGCGCGCCGCCAGCGCCCTCATGGGGTCGTCGCCGTAGCGGACGTAACCGTCAGCGGCGATGGCCAGGTACATCGACCAGACGAACACCGCACCATACTCGTCCTGGAAGCGCTGGTAGAAGCCCATGTCGTACCAGAGGCCGCGGCCGATCCACATCAGCCGGGCCCGCTCGCCCGGGCACGCGGCCTGACCCGCGTCGACCCGGTCGCGCACCTCCTCATAGAAACGCTTGGCGATGTCCCTGGCCCACTCGGTGCCACGGTGCCATTGGGGAAGCATGACGCTGGGGATGCTGTCGACGACGCCGAGCGGGGCCGGCCGGGTGCGGGCGATGAGAGCGCGTGTCTTCCTGTTCCACTCCTCCTGCTCGTTGACCAGGGCCATCACCTCGCGGAAGCGCGACTCACTGAATCGCCTGCCGGTGGTGGTCTCCAGGAACCTGACGAGGTTCTCCAGCTCCGCGGTGAGCAGGTCCAGTCTGGCCGGGCCGACGGCCTCCTCCCAGCGGTGCGGCATGAGCTCCCACCAGTTGACGGGGACCTCGTTCTCAGCGGCGCTTTCCAGCGGGTAGAAGGTGACCCCGGGCTCGTGACCCCAGATGTCGAAGATCTTGCGGGTGACGTCGCCGGAGGCGTCGCCGACGACGATGTCCGGTCTGGGCAGGCCGCCCCACGGCCCGGCCTCCGGTTCCGGGTCGAAGGCGGAGCCGAGGGTGACCGAGTTGTACTGCTCGGAGTAGTCGGGGTACCCGCGCTGCCGCACCAGCTCCAGGTAGTGCCCCGAGCGCTGCTTGGCGGCCACCAGGGACGCCCACCATTGGCTGACCGCGTACGGGATGTCCATCGTGCGGAAGATCTCGTGTGGGACGTCCGCGTTCAGCAGGGCGAACGGCTCGCCGGCGGCGACCCGGCGCCGCAGGTCGGCGAACCATTCGCGCTGGTGTCTGCCCGCCTCGGCCGCTGTGGCGAGGGATTTCACACTGCGCATGGATGTTCCTTCCGCAGGGCGGTCAGGTCGGCACGCCCGTAGTCCTGGCGCTCCAGCAGAACGGCGGGGATGTCGAGCGCCGCGCGCTGCGCGGGGAAGTCCCAGGCCGGGGCCTCGTCGCCGGTTCTGGAATAGGCGACGAAGAGCTCGGCCCGGCAGTGCCGTACGGCCCTCGCCGCGTGCGCGGCGCGCTCGCTCACGGTGGCCCGGTGGGCGGTCGGACCGCTGTGGTGGTAATGCTCGGCCAGCGCGTCCAGGCCGCCCGCGCCGACCGGCCCCTGCGGGGACGGGCCGCCGAAGGAGTGATCCTCGCCGACGATCACGTAGCCCTCGGACTCGACGGCCTCGTACACGTGCGGCGTGTCGTGGTCGCTGCCGCTCAGGAAGACCCGCCGCCCGGCGTGTTCCTCGAGCTGTCCCGCCTCGGCCAGCAGCCGCTCCAGCAGCGCGATGTGCTCGTCCACGGGCAGGGCCGCGCCGGCCACCGCGAGGAACTGCCGCCCCGTCAGGCGGGCGGGCACGGCCCCGCGCAGCTCGGCGGCGGCGGCCAGCAGACGGCGCCGCTCGTTGTGCGCCGCCACCGCCCCGGCGAGGTCGAGGGGACGGCCGGTCCAGGCCTCCAGCCTGGCCGCGAACTCGCCGATCCTGCGACGGTTGTAGCGGGCGGTCGTGCGGTGCGGCAGGTGCAGGATGTCCACGAGGTACACCTCGGGCAGTCCCGTGCCCGGCTCCACCCGGCACAGCTCGCGCAGCGCGTAGAACAGCCGCAGGGACGCCTCGCAGTCGTGCGAGACCACGATGCGATCCAGGTCGCCGAAGGACCCGGCGAGCAGCCGGGTGAGCACCGAGCGGGCCATCGGGTCCACCCCCCGGCCCAGGTATCGGTCTCCTAGCTGGGAGCCGGAGTCCGGGTCGCCCGTGAGGCGGAACGCGCGGACCCCCGCGGCGGTCAGCAGTTCGACCGGCACGTCCGCCCCGACGTAGCCGACGACCGGCGTCCGGTCGCCGGTAGCGCCCTGCGCGGAGGCCGGGGAGGCCGGGGGGCGAGGTGCGCCGCGCCGGGCGTACGCCTCCTCCAGCGCGGCCAGCGCCGTGGACATGTCAGATCACCCCCTCCTCGGCCAGGGCCTTGAGTTCGTCGTCGGAGTAGCCGAGCAGGCCGCCGTAGATTTCGGCGTTGTGCTCGCCGAGGGCGGGCGCCGGCCGGTCGAGCCCCGCCTCGGAGGCGGAGAAGCGGATCGGCACGCCGGTCCCGTACAGGTCCCCGCGGCGACCGTGGCGCGGATGCTCCAGCGGCACGACCTCCTCGCGCTCCAGCACGAGCGGGTCGCGCACGGCGACGCCGGGCTCACGCACCTCGGCGGCGGGGACGCCGTGCCGGGTGAGCAGATCGAGGATCACGGCGAGCGGGCGATCCCCCGCCCACGAGGCCACCAGCTCGTGCAGCTCGCCGGCGTTGGCCACGCGCGCGTCCCTGGAGGCGAACCGCGGGTCTGCGGCCAGATCGTCGCGTCCCATCGCCGCGAACAGGCCGCGGGCGAACGCGTCGGTGGGACCGCACAACGCGAACCAGCCGTCCGCGGCGGGGAACGTGCCGAACGGCGCCAGCCTGGGCACCGTCGTCCCCGTGCGCATGGGCAGGCCCAGCTTCTCGTAGGCGTCGAACGGCTCGCACGCGACCAGCGAGGTCAGTGCCCCCAGCATGGACACGTCCACGTGCTGGCCCTGGCCGGTCGCGTCGGCCCGCAGGACCGCGGCGAGCGTGCCGATCACCGCGTACAGCGGCGCGACCAGGTCGCCCACCGGCAGCCCGAAGCGGACAGGCGGCTCGCCGGGCGCGCCCGCGGTCATCATCACCCCGCTGAGCGCCTGGATGATGGTGTCCATCGCCTTTCCCGAGCCGGGACCGCCCTGCGCGCCGAAGCCGCTGATCGACGTGCACACGATGCGCGGGTTGATCGCGCTGGCCCAGTCGTGGCCGATGCCGAGCCGCGTCATGACGCCGGCGCTGTAGTTGTCGATCATGATGTCCGCTTCCCTGACCAGACCGGCCAGGACGTCGCGGGCCTTGGGATGCTTGAGGTTGAGCGTGACGCTCTGCTTGTTGCGGCCCCGCAGGAGCATCGACACGGACATGTCGTCGTCCCCGTGGCGGGCCAGCGTCAGCCCGTCCGCACCGGCATAGGGGGCGTTGTTGCGGGAGGAGTCGCCGCCGGTCAGCGGATTCTCCACCTTGATCACGCGGGCGCCGAGCCCGGCCAGCAGCAGGGTCGCGTACGGTCCGGACAGCGCGGTGGTCAGATCGATCACCGTGCGGCCGGCGAGCGGACGGTCAGCCACGCAGCACCACCTCGTCTCCCTCCCAGTGGAACTCCGTCGTCAGGCCCGCCTGTCGCGTGATGCGCTCGATGTACGACACGACCCGCCGTCCCTCCTCGTCGTCGCCGAGCGGCACCGGCCGGCCCGCGTCGTCGATCCAGCAGGGCACGATGCCCGCAGAGATCAGGCCGGCCGCGCCCAGGCCGTCCCGGTCGAACCGGCAGACCGCGATCGCGGTGTTCCGGCTCTCGGGATGGAAGGGGTAGTACGGCATGTCCGGGTCGGGCGCGAAGCCGTACAGCTCGACTCTGCGGCGCGCCCACGCGGCCCGTTCGCCCGCGTCGCCCGTGGTGGGCGTCAACGCGTGGGTGACGGTCACGAAGTTGCCCAGGCCGTGGTAGATCGGCCTGCCGCGGTACATCTCGACGCCGCGCATGATGTGGGCGTGGTGGGCGAACACGGCGTGCGCGCCGGCGTCGATCGCGGCGTGCGCCACGGGCCGCTCGTACATCGCCAGCACGGCTGGCGTGTGCCCGACGCCCTTGTGCATCGACACCGTCACGATGTCGGCCTCGGCGGCCAGGGCCGCCACGTCCTCGGCCATCCGCTCCAGGGAGGCGGGGTCGGCGAAGGTGTAGACGGCGGGCGGCCCGCCGGGGCTGGCGTGGTCGAGTTCGTAATGGGTCAGCACCTTGACGTACGCGCAGCCGGGCTTGCGGCTGGTCGCCCAGGACTCCCGGGGGCCGACGCAGTTGTAGCTGAGCACCCCGACCCGCAGGCCGTCGCGCTCCACGACGGCGGGGCGGCGGGCCTCCTCGAGAGTCAGGCCGGCGCCCACGGTGGTCAGGCCGGCCTCGGTCGCGTATTCGATCGTGTCGGCCACCCCCTGGTCGCCGACGTCGTAGACGTGGTTGCCCGCGAGCGTCACCACATGGAAGCCGGCCTCGGCGACCGCGGAGAGCGCGGCGGGATCGGCGGGCGGGGCGGGTACGTCGGTGCTGACCTGAGCGGTGGACGTGCTGTGGGGAACCTCGATGTGGCCGATGACCACATCGCCCCGGTCCAGCGTCTCCCGGGCCGGGGCGAAGAAGGACGCGGGGTCGGGCTCGTCGACGACGAGGTCGCCGACGGCCATTACCGTGAAGCTCAAGAGGTGGTCTCCTCCTCCAGGAGGCGTTCGTCGGGAATTTGCGCCGCGCGCCCGGAGTAGCGCGACAGGAAGGCACGCAGACGGGGCGAGGCGGGGTTGTCGAAGATCTCCTCGGGAGCGCCGGTCTCGACCACCCGGCCGTTCTCCATGAAGACGCACCGATCGGCCACCTCGCGGGCGAAGCTCATCTCGTGCGTCACGATGATCATGGTCATGCCGCCGCGGGCCAGGTCGAGCACGACGCTCAGCACCTCGTCCACCAGCTCGGGGTCCAGGGCGCTGGTGGGCTCGTCGAACAGCATGATCCGCGGGTTGGTGGCCAGGGCCCTCGCGATGGCGACGCGCTGCTGCTGGCCTCCCGACAGCATCCGGGGATGGGCGTCCGCCTTGTCGGCGAGCCCCACGCGCTCCAGCAGCCGCAGCGCCGCCTCGCGGGCCTCCTCCGGCCTCCGTCTGTGGACCAGCACCTGCGCCTCGATGACGTTGCGCAGCACGCTCCAGTGCGGGAACAGGTTGAACTGCTGGAAGACCATGCCCATGCGGCCGCGCTGGGCGGCCACCCGCCGGTCCGGCAGGGGGCGCAGGTGGCCCCGGTGGAACTCGTAGCCGAGCAGCTCCCCGTCGAGGTGCATGGCCCCGCCGTCGATGCTCTCCAACTGGTGGACGCAGCGGACCAGGGTGGACTTGCCCGAACCGGACGGGCCGATCACGGTGACGACCTCGCCCTCGTGCACGTCCAGGCTCACCCCGTCGAGCGCCACGTGGTCGCCGAACCGCTTGCGCACGTCGCGGACGCGCAGGACCGGCGTGTCGCTCACCGCTGCCCCTTTCCGAAGTGCCGCTCCAGGCGCCGCTGGCCGAAGGACAGGCTGATGACCACCACCAGGTACCAGGCGCAGGCCACGATCAGCAGCGGCACGATCTCGTAGGTCCTGTTGTAGATCACCTGCACCGAGTACAGCAGGTCGGCCATCGCGATAACGCTGACCAGGGAGGTGCCCTTGAGCAGGCTGATGAACTCGCTGCCGGCGGGCGGGACGATCACCCGCATCGCCTGCGGGAGCACGACCTTGACGAAGCTCTGCCGCGCCGTGAACCCCATCGCGCGGGCCGCGTCGCGCTGGCCGCCGTCCACGGCCAGGATGCCGGCCCTCACGATCTCGGCCATGTACGCGGCCTCGTGCAGGGTGAGCCCGATGACGGCCGCGGTCAGCGAGCTGATCACGGAGTTGGTCGGCCACGAGACGAACGTCGGGCCGAACGGGATGCCCAGCGGGATCCGCGGCAGCAGATAACCGAGGTTGAACCAGAAGATCAGCTGGACCAGGGGCGGGATGCTGCGGAAGACCGTGACGTAGACGCCGCAGGCCCAGGCCACCGGCCGGAAGCCGCTCAGCCTGCCCGCCGCGAGAAGCACCCCGAGCACGCTGCCCAGCAGCATCACGATGACGGTGAGCAGCAGCGTCATTCCCAGGCCGCGCAGGACGTTCGGGTCGAACAGGTACTTGCCGGCCACCGGCCACTCGAACCGCGGGTTGGTGACGAGGAACCAGGCGAACTGCGCCACGAGCACGAGCAGCACGGCCCCGGCCACCCACCGCAGGGGGCGGATGCGCGGCCGGGCGGCGGCGACGTCCACGGTCTGTGGCGCCCCGGCCTGTGGTGCCACCGTCTGTGGTGCCACGCTCATTGCGTCGCCGCGGTGTTCATCTTGGGCTCCTGGACCGCCACCTTCTGGAGCCCGTACTTGTCCATGATCTTCGTGTACTCGCCGTTCTTGAAGATCTCCTTGAACGCGTCGAGCATGACCGGGCCGAGACCGCTGGACTTGGGCACGAGCATCGCCAGCTGGTCGACGCCGGCGCCCTGCTCCTCGGTCTGGGTGACGTACGTGAAGGCGTCCTTCTCCTTGGAGAGCACGTCGAGGGCGGCGCTCTCGGTCATGCCGGCCGCGTCGGCCCGGCCGGACTTCGCGGCGAGGATGGTGCCGTTGGTGTCGGCGAAGCCGATGAAGTCGAGCCCCGGCTTGCCCTGCTTGGCGCACCACTCGGTCAGGCGCTTGGCCTGGTCCTCCACGATGCTGCCGGCGGTGCCGGCGACGCGCTTGCCGCACAGGTCACCCGAGCTCTTGACGGCCGAGGACCCGGCCTTGGGGATCAGGTAGGAGGTCCGGGTGACCATCCACACGAGCGCGTCGAACTGCTTCTCCCGCTCGGCGCTGTCCTTGACCGGGCCGTTGAAGGCGTCGTACCGGGAGGCGAGCATGCCGGACAGCGCCGCGGGCAGGCCACTGACGATCGAGATCTCGGTGCGGACCCCCAGCACCTTGCCGAGGGCGTCCTGCAACTCCTTGTCGATGCCCGTGACGGTCTTGCCGTCGTTGGCGACGATCCGATAGGGCGGGTGGGAATCCCCGGCAAATCGGATGACGCCCGCTTCCTTGATGCCATCGGGCAGGGCGTCGTACAGAGCCGTCGCACCGGCCGGCCGCTGCGCCTCACCGCCGTCTCCACCGCAGGCTGCGGCACTGGCGAGGGCCAAAGCCGCCGCACCCGCGAGGATGGTCCTGGGCAATCTCATGGTGGTCCTTCCACGACCAGCTAATGATGCAGTTAATTTGGCGGTCGTTGGGATAAGTGTCACACCTATGGGTGCACACCTGTCAAGAGGCGGCTGTGCAGCGGAGACGTCCGGGGCGAGCGGGAACGCCGCCCCGTCGCCGGCGGCGATCAGGTGAGCGCGAGGATGGAACTGGTCCGGTGGTGGGCGACCAGCTCGGCCAGTTCGGGCTCGAACTCCGCGACGATCTGCTTGACGCGGAACTCGGCGAGCGGCCCGAGGGTGTCGTAGATCTCCACGAAGAGGTCTCGGGCCGCGGCACGCGGCCAATCGGCGGGCAACAGCTCCGCCGGCAGGTCGGGGTCGTGGTTGGGGAACGTCCGCCAGGTGTCCATGATCCCCGTACGCGCCACCAGCGCCTCCGACGCGCCGACCACGCCCTTGCGGACGCGCTCCAGAAGAGCCGAGTACTGGGCCACGAACGCCTCATAGGTGCGCCGGAGCTGGTCGAAGTCCCATGCCTCCTGTGGGGCGCGCATGCCCGGGAGATCAAGGGCCTCGGCGCGGAAGATCGTCGACATGGGGATCTCCAGCTCGGTCAGCACCGCCGCCGCGCTGTCGGCGTTCGCCGTCGGCGAGACCCACAGCCCGTCGTAGAGCGGGGCGAACCCGAGCCAGCGCAGCCTCGCGCGCAGCGCGTGGCGCAGGTCGCGCTGTTCCTCGGAGATGGAGAACGCCGCCATCACCCATCTCCCGTCCCACGCGCCCTGTTCCAGGCCGAAGGACATGATCCGCTGCCGCCCCTCCAGCATCACCGCGGCGGCCCGATCCGTCAGGCGATAGTAGGTGCGTCGCCCGGTCTTGGACGACTCCAGCAGATCCCGCTTGGTCAGGCGGCTGAGTGCGGCCCGGGCCGCCACGGCGGAGACGCCGAACTCCTCGGTCAACCGCACCAGGGCCGCGGACGGCAGTTGCTCGGGCCGGCTGATCCAGTAGTCCCCGAGAAGCGTCGTGATCAGGTGCTGCGGGGGTGCGCCCACCTGGAAGCGCGGGAAGTCGAGGTCCGCTGCCTCGGACCTTTCACCATCATTCACAGCAGGAGTATATTGACAACGCTTGAGCGTGCGCTCGTCATCAGAATGTCATGCTTTTGGGTGACCTCGAGCCACATTGGAACGGATCTCCCCGACGTGCCGCGGCCACCGCGTCAGCCGGCCAGGGAGTGTCCCGCGATCTTTCGCCGTAGCGAGGATCGGCCAGATGGATGCGTCGCAAGGCCGAGGAGGAGCCCATAGCGGAGCTATGGGTGACGACGAGAACGTAGCGAGGCGCCATCTGGGCGACCGCAGTAGGCAGGAAAGATCACGGGACAGGACCTAGGTCGCCGCCGGCGAGGAGATCCAGGCGGTCGCGGTCGGTCGTCTCGTCGAAGCTCGTGTGACGGCGAGTCGCCGGCGACTCCAGGGCGGACACCTGCGCGAAGGTGTGGTGCGCGGCCAGCCCGGCCAGCTCCGGGTCGAACTCGGCGAGGATCTCGCGGAACCGCCGCTCCGCCGGCTCCCCGAGCGAGTCGTAGATCTGCACGCACAGCCGCCGAGCCTCCTCGCGCGGCCAGCCGGCGGGCAGCAGCTCGGCGGGGAGGTCGGGGTCGAGCGTGGGGAACACCCGCCAGTCGGTCATGATCGCGGTTCGTAATCGCAGCGCCTCGCCGGGGCACGGGCTGGACATGGCCAGCCGCTCGGCCACCGGCCGGTGGGCATCGATGAACCGCAGGTAGCGCTCGCGCAGCGCGGCGACGTCGAAGGCGCGGTCCAGCACCGGGTCCAGGTCGTCGTCGGCGACCTTGCGGGCCCGGAACACGACCGCCCCGCGCACGCCCAGCCTTCGCACGAGTTCGACGACGTCGTCCGTCTTGTCGTGCGGGGACACCCACACCGCGTCGAAGATCATGCCGAAGTGCAGCAGGCGCAGCCCGTCGCGCAGCGCGCGCCGGGTGTCCCGCTGGTCTTCGGGCACCGAGAACGTGACAACCGTCCACTGCCCGTCCCAGCACGGTGTGGTGGCGCCGAACGTCAGCAGCCGGCGCATGTGCGCCACGATCACGTCGGACGCCCGGGGCGGCAGTCCGTACGCGGTGGTGCGGCCGTTGCGGGAGCTGTCCAGCAGCCCTCGTGAGGCGACCCGACGCAGGGCGGCGCGGGCGCTGGTCGCGGTGATGCCGAACTCCTCCAGCAGCCGGACCAGCGCCGCCGACGGGATGTGCTCCTGCCGCCAGAACCAGTAGTCGCCGAGCAGCGTGGTCAGCAGCCGCTGCGGTTCGGCCCCTTGCCGAGCCCTGGGCAGGGAGCCGGGTTCCGGCGACGCGGTCACCCGGCGTCCCTCCATCGTCAGACTCCTCAGCCGGTGTAGGTGCCCCAGCCGGCCGCCTCCCGAATACGGGCGCGCCTACCGGGCTCGACCTGCGTGAATTTTACGTCACCCGGCTCCGCGTCCGGGCCCTTCCCGGCGATCTCGGCCGCGGTCCGGCGGTGCCGGGACGACGATCGCGCGGGGTGTCTCCTCACTCTTCACCGCGGGGGACGTGGGGGCGCAGGAAGCGGCCGGGGGTGTAGTGAACGAACTCCGCGGTGCCCAGGTCCGGGTCCTCGGCGGCCAGGCGTGCGGCCAGCCTGTCGAGCTGGTGGGCGTCGACGTCCGTCCAGCGGCCGGTGGTGACCCGGTTCCTCAAGGTCTGCACCGCGGCGACGAACTCGGCTCCGGTGTAGCGGCAGTGGCCGGGCCGGTCGACGAACGCCTGGCGCAGCATCGCGCCCTTCCCGGCGCGCCGCACCACATCGGAGTAGGCGCGGGCCTGAGTGACGGTGGGGTAGTTGTCGCCGCGCTCGTGCATCGTCAGGACGGGGACGCCGAGCGCGCCGCGCGGGGTGAAGTAGTTCTCCATGTAGGTGACGGCGCCGGGGTCGGCGGAGACGCGCGGCGCCGCCGCCAGGGCCGCGAGGTCGGCGTCGAGGTCCAGTCCTGCGCTGTCGTAGAGGGCGCGCACCTGCTTCATACGCCCGGACTCCTGCAGTTCCCTGCGGTAGTCCACGCTCGTGTTCCAGGAGAAGTTCCCGCCTGCCCGCTGTTCCAGCGGATAGCGGGGAGAAAAGACGGTCGCCATGAACGCCGCGTACTCCTGGGCCTCCTGCGCCGCCCAGTCGCGCGCCGCGGGTTCGGCGGTGCCGGTCACCGACCAGGTGGAGACCTGGGCGAAGGACGCGGCCAGGGCGATGCGGGCCCGGCCGTCCGGAGTCTGCTGGGCGGCGTCCAGGACGGCGCGGGCGGCCGCGGCGCTCCGCGCTTCCTCGTCGGCCGAGGCCAGCCGGACGAGCCTCACCGCGTCGTCGCCGGGGGCGAGCAGCGTCTTGAATGCGAAGGCCGCGTCGAGCGACTGGTTGAGCATCGCCACCGGTCCGGCCACCGAGGCGCAGTACGGCAGCGCGCCGTCGATCAGGTCCGGCCGGCGTTCGGCCAGGCCGGCCGCGATGGCGCCGCCCATCGAACCGCCCCAGGCCAGGGTGGTCGTGGGCTTCCCCGCGACCTCGGCGAACCGGGCGAGCGTGTCGGCGGAGGCCCGCAGGGTCTCCTCGACGGCCCAGCCGCTCCCATAGGGCCGCGTGCCGGCCAGCGCGTACCCGTGGGCCAGCAGCCAGCTCTGCGCGGCGGTGTTGGCGCCGAGGTCGGCCGGCAGGTGCTGCGGGCCTGCGCCCTGGCCGTAGCCCGGGCTGAACGTCAGCACGGTGCCGTTCCAGTTCCGCGGCACCTCGATCGCGTAGGTGGCGCCGCTTGGGTGGACGCCCGTGACGCTGACGGGACCGGCCTGGCCGGACGCCGCCGAGGCGTGCGGCAGTCCGGCGGCCGGAGGGATGGCGAGTGCGAGAGCCGTGGCCGTGAGCGCCGTCACGGCACGGGTCGCCCGATTGATCACTGAACGGGGATTGATGTCCGCCTCCATGAGTGGGAAGCTGCTGCGATGCGAGATGCACAACAGTTCGTTGAACGGTCGTCCTAATTCCGCCGCTAATCATGTTCGGCAGAAATCTTACGGTCGTCACAGAACTGTTGACAATGGTCTTGGGCCTGCTTACTTTGGCCCGACCACCTGCATGTGAGGAGCCTCGATGTTCCGAAAGTCAGCTCTGGGCGTCGTCGCGGCGGGTGCCGCGATCGCGCTCCTGTCCGCCTGCGGTGCCGGCCCCGGTAGTACCCGCAGCGCATCCGCCGACGGTGGCCGGCCCGACGAGCTGGTCTTCGCCGCCATCCCGTCGGAGCAGAGCGACAACCTCGAGGCGTCGTTCGCCCCGATCGTCTCCGCGCTGCAGAAGGACCTCGGCGTCCCGGTGCGGTTCCAGGCCGTCACCAGCAACGCCGCCGTCGTGGAGGCACAGGTCGCCAAGCGGGTGGACGTCGCCGTCTACGGGGCCTTCAGCTACTACCTGGCCCGTAGCCGCGCCGACGTCGAGCCCGTCGCCGTCCCGCTGGCCGCCCCTGGCGGCGACCCCGGCGCCTACGCCTACGGGGTGACCCGCGGCGACGACAAGTCGATCGCCTCGCTCAAGGATGTCGCCGGCAAGGACGTCTGCTTCACCGACCCCGGCTCCACCACCGGCTACCTGCAGCCCCTCGCCTCGCTGCGGGAAGCCGGCGTCGATGTGGACAAGGACGTCAAGACGGTGTTCACCCACGGGCACGACACGGCGGTCGCCTCGTTACTGGCCGGTGACTGCGACATCGCCTTCGTCGGCGACGTGTTCATCGACCAGCTGCTGCCCGCCCGCGGCCAGCTCAAGCCGGGGCAGGTCACCAAGGTGTGGACCTCGCCGCTCATCCCCGGGCCGCCGATCGTGGTCGGCAAGTGGCTTCCGCAGGACATGCGCGACAAGATCGCCAAGACGGTGACCGGCCTGACCGCCACCGGCGCCGCCTCCGCCGGGCTGTGCAAGGACAGCGAGATCAAGGGCCCGAAGAATTGGGGCCAATACGCCGACGCCGCGGCCTGCACCCTCGGCGCCTCCACCGCCTGGACGTTCGTCAAGGCCACCGACGCCACCTACCAGCCGATCGCGCGCATCTGCGAGATCACCAAGGCCGAGGTCTGCACGTCCGGTGGCTGAGGAACCCGCCGTGATCGGCGACCCCGTGCTGCGGCTGTCGGAGGTCGGCAAGGGCTTCCACGGCACCACCGTGCTCGACGGTGTCTCGCTGGACGTCCCGCAGGGGCAGTTCGTCGCCTTGGCCGGCCCCTCAGGGGCCGGCAAGTCCACGCTGCTGCGGCTGGTCAACGGCATGCACCTGCCGGACAGCGGCACCGTACGCACCCTGGGCGAGAACCCGGCCGCCTGTTCGCGGAGCCGGCTGCGCGCCCTGCGCGCCAGGGTCGGGTTCGTCTTCCAGCAGTTCGGTCTCGTCGGGCGGCTGTCCGCGCTGGAGAACGTGCTGATGGGGTCGCTGGCGACCCTGCGGCTGCCGAGGTATGGGGTGATGAGCTATCCGCGCGCGCTGCGGATCCGCGCCGTGGAGCAACTGGACCGGGTCGGGCTGGCGGACCGGCGGTTCCAGCGCTGCGACACGCTCTCCGGCGGTCAGCAGCAACGTGTCGCGGTGGCCCGGACCCTGCTGCAGAGCCCCGAGCTGATCCTCGCCGACGAGCCGGTCGCCTCGCTGGACCCGGCGGCGAGCGTGCTGGTGCTTGAGACCCTCAAACGGATCAGCGCCGAGGACGGCATCTCCGTGGTGTGCAGCCTGCACCAGATCGAGCTCGCGCTCGCCACCGCCGACCGGGTCGTGGCGCTGCGTGGCGGCCGGCTGGTGCTGGACGAGCCGGCCGCCGGCCTCACCACCGAGCGGCTGCGGGAGATCTACGACACGGCGGGGACCCGCGATGGTTAGCACCACCCCCGCCACGCACGCCCCGGCCGCGGCGGACCGGGGCCCGCTGCGGCCGCCGTGGAGCGCCCGCGCCCTCATCGCGGCGGGGCTGCTGGTCGCGGCCGTGGCCGTCACCTGGCTGACGTTCTGGTGGATCGGCCTGTCCCCCGCCTCCCTGGCCGCCGGATTGGACGACACCGCGCGACTGCTGCGCCGGATGTGGCCGCCGGACCTGCCCGGCGCCGGCGACGTCGCCTGGATGATCGCCGAGACGCTGCTCATCGCGGTGGCGGGCACCGGCCTGGCGGCGCTGGTCTCGGTGCCGCTGGCCTTCACGGCCGCGCGCGACCACCGCGGCCCCCGCTGGCTGCGGCCGGCCGCCCGGGTGGTCGTCGTGCTGACCCGGGCCGTGCCGACGCTGGCCTTCGCGATCCTGTTCGTGCGGATCTTCGGCCTGGGCCCGCTGGCCGGCGCGCTCGCCGTCGCCGTGCACTCGGTGGGGATGATCGCCAAGCTGCTGACCGACGCCGTCGAGGAGACCGACCCCGTCCCCGCCGAGGCGGCCCGCGCGTGCGGGGCCGGCGAGGTGCAGGTGGCCGTCTCCACCGTCCTGCCCCGCGTGTTCCCGGCGCTGACCGGCATCGTGCTGTACCGCCTCGACATCAACATCCGGGCGTCGGCCGTGCTCGGCGTCGTCGGAGCCGGCGGCATCGGCGTGGCGCTGCAGACCGCGCTGGGCAGCCTCAACTACCACCGGGCGGCGGGAATCATCTGCGTGATCGTCGTCCTGGTGCTGCTGCTGGAGCTGCTGTCGGTGGCGGTCCGCCACCGCACGGTTCGCCAAAGCACGGTTCGCCAAAGCACGGGCCGCCGCCGCACGATCCGCCACTCGAGGGCCGGCCGGTCCGCCGGGGACACGACGGGCACGCCCGCGCTGCCCGCCGGGCGCGCGCCGCACGACGTCGGCTGGGACCGAGGCCGGGTGCTGCGGGTGGCCGGCGCGGTCGCGACCGGAGTGGTCTTCCTGGTGTCGCTGTGGTCCCTGAACCCCGACCCGGGCCGGCTGGCCGGCGCCTGGCCGAACCTGCGCGGCGTACTCACCGGCATGTGGCCGCCCGCGTTCTCCGGCGACCTGCTCATGGCGGTGCTGGAGAGCCTGCTCATGGCGCTGGGCGCCGCCGCGGTGGGCGCCGCCTGCGGACTGGTGCTGGCCCTGCTCACCGCCGTCAACACCACCCCCTGGCGGCCGCTGTCCGCGGTGGTCCGGGTGCTGCTCGTCGTGGTCCGGGGCGTCCCCGACCTGGTGTACGCGCTGCTGTTCGTGGCCGCACTGGGGCTCGGTCCGTTCGCCGGTTTCCTGGCGCTGTGGATCTCCTCCACCGCGCTTGCGGCCAAGTTCTTCGCCGATTCCCTGGAGCAGCTCGACCCGCTGCCGCACGAGGCGCTGACCTCGGTCGGCGCCCGCCGGTGGCAGGCGTTCGCCGCCGGGATCTGGCCGCAGTTCGTGCCGTCGTTCACCGGCAACGGCCTGTTCGTGGCCGACCTGGCGCTGCGCGAGTCGGTCGTGCTCGGCATCGCCGGCGCGGGCGGCGTCGGCTACCTGATGCAGGAGTCGATCGCCACGCTGCGTTACGACACCACCGCCGCGATCGTCATCGCGATCGCCGTCGTCGTGTACGCCATCGAGACGCTCGCCCGGGTCGCACGCAGGCACCTGCTGTGAGCGGGCGGGCCCATGACGGGAAGGAAGGGATTCACCATGACCACCACCGCCGGCGGCCTCGGGCGCGCCTCCGACTGGGACCCCACCGCGCCGGAGACCTTCGACAGCTCGCACGAGGTCTACGCCGAGCTGCGGCGACGCTGCCCGATGCCGTGGAGCGAGGCCTTCGGCGGATTCTGGGCCGCCACCCGCTACTCGGAGGTGGTGCGGGTGGCCCGGGACAGCGAGACGTTCAGCACCGCGGTGCAGAACGTCGTCCCGCACGTGCCGCGCGCCCAGCGCCGGCCGCCGCTGCACTTCGACCCGCCCGAGCACGGAATCTACCGCGCTCCGATGGACCGGGTGCTGCGCCGCAGCGTGGTGCGGCGTCTCGAACCGGCCTTCGCGGAGGCGGCGCGCGAGCTGCTGGGGCCGCTTCTGGCCCGCGGCGGCGGCGACTACTCCCAGGAGTTCGCGCTGCCGTACGCGGCGCAGTGCTTCGCGCTCTTCCTCGGCCTGCCGGTCGACCAGGTGCTGGAGATCCGCCGGATCGGCGTCGCGTACAGCTTCGCCATCCAGGAGATGGACCGGGCCGGGGTCATGGCGGCCAGCGACGAGCTCTACGCGATCGCCCGGGCCATCGTCGAGGACCGCCGGGCCGACCCCCGCGACCCGGACGAGGACCTGGTGACCAGCCTGCTGCGGGCGTCCGGGGACCCGGAGCGGCCGATCCCGTACGACCTGGTCGTCGCCACCGTCCGGCAGACCATCGTGGCCGGCATCGGGGCGCCGCACGCCGTGCTGGGCAGCGCCGCCGTACATCTGTCCCGCGACCCCGACCTCCAGGACCGGCTGCGCGCCGACCCCGGCCTGCTGCCGGCGGCGGTCGAAGAGCTGCTGCGGCTGTACGCCCCCTATCGGGTGTTCGCCCGGACCGCCACCCGGGACGTCGAGCTCGGCGGCCGCACGGTGCGGGCCGGCGAGGCGATCGCGATGATCTTCCCCTCGGCGAACCGGGACGAGGCGGTGTTCGACGACGCCGACCGGCTCGACCTGGAACGGCGGCCCAACCGGCACCTCGCGTTCGGCCGAGGTGCGCACCGCTGCCCCGGCGCGGCGATGGCCCGGCTGGAGATGACGGCCGCACTGGGCGAACTGCTCGCCTGCACCACCCGCGTCGAACCGGACGGCGAGGTGGAGATGTTCAACTGGCTGGAGTTCGGGCCCAGGTCGGCACCGCTGCGCCTCCTCCCCCGCCGCTGACTCCGCCTCCGGAGCCGTCAGACGTGAGCACCGGCCATCGGCGTCCGCGTCAGCACGACCACCGCCTTCAGCTGTCGGCCCTTGGCTGCGCGCACGAAGGGGCGCGCATCGGTTCTCCATGACGTTTACCGAAACCGGCGCCGCGTGAATGTCGCTCTTCAGACCATGGACCG
Organism: Microbispora sp. H10830; assembly: GCF_014161375.1. Classification (NCBI taxonomy): domain Bacteria; kingdom Bacillati; phylum Actinomycetota; class Actinomycetes; order Streptosporangiales; family Streptosporangiaceae; genus Microbispora; species Microbispora sp. H10830. Next base: position 17,990 of record NZ_JABBWX010000029.1, read on the forward strand.
CACGCGTCAACCGCACCACGGCAGGCGGCCCGGACGTCGCCGGTTGCCCGACCGTGGCCGCCGACCGGACGTCCTACCTTCGCGGACGTGGTCAGCCGTTCACCGGGCGCCGACACGCCGGCGCCGCATCCGGCGTACGTTCCGGTCGCTCCGGCGCGTCACCGAGGCGTCAATCGGGGGATTGACATTGATGACAGAAAGCTGAACGATCGTCTCCGTTGACGACGGCCATGTGCCTCACAGCAGCTGCCAGGCGCCCCCGCCGGCCACTCGCGGACCTCGTCGGACCCCGAGCCAACACCCCCTGCCCGTCCATCAACCGTGGAGGAAACGCACCATGCCTGCCCGCTCCATGACCGCGCGGACCCTGCTGGCGGCGACCGTGGGGGCGGTCGTCCTCGCCGGCTCCGGCGCCGCCGCGGCGTCGCCCGCCCAGACCCCGCCGCCGCCGAAGACCCCCTCGGCCGGCGCCTCGACACCGGCCGTGCTGCCCACGGTCCGTGAGGCCGCCGAGGGGTTGCCCGGGCACACCGTTTACCGCCCCGCCGATCTCAAGGCACTGCGCAAGGGCAGCCTGCCCGTGATCGTCTACGGCAACGGCGCCTGCGCGACGAGCAACCTGGAAGGGATCACGTTCCTCACCGGCCTGGCCTCCCAGGGATACATCGTCGTGGCCAACGGCGCGGTGGACGAGTTCCCCGTCCCCAACACCCCCGAGAAAACGATCGCGCACCCCGAGGCGCTCCTCGCGGCCGCCCACTGGGCCACCGAGTCGAAGCAGGCCCGCAAGCAGTTCGACGGGCGGGTGGACACGACGCGGGTCGGCGTGCTCGGCCACAGCTGCGGCGGCGTCGAGGCCCTCGCCGCCGGGACCGACCCCATGATCGACGCGGTCGCCGGGTTCAACACCGGGTACTTCGCGGAGCCGGCCTTCGGCGGCTACGGGCGTGACCGCCTCGCCGATCTGCACACGCCGACGCTGCTGGTCAACGGCGGCCCGGACGACGTCGCCTACCAGAACAGCATCGACAACTACGCCCTGCTCGACGTCCCCGCCGCCCTGGTCGGCGACACGGCGGCCGGCCACACCGGCTTGATCGCGGGTCTCGAGGCCACCAAGGGCTGGCAGGTGGCCGCGGACTGGTTCGACTACGTCCTGCGCGGGGACCGGGCGGCCGGGGCGCGCTTCGTCGGCCCCGACTGCGGACTGTGCACCGAGGACGGGTGGAAGGTCGAGTCGAAGGGACTGTCGCTGTGATCCGCCGCAAAGCGACCGCGTGCCTGGCCATCGCGTTGGCGACCGCCGTCGGAAGCGGAACCGCCGCCGCGGCCTCCGCCAGGCCTGCCGGCGGCACACCGTGCCTGCCGGACTCCCCCGCCCACCCCACCTGCATCAGCGGCACCCTCGACGACGGCACGCCCTACGAGTTCGTCGTCCCGGCCCACTGGAACGGCACCGTGGTGGTCGCGCTCGACTTCGCCGGCTCGGGCCGGAACGAGCCCCTGACCGCGCGATTGCTCGCCGACGGCGTGGCCCGCGGCGGCACGAGCCGGGCGATCACCGGCTGGAACATCCGGTCCGCCATCGACAACCAGGCCGAGGCGCTGGCCCGCTTCGAGGACGCCTACGGCCGGGCACGGTACGCGATCGATTCCGGGACCTCGATGGGCGGTTTCGTCGCCGCCGGCGTCGCCCAGGTCCACCCCGGCACCTTCGACGCCGCCGTCCCGATGTGCGGCGGCCTCGGCGGGTCCGTCGGCCAGTGGAATCAGAAGCTCGACACGGTCTTCGTGCTCGAGCGCCTGGTCGCACCGGGGCTGCCGGTCGTCGACATCCCCCAGGACGTCGAATCGGCCCGGAAGGCATGGATCGACGCCCTGGCCGCGGCGCAGCGGACTCCCGAGGGGCGGGCCCGGATCGCACTGGCCGCCGCGATCGGCCAGTTGCCGGCCTGGGGACGGAATCCTGACGGGTCCGTGCCGCCGCCTCCGGACAGCGGGGACGCCGCCGCGCTACAGCAGGGCGCCTACCTCGCGCTCGCCGGTGGGCCCCTGCCCTACATCGGGCAGGCCATGAGCAGCCGGCGCCAGATCATGGAGGTGGTCGGCGGGAACCCGTCCTGGAACACCGGCGTGGACTACGAGAAGCAGCTGCGCCTCGCCGATCCCGCCCTCCGGCGTGCCGTCCGCGACCTGTACAAGGCGGCAGGCCTGGACCTCGCGGCCGACTTGAAGAACCTGGCCGCCGCGCCCCGCATCGCGGCGGACCCGGACGCCGTCAAGCGCTTCTCGCGCGGCATCGTCCTGGACGGTGACCTGCGGATCCCCGTGCTGACCGTGTCCGGCACCGGTGACCAGATCTCCACCGTCGCCCAGCAGCAGTCGTACGGGGAGAATGTGCGCCGGGCGGGAGCGAACTCCCTGCTGCGCCAGACCTACACCGAAACCGTCGGCCACTGCGACTTCTCACCAGCGGAGCAGGAGGCGGCGCTGACGACGATGCTCGACCGGCTGCGGAGCGGTCACTGGCCCGCGACGTCCGCCCCGGCGATGAACGCCCGTGCGGCGGCGCTGGCGGCCGACCCCGCCCCTCGCTATGTCCCCTTCACCCCGCCTCGGTTCAACCGCCCCTATCCCGGCTGAGCCGCACGGGCCGCTGCCCGGACCACCCGGTCCGGGCAGCGGCTCCTCTCGGCACACGCCACCCGGAAGGCGAGCCGGACGTTCACGACATGGTCCCGGTGCGGAAAGTCCTTCGGCGCCGATTTTCAGCCGAGACAATAAAAGGGTTTACCCGATCCGATTATGAAAGTCTCGCGAGAGTATTGCGCCTCCCCACATGGACACTGATGATGAAGGGCGAGATCGCTTTTCTTTCAGGTGACCCGAAAAAAGATGGGGATGCTATGAGACTTCGCAACGTGGCCGCTTCGATTGGCGCGGGCATTCTCGCCGTCCTCGCGTCGGCCCCCCAGGCGGCGCTGGCCGGACCGGTGACAGATCACCTCACCGAGGCGGAAGAGCTGGTGGATGCGCTGAATTCGATCGGCTGGCCGACGGAGTCTTCGTACAACAAGTATTGCGGTTCCGGATGCACCGGCTCCGTCGTGACCTGGGGCACACCCGGAACTCCGACGAGCTATTCCAGTGAGAGTCAGTGCGCCCCTTTCGTCACCAAGCTTCTGACGCATACGTACTCATGGGCCACCAGCACGTATTTCAGCACTGAATTCGCGAGTACCAGTCCCAACAGCGCGCGATACTACGATCGCATCAATGCCGACACCGTCGACCATATGGACAAGATCACCAAGGTGGCCTCCCTCGCGCCCGGAGACATCATCGCGATCAAGTACGAGGCGGGTGCCAGCGGGGGGAGCGGGCACACGCCGGTGGTCCGATCGCTGGCGGGCACGGTGGTCACGGACAGTGATCCGAACACGACCGAATACGTGGTCGAGGTCGTGGACTCGACGAGCAACCCGCACGGGACCGCCCCTGTCGCGGACGGCCACGACGACTCACGGAGTAGTGGTTCCACCGAATACAGCGGCGTGGGATACGGATTCATGGTCCTGTACGCCGACGCGACCGGTGACTTCTACGGGTATCGCTGGGGAACGGACGAAAGCACCTTCCATTCCGTCGCCACCAGGCCCATCGTCGCGGCCCGGGTGACGTCCGAGGCCTAGCAACATCGGGCTGCACCGGACGGAGCTGATCCACCGGCGCGGGTCCGGGGTATCAGCCACGTGACGTATCCCTCCCGAGCACCGGCCGGCCCGCGACCGCGCCGGTGATGACGCGCCGAAGGCGACCGCCCGGGGCATTCCTGTGTGCCGTCGTGAACCTCCTTATCGGTGACTCTCCGAAAGGGCGGCTCCAGGGACGTGGTGTCTGTCCGCCGGACCGCCCCGCGCCATGGCCGCCGGATGATGACCCAGGCGGTTTGTTAGCGCTAACAAATCTTCCCTGTCGCGTTCCTTCGCTGTCGGACGGCTGTGGTGGCAGGTCGATCGGAGCCAATACGAGACGAAAGGCGACGTCAAGGACGGCACCTCGCACCACGGAGGGGCGGCAGCCCGGGCGGGCGGCTCATCAGGCGATATCAGAGGTCACCGCCCGTGACGGCGGGAGCGTTACGTTGAAACTTTCAAAGGGGACTTGACACATTTCGGTGTGGTTTCCAAGCTGTGTCCCCGAGGCGGCTTCCTCCTGCCATGTGGTGGTGCGCGGTGAGGACCGCCGTTCGCGACGCCCTGGTGGTGTGCGTTCCCTGATCACGGGACGCGGCGTCGATCGCGCGGGGTGACTCTCGCGTGCCCGCTTTCCTGTAACGGCTCCATCGCCGTCGGCGGCTCCACGACCTTCGGGTTCACCGCGAACGGCACCGTGCCCACCCCGATCGCCACCCGCACCAGCCCCTGACGGCGGTCGGAAAAGTTGATGAGGAGAACACAGATGCGTCTGCCCTGGAGAGCGCGGTCACCGCGTCCTTCCGCCGTCACGACCGCGGCGCCGCCCCGGCGGGCCTCGCGCCGCGGCCTCGTGATCGGCTCCATCCCGATCCTGCTGGCCGGAGCCGGCGGCCTGTTGATCACACAGCCCGCCCAGGCCGCCGTCGCCTGCCGGGTCGACTACACCATCAGTTCGAGCTGGCCGGGCGGCTTCAACGCCAGCGTCACCATCAACAATCTCGGTGACGCGGTCGACGGCTGGCGGCTCACCTGGTCCTTCGGCGCCGGCGAGCAGATCACCCAGATCTGGAACGCCACCCAGACCCAGTCCGGCTCGTCGGTGACCGCCACCAACGTCTCCTACAACAGCAGCATTCCCAGCGGCGGCAGCACGAACTTCGGCTTCAACGGTTCCTCGAGCGGCTCCGCCCAGGTGCCCACCTCGTTCTCCCTGAACGGTGTGGCCTGCACCGGCAGCCCGGGCTCGCCCAGCCCCTCCCCCACGCAGTCGCCCAGCGCGTCGCCGACGCGTTCCCCGTCCGCGTCTCCGTCTCCGTCCCCGTCCCCGTCTCCTTCGGCGACGCCGACCGGCACGTGCGCTCTTCCGTCGACGTACCGCTGGACCTCGACGGGCGCGCTGGCGACTCCGAAGTCGGGGTGGGTCTCGCTCAAGGACTTCACCAACGTCGTCTACAACGGCAAGCACCTGGTCTACGCGACGACGCACGACACCGGGTCGGGCTGGGGTTCGATGGGCTTCAGCACGTTCACCAACTGGTCCGACATGGCCTCGGCCACCCAGACCAAGATGAACTCGGGCACCGTGGCGCCGACACTGTTCTACTTCGCGCCCAAGAACATCTGGGTGCTGGCCTACCAGTGGGGCGGGACCGCGTTCTCCTACCGCACCTCCAGCGACCCCACCAACCCCAACGGCTGGTCCTCGCAGCAGACCCTGTCCACCGCGAGTATCTCCGGCTCGGGCACCGGGCCGATCGACCAGACGCTGATCGGTGACGGCCAGAACATGTACCTGTTCTTCGCCGGCGACAACGGCAAGATCTACCGGCAGAGCATGCCCATCGGCAACTTCCCGGGCAGCTTCGGCTCGAACTACACCCAGATCATGAGCGACTCGACCAACAACCTGTTCGAGGCGGTCGAGGTCTACAAGCTCCAGGGCCAGAACAAGTACCTCATGCTCGTCGAGGCGATCGGCTCGCGGGGCCGCTACTTCCGTTCGTTCACGGCCGACAGCCTGAGCGGGTCGTGGACGCCGAACGCCGCGACCGAGAGCAACCCCTTCGCCGGTAAGGCCAACAGCGGCGCCACCTGGACCAACGACATCAGCCACGGCGATCTGGTCCGCAACAACCCCGACCAGACCAAGACCGTCGACCCCTGCAACCTGCAGTTGCTCTACCAGGGCCGCAGCCCCAGCTCCGACGGCGTCGACTACGGTCTCCTGCCCTACCGGCCGGGCCTGCTGACCCTGCAGCACTGACGGCATCACACGGGTCCACCTCGGGGTGGTCCTGACGCTCGCCCCGAAGGCGCATGCCGAATCGGGTGAGCGCCATCACGGCACACGATCAGGACCGGATGGACCTGGACCGGCGGGCTCGGCGCAAGGCCGAGCCCGCCTCAGTCACGCATAGGGCTCAGATCATCCCGCTGTCCGGGCGCGGAGTTCGCCTCGGCATCACGACACGGGTGACCGCCGGGCACCTGCGTCCAGCCGGGCGCGTGCGGACCCATCCGAATGCCCTTCTCCGACGGGTCCCCACCAGTCATGAGCACGGTTTCCAGGTGGCGTTCCGGACGCGAGCCCGCATCCACCCTGAGCAGCCGCGCCGATTCGCTCTTGATCGTCGCCTTCCACACAGAGGGCATGGAGTCCGAACTCGAGCCAGTGGTCGTACTCGACCAGCAGCAGGCCGGCCGCGGGATCCGAACCGGTCCGGGCCTGATTCCGAGCGGTACCGGGTTTTCGCTGTGGCGAACGGGCATCGGCGGTGATCCGTATGTAACCCGTAGCCGTCGGCACTCGTGACATCTGCGTAACGCCTCATTCTTACGTTGTCGTCGTTGGATCTGCCCGCTGCGGCTACGGCGCGCCCACTGATCGGGGACAGCGTTCAGGCCCCGTAGAGGAGAAGGGCCGATGACGGCGACAGGCTCGGACAACGCCAACGCTCAGGTGAAGACCGTCTGCTCCTACTGTGGGGTCGGCTGCGGGATCGTCCTTGATGTGGCGCAGGGCGCGGACGGGCGACGCCGGGTCGTCAAGGTCAGCGGAGACAAGAGCCATCCGGCCAACGCCGGTCGCCTGTGCACCAAGGGAGCCACCAGCGCCGACATGCTCGCCGCCTCCGGCCGGCTGGAGCGGGCGCTCATCAGACCCGCCCGGGGCGCGGAGCCGGAGGAGGCGGGTGTCGACCAGGCGATCACGGCGACCGCCGGGAGGCTGCGCGCGATCCTGGACGAGCACGGGCCCGACGCCCTGGCGTTCTACGTGTCCGGCCAGATGACCCTCGAGGCGCAGTACCTGGCGAACAAGCTGGCCAAGGGCTTCGTCGGCACCAACCAGATCGAGTCGAACTCGCGGCTGTGCATGGCGAGCGCGGGCAGCGGCTACAAACTGTCGCTGGGCTCGGACGGCCCACCCGGCTCGTACGAGGACTTCGACCGCGCCGAGGTGTTCTTCGTCATCGGCGCGAACATGGCCGACTGCCATCCCATCCTGTTCCTGCGCCTGATGGACCGGGTCAAGGCCGGGGCCAAGCTGATCGTGGTGGATCCGCGCCGCACCGCCACGGCCGACAAGGCCGACCTGTTCCTGCAGATCCGGCCGGGCACGGACCTGGCCCTGCTGAACGGCCTGTTACACCTGCTGGTGGAGAACGGGCACGTCGACGAGGAGTTCATCGCCGATCACACCCGGGGCTGGGAGGCCATGCCGGACTTCCTGCGCGACTATCCGCCGGCTGTGGTCGCCGAGCTCACCGGTCTCCCTGAGGCCGATCTGCGCCGGGCCGCCCAGTGGATCGGGGAGGCGGGCGAGTGGATGAGCTGCTGGACGATGGGACTCAACCAGAGCACCCACGGCACCTGGAACACCAACGCGCTGTGCAACCTGCACCTCGCCACGGGCGCGATCTGCCGTCCCGGCAGCGGCCCGTTCTCGCTCACAGGCCAGCCGAACGCGATGGGCGGCCGGGAGATGGGCTACATGGGACCCGGCCTGCCCGGCCAGCGCTCGGTCCTGGTCGAGGAGGACCGCCGGTTCGTCGAGGACCTGTGGGGAATCGCGCCCGGCACGCTGCGTACCGACGTCGGCCAGGGCACGATCGAGATGTTCTCCCGGATGGCCGCGGGCGAGATCAAGGCGTGCTGGATCATCTGCACCAACCCCGTGGCCAGCGTCGCCAACCGCAAGACCGTCATCGCCGGGCTGGAGGCCGCCGAGTTCGTCGTCACCCAGGACGTCTTCGCCGCCACCGAGACCAACTCCTACGCCGACGTGGTCCTGCCCGCCGCCCTGTGGGCCGAGGCCGAAGGCGTGATGATCAATTCCGAGCGGAACCTCACCTTGCTCCGGCAGGCCGTCGACCCGGTCGGCGAGGCGCTGCCCGACTGGCGGATCATCGCCAGGGTCGCGTGCGAGATGGGATTCGAGGAGGCGTTCTCGTACGACAGCGCCGAGGAGATCTTCGAGGAGATCAGGCGGGCCTGGAATCCGGCCACCGGTTACGACCTGCGCGGCGTCACCTACGACCGGCTGCGCCGCACACCCGTGCAGTGGCCCGCCGCTCCGGACTCCGGCGAGCGCAACCCGGTCCGCTACCTCAACGACGGCCGCAGCCGAACACTGCTCACCGGGGACGACGGCGGCGGTCCTCGGCTGGCCTTCGCGACATCGGACGGCCGGGCCGTCTTCTTCCCGCGCCCCCACCTGCCCGCCGCCGAACTGCCCGACGACGACTTCCCGTTCGTGCTCAACACCGGGCGGCTGCAGCACCAGTGGCACACCCTGACCAAGACCGGCAAGGTCGCCAAGCTCAACAAGCTCAGTCCCGGGCCGTTCATCGAGATCAACCCGCTGGACGCCGCCGAGCACGGGATCGGTGAAGGCGACCTGGTGGCGGTTTCCTCCCGGCGTGGCCGGGCCGTCCTGCCCGCCGTCGTCACGGACCGGGTCATGCCGGGCAACTGCTTCGCGCCGTTCCACTGGAACGATCTGTTCGGCGAGTACCTCAGTGTCAACGCCGTCACCAGCGACGCCGTGGATCCGGTCTCGTTCCAGCCCGAGTTGAAGGTGTGCGCCGTCTCCCTCGCCAGGGTTCCCGCCGGAGCGGCGGCCCCGAGACCGGCCCCGGCCCTCGCCGCACACGGCTCGTCGCAGGCCGCTCCGATCCCTCCGGCGAAGCCCGGCCAGGGCGGTCAGAACTCTGCCGGCGCGCAGATCCTCGCTGATCACGACCGTTCCGCGACGGTGGCGGCGCTGTCCGCCCTCTTCGGGCTGGCCGACCAGGCTCCACCGGACCTCGGCACGCGGGAGCGCCGTTACCTGTCCGGGTTCCTGTCCGGCCTCACGCTCTCACCGCTCCCCGGCGCGGACGTCCCCGTCCTGCCGGACCACGCACCCATCGACCCCGACCACGCGCTGTGGATCAATGGAGCCCTCGCCGGCGCCTTCTCACGCTCCCCCGCCCCGGTGCCGGGACCGCCGCCCGAAAACCGTGATCCCGAGAGCCCAGCGCGCGAGATCGTCATCCTGTGGGCCTCGCAGACAGGCAACGCCGAGGAGTTCGCCTCGGCGGGCGCCCGCCGCCTCGCCGAGGCCGGCCGCAGCCCCCGGCTGGTCAGCATGGCCGACTGCTCACCGGCCGCGTTGCCGGCGGAGGCGGACGTGCTCGTCATCTCCAGCACGTTCGGCGATGGGGATGCGCCGGACAACGGCACGACCTTCTGGGAGGCCCTCTCCGATGCCGGGGCGCCCCGGCTGGACGGGGTGCGCTACGCCGTGCTCGCCTTCGGCGACTCCAGCTACGACGACTTCTGCGGGCACGGGCGGCGGCTCGATCAGCGTCTGGCGGAGCTCGGGGCCGTACGTCTGGTTCCTCGTGTGGACTGCGAAGCCGACGAGCACGAGCGTGCCCTGGGCTGGCTCGAACAGGTCCTCGACGCCCTGTCCGGCACCGGCGGGACCGCCCCCGCGGCGCGCGAACCCGGAGCCGCCGCGGCCGTGCTCGCCGAGCCGTCCGCTCCCCCCGCATCGGCCCGGTACGGCAAAGCCTCCCCTTTCACCGCGACGCTCTCCGGCAACCGGCTGCTCAGCCTGCCCGGCTCCGCCAAGGAGGTGCGCCAATTCACCTTCGACACCGGCGGCGAACTGACCTACCAGGCCGGAGACGCCCTCGGCGTGATGCCGGTCAACGGAGCCGACCTGGTCATGGAATGGCTGGCCGTGACCGGCCTGAGCCCCGTCGACGACGTCGAACTCCCCGGCCTCGGCATCCTGCCGTTCGGCCAGGCCCTGCACCGCCACCTCGACATCACGAGAATCACTTCCGGCCTGCTGAAGTTCGTCGCCGAACGCAGCCGCGACCGTGACCTGGCCCGCATCCTCCGCCCGGGCAACAAGGGCGAGCTGGACAAGTGGGTGTGGGGCCGCCAGGCCATCGACGTCGTCGCCGGCCTGCCGGTCCGCGCCACGGCCCAGGAATGGACCGGCGTCCTCAAGAGGCTGCAGCCGCGGCTGTACTCCATCTCCTCCAGCCCCCTGACCAGCCCCGAGCAGATACGCCTGACCGTCTCTGTGGTCCGTTTCGCCAACACGCGCGGCGTCCTACGGAGCGGCGCCTGCTCGGCGTACCTGGCCGACAGCCCACAGGACGCGTCCGTTCCCGTCTACGTCCAGCCCACCACCCACTTCCGGCCCCCCTCCGACCCCGCCACCCCCGTGATCATGATCGGTCCCGGCACCGGCGTCGCCCCCTTCCTCGGCTTCCTCGACGAACGCCGCGCTCTGGGGCACCGCGGCCGCAACTGGCTCTTCTTCGGCGAACAGCGCCGCGCCACCGACTTCTACTACCGCGACGAGCTGACCGCGCTCCGCGACGACGGGCTGCTCACCCGCCTCGACCTCGCCTTCTCCCGCGACCAGCGCGCCAAGATCTACGTCCAGGACCGCATGCGTGAACACGGCGGCCGGCTGTGGGCCTGGCTCCAGGAGGGCGCCCGCGTGTACGTGTGCGGCGACGCCAGCCGGATGGCCAAGGACGTCGACCAGACGTTGCGTGCGATCGCGGCCCACCACGGCGGCCTGTCAGCGGAGGACGCCGCCGCCTACGTCAAGCAACTCGCCGCCGCCAGACGCTACGTACGCGACGTGTACTGACCCGGCAGGGGACGGCGGTCACGTTGATCGACGACGGTCGTCCGCCGGGGACCTGCTCATGCCGGATAGGCGTGGGTCTCGGTGGCCTTGACCGAGGCCCAGATCCGCTGACCCGGGCTCAGCTGGAGGTCGGCCAGGGCGGCGGGGGTGATGTCGGCGAAGGCGGTGATCGGGCCGTCGAGGTGGACGCGGACGTTGTCGCCGTGCCGCTCGATGCCGCCGATCGTGGCTAGCCACAGGTTGCGGGGGCTGCCGTCGGGGCGGGTGCGGTAGAGGGCCACGGCGGCGGGCGAGAAGGCCACGAACGCGGGCCCGTCGAGCTGTTCCGAGGTGTGCAGCGGCAGTTCGCCGACCGTGACCCGGGCGCCGTCGCCGAGCCCGCGGTGGAGGTTGAGCCCGACGAGGCGGGCGACGTAGTCGGTGCGCGGGCGGCGGGCGACCTCGGCGGGGGTGCCCTGCTGGACGATGCCGCCGGACTCGATGACGATCAGCCGGTCGGCCAGCACCATCGCATCGAGCGGGTCATGGGTGACCAGCACGGTGGCGCCGTCGAAGTCGGCCAGGTGGCGGCGGAGCTGGGAGCGGATCTCCAGCCGGGTGTGCGCGTCCAGCGCGGCCAGCGGCTCGTCCAGCAGCATCAGCCGGGGTCGTACGGCCAGCGCCCGGGCGAGGGCGACGCGCTGTGCCTGCCCGCCGGAGAGCTGGCGGGGCTTGGCCGCCGCCCGGTCGGCCAGGCCGACGCGCTCCAGCAGTGCCGCGGCGACGCGGCGCGCCTCGGCCTTGGGGACGCCCTGGCAGCGCGGTCCGAAGGCGACGTTGTCGAGCGCGGACAGGTGCGGGAAAAGCAGGTAGTCCTGGAAGACCACGCCGACCGGGCGCCGCTCGGGGGGCGCGGTGTGCAGGGGCCGGCCGTCCAGGCTGATGTGCCCGCCGGACATGGCGGTCAGCCCGGCCAGGGCGCGCAGCGCGGTGGTCTTGCCCGCGCCGTTCGGCCCGAGCAGCGCGACGACCTCTCCTGGTGCGACGTCGAGCGTGATGTCCAGGGTGAAGGCGGATCGGCGGACGACCAGGGTCGCCCGCAGGCCGTCGGTGCTCACGGGCTGTTCACCCACCGATCGCGCAGACCGGCCAGGATGACCACCGAGACGGCCAGCAGGACCAGGCTGAGCACGATGGCCGCGTCCGGCTCGGTTTCCAGCGCCAGATAAACCGCCAGCGGCATCGTACGGGTGGTGCCGAGGAAGTTGCCGGCGAAGGTGATGGTGGCGCCGAACTCACCGAGCGCCCGTGCCCAGCACAGCACCGCTCCGGCCACGACGCCGGGCATGATGAGCGGCAGGGTGACCCGCCGGAAGACGGTCCAGCGGGAGGCGCCCAGCGTTGCGGCGGCCTCCTCGAACCGCCGATCAGCGGCGCGCAGCGCCCCCTCGACGCTGATCACCAGGAACGGCATGGCCACGAACGCCTCGGCGACGATCACGCCGATGGTCGTGAAGGGCAGCGTGATCCCGAAGGCGGACTCCAGCCACTGCCCGATCAGCCCGCGCCTCCCCAGCACCAGCAGCAGCGCCACACCGCCCACCACCGGCGGCAGGACCAGCGGCACGGTCACCAGAGCCCGCACCACCCGCCGGCCCGGGAACTCGACCCGGGCCAGCAGCCAGGCCAGCGGCACCCCGAACAGCACGCAGACGGCGGTGGCGGCGGTGGCGCACACCAGCGACAGCCGCAGCGCCTCCAGCACCTGCGGCTCGGCCAGCCGCTGGAGCAGCGTGGACCAGGGTGCCCGGATCAGCAGCCCGGCCAGCGGCAGCACCAGGAAGGCCAGCCCCGCCACGGCCGGTAGCACCAGCATCCACGGCAGCCGGCCGGAGACCTCACGGCGCGCGGCCGGGTGGCCGGCCGCACCGCCGCGGGGTGTGTCTGAGCGGCCGGGGCGCCGCGCCTGGGAGGAGGTCATCAGGTCAGGGGGTCTCGAAGCCGGCCTTGGTCAGCACGTCCTTGCCCTGCTGCGACAGCACGAGATCGACGAACTGCTCGGCCAGGTCGCCGGCGGGAGCCTTCGACAAGGTCGCGATCGGATAGTCGTTGATCGCCTTGTCCGCCTCGGGGAAGGCGATGCCCTGCACCTTGCCCGCCGCCGCGATCACGTCGGTCGTGTAGACCAGGGCGGCGTCCACCTCGCCCAGCTCGACCTTGGTCAGCGTGGCCTTGACGTCCTGCTCCAAGGTGACCGGCGTGACCTTCAGCCCGGCCGCGTCCAGCGCCTTGACCGCCGCCGCCCCGCACGGCACCTGCTCGGCGCACAACGCCACCTTCACCTTGGGATCGGTCAGGTCCTTCAGCTCGTCCACCTTGGCCGGGTTGTCCTTCGGGGCGGCGATCTCCAGCTTGTTCCGCACGAAGGTGGTCGGCCCGCTCGCCAGCGACGCGTCGGTGACGGTCTTCATCGTGGCCGGACTGGCCGCGGCGAACACGTCGGCCGGAGCTCCCTGGACGATCTGCTGGGCCAGCGTCGCGCTGGAACCGAAGTTGAACTTCACCGTCGCACCCGGGTGGGCGGCCTCGAAGGCCTTGCCGAGCTCGGTGAACGTCCCGGTCAAAGACGCGGCCGCGAACACGTCCACTTCCTTCGTCCCGGTGGCCGCCGATGTCGAAGCCGAAGACGTGGCCGGTTCGCCCGAGCCGCAACCGGACAGCCCGGCGATCACCAGCGCGACGGGCACGGCGACCGCCCATCGCGAAAGGCGCCTGAACACCAAGGGAGCTCCTCATGGAGTAGTGGCCACGCGCTCATGGCCGGGAATCTCGACGACGACGTTGGTGGACTTGATCACGGCGATCGCCACCACCCCTGCCTCCAGGCCCAGCTCGTCGGCGGCCTGCCGGCTCATCAGCGACACCACCCGAAACGGCCCGGCGGCGATCTCCACCTGAGCCATCACCGCGTCCCTGATGACCTCGGTGACGATCCCGCGAAAGCGGTTACGCGCCGAGGACCGTCTGCCGTCGCCGGTCGTCTCGACCTGCGATCGGGCGAAGGCGGCCAGGTCGGCCCCGCTGATCTGCCGGTGGCCGTGCTCGTCCCGTACCGCGGCCAGCCGGCCCGCGTCCACCCACCGGCGGACGGTGTCGGAACTGACCCCGAGCAACGCGGCGGCCTCGCTGATCCGAAACGTCGTCACAGACCCTTACCTTATCTCTCGCACATTCCAGCCTGAATACCTCTCTTCCGCCGCAGCAGCGGCCCGATCTCTGTTGTTCTCATGGCATTCACGAGACCGTAGAGCACGCCCGCCATGGGCGTGGGCTCCGCGCACCGCTGGGGCGCCGTGTCGGCACTCACGGCCGTGCCGCTGACCGCGCTCACCCCGACGCTCACCCCCACGGCCACCGCTACTGCTGCCGGGCCATCCTCCACCGTCCTGGCGACGCCCGAAGCGGCGCCGGTCACGCTGCGCACGGGGCCCGCCGGTAGGCCGGCTCGCCTGCACACCTCGGGTACGACGTGTTCGCCGTGAACCCAGGAGGCCTGACCGGGCTGGGCCCGCGGCCGGGGCCCAGCCCCGCATGTCAGCGGCGGCGTCAGGACGGCGACAGCCCGGTATCAGAGCGGTCGGCGAAGGTGGATCTCGCAAGAACACAACACAAGGAGCACATGATGCAGAAGTTCGACACCCCCGCCCCCATCTCCGCCGTCCTGGACATCCCCGCGGGACGCGTCCAGTTCATCGCCGCCGACCGGGCCGACACCGCGGTCGAGGCCCGGCCCACGAACGCCTCGAAGAGCCGCGACGTGAAGGCGGCCGAGCAGACCACGGTCGAATACGCCGACGGCGTCCTGCGGATCGAGACCTCGGTGAAGAACCAGTACCTCGGCCCCTCCGGATCCATCGACGTGACGGTCGAGCTGCCCGCCGGTTCCCAGGTCGAGGCGAAGACGGCCGGCGCCGAATTCCGGACCGTCGGCCGCCTCGGCGACGTCGCCTTCGAAGGCGCGTACCGCCAGATCAAGCTCGACGAGACCGCGAGCCTCCGCCTCACCGCGACCGACGGCGACGTCGAGGTCGGCCGGCTGGGCGGCCCCGCGGAGATCAGCACCGCACGGGGCGACATCCGGATCGCCGAGGCCACCGGCGGCAAGGTCGTGCTCCGCACCCAGTCCGGCGACATCTCGATCGCCGCTGCCGGCGGAGTCTCGGCGGCCCTGGACGCCGGCACCACCCACGGCCGCATCACCAACGCCCTCAAGAACGACGGCACTGCCGAACTCGACATCCACGCCACCACCTCCGACGGTGACATCACCGCCCGCAGCCTGTGAGCCGCACCCTGGCCGCACCGTGGCCCGGCCCCGGACCGTGGGATAGCATCCTGCTGTGTCTATCGCCATCCGCCTCGCCCCTGGGTGCCGGCCGCGCGGTTGCCGGGCTCCGGCGCGGCGTGTGCTCGGCCGCAAGGTGCGGTATGTGCTTGGCGCCGAGGCTGGTCAGGTGAACGGGACGCGGTGGTCCGGCACTCCCCGTGCCGTGCGAGGTATCTGAGCGAGATCGCTCTCCTCGGCTCCGTCGTTCCCGCCCAGAGTCCGGGACGACGAGGCTTACTCAAGCTTCCCTACCAGCCACCTAGAGCCGGGCGTAGCCCGTGCCAGGAGCGTTTGTGCGATGAACAGCAAATTCTTCTTCCCGGCGTTGCCGGGCGAATCCCCCAGCGGGGACGGCTATTTCGGTGCGTTCGGCGGCACGTTCATCCCGGAGGCGCTTGTCGCCGCCGTGGACGAGGTCGCCATCGAGTACGAGAGGGCCAAGACGGATCCCGGGTTCGCCGCGGAGTTCGAGCAACTGCTCGCCCACTACGCAGGGCGTCCGAGCGCGCTCACCGAAGTCCCTCGATTCGCCGGGCACGCCGGCGGCGCACGCGTGTTCCTCAAACGCGAAGACCTCAACCACACCGGCTCGCACAAGATCAACAACGTGCTCGGGCAGGCCCTGCTGACCAAGCGGATGGGCAAGCCGCGCGTTATCGCCGAGACGGGAGCCGGCCAGCACGGGGTGGCGACCGCGACGGCATCCGCGCTGTTCGGCCTGGAATGCACCATCTACATGGGGGAAACCGACATCCGCCGGCAGGCGGTCAACGTGGCACGGATGAAAATGCTCGGCGCCACGGTGATACCGGTAACCTCTGGCTCCCGTACCCTCAAGGACGCCATCAACGAGACATTCCGGGACTGGGTCGCGAACGTCGAGACCACGCACTACATCTTCGGCACCGTCGCCGGACCCCATCCCTTCCCCGCCATGATCCGCGATTTCCAGCGCGTCATCGGTGTTGAGGCCCGCCGTCAGATCATCGAGCGAGCCGGCCGCCTGCCCGATGCCGCGATCGCGTGCGTCGGAGGCGGATCCAACGCCATCGGCCTGTTCCACGCTTTCCTCCCGGACACGGA
This sequence comes from Microbispora sp. H10830, assembly GCF_014161375.1. Classification (NCBI taxonomy): domain Bacteria; kingdom Bacillati; phylum Actinomycetota; class Actinomycetes; order Streptosporangiales; family Streptosporangiaceae; genus Microbispora; species Microbispora sp. H10830. Next base: position 34,299 of record NZ_JABBWX010000029.1, read on the forward strand.
TGTACGCCTCATCGGCTGTGAGGCCGCCGGGCACGGGGTGGAGACCGGGAGGCACGCGGCCACGCTCTCGGCGGGTGAGCCCGGCATCCTGCACGGCTCGCGCTCCTACGTGCTGCAGGACGATGAAGGCCAGATCACCGAGCCCTGGTCGATCTCGGCCGGGCTCGACTATCCGGGCGTCGGACCGGAGCACGCATACCTTCACGACACCGGCCGCGGCGAATACCTCCCGGTCACCGACGCCGCCGCGATGCGGGCCTTCCGGCTGCTCGCGTCGACTGAGGGCATCATCCCGGCGATAGAGAGCGCCCACGCACTCGCCGGCGCCATCGAAGTCGGCACCGAACTCGGACCGGACGGGCTGATCCTGGTGAACCTGTCGGGCCGGGGCGACAAGGACATGGAGACCGCCGCACGGTACTTCGAGCGGGACACCGACGCGGCCAGGGCAGAGGGAGCGCAGAAGTGAGCGGAAACCTGCGGCTTCTGGCCGACACACTGGCCCGGGCGAGGCGAGAGAACCGGGCCGCGCTCATCACGTACATGACAGCCGGCTTTCCGACCGTCGACGACGGCATCGCCGCGACCCAGGCGATGCTGAACAGCGGAGCCGACATCGTCGAGATCGGCCTGCCGCACAGCGACCCGGTGCTCGACGGCCCGGTGATCCAGGCCGCCGACGACATCGCCCTGCGCGCCGGCGTCCGGATCGCCGACGTCATCCGCACCGTGCGAGAGGCATACCAGGCCACCGGCAAGCCAGTCCTGGTCATGTCCTACTGGAACCCGATCGACAAGTACGGCGCCGAGCGCTTCGGCAGCGAGCTGGCCGAGGCAGGCGGCGCGGGATGCATCTTTCCCGACCTGCCCGTGCAGGAGTCCGCGCTGTGGCGCGAAACCGCGGCCAGGCACGGCCTCGCCACCGTCTTCGTGGCCGCGCCGAGTACCACCGACGAACGCCTGCGGGAACTCACCGCGGCGGGAACAGGGTTCGTCTACGCCTCATCGCTGATGGGGGTCACCGGCGCCCGGGGCGCTGTCAGCACAGCCGCCGGCTCGCTGGTGCGGCGCATCAGGGCGACCACCGAACTCCCCGTCTGCGTCGGGATCGGGATTTCCGACGCCGCGCAGGCTGCCCAGGTGGCTCGCTTCGCCGACGGCGTGATCGTCGCGTCCGTACTGGTCAAGGCTGTCCTCGACGCACCCGATGCTGCCGCGGGAACCGCGATCGTGGCGGAACTCACCGCCGAACTGAGCCGTGCGACCCGTCGGTACGCGGATTGATCGGCGTGGGTGTGATGGTGCGTGCCCGTGCCGCCGATCACTCGTCGCGCCTTCGTTCCGGGAGGGGGAAGGTACGGCTGTCGCCGCGCCGAAGCCGGGCGTGGTGGCCGTGCACCACGAAATCAAGGGCGGTAGGGCCGTCATCGGCCCGGGTGATCCGTACGCGGGTGGGATCGGCCTCGATGGCGAGTTCCGCACCTCGGTAGCGGAGGCACAGCGACAGCGTGGTGAGCTGTTCGGGGAGCACCGGATTCAGGTGCAGGCCGTCGGGCCTGGCCTCGAGGTCCAGGTAGCAGCGCTGGACCAGGTCCAGCGTGCCGGCCATGGCGCCCAGGTGGACCCCCTCGGCGGTGGTCCCTCCCTGTACGTCGGTGATGTCGCCGGTCAGCGTCTCGGTGAAGAATCGCCACGAGCCGGTGCGGTCCGATCGCGCCAGCACCCAGGCGTGCACCACGGCGCTCAGGGTCGAACCGTGGCAGGTGCGGGAGAGGTAGTAGCGGATGGTGCGCCGGGTCAGGCCCGGTGCCGCCGGATAGCCCAGCCGGTCGAGGATCTGCCTCACCTCCCGGGCCGTGAGCAGGTAGAACAGCATGAGCACGTCGGCCTGCTTCGACGCCCGATAGCGGTTGGCGCTGTCGTTGTCGGCCTCCAGCGCACGGTCCAGCCGCCGCACGCCGCGATAACGATCCCAGTCCAGCTCCGCCAGTTGCTCGTACCCCGTGAACTGGCTGATGACGCCATCGTGGAAGTCCACGCGCATCCGCCGGGTGATCTCCTCCCAGCGCTCGGTCTCCACGTCCGTCAGGCCGAGACGGCGGCGCAGATCCTCCCGCGCGCGTTGCGGCATCAGGTCGAGCGCCTGACGAGCGCGTAGCAACAGCCACACCGTCATGATGTTGGTGTACGCGTTGTTGTCCAGGCCCGGGGACGCCGCGCCGGGATAGCCGTCGTGGTACTCGTCCGGCCCCATCACGCCCTGGATCTCGTAGCGGCCCGACACGGGGTTGAGCCGGGCCAGCGAGGCGAAGAGGCGGGCGATCTCGACCAGCAGGCAGGCGCCCGTCCCGGCGAGGAACTCCATGTCTCCGGTGATCGCGTAGTGCTGCCAGGCGTTGTAGGCGATGGCCAGTCCGACGTGCCGCTGCAGGTGAGTGTGGTCAGGTGTCCACCGGCCGGAGCGGGGGTTGAGGTGGAACCGCGGGGTCTCGTCGCGGCCGTCGCTGCCGCTCTGCCAGGGGAACATCGCCCCGCGCAGGCCCGCGGCGCGGGCGGCGGCCCGGGCCTCCGGAAGCCGCCGCAGGCGATAGCGAAGCGCACCGCGGGCGATATCGGGGAACCGCAGGGTCAGCCAGGGCAGCACGAACAGCTCGTCCCAGAACACATGTCCCCGATACGCCTCGCCGTGCAGGCCACGTGCGGGCACACCCGCGTCGAGGCCCGCGGTGTGCGGCGACAGGGTCTGCAGCAGGTGGAAGGTGTTCAGGCGGATGTCCCGCTGGACGCGCGGGCCCGTCACCTCCAGCCGGGCCCGTTCCCACAGGTCACGCCAGGCGATCTCGTGCTGTTTCAGAAGGTCGCCGAACCCCGGCGCGAGTTCGGCCCGCCGCAGCGCGGCGGAGGTCGCATCGGCGATGGCGAGATCGCGCGATGTGGTGAGCGCGACCGTCTTGACGACCGTGACAGGGTGGCCCCGTTCCAGGCGCAGCACGCGTGTCTCCATGACGTGGTCGTCGTGTCGGTCGACCTCGGGCTCGCCTCCGCTGCTGGAGGAGGTGCCGACTCGCGAGGCCAGGACGACCTCGACACCGGCGGACCGGGTCCGTGCCCGAAGCCATGCCAGGTGTCCTTCGGCCCCCGTCGCGTGCTGTGTCAGATGGTCGCCACGCAGGTCGCGGTATCGGGCCACTCCCGTGTTGGCCACGCGGCCGTCCAGCCCGGAGCGTACGCGAAGAGGCCCCGACCAGTTCTCGGCCGTGAAGGTCGTCTCCAGAGCGGCCAGGTACGGGTCGGCCATGGAGACCAGGCGGCGCTGCCGCACCGACGTGATACGGCCCTGGGTGTCCCGGAAGCGGATCAGCCGGTGCAGGACGGCGTGGCGCATGTCCAGCTCCTGCCGATACCGGAGCAGGTCCGCCGTGCTCGGGGAGAACCATTCGGAGCCGGGTGTCGCGAAGGTGAGGGGCAGCCAGTTCGGCAGATTGACCATGTCCTCGTTGGTCAGCCGGTGGCCCGCGACGTTCGAGGTGAGCCGGTCGTAGCATCCGGCGACGTACGTCCCCGGGTAGTGGACGGCATCGGCCTCGGCTTCGGGTGCCGCGCCTCGCGTGGCGAATCGGCCGTTGCCCAGCGTGCACAGCGCCTCGCGCAGCCCTTCGTGACAGGGATCGAACCCCTCGTACGCCAGTGACCACGGATTCAACGCGGCTCCTCTTGGGCCTGCCCGCTCAACCCGGGCGGGGTTCCAACCCGGCAACTGCGCTCTGACGTGGTGTCCGGCATTCGGCGCCGCGTTACGTCTCGGCCCGTGTCCTCCGCTTCCTCGGCCCGGAAGGCTACTCGATCAAGCCGAGAACGTCCTGCTCTTTACGGTGCAGGATCACTCTGTTGATCGCCTCGGTCATCTCCTGCCTGGTGTAGGCGCCCTCCGGGATCTCGTTCAGGTGCGCGAGCATGTCGGCGGTCAGGTGCAGACGCGCCGACGCGTTCGCGTAGACATCCCGGACCGCGACCGTTTCACGTTCGCGGTATACCTCGTCGAGCACCTGCCGCATCTCGTCCTGGAAAACGTGACTGGGCATCTCGCGTGTCCACCCCCTGATTCCTGGCTCCGTACCCACGAACCGAGGTGATCCCACTTCGACCCGGGTGAGCTTGCGGCAGGACGGTGGCGAGTACGGGCCGGGACGTTCGTCCGCGTGCAGGAGACGAAGTTCCCTACCTCGCCGGCTGCGCGAGGCGAAGGGTGGGAGGGACTCCCGTAGTCGACATGTAGCGGGGTGGGCCATGTCGCGGTTGGTCAGGTGGTTCGCCGAGCTGGGCCGTACGGACGTCGGCCTGGTGGGCGGCAAGAACGCGGGCCTGGGGGAACTGACGCGCAACCTGGCCCGGGCGGGGGTTCGCGTGCCGGAGGGCTTCGCCCTCACCGCCGACGCCTATCGCCGGTTCATCCAGGTGAACGGGCTGAACGAAGTGATCGCGGAGCACATCGGCCGGCTGCACCGAGGGGCCGACCTGCCGGATGTCGGCCGCGCGATACGGGACGCCATCCTGGCGGCCGAGCTTCCGGCGGCGGTCACGGAAGCCGTTGAGCAGGCATACGGTGAGCTGGCCGATCGCCTGGGGACCATCGATCCGGATGTCGCGGTACGCAGCAGCGCGACCGCGGAAGACCTGCCGGAGGCCAGTTTCGCCGGGCAGCTGGAGAGCTTCCTCAACGTCAGCGGTGCGGCGGCGTTGCTCGGCGCCTGTCTTCGCTGTTACGCGTCCCTGTTCACCGACCGGGCGATCAGTTACCGGGAGGACAGCGGGTTCGGTCACCTGGACGTCGCCCTGTCGGTCGGGGTGCAGCGCATGGTCCGCTCCGACCTGGGCGCCGCCGGAGTGATGTTCTCGATCGACACCGAGACCGGTTTCCCCCGCTCGGTCCTGATCGACGCCTCCTGGGGGCTGGGCGAGACGGTGGTCGGCGGCAGGGTGGATCCCGACGAGTACGTGGTGTTCAAGCCGCTCCTCGGCGACCCGGACCTGTGCCCCATCGTGTCGAAGACCCGGGGGCGCAAGGAACGCAAGGTGGTCTACGACGCGGCGGGAGGAACCCGCCAGCTCGACACCACAGAGGAAGAGGCGGTCCGGTACGCGCTGGACGACGAGGAGATCATGCTGCTGGCCCGGTGGGCCACCGCGGTGGAGGGCCATTACGGCACCCCGATGGACATGGAATGGGCCAAGGACGGCAGGACCGGCGAGATCTTCCTCGTCCAGGCCCGCCCGGAGACCGTCCACCAGCGCCGGGAGGCGTCGCTGCTGCGCACCTACCGCATCCGCGACGCCGGTGAACCCATGGTCGAGCCGCTGGTGAAGGGGCTGGCCATCGGAGACGCGATAGCGGCAGGGCCGGTGTGCAACCTGACCAGCGCGGCGGAGATCGACCGCTTCGTGGCCGGATCGGTGCTCGTCACGAAGATCACCGACCCCGACTGGGAGCCGATCATGAAGAGGGCCGCGGCGATCGTCACCGACCACGGCGGCCGCACCTCTCACGCCGCCATCGTCAGCCGCGAACTCGGCGTCCCCGCCATCATCGGCACCGGCGACGCGACCACCCTGCTCGGTGACGGCATGACGGTGACCGTCTCCTGCGCCGAGGGCGACGAGGGCTTCGTCTACGAGGGCCTGCGCGACTACGAGGACGAGGAGATCAGCCTGGAGGACATCCCGGCCACCAGGACCAGGGTCATGCTCAACCTGGCCAACCCCGCCGCGGCCTTCCGCTGGTGGCGGCTGCCCGCCGACGGCGTCGGCCTGGCCCGGATGGAGTTCGTCGTCAACAACCACGTCAAGATCCACCCCATGGCCCTGGTGCACCCCGGCCGCGTCGAGGAGGACGCCCGCCGCAGGATCACCGAGCTCACCCGGGGCTACGACGACCTGGCCGAGTACTTCGTCGAGCGACTGGCCCACGGCATCGCCCGCATCGCCGCCTCCCGCTGGCCCGACCCCGTGATCGTACGAATGAGCGACTTCAAGACCAACGAATACGCCCGGCTCGTCGGCGGGCGGCGGTTCGAGCCCCACGAGGAGAATCCGATGCTCGGGTGGCGCGGGGCCAGCCGCTACTACACAGAGGGATACCGGGAGGGCTTCGCCCTCGAATGCCGTGCCATCCGCCGGGTGCGGGAGCGCATCGGGCTTACCAACGTCATCGTGATGATCCCGTTCTGCCGTACGGTCGAGGAGGCCGACCGGGTCCTGCGGGTAATGGCCGAGGAGGACCTGGGGCGGGGCCGAGGCGGCCTGGAGGTCTACGCCATGGCCGAGATCCCGGCCAACATCATCCTGGCCGAGGAGTTCGCCGACCGCTTCGACGGGTTCTCCATCGGCAGCAACGACCTCACCCAGCTCACCCTCGGGGTCGACCGGGACTCCTCCGAGCTGGCGCATCTGTTCGACGAACGCAATCCCGCCCTCACCCGCAGCATCGAGCACCTCATCTCGGCCGCGCACGCCAAGAGACGCAAGGTCGGGCTCTGCGGGCAACGTCCCAGCGACGACCCGGACTTCGCCCGGTTCCTGGTCGAGGCGGGCATCGACTCGATCTCCGTCGCACCCGACAGCTTCTTCTCGGTGAAAGAGAACGTCGCCGCGGCCGAACGCGGGCAGGAGCGCCGGGAACCTGCCTCAGCGGTCCGCGGAACGCGGTCGTGGCCGTCGGCCTGATTGCCGGCGTCCCGCCTGAAGATCGTGCGGCGGCTACGGCGCGAGTGTCTCCACCGAGAGAAGGTCGCGCATCGACACCATGCCGATCAGGCGCCCGTCCTGGTCCACCGGGATGTGGCGGATGCCGTGATCGAGCATGCGGCGGGCCACCTCGCGCGTATCCTCGTCCAAGGTCGCGGTCTTGATGTCCGACGACGCGCACATTCCCGCGCTCAGCCCGGCGGGATCGTCGGATGTGGCAAGTGCCGTCACGAGGTCCCGTTCTGTGATCACTCCGGTGACCCGGTCCCCTTCGAGCACGGCGAGCGCGCCGATGTTCTTCTCCGTCATCCGGCGCGCCACCTCGGGCAGCTTCGCACTCACCGGACAGCCGAACACCAGGGGACGGTAAACGTTGGCGATACGCATGCGGCCTCCCCTCCTCACCAGCGCATCCAGCCAATCACACCGCCCGGGGACGCCGGTCAGCCGCTGGGCGTGATGAGCCCGTAGTGGCCGTCGTAGCGGTGGTAGACGACGTTGCCCCGGCCCGTCCGCCTGTCGGCGAAGAACACGAAGGGCAGGCCGCTCGTCTCCAGCCGGGCCGTGGCCTCCTCCAGGGTGTGGACCGGTGCGGGCGCGGTGCTGACGGTGAGCGGCACGGACACCGGGCCCAGACCATCGGGGCGGGGCGACACCTGCGCCAGCCGGTATCCCTCTCCGCTGCGGTAGATGACGCTGTCCTGCCCGGTGTCCACCTCCCGGAACAGGTGGAAGTCGTAGTCGAGCTGCTCCATGTCGAAGGCGGCCTCGTCAGGGGTCGCCCAGGCGAGTTCGTACGCCTTGTGCCGTACGACCTGCCGCTCGCCGGGAGACCGGGGGAAGTAGGGCAGCGGGTGGCGAGGCGGGCTCGAACGCCGCCACTCCTGGTCGACGTCCAAGGGATATCGCCCGCGCAGGTCCTCCCAGTCCCGGGACGTACGGCGCAGCCGGACCCGGAGCCTGCCCTCCAGGAGGCGGATGGCCTGGTGCATGTGCTCGCCGACCGCCTGGGCGCGGACGAGCCGCCCGTTCACGTCGAGGTTGGCCTGGGCGACGCAGGGACGGGAGACGGCCGGGTCGGCCGAGACGCCGAGCTTCACCCGGGCGTAGAGCACCGGTTCGTGCGCGAGCGCGGTCAGGGCCGCGACCGTCTCGCGGGCCTCGTCGGCCGAACCGGCCGGCACCGGTCCCCTGGTCTCGACCTGTATCTCGGAGGGATCGAGGCCACTCACGGGAGAACGCCGTTCCATACCGGATCACCTCCGCCATCGGCCACGGCCGTCGGCCTGGTTCCCGTCCCGCACTGCGTCATCTCCGGTCAGCGGAGGTGCGACCGCCGACGGTCAGTCGAGCGCGTAGACGCGGTGGACGAACTCCGCGAGCTTGCTGTCCGGCAACTCCTTGGCCAGATCCGCCTCGCTGATGATGCCGACCAGACGATGATGTGCGATCACTGGCAGGCGCTTGATGTGGTGCTCCTCCATCGCGAACAGCGCCTCCTCCACGCTGGCGTCGGCATCGACCCACACCAGGCCACGGGCCAGTTCCCCGGCGGTGGTCCGGTCGATGTCCATGCCGTGCGCGCAGCACATGACCACGATGTCGCGGTCGGTGATGATCCCCTTGAGCCGGTCGTCGTCCCCGCAGATGGGCAGTGCGCCGACTCCCAGGTCGGCCATGATCTGCGTGGCGGTGCGCAGCGTTTCGTGTTCACCGATGCACTGAACGCCTTCGTGCATCACGTCCCGCGCCTTCTTGCCCATATCCGTTACGCTCATCGGTGCCCCCGAGACACAGTCAATGACTCGCGTCCCGGCCCTTATACCCACCCTGGCCATGAGCAGTAGCCGACGCCATGGTTGTACCGGCCGGCGATACCCGCGACGCCTCCGATCTCGCGCGGTAGGAGACCGGCTTCGGCCAGGACGTTCGTCCACAGGTGAGCGGACGAAATTCTCTACCTCCCCGCACTGCGCGAAGCGAGGCTCACGAGTGGAAGGCTCCGCCGACGGCGACTGCGATCACCACCCGCGACAGACAACCGTCCGCGACGTGGTCGGGCGCTCCCTGCTCGACCAGGTGCTCACCGACACCGAGACGCTCGACGAGTCGATCGAACAGATCCTCGATCGCATCACGCAGCAGTGGGGCGTCCACGTCCTTCTGGTGGAGCGCGCGGTGCGCGCGTTGTCGCAGTTCGAGGGCGCGGAGGGCGCCAAGGTCGAACCCGCCACGAGATCAACCGTCCGCATCGATCCAGGGGGAGTGGAGGTTTTCTGACATGGAGACTAAGCGGTGGACCGTGCAGATCTACCTCTCAGAGCACGGCGACGACACCTTCGCCAAGGCGGTGCTGACCACCAGGGACGGCCATCTGGCCGGTGCGGGACACGCACGCCGCAACCCCGTCGACCCCTCGGTCCCCGAAATCGGCGACGAGCTCGCCACGGCCCGCGCGCTTGCCGACCTGGCGGACAAGCTCCTGGTCATCACGTCCAGGGACATCGCCCAGGTCGCCCCGCCCGCTGAGCGGAACAGTCTGTGGTAGCCGGGTAGCCGCGCCATTGTGCGGGTGTGCATGTCCGCACCAGCCCGAATCCCGGCCGGATTCGTTCGCAGACCGCAGGACGTCGCAATCGGGTGAGATAGGTCATGAAGCTTGTACAGGAGACACCCTTTCGGTTCCGGATCGAGCGGCAGGCGCCGATGCGGGTGCCGGGAGTCGTGTTCGTCTCCCGGGACCTGATGCCCGAGGAGCAGGCCCTTCAGCAGATCGTCAACGTGGCCACCCTGCCCGGCATCGTCGGCGCCTCCTACGGGATGCCCGACCTGCACTGGGGGTACGGCTTTCCGATCGGGGGCGTGGCGGCCACGGACGTGTCGGCGGGCGGCGTGGTCTCCCCCGGGGGTGTGGGATTCGACATCTCCTGCGGGGTGCGCCTGCTGGCCGCCGACCTGCACCGCGAAGGACTCGTGCCCGTAATGGACCGGCTGATGGACGACCTGGACGCGGCCACACCCCGCGGGCTCGGCGGAGGCGGAGTGTGGCGTCTGCCGGGCCGCGCCCAGCTCGACCGGGTGCTGCGCGAAGGAGCGCGCTTCGCCGTACGGGCGGGGCACGGCGAGGCTCGCGATCTGGACCGCTGTGAGGATCAGGGAGCCGTGGCCGGCGCCGACCCCGGCCAGGTCGGCACCCGGGCGGTGGAACGAGGCCTGGTCCAGGTCGGCAGTCTCGGCTCCGGCAACCACTTCCTGGAGGTCCAGGCGGTCGAGGAGATCTACGACGAGGCGGTGGCGGCCGCGTTCGGTCTGCGGCTCGGCCAGGTGTGCGTGATGATCCACTGCGGATCGCGCGGCCTGGGACATCAGATCTGCACCGATCACGTCCGCGCGATGGACAAAGCCATGATCGACTACGGCATCGGTGTGCCGGACCGGCAGCTGGCCTGCGTCCCGGTGGACTCGCCGGAAGGCCGCGGCTACCTGGGCGCGATGGCCGCGGCGGCCAACTACGGCCGGGCCAACCGGCAGTTGCTTGCCGAGGCGGCCCGGCGGGCGTTCCGTCAGGTCGCCGGCGCCGCTCTGGCCCTGGTCTACGACGTGTCGCACAACCTGGCCAAGGTGGAAGAGCACGACGGGAGGCGGCTGTGCGTGCACCGCAAGGGCGCGACCCGCGCGCTCCCGCCCCACCATCCCGATCTGCCGGCGGATCTGGCGCCGTTCGGTCAGCCCGTCTTCATCCCCGGCACCATGGGCACCGCCTCGTACGTGCTCACCGGCGTGCCCGGCGGGCACGCCTTCCACTCCACCTGCCACGGCGCCGGTCGCGTCCAGAGCCGCCATCAGGCCGCGCGCTCCACCAGTGGACGGGAGCTGCGCGCGCGGTTGGAGGGCCGGGGCATCGCCGTACGCGGATCCTCCTGGCGTGGCCTCGCCGAAGAGAAGCCGGACGCCTACAAGGACGTGGACGCCGTGGTCGCGGCGAGTGTCGGAGCCGGGCTCTGCCGCATGGTCGCCCGGCTCGTCCCGCTCGGCGTGGTGAAGGGCTGACCCGGTGGCCCGGTCCCACGGCTGTAGAAACCCGATCGGCGGGCGCGGCCACCGCTCGCTCCCCCACACCGCCGACGTCCGCCTGGAGGCATGGGCCCCCACCGCCGCCGAATGCATCGCCGAGGCCGTCCGCGCCATGATCGACGGCTTCGCCGACCTCAGCCGAGCCGAGCACCACGGCACACGTACGCTCCACGTCGACCCGGCCCCGCCCGACGAGCAACTCTTGACGGTGCTCGACGAGGTGATCTACCTCATGGACACGGCGGCCCGCGTCCCCTGCGAGATCGATGCGCACGAGGACGAGGCAGGACTGTGGCTGACGCTGGGCATGACCGACGTGGCGGCCGTCCCCCAGATCGGCGCGGTGCCCAAGGCCGTCGCACTCCACGGCCTGCGATTCGATCACGGACCACACGGATGGGTCTGCGCCGTGACCTTGGACGTGTAGACGACCGGCACTCGCCGTCGTCCGGCACGGAGCGGTTCGGCAGGGGAACAGTGAATGTCGGGCCGGCGGGCGCGGCATACTCTCCGTCCGCGGGGTACGGCCCCACAACATGGTGCAGGTCGTCACTCGAGAAGCCGTGCAGGATCTTCTCTCAGCCGGGCGGGCTCAGCTGGTCGAAGTGCTCCCCAGGGAGCAGTATGACTGGGCGCACCTCCCGTCCGCCGTGAACCACCCGCTGCGGGATCTCGACGATCTGTCCGCCGCTACGCTGGACAGGTCTCGACCGATCATCGTCTACTGCCACGACTGGCTCTGCGATCTGAGTCCCCGAGCGGCCCGCCGCCTGGAGAGGCTGGGTTTTGACACCGTCCACGACTACTCGCCGGGCAAGATGGACTGGATCTCCGCCGATCTTCCCTATGAAGGGAACGCCGCCCTGGTGAGAGAACAGGTGCGTCGTGACCCGGTGATCGCTTTTCTGGAGGATCCGCTTGCGGAGGTAGCGGACAGAATCATCGCCGATCCGGCAGGGCTGGCTGTGGTGATCGACAGGGATGGCGTCGTTCACGGGGTGATCGGTGCGCGTGAGCTGATCGGCGCGGATCCCACGGCCACGGCCGAGCGTGTCATGTGCGTCGGCGCCACGACCACCCGTCCGAGCGCGGAGGTCGCGAGGCTGACCGAGCGTATGGATCGCGCCGACGTCCGGCATGTCGTCGTGACCCGGGCGGACGGCACGCTCGTGGGTCTGTTCGGAATCGGCGACCTCCGGGCGCCGGAAACGGAGCCCGATCTCGGGTAGCGGGAAACTCCGGCCGGCACAGGGCCTGTGGTCCGCCTCTTCGCCGGACAGAGCACACATGTGGCGTATCCGCACGAACGGCACGGATGCGGGCACAACTGCTGTAAGAGCCTTACCTGCCGATCGTCGGTCGGCGACGTGTGAGGGGTGGCGCCATGGCAGAACCGATCGTCGTCGGCGTCGACGGATCGACGCCCTCGCTTCAGGCCGCCGGCTGGGCCGGTCGGGAAGCCGAGCTCCGCGGTGCGCCGCTGCGGATCGTGTACGTGACGCTGCGCTGGCCGTACTACGTGCCGCTCGTCCCGCAGCCGGCGAGCTGGGGAGCCGATGCCGAGGCGGCTGCGCGGGCCGTGCTCGATGAGGCGACGGTCCACGCCAGAGCGGGCAGGCCGCATCTGCCGGTGTCGGCGGAGATCGTCGACGGCGCAGCGCCGGAGGCGCTCGTCGCAGCCGCGGAGGGCGCTCAGCTCATCGTCGTGGGAAACCGCGGCCGTGGCGGGTTCGCCGAGCTGCTGCTGGGGTCGGTGAGCCGCTACGTCACGGCCAGGGCTCCCTGCCCCGTCGCCGTCGTCCGGCAGACGAAAGAAGGCGGCCGCGGTGAGATCACCGTCGGCGTCACGGGGCACCCCGATCAGGAACCCGTCCTGGAGTTCGCGTTCCGCGAAGCCGCGCTGCGGCATGCCGGCCTGCGTGCCGTGCACGCGTGGACGCATCCGGCCGCGGCGGAACTGGGCTACCTTCAGCCGCTCGTCTACGACGTGGACAGCGTCGGGGCGGAGGAGGCGCGCCTGCTCGCGGAGAGTATCGCCGGCCGGCGGGAGAACTTCCCCGACGTGACGCTCACCGAGCGCGTCGTGCAGGAGCATCCGGCCAAAGCCTTGATCGAGGCCTCCGCGGAGACGGACCTGGTCGTCATCGGGGCCCATACGGGAATGGCCGCCTGGCTGGGCCTGGGCGCCACTGCTCACGCCGTGCTTCATCACGCTCGCGCGCCCGTGATCGTGGTCCGCCACTGACCGCTTGCAGCCGAGGCCACGGCCGAGGGGGTCACGCACAGGGAGATCGAGGAGGAGGCCATGGCCAGCGGACTGCTCACCGATCTGTACGAGATCAACATGGCGGCGAGCTACCTTCGCCGTGGCATGACCGGCAGGGCCACCTTCAGCCTGTTCGTCCGCAGGCTGCCCGCGAACCGCGGCTTCCTCGTCACCGCCGGGCTGGACGACTGCCTGGAATTCCTCGAAGGCTTCCACTTCACCGCCGCCGAACTCGACTACCTCGAACGCACCGGACAGTACGGCCACGACGTACTGCGAGGCCTGGAACGCATGCGCTTCACCGGGGACGTCTGGGCCGCACCGGAGGGATCCACGCTGTTCGCCGACGAGCCGATCATCGAGGTGAGCGGTCCGATCGCCGAGGCCCAACTGGCCGAGACCGTGCTGCTCAACCACATCACCTTCCAGACGACCGCGGCGACCAAGGCCGCCAGATGCGTGCTCGCCGCCGGCCGGGCACGGCTGATCGACTTCGCCTTCCGGCGCACCCAGGGAATCGGCGCCGCCATGTCGGTGGCACGGGCCTCCGCGATCGCCGGATTCTCCGCCACCAGCAACGTCGAGGCGGCCCGGCGATACGGCCTGCGCGCCGCCGGCACGATGGCGCACTCGTACATCCAGGCATTCGGCGACGACGAAGCCGCATTCGCGGCGTTCGCCGCCGATCTGCCCGGTGCGAACACCTTCCTCGTCGACACCTACGACACCCTGACCGGCGTCCGGGCGGCCATCGCCGTGTCCCGGCGGATGCGACTGCCCGGGCCTCTGGTCGTACGGCTCGACTCCGGAGACCTGGCGGACCTGTCGCGGCAGGCCCGCCGCATGCTCGACGAAGCGGGGCTGCCCGACGCGGAGATCCTCGCCAGCGGCGGGCTGGACGAGTACGCCATCGACGACCTGGTGCGGCAGGGCGCGCCGATCGACATCTACGCGGTCGGCACGAAGATGGGCGTCTCGGCCGACGCGCCCTCGCTGAACAGCGCGTACAAGCTGGTCGACTACGGCGGGCGTCCGGTGATGAAGCTCTCCGCGGGGAAGGTCACCCTCCCCGGCGCCAAGCAGGTCTTCCGCGGGGAGAGCGGCGACATCGTCGGCCTGCGCGACGAGCCCGCACCGCCCGGCCACCGCCCCCTGCTCGCCCCCGTGATGGAGGCGGGGCGGCGGCTCGCCCCGAGCGAGGCGATCGCGACGTCGCGCGACCGCTGCGCCGCGGAACTCGCGCGCCTTCCGGCGCCCGCGCGGGCGTTGCGCGACCCGCGGGCGCCCCAGGTCCGCCACAGCGAACGCCTAACTCTGCTCTCCCAGCGCGTCCGCCACGAGATACACGCGAGAACGGCGGCGGACGAGTTCAGAAGCCGTGGATGCGGCGACCGGTGATGTGGCACGGCACGATACGGATGTAAAGCCCGCGGTCGCCTCCGGGCCATGGTTCGAGGCCGGGTATGGGCAGTTCGTCCGGGGCGACGGGGCCGGCCGGCCCGTGGATCAGCACGCTCCAGCCCTCTCGCCTGGCCTCGTCAATGTGATCCACCTCGAAACCGATCATGGTAGTGACGCTTTCCGATACGCCTTCGCCGATGGAACCCCCCAGGCGCGTACGGAAGACGACGGCGTCACGGTGGATCGTGTAGTTGACAGGGAGGACGACAGGGCCGGTAGGCCCGGTGAAAGCCACCCTGCCGACACCGCCCGGGGCGATCAGACGCAGGCATTCGCGCGGTTCGAGTGCGCGCAACACGGGATGGGCCGCCGCCGTGCCGCCGCCGGGCGGCCGATCGGTGGTGCCGCCCAGCAGCTCGTCCGCCGTCGTCTCCAAGGACGCGGCGAGCCGGAGCAGCACCCCCTGTGTGAGCGACGACGGTCTCTGCTCCAGGTATTCGAGGAATCCGGGGGCCATCCCCGCACGCTCCGCGACCTGCTCGCGAGTCAGGCCCAGCTTCTCACGGTGGTACGTGATGCGACGACTGAGGTCACCGGGCATGACGGTTCGACGCGGCATGACCTTCCCTCCCTATCTACCGGCGGAACGCGGATCGCATCGCGTACGTGATCGCGCTGATCCGCGGTCCTGTCCTCGGGCATGCCCGTCGCATGCGACGTCATGTACCGGTCGCCACGAGTCGCCCATCTATTCCACGCTGTGCTTCACCTCCCGTCGGGAATGTCTCCAGGAAGCGGATGTGGGGACGCTGTCTGGCGGCTCCTGGTCGCCGCCTGGCAACGACCGGGGACGGGGGCACCTCGATGAGGCCATGGGCGCAGGTCAAGGAGACGCACGCCGGGGTGGTGATCCTCCTCGGAGATCACGCTTTCAAGCTGAAGAAACCGGTGAATCTGGGCTTCCTGGACTTCACCACGCTGGAGGCCCGGCGGGCGATGTGCCGCAAGGAGGTCGAGCTCAACCGCCGGCTCGCGCCGGACGTCTACGAAGGAGTGGCCGACGTGGCCGGCCCGGACGGACGGGTCTGGGAGCACCTCGTGGTGATGCGGCGTATGCCGGACGAACGCCGCCTGTCGGCGCTCGTCCGCGCGGGAGAACCGGTGGAGGACGCCGTGTGCCAGGTCGCGCGAATGATCGCGGGCATGCACGCCCGGTCCCCGCGCAGTCCCCGCATCGACGAGCAAGGGAGCGGGCAGGCGCTGCGACTCCGCTGGACCGCGAGCTTCCGTGAGGTGCGGGCGCTGCCCGAGGCGGTCCTGGACGCCGAGGTCCTCGACGAGATCGAACGGCTCACGCTGCGCTTCGTCGACGGCCGGGAACCGCTCTTCGCCGCCCGGGTCGCGGAAGGCCGGATCGTGGACGGCCACGGCGATCTGCTCGCCGACGACATCTTCTGCCTGGACGACGGGCCTCGGATCCTCGACTGCCTGGAATTCGACGACCGGCTCCGCTTCGTCGACGGGCTGGACGACGCCGCCTTCCTGGCCATGGATCTGGAGCGGCTCGGCGCGCCTCGCCTGGCAGAGCTGTTCCTGCGCTGGTACGCCGAGTTCTCCGGAGACCCCTCGCCGCCCTCGCTGTGGCATCACTACGTCGCCTACCGGGCCTTCGTCCGCGCCAAGGTCGCCTGCCTGCGCCATGGCCAGGGAGACTCCACAGCGGCGTGGGAGGCCCGGCGCCTGGCCGAGCTCACGCTGGGCCATCTCCAGGCGGGCGCGGTCACCCTGGTCCTCGTCGGCGGGCTCCCGGGAACCGGCAAATCGACTCTGGCCGCCGCCCTCGCCGACCGGCTCGGCTGCACGCTGCTGACCAGCGACCGCCTTCGTAAGGAACTCGCCGGCATATCGCCACACCAGCCCGCGGCCGCCCCCTTCGGCGAGGGCATCTACTGCGCGGAGTCCACCCGACGGACCTATACCGAGCTGTTGTCCAGGGCC
The DNA here is from genome assembly GCF_014161375.1 of Microbispora sp. H10830. NCBI lineage: Bacteria > Bacillati > Actinomycetota > Actinomycetes > Streptosporangiales > Streptosporangiaceae > Microbispora > Microbispora sp. H10830. Next base: position 50,779 of record NZ_JABBWX010000029.1, read on the forward strand.
GAGAGGCTACTCGGCCTCGGCGAGCCGGTCGTCGTCGACGCCTCCTGGACGGACGCCGCGCTTCGCACCGCCGCGGCGGACCTGGCCCGGCGTGCCTCCGCCGATCTCCTGGCGCTGTGCTGCACCGCCCCTCCGCGGGTGACCGCCGAACGCCTCGCGCGCCGCACCGGCGGGATATCGGACGCGGACCAGGCGATTGCCGCGGCGATGACGGCGACGATGGCGCCCTGGCCGGACGCGACCGAGATCGACACCGATACGCCCCCTGAACAGACACTGGAGCGGGCGATGACGGCGATCCGAGCCCGCTGGGCCGGCGTGCCACGGCGGTTTCGGCGTCCCCGGATGGAACCGGGCTGAACCACGACCGCGGCACCCACGGCGACAGTCCCGGTCAGGTGTCCGGAGAACCACCCTGTGGTCCCGGCACCACCGCCACAGGGCAGGGCGCCTCGTGCAGCGCGGCCTGGGTCACGGGTCCAAGGAGCATCTTGGGGGCGGAGCCGATTCCACGGTTGCCGACCACGCGGCCGGTGATCCGTCATATCCGACCAGCACGGAGCGCGTCTCCTCGTGTCCGCTCATCTCCGCCTCCTCGCAGTCAAGTCCGGTTCAGCGGGTGGGAAGGGGCGTGGCAAGGGTCGTGCGCCTCACGTGCCTGCGTGTCGCGCCCACCGACCCTTGTCTTGGTCCGCGCCCCGGCCACCCGTCAGCTCGTGGCGTCCAGGACGCACCGTCACGGGCTGGCCGAACAACGCCTCGCAGCGGCGCGTGGCGCTCGCGCCAGCGGGACAGCGCCGCCTACCGCCGTTCGGGATGAAGGCTGCGTACGACGGCCACAGGTCCTTCCGCGTGGTGAAGGACGGCGTGGCTGACCGAGCCGAGGCGGAGCTTGGCAAAGCCGCCGCGTCCTCTGGCTCCGACGACGAGAAGCTCCGCGGCGCTCGACGCCTCGACCAGAACCGACGCGGGGACGCCTTCGATCACCTCTTCGGCCACTGGGACGTCCGGATACTTGGCCTTCCAACCCGCCAGCGACTCCGACAGGAGCCTGGCGCCCTCTCGTTCGACCGCCGTCATGTCGTAGCGGACCGGGCGCACCTCCCTCGGGTATGCGGGGTGGGCCCAGGCGTGCACGGCACGCAGGCCGACCGAGCGCAGAGACGCCTCCTCGAACGCGAATCCCACGGCGTCTACGGAGGCTTCCGAGCCGTCGACACCGACGACGATCCCGGATCGGCCGGGCCCGATGTCCGGCTTCTCGGGCACGACGACGACAGGGCACGCGGCGTGTTCCGCGATCTGGCGGCTCACCGAGCCGAGCAGCAACCGCGTGAAACCCCCGGTGCCGTGCGAGCCCAGCACCAGCAGGGCGGCGTCGGCCGCCTCCTGAAGTAGCGTGGCGGAGATGGGGCCGATCCCGAGCCTGCAGCCGACGTCGACGGATGCGAAGGTGCGGGCGCGGTCCTCGGCGATCCTGAGGACCTCCAGTCCTGCGGCCTCCGGCCGTGGCGCCTCCAGGCCGGGTTCGCGGATCGCGACGTTGTACTCCCAGCGGACCGCGATGTGCACGATGCGCAACGGCAGACGCCTGCTCCCGGCTTCGGCGGCGGCCCAGTCCACAGCGCACAGGGCCTGCGCTGATCCGTCCACGCCGACCACGATGAGTTTGCCCATGGCGTGTTCTCCCGTCGCGAGCGTTGGTGGTCGATCCTGATCGAGAGGTCTCATTCAGGCGGCTCCCACGGCAGGTTCGGTTCGACCACTTCCTGGAGCGCGTGCTGCTGGGGGGCTATCTTCCTGACCGCGATCTGGCTGAGACAGTGGCTGAGCCTGGCCAGGGCTCTGGCTGTGGCGATTTCGTCGCCTATCTCGGGGATCGACCGGTCGTCCGGGCTGCGGTGAGCGTGACCGGCGCCCGTGACGTCGACTCCGTCGGCCGTGGTCAGCCTGGCGCAGGCGTAGGTCTCATCGTCCTGCTCGGTGATGTCGATGCCGATGTTCCAGCGCTTGGTCGTCATCCTTCCTCCCCGTGACGCGAACCCGGGAAAGTCGGATCTGCCGCATCTCACCGGCCACAGAGGCTGCGCGGGTGCGGCGTCGGCACGCCTCTCCCCTGGCACTCACACAGCGGGGGCGGCAGGCCCCTGCGTCCGGCGTTTCTACGGGTGAAACACCTGGAGGCGTGTTGTCACCTACCGCGCTCTCCGTATTCGCGACCGTGCACCACGTGGGCGCCCGGCCCCGGGAAAATGAGAGTCTCATGCTTCTCGTCCAACCACCTCACCACATACGGCGGGGACCCGTCGCTGTGATGAAGGCCCGTGATGATGCCGGTGCGGCGAGGCCCGTCGAGGTGGCGGCTCTCGATGATCAATCGGTCGCCGACTGCCGCTTTCATGGCTGCCCCATCTCTCCCTGATCGGCTTATTCGGTCCCGCTGCCGACCGGGGTCGCGACCTCGGTCGTGATCGGCGCCCAGCGGTGTGCCAGGCCCATTGTCGCTATTCAGCCTGGTTGGGGTCGCTCCTGCTGCTTAGGGCAGGAGGTCCCGTAACCGAGGGACCTCCGTACCGAGGGCCACCGACGGTGTCTCAGCCGCAGGACCGCGTGCTTGAGCGGCGGCGTGTCCATCGCCACACCTCGTCGGCGCCCCACACCACAAACGGGAAGGGAAGGAGGAGCACGAACTGAGCCGGCTCGGGCGGCGCCGTGCCGAAAACCGCGCGGAACGGCGGCACGAGGACGACCACGGCGGCGAAGGCGATCTCGAACGCGATCCCCCACAGCAGCAGCCGGTTGCTGGTCACGCCGATGGCCCGCAGGGACGCCGCCTGGGTGCGTGCGGCGAAGGCGGTGCCGATCTGGCAGACCACGATGCCCAGGAAGGTCATGGTGGTGGCCTGCTGCCAGGTGTGGTGCAGCGCCGAGCCGGGTCCCGTGGCCGCGCCCGGATGCCAGCCTCCCAGCAGAAGCGTGCCGAAGAAGGCTCCCAGCACCAGAACCGCCGACACTCCGCCGAGCAGCCCCCAGGCACGGGCCAGCATGGCGCCCTGGATCACCCCCTCCGATCGGCGACGGGGTGGGCGGTTCATCAGGCCGGGTTCCGCGGGCTCGCGGCCCAGAGCGAGCGCGGGCAGCGTTTCGGTGCCCAGATCGATCGCGAGGAGCTGGAGCACCGTGAGCGGGAGCGGGACCCTGCCCCCGGACAATGCGAACACGAGGAACGGGAGCACCTCGGGTGTGGCGTGGGCGAAGATGTAGCAGATGAACTTGCGTACGTTGTCGTAGACGCGCCGGCCCGCCTGCACGGCGTCGACGATCGTGGCGAAGTTGTCGTCGGTCAGCACCATGGTGGCCGCTTCGCGGGCGACGTCGGTCCCCGAGACCCCCATCGCGACGCCGATGTCGGCGCTTCGTAAGGCGGGGGCGTCGTTGACCCCGTCACCCGTCATCGCCACCACATGGCCCTCGGCCCGCAGCGCGTCGGCGATGCGCAGCTTGGCCTCAGGCGAAGTGCGCGAGAAGATCAGTTCGTTGCCCTTGCGGAGCAGAGCGTCCAGTTCGTCGTCGGTCATCGCGTCCAGCTCGGACCCCGTCACCACCTGCGTACGGTCGCGGGCGATGCCGACCCGCTTGGCGATCATCGCCGCCGTGAGCCCATGGTCGCCCGTGACCACGATGAGCCGGATTCCCGCCGTATGGCAGCGAGCGACGGCGCCGGGCACCTCGGGGCGGGGCGGGTCGAGCATGGCGACGACGCCGAGGAAGGTCAGCTCGGCCTCGGCATGCTCACGCCGGGCGGGCAACGGCACCTCCGCGCCGAGAGGGCGCCGGGCCACCGCGAGCAGGCGCAACCCTTGGGACGCGTAGCCGTCGACCACCTTGGCGATCTCCGCGCGGTCCCGCTCCCCGAGCGGTCGCGAGGCGCCGTCGGCGGTCATCATCATCGTGGTGCGCCTGAGGACCTCCTCAGGAGCTCCCTTCGCATGCACCCACAGCGTTCCGTCGACGGCGTCGACCGTGGACATCATCCGCAGAGAGGGATCGAAGTGGAACTGCCGCCGCCGCTCGCCGTTGTGGCCGCTCTCCCCGAGTGAGACGCTCATCCGGAGCAGGGCGATCTCGGTCGGGTCCCCCGTCTCGGCGGGTCCGAGAGCGGCGTTGTTGCAACGGGCAGCCGCCCCTGCCACCGCCTTCAGCGGCGGTGACGAAGAAAGGCCGGCCCACTTTCCGCCGGCGTTCTGGATCGGGCCGGCGCTGGTCCAGATGTCGGTCACGCGCATCCGGTTGAGCGTGAGGGTGCCGGTCTTGTCCGTACAGATCACGGTGGTGGAGCCGAGAGTCTCCACGGCGCTCAGCCGCTTGACGACCGCGCCGCCTCGGGCCAGTGCCCGGACCCCGACGGCCAGCGCGAGGGTGATGGTGGGCAGCAGTCCTTCGGGGACGTTCGCGACCAGCAGGCCGACGGCGAATTTGAACGCGTCGGCCAGCGGGAGACGCGCCACCAGGGCGGCGACGGGCAGGACGGCGGCGCCCGCCGCGACCGCGACGATCGCGATCAACCAGGCCACCCGTTTGACCTGCAGTTCCAGCGGCGACTCGTCTCTGCCGACGCGCTGGGAAAGCGCGGCTATCCTGCCCAGCTCCGTGTGCATCCCGGTGGCGAACACCAGCGCCCGGGCCTGCCCACCCGTACAGGTCGTGCCGCTGAACAGCAGGTCTCGCGCCTGGAGCAGCGGACCTGCGCGGTCGTCGAAGGCGGCGGATCGGTACGCGGTCAACGACTCGCCTGTCAACGTCGACAGGTCGATCTCCGCCGAGCCGTCGAGCATCCGTGCGTCGGCCGACACCCGGTCGCCCTCCTCGACGACCAGCACGTCGCCCGGCACGAGCCCGCCGGCATCGATGACCTGGAGCCTGCCGTCCCTGACGACCTTGGCCTTGGCCGGCAGGTAGCGGGCCAGCGTCTCGACCGCGTGCTCGGCCTGTTGTTCCTGCGCGAAGGCCAGGAGCGCGTTCAGGACGATCACACCGACGATCGCGACGGCGAGCGGAGCCGTGTGCGCCACCGCCGCCAGACCTGCCGCCGCCCACAACAGCAACGCCAGCGGATGGGTGAACTGACGGCCGAGCTCTTTCGCCCAGTTCCCCCGGGCCTTCCTGACCAACTGGTTCGGCCCGTACACGACAAGGCGGCGTGCAGCCTCCCTGGAGGACAGCCCAGTAGGGCGCGTACGCAGATCGCGGAACAGCCGGACGATGGGTTCCCGCGGATCCGACGGCCGGCCTTCGGTTTCCGTCATCGGCGACCACCCTCAGAATCGACCTGGACCGCGCTGCTCGAACGTCCAGCGGCCCGCCGTGACCACGCACGCGAGGGTCAGGCGGGCGAAGACCATGCGGCCTCCTCCTCGGGCGGCCCGGTCGGAGTGCGCACAGCGGGTTCCATGCCCTCAGCAGATCACCCGGACCTCGCAGGCGGCTCCGGACGAAAGCCACCGGCCCAGGGGACCTTCGGCCCCGGCGGAGAGGCGTGGCGAGAAGACCGTCGAAATCACGCCTCCGGCCCGTACGCGCGACTCGCAGCGCGGATCCGCGCCGTCACCCTGGCTGTCCGCCTCACGGCCGGCCGCCGGGAGTGGACCCCGTCCGAGAACCTCGGGACCAGGGTCCCTGCCGAGAGGGGAGGATGCCTCTGGGAATGTGTCCGGTGCCGGCCGACGCTGGGAGCATGGTTCGAACCGTCACCGAGGCATGTGACGTCCTCCTGCGTGACGGCGGGGTGGCGCACATCCGCCTGTTGCGGTCAGCCGACCGGGAAGCCCTGCACGCGCTGATCACCAGATCCTCCCCGCACTCGGCGTACCTGCGGTTCTTCACCGGCGGCACCGCCTCGGCCCACGCGTACATGGACCGGATCACCGGCCCCGGCTACGGCGGGCACGCCCTGGTCGCTCTGGTCGGCGGCCTCATGGTCGGGGTGGCGGAATACATCCCCGACGGGCCGGCGGCCGAGGTGGGGATCCTGCTGGATGACGTGGTGCACGGCCACGGGCTCGGCACGCTCCTGCTCGAGCACATCGCACTGGACGCGGCGGACGCGGGTATCGAGCACCTGGTCGCCACCGTCCTGCCCGAGAACCGGGCGATGCTGCGCGTCCTGAATGATCTCGGCCTACCCGTGGACAAGCGGTACGAGCAGGGGCAGGTCGAGGTCCGCATCGCCACGCGCCCCACCGAGAGCCTGGTGGCCGAGATCGAGGCCCGGGCGCACGAAGCGGAGCGCAGCTCCCTCGCACACGTGTTCACCCCACGCTCGGTGGCCGTGATCGGGGCCAGCCGTGATCCGGCCCGCGTGGGGCATCGAGTGCTGCGCAACCTGGTCGACGGAGGCTTCCCCGGGCCGGTCTACCCCGTCAATCCCCGAGCCGCCGAGGTGTGCGGCCTGGCCGCCCATCCCGACCTCGCCTCCCTGCCCGGGCAGGCTGAGCTGGCCGTGATCGCCGTCCCGGCCTCCGCCGTGCTCGGCGTCGCTCGCGAGTGTGCCCGTCACCAGGTGCGCGCCCTGGTCGTCCTGACCGGCGGCTTCGCCGAAGCCGGGGGCCGCGAGGCGGAATGGGAACTGCTGCGCGTCTGCCGTGAGGCGGGCATGCGGTTGATCGGACCTGACTGCCTCGGCGTCGTGAACACCGCGGCCCGCCTGCACGCCGCCTTCCTGCCCGGACGTCCACCCGCAGGACCACTGGGGCTGATGTCGCAGTCGGACGCGGTGGCCGCTGCCGTCATCGAGCGGACCGGGCAACTGGGCCTCGGCGTCTCCTCCTTCGCCTCCGTCGGGAACAAGGCGGATGTCAGCGGCAACGACCTGCTCGAATACTGGGAAGACGATCCCGCCACCGGCGTCATCGCCCTGTATCTCGAATCGTTCGGCAATCCGCGCAGATTCGCCCGGATAGCCCGCAGGATCAGCACCCGTAAACCGATCATCGTGGTGAAGAGCGGACGCAGCGCCTCGGGCAGCCGGGCCGTCCGCTCGCGCACCGCCGCCGCGGCGACCCCCGATGTCGCCGTCGACGCCCTGTTACGCGCGTGCGGCGTGATCAGGGAGGACAGCGTCCAGGACCTGCTCGACACCGCCCGGCTGCTGGCCTTCCAACCGCTGCCGGACGGCCCTCGGGTGGCGATCGTGGGCAACTCCGGAGGTCCGCAGGCGATGACCGCGGACGCCTGTGAGCGGCTCGGCCTGGTCGTGCCGGACCTGTCCCCCGCCACCGTGGAGGCGCTTCGCTCCCGGCTCCACCCGGCCGCCGCCGTCGGCAACCCCGTCGACCTCACCGCCGAGGCCGGCGCCGCCGACTTCGCCTTCGCGATCGCGACCGCCCTGGCCGATCCGGGCGTCGACGCCGTGCTGACTGTCTACACACCGCCGTTCGGCGCGGGTCTCGACGCGACCCGGGAGGCGATCGCGACCGCCACCAGGAGCGCGGTGAAACCCGTGCTCGCGTGCCTGGCCGGGCATGACGAGCTCATCGACGGCAGGGTCCCCGCATACGCCTTCCCGGAGCAGGCCGTGCACGCCCTCGCCCGGGCGGCCGGCCATGCCGCCTGGCGCGCCCGGCTGGCGGCCCCTGCCGAGGACGTTCCGGGAATCGACCTCGCCGCCGCCCGGCGGATCGTCGCCGCCGACCTCGCCGCTCATCCCCAGGGACGATGGCTGGACGAAGACACGACGGCCCGCCTGCTGTCGGCGTACGCCATCCGCGCGGCGCGATCCGTCACCGCCCGCCTCGGTCCCGCCATGGCGGGCGAGGGGGTCGAGATGATCCTTGGAGGCGTCGCGCATGAGGCGTTCGGGCCACTGATCATGGTAGGGCTCGGCGGTGTCGCGACCGAGCTGCTCGCCGACCGCGCCTTCCGGGTGCCGCCGATCGACAGGGCCGAGGCCGCCCGCATGATCGCGGAGCTGCGTAGCGCACCGCTCCTGCACGGCTACCGCGGACGGCCTGAGACCGATGTCGCGGCGCTGGAGGACCAGATCGTCCGCGTCGGCCGTCTCATGGACGATCTTCCCGAGATCGCTGAGCTTGATCTCAACCCTGTCATCGTGACGGCGGACGGAGCAGTGGCCGTGGAGGCTCGCGTACGGCTCGCGCCGGCGCCGCCGCTCCCCTCACCCTTCCGGCGTCGCCTCCGCTAGGCGTGGAGAGCCGACCCGTCAGGCCGAAGCGGACCCGACTGACCGTGCCGGGGCTTGATTTTTCCGGGCCGGCCGCAGCCGGCGGCTGAACGGCGTGGACCGGCGATGCACCCGGCGGTGGGGCGGCAGGTGTCGCTCGCGTGGGGCAGGCACGGCGCGGAAGCGCCGTTTGACGGCCTCCACGAGAGCCAGATAGACGATCAGCACGACGGCGATGGTGCCGAGAATCGCCGGTGGGATGGGTGCCAGCCCCAGGTCGGGTGCGAAGGGCGCATACGGCAGGGCGAGTCCGGCCGCCACCACGGACCCCACGGCGATCGCGAGGGCCGCGGCGGGTCGGCTCCGCCAGAACGGCGTACGGCGGGTCCTGACAATGAAGATCACCAAGGTCTGGGTGGCGAGGGACTCCACGAACCAGGACGCGCGAAACAGCGGCGCCTCGGTGTGGAACACCCGCAGCAGCAGCGCGAACATGGCGAGGTCGAACACCGAGCTGAGCGGTCCGAAGACCAGCATGAACCGGCGGATCAGCCCGAGGTCGAAGCGCGCGGGCCGGGCGAGTTGCTCGCGGTCGACGGCGTCGGCCGGGATGGCGAGCTGGCTGGCGTCGTACAGCAGGTTGTTGAGCAGCACCTGGCTCGGCAGCATCGGCAGAAACGGAAGCACCGCCGAGGCGGCCGCGGCGGAGAACATGTTGCCGACGTTGCTGGCCGTCCCCATCAGGAGGTACTTGATGGTGTTGGCGAAGATGCGCCGGCCTTCGACGATACCGTCGGCGAGCACGCCCAGGTCCTTCTCCAGCAGCACGACGTCGGCCGCGTCCCTGGCGACGTCGGCCCCGGTGTCGACGGAGATGCCGACGTCCGCGCGGTGCAGGGCGAGCGCGTCGTTGACGCCGTCGCCGAGGTAGGCGACGTCCAGGCCGCCGCTTCGCTGGATGCTCACGATCCTGGCCTTCTGTTCGGGGCTCACCCGCGCGAACACCGTGGTCGCCGGCAGGGCATCGGTCAGAGCGGCGTCGTCGAGACGCTCGATCTCCTCACCGGTCAGCACTCCGGAGACGGGCAGGCCGATCTTCTCGCACAAGCCGGTGGCGACGGCGGGGTGGTCACCGGTGAGGATCTTCACGGTGACTCCGAGCGCGGCCAGGCGTTGGAGCGCCTGCTCCACACCGGGTTTGGGCGGGTCGCTGAACACCAGGAACCCGGCCAGGTCCAGGTCGGACTCCACCAGTTCGCGGGCTCCCGGACGTACCGCGACAGCGACCAGGCGGGCGCCCTCGGCGAACAGCCGCTCGGCGAGCGCGCGGGACTCCTCCGGCACGGTCCGGCACCGGGCCAGCACCGCTTCCGGGGCTCCCTTGACGATGGTCAGCGTGTCGCCGGCGGGGTCCTCGACCAGTACGGATGCCATGCGCCGCTCGTGGTCGAAGGGTTTGGCGTCGAGCTGCCGGTAGCCCTCCGGCGTCCACTCCCCCGCGACGACATCGGTGCCGTGGAGGGCGTCGTGGAGGGCTTCGTGGAGGGCGTCGTCGAGCGGCCCGGAGCCGGGCGGGTCCGCGCACAGCACCCCGAGACGGAACGGGCCGGCGGTATCGCCGCGGTCGGGAGTCCCGTCGGGACGCAGAGCCTGGCGCAGGGCGATCTTGGCTTGGGTCAGCGTCCCGGTCTTGTCGGTGAACAGCACCTCGACGTCGCCGAGGTCCTCGATGGCGACCAGGCGTTTCACGAGCACTTTCAGCCTGGTGAGCCGGCGGGACCCGGTGGCGAGGCCGGTGGTGACGACCGCGGGCAGCAGCTGCGGAGTGACGCCGACCGCGATGGCGAGTGAGAACAGCATGGCGTCGAGCAGTGGGCGGCCCAAGACCAGGTTCGTGACGAACACCCCGGCCGTCAGCGCCGCGGCGACCCACACCAGCAGCCCGGAGAACCTGCGCAGCCCGATCTGGAAGGCCGTCTCCGCATGCCGTTCACCCAGGCCCGCGGCGATCGCGCCGAAGGCCGTACGGGCGCCGGTTCGGGACACGGTCCCGGTGGCGGTTCCCGCGGTGACGACCGTGCCCATCAGCGCCGTGTCGCCTGCCTTCCTGCGGACCGGCAACGACTCCCCGGTGAGCACAGACTCGTCGCACTCGATGTCCCGGGCCTCGGTCAGCTCGATGTCGGCGGGGACCACGGTGCCGAGCTTCAGCTGGACCACGTCGCCGGGAACCAGGTCGGTCACGTCGCGCTCGACCAGCGCGCCGCCGCGCAGCACGCGCGCCCGGCTGCGCATGTGCTCGTGCAGCGCTTCCACCGCACGCTCGGCGCGGTATTCGTTGGCGAAGCCCAGCCCGACGCTCAAGGCGACGATCACACCGATCACCACCGCGTCGGTCCGCTCCCCGACGAAGAACGACACGGTGGCGGCGGCCAGCAGCAGTATCAGCAGCGGGCTGCGGAGCTGCCGGGCCAGCACCGCGAACGGGCGCGCCCGGTGGCTGCGCACCGCGTTGAAGCCGACCCGTGACCGGATGGCCGCGGCTTGCTCGTCGGTAAGCCCTGTCACGGCCGGTTCTGTCACAGTTGGTCCTTCCTCATTCGCCGGCCGGAACGCACCAGGTCGCAGGCCGGCACCGAAAGCGCGGCGGCGCCCAGTGCCATCGCCCAGCCCGCGGGTGGCAGAGGCACCAGCGCGAGCGGCGCGCCCAGCGCCGGAATCACCGTCACGGAGATCTGCAGCGCCGCGGTGGCGGTCACCGCGACGAGTACCGAACGGCTCCGCCACCAGCCGCGCTCGAAGGTCCGGCGGCGGGCCCGGACGACGTAGGCGAGGGTCAGACGGGCGAAGACCAGTGCGAGTACGGCCTGGCTGCGGACCTGTTCCTGGCTCCAGCCGAGGCGGCGGGCGACCTCGACGGCCGCGAAGACGAGCGCGCCGACGGCCACCGCGCGCAGCGCGATCCGGGTCAGGACCGGCCAGGAGAGCAGGCCGCCGGTGGGGCGCAGTGCCAGCGGGTCGCCGGCGGGCCGGTCGACGCCGAGCGCGATGGCGGGGATGCCGTCCAGCACCAGGTTGATCCACAGCAGCTGCACGGGAAGCAGCGGCACGACCAGATCCGGCCAGGCGATCAGGCCGGTGAGGACGATCAGGATCTCCGCGAGGTTGCCGATGAGCAGGTATCCGACCATCGAGGCCACGTTGTGGCGCAGGCGGCGTCCTTCGCGTACCCCTGCGACGATGGTGCCGAGGTCGCCGTTGGTGACGACGACGGAGGCCGCCTCCCGAGCCACGTCCGTTCCCTCCTCTCCGGCCATGGCCACCCCCACGTCGGCGTTGCGCAGCGCCGGGGCGTCGTTCACGCCGTCGCCGGTCATCGCCACGACCTGGCCGTCCTCGCGCAGGGCGCGTACCAGGTCGAGCTTGGTGCCGGGGTCGACGCGGGCCAGCACGGCCGCCTCGCGCAGCCGGGCGAACCGCTTCGAACGATCGCCGGCCGCACCTCCGAGGGTCTGGAGCGCGGCGCCGGTCACGACGGGGTCGGTGTCGATGCCCACCTCCCCGGCGATGGCGCGGGCGGTGTCGGCGTGGTCGCCGGTCACCATCACCACGCGGATGCCGGCGGCGCGGCAGTCCGCCACCGCCCGCGCCGCCGAGGGGCGGATCTCGTCACTGAGCGCGACGAGGCCCAGTGGACGCAGCCCTGCGGCGTCCAGGTCGTCGGTGTGCCTGTCGGCGAGCGTGAGCACCCGCAGGCCCCGGTCCGCCAGACCGGACACCGCTCGCACCAGCAGTTCGGTCTCCGGGCCGGGAACGCACCGGGCGAGCACCGCCTCCGGGGCACCCTTGACCGTCAGCAGAGGCCCGCCCCCGGCCGTTGTGGTGATCACGGCCATCGACCTCGTCTCGGCGTCGAACGGCCGGGCGGCCAGGCGTTCCTCGTCGGGCGGCGGCCTCATCCCGTGCCGCTCGGCGGCCACGGCGAGGGCGACGTCGACCGCGTCCCCCAGCCCGTCGCGGGCGTCGTTGCAGCGCAGCGCGGCACGCCACAGGTCGCTTTCGGACACCGCCACCTGGTCCGTCACGGTCAGGTGCCCGGTGGTCAGCGTGCCCGTTTTGTCCGTGGCGATGACGGTGGTCGCGCCGAGCGCCTCGATGGCCGGCAGCCGCCGGACGATCACGCCGAGCGCCGCCATGCGCTGTGAGCCGAGCGCCAGTGCCGTGGTCACGGCGGCGGCCAGGCTTTCCGGCACGGCGGCGATGGCCAGCGCCACCCCGGCCAGGATGATGTCGAGGAGCGTGGCCTCGCCCCGCTCGACCCGGGTGAGTCCGATGAGGATCATCACGGCGCCCGCCATGACGGCGACCAGGCCGATCCGCCGCGACACCTGTGCGAGTTCCACCGCCAGCGGGCCCTTGACGCCGCCGCCCAGCGCGGAGGCGATGCGCCCCATCTCGGTGCGGGCACCGGTGCGGGTCACTTCGGCCACTCCCGAACCCCGGACGACGAGCGTCCCTGCGAACAACTCGTCACGGCGATCGGCGAGCGTGCCGCCGGGTCCGTCCGCTCGCGCGGCCCGTTTGTCGGACGACAGCGACTCCCCGGTGAGCATGGACTCGTCCACCCCAAGGGCGTTCGCCTGCGACAGCCGCGCGTCCGCGGGGACGCGGTCTCCGGCCGCGACCTGCACGACATCGCCCGGTACGACCTCGGCGGCGGGAATCCTCCGTACGACGCCGTCGCGGACGACCTTGGCCATGGGCGCGGTGAGGGTGCGCAACGCTCGTACGGCCTGGTCGGCCTTCGTCTCCTGGCTCACCCCGATGACCACGTTGACCAGGAGAATGGTCAAGATCGCCGCTCCCTCGGGAACCTCGCCGAGGACGAGCAGGGTGACCAGTCCGGCGATCAGCAGCAGGATCGACATCGGGTCGGCGAGCTGGCGGGCAGCCCGGACGGGCAGGCGTGGCGGCCTCGGCTGCGGGAACTCGTTCGGCCCGTATTCGGCCAGCCGCTCCGATGCCGCCGCCGCGCTCAGTCCGGCCGGCTCTCGCACGCTGATCTCCATGCCCTCAAGCAGATCATTCGGACGTATGGGAAGGCCGCAGGCCAAAGCCATCCCGTCGGAGGACCTTCGGCCCACGCGGCCGCGTCAGGCGGGCCAGGACGGCGTGGCAGGCGATGGTGATCACCGCGATCGGTGGAAGCACCGCCCATGCGGGTTCGTCGCCGCGGGCCTGCGCGACGAAGGGCGTGACCATGATCGGCAGCCCGGTCAGTGCGAGGAAGGCCAGCAGGCCGGGCGCGGTCGTGTACGGCCACGGCCGTCCTCGGAGGAGCAGCACTCCGGTGACGAATGCGGCGGGCAGGAAGAACGACAGGTCGAGTACGTGCACCGGGCTGGACGGCAGGGCCAGCTCGCTCACGCTCTGAGGGAGGCGGCCGGCCAGGATCGCGGGCACGATGTCCTTCAGCCACAGCAGCGTGAACAGCGTGGCCACGATGATGAGCAACCACCCCGCCGGCCGCCGCGACGTCTGGCCGAACCAGGCGGCGACCGCTCGCGCGTCGAGTGCCGCCAGGCCGCCGATGAGGGAGAACGCGGACAGCCCGAGGACGGCGACCCAGACCAGGAACAGCGGACCGACATGGACCGACAGCGTGTAGACGACGTAGTTGTAGGTCGTGAAGGCCACGGCGCCGAGCCACGTCAGGTACGCGCGGAGCGAGCCACGGAGAGCGAGAAGGACGAGGACGGCGATCGCCGGGGAGACCACGACGAGATCGACGGCGTCCTGGGCTGTCGCCTGGTCGACGAAGGCGCTCGTCTCCCTGCCGTAGACGCCTTCCAGATCGAACAGCGCGTAGATGTTGCCCGCGGCGGCCAGGAGCGCTGCCGTGACCGACAGCCGCAGCCAGATGACGGCCCGGCCGGGCCATGCCGCCGAGGCGGCAGGGGCGGGCCGGGAATCGAGGGTGGTCATGACCGTCTCACAGCTCGAAGACCAGCCGGGCGGGGATCCGGCCGGCGAGGATGTCCTCGAAGGACTGGTTGATGTCGTCCAGTTTGCGGGTCTCGTACTTCACCGTCGTGCGGCCGGCGGCGTGCAGGCGGAAGACCTCCGCCAGGTCGGCGCGGGTGCCGACGATGGACCCGATCACGCTGATGCCGCCCAGCACCGTCTCGAAGACAGGCAGGGACATCGCGTTGTCCCGGGGCAGCGAGACCAGCACCAGGCGTCCACCACGACGCAGTGACGCGTGCGCCTGCTGCAGGACGCGCGGGTCGGCCGCCAGGACGACGGCCACGTCGGCACCGCCGAGGTCGCGAATCGCTCGCACCGGGTCGTCGGCCGCGGCGTTCACGACGTGAGTGGCGCCGAGTTCACCGGCGAGGAGGAGCTTTTCGCCCGTCACGTCGACCGCGACGGTCTCGGCGCCGAAGATCTGCGCGTATTGCTGCGCGAGATGTCCCAGTCCGCCGATGCCGAAGATCGCCGCACGCTCGGCCGGACGGAGCCCCGAGACCTTGACCGCCTTGTACGTGGTGACCCCGGCGCAGGTCAGAGGAGCGGCGTCGAACGAGCTCACGGCTTCGGGCACGGGGACCACATGGCTGGCGTAAGCAGCGACGTATTCGGCGTGGCAGCCGTTCAGGCTGTAGCCCGTGTTCAGCTGGGACTCGCAGAGCGTCTCCCGCCCGCTCACGCAGTAGTCGCACACGCCGCACGCGTAGCCCAGCCACGGGACCGCGACCCGCTCCCCGACGGCCCGGCCGGTGACGCCGGCGCCGACCTGCTCGATCACGCCGATGCCCTCGTGGCCCGGCGTGAACGGCAGAGCCGGCTTGACCGGCCAGTCCCCGCGGGCGGCGTGGATGTCGGTGTGGCACAGCCCGCCGGCCTCGACACGCACCAGCACCTGGCCGGGCCGCGGCTCCGGCACCGGAATGTCGCGGATCTCGATCGGGCCGTCGAACCGGGTGACCACCGCTGCACGCATTGCCTTCTCCTTTCACCGGGCTTTCAGCGCCCTCCCGCGGCGCCTGCGCGGGCGGAGGCCGGACGGGCCACCGCACCGCGGCGAGGACGCCCGCGGCCGCGGACACAGGCGGGATGGAAAGACGTTTCATCACGGCGTGTACCGCCGCGAGCCTCGTCGGCTGCTTCGGCCGTCACCCGGCCATGCGGGCGGCCATCTCGACGAGCCGGTTGGCGTAACCCCACTCGTTGTCGTACCAGCCGAAGACCTTGACCAGTTCGCCGTCCGCCTGGGTGAGCGCGGAGTCGAACACGCAGGAGGCGGGGTCGCCCACGATGTCGCGGGACACGATCGGGTCGGTGCTGTAGCGCAGCACGCCCTTCAGTTCCCGGTCGGCGGCGCCGGCGAAGGCCCGGTTGACCTCCTGCGCCCCCGCAGGGCGGGACAGCACCACGGCGAGGTCGGTGAGCGACCCGTCCTCGACCGGTACGCGCAGCGCGACGCCGTCCAGCCGGCCCGCGAGCTCGGGCAGCACCTCGCCGACCATACGGGCGGCCCCGGTCGTGGTCGGGACGATGTTCACGGCGGCCGAGCGGGCCCTGCGAGGGTCCTTGTGCGGGGCGTCCAGCAGCCGCTGGTCGGCGGTATACGCGTGCACGGTCGTCATGAAGCCGCGGACGACGCCGAAGTTCTCGTGCAGCACCTTCACCATCGGGGCCACGCAGTTGGTGGTACAGGAGGCCATCGAGACGATCTCGTGGCGGCGGGGGTCGTAGGCCGCGTCGTTGACACCGGGGACGATCGTGACGTCCACGCTCTTGCCGGGCGCGGAGATGAGCACACGGCGGGCGCCGCCCTTGAGGTGGCGGGCCGCGTCGTCCCGCGTGCGGAACCTGCCGGTGGCCTCGATGACCAGGTCGGCGCCATAGGCGGCCCAGTCGACGTGCGCCGGATCGCTGTGCGCGGTGACCGGGATGCTGCGGCCGTCCACGTCGATGGAGGAGGCGCTCGCGGTCACCGGCACGCCGAGGGGGCCGTGCGTGGAGTCGAACCTGAGCAGGTGGGCGAGGGTCGCCGCGTCCGCGAGGTCGTTGATCGCGACAACCTCGACGCCCATGGGCAGTGCGCGGCGCAGCACGGCCCTGCCGATCCTGCCGAACCCGTTGATGCCGATCCTCATGGTGATCCTCCTCAAGCTGACTGTGCCGCCATCGTCCGTTCCGGCGCGGAACGGACGTAGAGGCGTAAGTGCCGGAAGACAGAGGCGCAACAGCCCCCCTCGCGAAGGCCTTCCGCCTCTCCGCCTCCGCCGGGTCGCGGCGATGGGATGCGGGAGGTGTCACGAGGAGGAAGAGATGCGTGTGAAGGTCGCCCAGGTCATGGCCCGCGACGTCCCCGCGGTGGAGGGGGGCACGCCGTTCAAGACCGTCGCCCAGGTGCTGATCGCCGCGGACCTGGGCGCCGTGCCCGTGGTCGACGCCGACGACCGGGTCATCGGCGTCGTCACGGACGCGGACCTGCTGCTCAAGGAGGAGTTCAAGGATCAGTACGCCCACGAGGGCTACCGGCCGCCGCTGCGCGCCCGGCTGCGGCGCCTGTTCGGCCGGACGGGGCACGGATGGCGCGAGAAGTCGCGCGGTGACACGGCCGCCGAGCTGATGACCTCCCCGGCCGTGACGATCGGCCCGGGAACGGCGGTGGTGTTCGCGATCCGGCTCATGGACGAGCACGGCGTCACGCATCTGCCGGTCGTCGGGGAGGACGGCACGCTCGAGGGCATGGTCGGCCGGCACGACCTGCTGCGGGTCTTCACCCGGCCGGACGCCGACATCGCCCGCGAGATCACGATCGACACGTTCGGCCGTTCCCTGTTCCGCGACCTGGCCGGGGTGACCGTGACGGTCGACCAGGGCGTCGTGACGCTGACCGGTCGCCTGCACTGGCGAAGCGACGCGCTGACGGCCGCCCGGCTGGCGCGCGGCGTCAACGGTGTGGTGGACGTGATCGACCACCTGGAGTGGGAGGAGGACGACACCCATACCTGGCGCCACCGCTGACAGGGTTCCCGTCCGGCGCCGGCGGCGTCGCGGCTCAACCGGCCCAGGCGGGCGTGTGCCCCCGCGACTCACGGTGCCCGGAGCCATCAGACGGATCCATGAGCCGGTCGGGTCGGTGTGCAGCGCCGAAGGCCCCACCGCGAGGGGACTCACGACCCGCGGGCGGCCGGTGTTTCGAGGACCTTCGGGTGGGACGTCCTGCCCTGCCGGAGAGGAAGCGGCGGGTGTGTGCTTGGTGCGTCGTCATCGAGACAAGGAGGTCACGATGAACCTCACGGAGCGGAGCCAGGGCCGGTTCCCCTTCCCTGAACTGCTGGAGCTGCTGGAGAGCCCGGTCTACGGGTTCCGGCCGTTCGGCCAGATCATCAGGGTGGAGGACTTCGTCGCGGACGGCCGGTACGTGCTGCGGGCGGAGCTTCCCGGCATCGACCCCGACAAGGACCTCGAGGTCACCGTGGGCCACGGGATTCTCCACATCCGGGCCGAGAAGATCAAGGAGGTCAAGGACGCCAAGGAGCCGCGCCGCTCCGAGATCGCCTACGGCGCGTTCTCCCGCTCGGTCACGCTTCCCCCGACGGCCAAGGCCGAGGACGTGACGGCCGTCTACAGGGACGGAGTCCTGGAGATCACGGTCGGTCTGGAGGAGGAGAACAAGACCGCGGGCCGCAGGATCCTCGTCCAGCACTGACCGCGAGACAGGCCCTCGCGACCACCGGAGGGCGGACGAGACGGGCGGGGGGCCGGCCGGGCCCCCCGCCCGTCCCCTTCCACCGCGCGGATGACTTTGGTCCCCGTGATCGGTGACCTCCGCTCGCGGAGGCGGGCGGCGGCAGGGACGACAGTGGAGGCGGAACCGAGGAAGGGGACAGGCGATGACGGTCACGGAGGTCAGGACACAGGGTCCCGCGCAGGCGACCGCGCATGAGGCGTGGCGCGGTTTCCGCGGCACGACCTGGCGCAGGTCGGTGGACGTGCGCGACTTCATCCAGGCCAACTACACGCCGTACGAGGGAGACGAGTCGTTCCTGGCGGGGCCGACCGACCGGACCCGCGCGGTGTGGGCGGAGGTGTCGAGCCTGTTCGGCGAGGAGCGCCGGCGTGGGGTGTACGACGTGGACCCCGCCACGCCCTCCTCGATCACCTCGCACCGTCCCGGCTACATCGACTCCGGCCGTGAGCTCATCGTCGGCCTGCAGACCGACGCCCCGCTGAAGCGGGCGATCATGCCGGCGGGCGGGCTGCGGATGGTCGAGAACGGCCTGGCGGCGTACGGCTACACGCTCGACCCGAAGGTGCGGGAAATCTTCACCAAGTACCGCAAGACGCACAACGACGGCGTCTTCGACGCCTACACGCCCGAGATCCGGGCGGCCCGCCGCGCGGGGATAATCACCGGCCTGCCCGACGCGTACGGCCGCGGCCGCATCATCGGGGACTACCGGCGCGTCGCGCTGTACGGCGTGGACCGGCTGATCGAGGCCAAGCGGGCCGAACTGCGCTCGCTCGATGGTAACTTCTCCACCGACGCGGTGATCCGCGACCGGGAGGAACTGGCCGAGCAGATCCGCGCGCTGGACGAGCTGAAGCAGATGGCCGCCTCCTACGGCTACGACATCTCCGGCCCGGCCGGCACCGCGCGCGAGGCCATCCAGTGGATGTACTTCGCCTACCTCGCCGCCGTCAAGGAGCAGAACGGCGCGGCGATGTCCCTCGGCCGCACCTCGACCTTCGTGGACGTCTACCTCCAGCGGGACCTCGCCGAGGGACGGCTCACCGAACAGCAGGCGCAGGAGCTCGTCGACGACTTCGTCATCAAGCTGCGCATCGTCCGCTTCCTGCGCACCCCCGAGTATGACCAGCTGTTCTCCGGCGATCCGACCTGGGTGACCGAGTCGATCGGCGGCATCGGCGCCGACGGCAGGCCGCTGGTCACCCGCACCAGCTACCGCTACCTGCAGACGCTGCGCAACCTCGGCCCCGCTCCGGAGCCGAACCTCACGGTGTTCTGGTCGCCGCGGCTGCCCGAGCCGTTCAAGCGCTTCTGCGCGGCCCTGTCCATCGAGACCAGCTCGATCCAGTACGAGAGCGACGAGCTGATGCGGCCGGCGTACGGCGACGACACCGCCATCGCCTGCTGCGTCTCGGCCGCTCCCGTGGGGAAGCAGATGCAGTTCTTCGGCGCCCGGGTCAACCTCGCCAAGGCCCTGCTGTACGCGATCAACGGCGGCCGGGACGAGATGACCGGCGAGCAGGTCGGCCCGGCCTACCCGCCGCTGACCGGCGACGTGCTCGACTACGACCAGGTCGCGGCGGCGTTCGACCGGATGATGGACTGGCTGGCCAAGACGTACGTGAACGCGCTGAACGTCATCCACTACATGCACGACAAGTACGCCTACGAGCGCATCGAGATGGCGCTGCACGACTACCCCGTCAAGCGCACGCTCGCCTGCGGCATCGCGGGCCTGTCGGTGGCCGCCGACAGCCTGTCTGCCATCAGGCACGCGACCGTCCGGGTGATCCGCGACGCGACCGGGCTGGCCGTGGACTACGTGGTCGAGGGCGACTACCCGGCGTACGGCAACAACGACGACCGCGCCGACGCCATCGCGGTGGATCTGGTGCGGTCGTTCATGGACAAGATCCGCCGCCACCCGTCCTACCGGGGCGCCGAGCACACCCAGTCGGTGCTCACCATCACCTCCAACGTCGTGTACGGCACGCACACCGGCAACACCCCCGACGGGCGCAGGGCCGGCACGCCGTTCGCCCCCGGCGCCAACCCGATGAACGGCCGCGACCGGCACGGCCTGGTCGCCTCGGCGCTGTCGGTGGCCAAACTCCCCTACGACCAAGCGCGGGACGGCATCTCTCTGACCAGCACCGTCACCCCCGACGGGCTGGGCCGCACGGCCGACGACCGGGTCGCCGACCTGGTGGGCGTGCTCGACGGCTACTTCGACGCGGGCGGCTTCCACATGAACGTCAACGTGCTCGACCGCGCCACCCTGATCGACGCGATGGACCACCCCGAGAAGTACCCCCAGCTCACGATCCGGGTCTCCGGCTATGCCGTGAACTTCGTCCGGCTCACCCGCGAGCAGCAGCAGGACGTGATCGACCGCACCTTCCACGGACGGCTGTGATGTGCGACAGGCTCCTTGGCGACTCCACCGCCCGGCTCCGCCAGGACGCCGCCGCCGAGCTCCGCGCTTCGGAGCCGGCGGCGGGCGGCGGCGTCATCGAGTCGTGGGACCTGTCGGTCGGGGTGGACGGTCCCGGCACCCGCTTCGTGGTGTTCACCTGCGGCTGCCCGCTGCGCTGCCTGTACTGCCACAATCCCGAGACCTGGCGGATGCGCGACGGCCGCCGCGTCACGGTGGACGAGGTCATGAGCGAGGTGGACCGCTACCGGCGGTTCATCTCGGTGGCCGGCGGCGGGGTGACGGTCAGCGGTGGGGAGCCGCTGCTGCAGCCCCGATTCACCGGCGAGCTGCTGCGCCGCTGCCACGACAGCGGCCTGCACACCGCGCTGGACACCTCGGGCTTTCTCGGCGACCGAGCGAGCGACGCGCTGCTGGCCGACACCGACCTCGTCCTGCTCGACATCAAGTCATGGGACCCGCGGGGCTACCGGCGGCTGACCGGGGCGAGCCTGGACCCGACCCTGCGCTTCGCCCGCCGCCTCGCCGACCTCGGCCGCCCGGTCTGGGTGCGGTTCGTCCTGGTCCCCGGCCACACCGACGCCGAGGAGAACGTGGACGGCCTGGCCCGATTCGTCGCGACACTCGGCAACGTCGAACGGGTCGACGTCCTGCCCTTCCACCGCATGGCCGCCGGCAAGTACGCCCGCCTCGGGCTGGCCTTCCCCCTGGCCGATGTCAGGCCCCCGGACCGTGCCCTGCTGGAGCGCGTGCACGCCCAGTTCGCCGCGCACGGCGTCACCAGCGTCTGACTCGTGCCGCGGGCCATGCGGTCACCACCAGCAGGGCCCCCGCGGCGGCGACACTTCCCGTGACAACGGGGTCGTAGTGCGACCCGTGGTCGGGGAAGAGGGACCAGCCGACGTTGGAGGCGGCATGGCAGGCGACCGCGGCGAGCACGCTCGCGCTGCGCAGGTACAGCCAGACGATGACGACCCGCAGCGCCACCGTGTACAGGCACTGGCCCGCTATCCACACGGGGCCGTGGCCGGCCTGGGCGTAGGGGACGAGGTGCCAGACCGCCCATGTCACCCCCAGGATGAGGCCGGCGGCCGGCAGGCTCCAGCGGGTGCACAGCGGGTCGGTGGCGTACGCCGTCCATCCCGCCTCCTCGCAGGCGGCCGCGACGAGGAACACTTGAGCCGCGCGGACCACCCTAATCGTGATCCGCGCGGCGTTTCACCACTTCTGTCACATCCGAGATCTCGCAGGCGTCTCTACTGGTCGGTGGTGGAAGGGCGCACGACGGCGACGGGGCAGCCCGCGTGGTGCAGGACGGCCCGGCTCACCGAACCGAGCACCACCGAGCCGATGGCACCGTGTCCGCGGGACCCGACCACGAGGAGATCGGCCTTCTCGGCGGCCTCGACGAGTACGGGAACGGGGTGTGCGCACACAGCGCGGATCTCGGCGTCCACGTCGGGGTAACGCTCCCGGTAGGTCGCCACCACAGTGGCCACGTGCTCCTCCTGGGCCTGCCGCACCTCGTCGACGTCGTAGGTGATCTCGGCTGCGTACGCGTGCACCGGAAGTTGCCAGGCGTACAGGCCGAGCAGGCGGCTGCCACGCAGCCGCGCCTCCTCGAACGCGTACGTCAGCGCGGCCTCCGCCTCGTCGGAGCCGTCGACGCCGACCACGATCAGACCGTGGGGCGCCGACGATTCAGGCCGCACCACCACAAGGGGGACGGGGACCTGGCCGGCGAGGTGTGTGCTGACCGAGCCGAGCAGCATCCCTGCGAACCCGCCATGGCCTCTGCTGCCGATGACGATCTCCGCACCGTCGGCGGCCTCCCGGCGCAGTACCTTGACCGGCTCGCCCTCCGGCAGAGCGGTGGTGACGCGGAGCGCGGGGTGGGTCTCCCGGACGGCTTGTTCGGCTTCCTCCAGGACGCGTCGTCCCGCCCGGATCAGTTGATCATCGCTGGGGACGACGGGGTAACGGGTCAGCTCGTACGGCAGGCGGTCGACGGCGTGCACGATGCGCAGCGGCAGGCCCTTGCGGGCGGCGTCGCCGGCGGCCCACTCCACCGCGGCGACCGCCGCGGGCGAGCCGTCAGTGGCGACGATGACTGGCTTGATCATGACTCCTCCTCGTTTCCGCCCCCATTCGACCGCCTCTGTCGGCGGGGGTGCAGGGCCGCTGGTCACCGCCGCAGGGGACCTTCCGCCCGGCTCGCTCACCAGGTGCGCGTCGTGATCGGCTCCGTGGGCCATGCGCGGCGTGATTTCGCTGTGCGCTTGGACCGAAAGTCCCACGATCACGGGACTTCGAGACGACCGGAGCGTGCCGTACGGCTCCTGCGGCACGGCCGGTGATCGCGGTTTCCTTGAGGTGTCACAAGAGAGCAAAGACGTTGAAAGGGGCCGGTCATGGCCACCACCCAAGGGCGCAACCAGAGGAACGACCGCCTCCACGACGCCGCTCCCGCCGCGGTCACCGTCCCCGCCCCCCGCACACACGGCGAGACCATCCCCGCCGCCACCACCGGCCCGGCCCGGTACGCCTGGGCCGCCGCCCGCATCGCCATCGGCTGGGTGTTCCTGTGGGCCTTCCTGGACAAACTGTTCGGCTGGGGCTTCGCCACCCCCACCGCCAAGGCCTGGATCAACGGCGGCAGCCCCACCACCGGCT
>NZ_JABBWX010000003.1:0-674915 GCF_014161375.1 Microbispora sp. H10830
ACATCGAGGAGCACGAGGTCGACGCCCGCGACACCAAGCTGGGCCCCGAGGAGATCACCCGGGACATCCCGAACGCCTCCGAGGACGCCCTGGCCGACCTGGACGAGCGGGGCATCATCCGGATCGGTGCCGAGGTGGTGACCGGTGACATCCTGGTGGGGAAGGTCACGCCCAAGGGTGAGACGGAGCTGACTCCTGAGGAGCGGCTGCTGCGTGCGATCTTCGGTGAGAAGGCGCGTGAGGTCCGTGACACCTCGTTGAAGGTGCCGCACGGTGAGTCCGGCAAGGTCATCGGGGTGCGGGTGTTCAGCCGGGAGGAGGGCGACGAGCTTCCTCCGGGTGTCAACGAGCTGGTGCGCGTGTATGTGGCGCAGAAGCGCAAGATCACCGATGGTGACAAGCTCGCCGGCCGTCACGGCAACAAGGGCGTCATCTCCAAGATCCTGCCGGTGGAGGACATGCCGTTCCTTGAGGACGGCACGCCGGTCGACATCGTCCTCAACCCGCTGGGTGTGCCCGGCCGGATGAACGTCGGCCAGGTGCTGGAGACCCATCTCGGGTGGATCGCCGCCCGCGGATGGGACGTCAGCGGCCTCGAGGAGGCCTGGGCCGAGCGCCTGCGCGACAAGGGCATGGACAGGGTCGAGCCCTGGACCAAGGTCGCCACGCCGGTGTTCGACGGCGCCCACGAGGAGGAGATCGTCGGCCTGCTCGACAACACCCTGCTCAACAGGGACGGCTCCCGCATGGTGGGGGAGAACGGCAAGGCGCGGCTGTTCGACGGCCGCTCCGGCGAGCCGTTCCCGCACCCGATCTCGGTGGGCTACATCTACATCCTGAAGCTGCTGCACCTGGTCGACGACAAGATCCACGCTCGCTCGACCGGTCCGTACTCGATGATCACCCAGCAGCCGCTGGGTGGTAAGGCGCAGTTCGGCGGCCAGCGCTTCGGCGAGATGGAGGTGTGGGCGCTGGAGGCCTACGGCGCGGCGTACGCGCTGCAGGAGCTGCTGACGATCAAGTCCGACGACGTGCTGGGCCGAGTGAAGGTCTACGAGGCCATCGTCAAGGGCGAGAACATCCCCGAGGCGGGCATTCCCGAGTCCTTCAAGGTCCTCATCAAGGAGATGCAGTCGCTCTGTCTGAACGTCGAGGTTCTCTCCAGCGACGGCATGTCGATCGAGATGAGGGACACCGACGAGGACGTCTTCCGCGCGGCGGAGGAGCTCGGCATCGACCTGTCCCGGCGTCCCCACGAGGGCGCGATGACCGTCGACGAGGTCTGATTCAAAAGGGGATTATCTAGTGCTCGACGTCAACTTCTTCGACGAGCTGCGCATCGGCCTCGCGACCGCCGACGACATCAGGCAGTGGTCGCACGGCGAGGTGAAGAAGCCGGAGACCATCAACTACCGGACCCTCAAGCCGGAAAAGGACGGGCTCTTCTGCGAGAAGATCTTCGGTCCGACCCGGGACTGGGAGTGCTACTGCGGCAAGTACAAGCGCGTCCGCTTCAAGGGCATCATCTGTGAGCGCTGTGGCGTCGAGGTCACGCGCGCCAAGGTGCGCCGCGAGCGGATGGGCCACATCGAGCTTGCCGCTCCGGTCACCCACATCTGGTACTTCAAGGGCGTCCCGTCGCGCCTCGGTTACCTGCTCGACCTGGCCCCGAAGGACCTGGAGAAGGTCATCTACTTCGCGGCGTACATGATCACGCATGTCGACACCGAGATGCGTGACCGCGACCTGCCGTCGCTGGAGGCGAAGATCTCCGTCGAGCGGCAGCACATCGAGCAGCGCCGCGACGCCGACATCGAGGCCCGCCAGAAGAAGCTCGAGGCCGACCTGGCCGAGCTGGAGGCCGCCGGCGCCAAGGGCGACGCCCGCCGCAAGGTGCGTGAGGGCGCCGACCGTGAGATGCGCCAGCTCCGCGACCGGGCCCAGCGCGAGCTGGACCGGCTCGAGGAGGTCTGGAGCCGCTTCAAGAACCTCAAGGTCCAGGACCTGGAGGGCGACGAGCTGCTCTACCGCGAGATGCGCGACCGGTTCGGCCGCTACTTCCGCGGCGGCATGGGCGCCCAGGCCATCCAGGAGCGGCTGACCGGCTTCGACCTGGAGGCCGAGGCGGAGAACCTGCGGGAGACCATCCGCAGCGGCAAGGGCCAGAAGAAGGCCCGCGCCCTCAAGCGGCTCAAGGTCGTCGCGGCGTTCCTCAACACCCGCAACTCGCCGAGCGGCATGGTCCTCGACTGCATCCCGGTGATCCCGCCGGACCTGCGGCCGATGGTCCAGCTCGACGGTGGCCGCTTCGCCACCTCGGACCTGAACGACCTGTACCGCCGGGTCATCAACCGGAACAACCGCCTCAAGCGTCTGCTCGACCTCGGCGCGCCCGAGATCATCGTGAACAACGAGAAGCGGATGCTTCAGGAGGCCGTCGACGCCCTGTTCGACAACGGCCGCCGCGGCCGCCCGGTCACGGGCCCCGGCAACCGTCCGCTGAAGTCCCTCAGCGACATGCTGAAGGGTAAGCAGGGTCGTTTCCGGCAGAACCTGCTCGGCAAGCGCGTCGACTACTCCGGCCGTTCGGTCATCGTCGTCGGCCCGCAGCTCAAGCTCCACCAGTGCGGCCTGCCCAAGCAGATGGCGCTGGAGCTGTTCAAGCCGTTCGTGATGAAGCGCCTGGTCGATCTCAACCACGCGCAGAACATCAAGTCCGCCAAGCGGATGGTCGAGCGGTCCAAGCCGGTCGTGTGGGACGTGCTCGAAGAGGTCATCACCGAGCACCCGGTGCTGCTCAACCGCGCGCCCACCCTGCACCGCCTGGGCATCCAGGCCTTCGAGCCGCAGCTCGTCGAGGGCAAGGCCATCCAGATCCACCCGCTCGTCTGCACCGCGTTCAACGCGGACTTCGACGGCGACCAGATGGCGGTGCACCTGCCGCTGTCGGCCGAGGCCCAGGCCGAGGCCCGGATCCTGATGCTGTCCACGAACAACATCCTCAAGCCGGCGGACGGCAAGCCGGTGACGATGCCCACCCAGGACATGGTCATCGGTCTGTACTGGCTGACCACCCAGAAGGAGGGCGGCGTCGGCGAGGGCCGGGTGTTCGCCACGGTGTCGGAGGCTCTCATGGCCTTCGACCGCCACGAGCTGGACATCCAGGCCAAGGTCCACGTGCGGCTCAAGGACGTCCCGCCGCCGCGCGGCTGGGAGGCCCCCGAGGGCTGGGAGTCCGGCGACCCGATTCGGCTGGAGACCACGCTGGGCCGGTGCCTGTTCAACCAGACGCTGCCCGCCAACTACCCCTTCGTGAACTACCAGGTCGGCAAGAAGCAGCTCTCGGCGATCGTCAACGAGCTGGCCGAGCGGTACCCGAAGGTGGAGGTGGCCAACGCGCTCGACTCGCTGAAGGACGCCGGCTTCTACTGGGCGACCCGCGCCGGTGTCACGATCTCCATCGAGGACGTCGTGGCGCCGCCGAACAAGGCCGAGATCATGGAGTCGTACGAGAGGCGGGCCGACAAGGTCCAGCGGGAGTACGACCGCGGTCTGATCACCGACGAGGAGCGCCGTCAGGAGCTCATCGAGATCTGGACCCACGCGACGGCGGACGTCGAGACCGACATGGTCAACGCGTTCCCGGCGACCAACCCGGTCTGGATGATGGTCAACTCCGGCGCCCGCGGTAACCGCATGCAGGTCCGGCAGATCGCCGGCATCCGCGGCCTGGTGTCCAACACCAAGGGTGAGACGATCCCGCGGCCGATCAAGTCCTCCTTCCGTGAGGGCCTGTCGGTGCTGGAGTACTTCATCTCGACCCACGGTCAGCGGAAGGGTCTGGCGGACACCGCCCTGCGGACCGCCGACTCCGGTTACCTGACCCGTCGTCTGGTCGACGTCGCGCAGGACGTCATCGTGCGCGAGATCGACTGCGGCACCGACCGGGCCGTCCCGCTGCACGTCGGCGAGCGCGACTCCCAGGGCAACCTGGTCAAGGCCGAGAACGCCGAGAGCAACGTGCACGGCCGCATCCTGGCCGAGGACGTCGAGGTGGACGGCAAGCTCATCGCGTCTGCGGGCGTCGACATCAACGACGACGTGGTGACGGCGCTGGTGAACGTCGGCATCGAGACGGTCAGGACCCGCAGCACGCTCGTCTGCGAGGCCAAGATCGGTGTCTGCGCGACCTGCTACGGCCGTTCGCTGGCCACCGGCAAGCTCGTGGACGTCGGCGAGGCCGTCGGCATCATCGCGGCCCAGTCGATCGGTGAGCCCGGCACCCAGCTGACCATGCGTACCTTCCACACCGGTGGTGTGGCGGGTGCGGACATCACCCACGGTCTGCCGCGTGTCCAGGAGCTGTTCGAGGCCCGCATCCCCAAGGGTGTGGCCCCGATCAGCGAGGTCGCCGGCCGGGTCAGGATCGACGAGACCGACAAGACGCGCAAGATCGTTGTCACCCCGGACGACGGCTCCGACGAGGTCGCCTACCCGGTGTCGATGCGGTCGCGGCTGCTGGTCTCCGAGGGGCAGCACGTGGACGTCGGCCAGCTCCTGATCGCCGGTGCGCGCAACCCGAACGAGGTCCTGCGCATCCTCGGCCCGCGCGCCGTCCAGCTCCACCTGGTGGACGAGGTGCAGCAGGTCTACCGCTCGCAGGGCGTGTCGATCCACGACAAGCACATCGAGGTCATCGTCCGGCAGATGCTCAAGCGCGTGAACGTGCTGGAGTCCGGTGACACCGAGCTGCTGCCCGGTGAGCTGGTCGAGCGGCCGCGCTTCGAGGCGCTCAACCGTCAGACCGTGGCGGAGGGCGGCCAGCCGGCCTCCGGCCGTCCCGTCCTGATGGGCATCACCAAGGCCTCGCTGGCCACCGAGTCGTGGCTGTCGGCGGCGTCCTTCCAGGAGACGACGCGAGTCCTCACCGACGCGGCGATCCACGCCAAGTCGGACTCGCTGCTCGGCCTCAAGGAGAACGTCATCATCGGTAAGCTCATCCCGGCCGGTACGGGCATGCCCCAGTACCGCAACATCCGGGTGGAGCCGACCGAGGAGGCCAAGGCCGCGATGTACACGGTCGGCGGCTACGACGGCTCGGCTGCGGACTACACCTTCGGCTCCGGCAGCGGCGAGGCCGTCCCGCTGGAGGAGTACGACTTCGGTCAGTACGGCCGTTGACAGGTCGCCGCGGTGAGCGATCGCCGCGGCGGGGACGTACGGAAGCGGCCCGGGGCATCCCGCCCCGGGCCGCTTTCCGTTGTCCGCGTCCGCGTACGCGCGCGGTGCCGGGCGGGGGGACGGCGTGGAAACCGTGAGAAGCGGCTCGTGCGGACGGTATGATGGGAGGCCGAGTCCTTCGGCGGTCCTGCTTGGGCCGTCGGCGCAGCGACACGTCGAGACAGCGGGGCACGTCCCTCCGGGGCGTCCTCCTCTGTTTTGACGTGTTGTACGGGGGCGGGTAGGCTTTACGTTCGTGCCCGTCTGTGGGCTCGCATGCGTGCGCTTGAATGCCACTTCTCGATGAGAGGGGTGTGCGGGGGCGCCGCGTGACTCCTCCAGATCGACCGGGTCCGCCCGGGTGTGATGCGACTAGAGCGCGACACGCCCGAGCGCGGGGGTCGAAGGGGATGGAAAACCAGCAGGTCATGACACCGGCAGTACCTGCAAGCCTGTGAGAGGCGGCATCGCCACCTCGATCGGGTTCTACGTATCACCGGCTAGGCACGAAACGGAGACGCGGTGCCCACCATTCAGCAGTTGGTCCGTAAGGGCCGGCAGGACAAGGTCAGCAAGACCAAGACTCCTGCCCTCAAGGGGAGCCCGCAGCGGCGCGGCGTTTGCACCCGCGTTTACACGACGACCCCCAAGAAGCCCAACTCGGCGCTGCGCAAGGTGGCCCGTGTTCGGCTCACCAACGGCATCGAGGTCACGGCTTACATCCCTGGGGTGGGCCACAACCTCCAGGAGCACTCGATGGTGCTCGTGCGTGGTGGTCGTGTGAAGGACCTGCCGGGTGTTCGCTACAAGATCATCCGTGGTTCGCTGGACACCCAGGCCGTCCGCAACCGCAAGCAGGCCCGCAGCCGTTACGGCGCTAAGAAGGAGAAGAGCTGACATGCCGCGCAAGGGTTCCCCTGGCCGCCGCCAGCTGGTCGCTGACCCGGTGCACAACTCGCCGCTGGTCACCGCGCTTATCAACAAGGTTCTCCTGGACGGCAAGCGCTCCCTCGCGCAGTCGATCGTCTACGGCGCCCTCGAGGGCTGCAAGGACAAGACCGGCAACGACCCGGTCGTCACCCTCAAGCGCGCTCTCGACAACGTCCGCCCGACGCTCGAGGTGAAGAGCCGTCGCGTCGGTGGCGCCACCTACCAGGTGCCGGTCGAGGTCAAGGCCTCGCGCAGCACCACGCTGGCGCTGCGGTGGATCGTCCAGTACTCCCGCGCGCGCCGCGAGAAGACCATGACCGAGCGGCTCATGAACGAGCTGCTCGACGCGAGCAACGGCCTCGGCGCCAGCGTCAAGCGGCGCGAGGACACGCACAAGATGGCCGAGTCCAACAAGGCCTTCGCCCACTACCGCTGGTAGTGAGCACCGACGACGAGTTAAGGACGCGAAGAAGTGGCCACCACGACCGCTCTTGACCTGGCCAGGGTCCGCAACATCGGGATCATGGCCCATATCGACGCGGGCAAGACCACGACGACTGAGCGCATCCTGTTCTACACCGGCATCAACTACAAGATCGGTGAAGTCCATGAGGGCGCTGCCACCATGGACTGGATGGAGCAGGAGCAGGAGCGCGGCATCACCATCACCTCCGCCGCGACCACCTGCAGCTGGCTTGATCACACGATCAACATCATCGACACGCCCGGACACGTGGACTTCACCATCGAGGTCGAGCGGTCGCTGCGTGTTCTCGACGGCGCGGTCGCGGTGTTCGATGGCGTCGCCGGCGTGGAGCCGCAGTCGGAGACGGTCTGGCGTCAGGCCGACCGGTACGGCGTGCCCCGCATCTGCTTCGTGAACAAGATGGACCGGGTCGGCGCGGAGTTCCACCGCTGCGTCGACATGATGATCAGCCGGCTGGGCTCCTCCCCGGCGGTCATCCAGCTTCCCTGGGGCGTCGAGGCCGACTTCAAGGGCGTCATCGACCTGGTGAAGATGAAGGGTCTGCTCTGGAGCGCCGAGGCGGCCAAGGGCGAGATGTACGACACCGTCGACATCCCGGCCGACCACGCCGACGCGGCCCGCGAGTGGCGCGACAAGCTGGTCGAGACGGTCGCCGAGAACGACGACGAGCTCATGGAGCTCTTCCTGGAGGGCGTCGAGCCCACCGAGGAGCAGCTCGTCGCGGCTATCCGCCGGGCGACGGTCGCCGGCGCGATCAACCCGGTCCTGTGTGGCACCGCGTTCAAGAACAAGGGCGTGCAGCCCCTGCTCGACGCGATCGTCGCCTACCTCCCCGCCCCCACCGACATCCCGGCCTTCAAGGGCCACGCGGTGGGCAAGGAGGAGGAGATCGTCGAGCGCCACGCGGACCCGAACGAGCCCTTCGCGGCGCTGGCGTTCAAGATCATGAGCGACCCGCACCTGGGCAAGCTCACCTACATCCGCGTCTACTCCGGAACGCTCGAGACCGGCACCACCGTGGTGAACTCGGTCAAGGGCAAGAAGGAGCGGATCGGCAAGATCTACCAGATGCACGCGAACAAGCGCGAGGAGCGCCCGTCCGCGACCGCTGGTCAGATCGTGGCCGTCATGGGCCTGAAGGACACCACCACCGGCGACACTCTGTCGGACCCGGTCAAGCAGGTCGTCCTCGAGTCGATGACGTTCCCCGCGCCGGTCATCAACGTCGCGATCGAGCCCAAGACCAAGGGCGACCAGGAGAAGCTGTCGACCGCGATCCAGCGGCTGGCCGAGGAGGACCCGTCCTTCCAGGTCCGCCGTGACGAGGAGACCGGCCAGACGGTCATCTGGGGCATGGGCGAGCTCCACCTGGAGATCCTCGTCGACCGGATGCGCCGCGAGTTCAAGGTCGAGGCGAACGTCGGCCGCCCGCAGGTCGCCTACCGGGAGACCATCCGCCGCAAGGTGGCGAAGGTCGAGTACACGCACAAGAAGCAGACCGGTGGTTCCGGCCAGTTCGCGCGCGTGATCATCGACCTGGAGCCGCTGGGCGAGGGCAACGACGGTTACGAGTTCGAGAACAAGGTCACCGGTGGCCGCATCCCGCGGGAGTACATCCCGTCGGTGGACGCGGGCGCGCAGGAGGCGGCCGAGTTCGGCGTGCTCGCCGGTTACCCGATGGTCGGCGTCAAGGTCACGCTTCAGGACGGTGCCTTCCACGAGGTCGACTCGTCGGAAATGGCCTTCAAGATTGCCGGCTCGATGGCCTTCAAGGAGGCCGCGCGCAAGGCAGACGCCGTACTCCTCGAGCCGATGATGGCCGTCGAGGTCACCACGCCCGAGGACTACATGGGAGACGTCATCGGCGACCTGAACGGTCGTCGCGGACAGATCCAGGCAATGGACGAACGGTCCGGCGCCCGTGTGATCAGGGCGCTCGTTCCGCTCTCCGAGATGTTCGGCTACGTGGGCGACCTGCGCAGCCGCACTCAGGGGCGGGCGAGCTACAGCATGCAGTTCGACTCCTACGCGGAGGTGCCCCCGGGCATCGCCAAGGAGATCGTCGCGAAGGCTCGGGGCGAATAGTTCCGCACCACTGTGGCGGGGCGCCGTAGAGATCGTCGCTCCGTAGCCAGAGGGGCTCGGGACGAATTGTTCCGCTCGGTGCACGGCGGGGGAATGCCTCCGCCGTGCACAGCCTGAGGTAAAAGACGCAAGTCAAGTCAGAATCTCTAAGGAGACAGACCAGTGGCCAAGGCCAAGTTCGAGCGGAACAAGCCGCACGTGAACATCGGCACCATTGGGCACATCGACCACGGCAAGACCACTCTGACCGCGGCGATCACCAAGGTGCTTCACGACCGTTTCCCGCAGCTCAACGAGGCGACCCCGTTCGACAAGATCGACAAGGCGCCCGAGGAGAAGGCTCGCGGAATCACCATCTCCATCGCGCACGTCGAGTACCAGACCGAGAAGCGCCACTACGCCCACGTGGACTGCCCCGGTCACGCCGACTACGTGAAGAACATGATCACCGGTGCCGCCCAGATGGACGGCGCGATCCTGGTGGTCGCGGCGACCGACGGCCCGATGCCGCAGACGAAGGAGCACGTCCTCCTGGCCCGCCAGGTCGGCGTCCCCTACATCGTCGTGGCCCTCAACAAGGCCGACATGGTGGACGACGAGGAGATCCTGGAGCTCGTCGAGCTCGAGGTCCGCGAGCTGCTGTCCGCCCAGGAGTTCCCGGGTGACGACCTGCCGGTCGTGCGCGTATCGGCGCTCAAGGCGCTCGAGGGCGACGAGAAGTGGGGCGACTCCATCATCGAGCTCATGAACGCCGTGGACGAGAACGTCCCCGAGCCCGTTCGTGACACCGACAAGCCGTTCCTCATGCCGATCGAGGACGTTTTCTCGATCACCGGTCGTGGCACCGTCGTCACCGGCCGTATCGAGCGCGGTGTCGTCAAGGTCAACGAGACCGTCGACATCATCGGCATCAAGGAGAAGAGCACCACGACGACCGTCACCGGCGTCGAGATGTTCCGCAAGCTCCTCGACGAGGGCCAGGCCGGTGACAACGTCGGTCTGCTCCTGCGCGGCATCAAGCGCGAGGACGTCGAGCGCGGCCAGTGTGTCATCAAGCCGGGCACGACCACCCCGCACACCGAGTTCGAGGCGCAGGTCTACATCCTGTCCAAGGACGAGGGTGGCCGCCACACGCCGTTCTTCAACAACTACCGGCCGCAGTTCTACTTCCGTACCACGGACGTGACCGGTGTCGTGAACCTGCCGGAGGGCACCGAGATGGTCATGCCCGGTGACAACACCGAGATGACCGTCCAGCTCATCCAGCCGATCGCGATGGAGGAAGGCCTCAAGTTCGCGATCCGCGAGGGCGGCCGCACCGTCGGCGCCGGCCGTGTGACGAAGATCATCAAGTAGTAGCACCGCTGGGCGGCGGTCGGGCCCATGAGGGCCTGACCGCCGCACCACGGAGGGGCCGGAAACGGCCTCCCACGGACGACGAGACCGTGATCTCGCAGTGCTTTCGGCCGCACCTCGACCGAAGCCAC
The DNA here is from genome assembly GCF_014161375.1 of Microbispora sp. H10830. Lineage (NCBI taxonomy): Bacteria > Bacillati > Actinomycetota > Actinomycetes > Streptosporangiales > Streptosporangiaceae > Microbispora > Microbispora sp. H10830. The sequence continues at coordinate 10,210 of NZ_JABBWX010000003.1, forward strand.
TGCCAGATCACGGAACACCGGACGGGATCCGGAACGTCGGTCGCGTGGAAACGACCTGCGGCACCAGGCCGCGTGAAGCTTTATAGGACGACAGCGAAGGACACCGAGGCCATTATGGCGGGACAGAAGATCCGCATCCGGCTCAAGGCGTATGACCACGAGGTCATCGACAGCTCGGCCAAGAAGATCGTCGAGACGGTGACGCGGACCGGCGCCAAGGTCGCTGGCCCGGTGCCGCTGCCGACCGAGAAGAACGTGTACTGCGTCATCCGGTCGCCGCACAAGTACAAGGACAGCCGCGAGCACTTTGAGATGCGTACGCACAAGCGGCTGATTGACATCATCGACCCGACGCCGAAGACGGTCGACTCGCTCATGCGTCTCGACCTTCCCGCCGGCGTGGACATCTCGATCAAGCTCTAAGGAACGCACTGACATGGCTAAGCAGATCAAGGGCGTCCTGGGCAAGAAGCTCGGCATGACCCAGGTCTTCGATGAGGCGAACCGGGTGATCCCGGTCACCGTCGTCGAGGCCGGTCCGTGCGTGGTGACCCGGGTCCGCACTCCGGAGAAGGACGGCTACGCCGCCGTCCAGCTCGGCTACGGACAGATCGACCCGCGCAAGGTGAACAAGCCCCTGGGCGACTACCTGCGCAAGCACGACATCACCCCGCGCCGCTACTTCGCCGAGGTTCGCACCGACGACGCCTCCGAGTACACGGTCGGCCAGGAGCTCCTCGCCGACACCTTCGAGGCAGGGCAGTACGTCGACGTCACGGGCAAGAGCAAGGGCAAGGGCTTCGCCGGTGTCATGAAGCGCCACAACTTCCGTGGTCTGGGCGCTTCGCACGGTACCCAGCGCAAGCACCGCTCCCCGGGCTCCATCGGTGGCTGCGCCACCCCGGGCCGGGTCTTCAAGGGCCTGCGCATGGCCGGCCGGATGGGCAACGTCCGCACGACGGTCCAGAGCCTCAAGGTGCACGCCGTGGACGCCGAGAAGGGCCTCATCCTGATCAAGGGTGCGATCCCCGGCGCCAACGGCAGCCTGGTCCTCCTCCGCACCGCTGCCAAGAAGGGGGTTGCTGCGAAGTGACCACGACCATTGACGTCCTCGACGCCAGCGGCGCCAAGACGGGGACCGTCGACCTCCCCGAGGAGGTCTTCGGGACCAAGGTCAACGTCCCGCTGATCCACCAGGTGGTCGTCGCCCAGCTCGCCGCGCGCCGGCAGGGCACCCACGCCACCAAGACCCGCGGCAACGTCTCCGGCGGCGGCAAGAAGCCGTACCGGCAGAAGGGCACCGGCCGCGCCCGCCAGGGCTCGACCCGCGCTCCGCAGTTCGCCGGCGGTGGCGTCGTCCACGGCCCGCAGCCGCGCTCGTACGAGCAGCGGACGCCCAAGAAGATGAAGGCGGCCGCCCTCAAGGGCGCGCTGTCCGACCGCGCCGGCGGCGGCCGCGTCCACGTGGTGAGCAGCCTGGTCACGGGTGACACGCCCAAGACCAAGGCCACTCTGGAGGCGCTGCGGAAGATCACGCAGGCCCGCAGCGTGCTCGTCGTGGTCGACGAGAACGACGAGGTCACCTGGCTCAGCCTGCGCAACGCGCCCGAGGTCCACCTGCTGGACGCGGGACAGCTGAACACCTACGACGTGCTGTGCCACGACGACGTGGTCTTCACCCGTGAGGCCTACGACCAGGTCGTGGCCCGGCTGGCGAACAGCGGGAAGGAAGAGGCCTGATGCAGAAGATCGCCGACCCGCGTGACATCATCCTCAAGCCGATCGTCTCTGAGAAGAGCTACGGCCTGATCGATGAGCACAACAAGTACACGTTCCTGGTGCGCAAGGGTGCCAACAAGACGCAGGTGAAGATCGCCGTCGAGCAGATCTTCGGCGTCAAGGTGACCGGCGTGAACACGATCAACCGCCAGGGCAAGCGCAAGCGGACCAAGCACGGCTACGGCCAGCGCCCGACCACCAAGCGTGCGATCGTGAGCCTGGCCGAGGGCGAGCGGATCGACATCTTCGGTCAGATCGGCTAGCACACCTGCCGCAGCGGGGAGAGGGGCCCCTCGCCACAGTGCGAGGGACCGGCCCCGAGGAAGAAAGCACCGGGGGGACCGCCGTGAGGCGGACCCCGACCGGTACGAACCGACGAAGGATGAACGAAAAAGATGGGCATCCGTAAGTACAAGCCGACGACTCCGGGTCGGCGCGGCGCGAGCGTCTCGGACTTCGCCGAGATCACGCGCAGCACGCCGGAGAAGTCGCTGCTTGCCCCACTGCACAGCAAGGGCGGCCGCAACGTCCACGGCCGGGTGACCGCCCGGCACCAGGGAGGCGGGCACAAGCGCGCCTACCGGATCATCGACTTCCGCCGCCACGACAAGGACGGGATCCCGGCCAAGGTCGCGCACATCGAGTACGACCCGAACCGCACCTCCCGCATCGCGCTGCTGCACTACGCCGACGGTGAGAAGCGCTACATCCTCGCCCCCGCCGGCCTCAAGCAGGGGGACCAGGTCGAGAACGGCCCCACGGCCGACATCAAGCCGGGCAACTGCCTGCCGCTGCGCAACATCCCGACCGGTACCTTCATCCACGCGGTGGAGCTGCGTCCGGGTGGTGGCGCCAAGCTCGGCCGCAGCGCCGGCGCGCAGATCCAGCTGCTCGCGAAGGAGGGCATGTACGCCACGCTGCGTATGCCGTCCGGAGAAATGCGCCAGGTCGACGTGCGGTGCCGGGCCTCGGTGGGCCAGGTGGGCAACGCCGAGCAGTCCAACATCAACATCGGCAAGGCCGGCCGCAACCGCTGGAAGGGCAAGCGCCCCACGGTCCGCGGTGTCGCCATGAACCCGGTCGACCACCCGCATGGTGGTGGTGAGGGCAAGACCTCCGGTGGTCGCCACCCGGTGAACCCGAAGGGCAAGCCCGAGGGCCGCACGCGGCAGCCGAACAAGCCGAGCGACCGGCTGATCATCCGTCGTCGGAGCAAGAGGAAGAAGCGGTAGGAGCAGCCGATATGCCACGTAGTCTTAAGAAGGGTCCCTTCGTGGACGACCACCTGCAGAAGAAGGTGGACGCCCAGAACGAGAAGGGCACCAAGAACGTCATCAAGACGTGGTCGCGGCGCTCCATGATCGTGCCCGACATGATCGGCCACACGATCGCCGTGCACGACGGCCGCAAGCACGTTCCGGTGTTCATCACCGACTCGATGATCGGTCACAAGCTCGGTGAGTTCGCCCCCACGCGGACGTTCCGTAGCCACGTCAAGGAAGACCGCCGCAGCCGGCGGTAAGCGCCTTCAAGCCAGCAGTTAGAGGAGAAAGCGATGGAAGCCAGGGCACAGGCGCGGTACGCGCGCCACACGCCCCGGAAGGCCCGCCGTGTGGTGGACCTCATTCGCGGGCTGCCCGCTTCGGAGGCGCAGGCCGTGCTGCAGTTCGCTCCCCAGTCGGCGAGCGAGACCGTCTACAAGGTGCTCTCGAGCGCGATCGCGAACGCTGAGCACAATTTCAAGCTCGACCGGGAGACGCTCTTCGTGAGCCGCGCGTGGGTCGACGAGGGGCCGACCCTCAAGCGTTTCCGCCCGCGCGCCCAGGGTCGTGCCTATCGGATCAACAAGCGGACCAGCCACATCACCGTGATCGTGGAGTCCCGCGAGCCGAAGGGAAGGACCCGCTAGTGGGCCAGAAGGTTAACCCGCACGGGTTCCGCCTCGGCATCACGACCGACTTCAAGAGCCGGTGGTACGCCGACAAGCTGTACAAGTCGTACGTCGCCGAGGACGTGGCGATCCGTCGCATGCTGCAGAAGGGCATGGAGCGGGCCGGCATCTCCAAGGTCGAGATCGAGCGCACGACCGACCGCGTCCAGGTCGACATCCACACCGCCCGGCCGGGCATCGTCATCGGCCGCCGCGGCGCCGAGGCCGACCGCATCCGCGGCGACCTGGAGAAGCTGACCAAGAAGCAGGTCCAGCTGAACATCCTCGAGGTGAAGAACCCCGAGATCGACGCGCAGCTCGTCGCGCAGGGCGTGGCCGAGCAGCTGTCCAGCCGCGTCTCGTTCCGCCGGGCCATGCGCAAGGCCATGCAGTCCGCCATGAAGAGCGGGGCCAAGGGCATCCGTGTCCAGTGCTCCGGTCGTCTGGGCGGCGCCGAGATGTCGCGTTCGGAGTTCTACCGCGAGGGCCGCGTGCCCCTGCACACGCTCCGTGCCGACGTGGACTTCGGCTTCTACGAGGCCCGCACCACCTTCGGCCGCATCGGCGTGAAGGTGTGGATCTACAAGGGCGAGGCCCCGACCAGCCGTTCCGAGCGGGAGGCGGCCGCGGCCGGCGCCCGTGCGGGCCAGCGTCGTGAGCGCGACGACCGTCGTGGTGGCGCGGGCGAGCGTCCGCGTCGTGGCGGCGACCGTCCCCGTCGTGGCGGCGCGGGCCGCGGCGACCGTGCACCCAGGAATGAGGCGGCCGCGCAGGCCGCCCCCGAGACCGGCCCGGCGGAGCAGCCGGGTGCTGAAGGGAGCTGACCATGCTGATCCCGCGCAGGGTCAAGCACCGCAAGCAGCACCGGCCCGACCGCAGCGGCGCCGCCAAGGGCGGCACCCGGGTCGTCTTCGGCGAGTTCGGCATCCAGGCGCTTGAGCACTCCTACGTGACCAACCGCCAGATCGAGGCCGCGCGTATCGCCATGACCCGGCACATCCGCCGTGGCGGCAAGGTGTGGATCAACATCTTCCCGGACCGCCCCCTGACGAAGAAGCCGGCCGAGACCCGCATGGGTTCCGGTAAGGGCTCTCCGGAGTGGTGGATCGCCAATGTCAAGCCCGGCCGTGTCATGTTCGAGCTGTCCGGTGTCGCCGAGCCCGTGGCCCGCGAGGCCATGCGGCGCGCGATGCACAAGCTCCCCATGAAGTGCCGTTTCGTCAAGCGTGAAGTGGGTGAGGCGTGATGGCTAAGGGTCTGACCGCCGCGGAGCTGCGTGTCGAGGACCAGGAGGTGCTGGTCCAGAAGCTGAAGGAAGCCAAGGAGGAGCTGTTCAACCTCCGCTTCCAGTCGGCGACGGGTCAGCTGGAGAGCCACGGGCGGCTGCGCGCCGTCCGCCGCGAGATCGCCCGCATCTACACCGTGATGCGCGAGCGCGAGCTCGGAATCGTCACGGTCGAGAAGGAGCCGAGCGATGTCTGAAGCAACCGAGACCCCGACCACTGAGACGCAGCGGAACTACCGCAAGACCCGTGAGGGCCTGGTCGTCAGCGACAAGATGGACAAGACCGTCGTCGTCGCCGTCGAGGACCGCGTCAAGCACCCGCTGTACGGCAAGGTCATCCGCCGTACGACCAAGTACAAGGCCCACGACGAGCAGAACGCCTGCGGCGTCGGCGACCGTGTCCTCCTGATGGAGACCCGGCCGCTGTCGGCCACCAAGCGGTGGCGGGTCGTCGAGATCCTCGAGAAGGCCAAGTAACACCACAGACGCGCCTCGTGGGGGGTGGGAGACCGCCCCCCATGATGGTGTCCAAGGGGCGGGGCCGGCCATCGGTCCCGTCCGCCCGCGGCGGCGGTCGTACGGCTGTCGCCGAGGGAACAAGACCACATCAGGTTCGGCCAGGCTCACCGCGAGGGTGAGAACCGGCACGACACACAGGAGTAGACGTGATCCAGCAGGAGTCGCGGCTCAAGGTCGCCGACAACACGGGTGCCAAGGAGATTCTTTGCATCCGCGTGCTCGGCGGCTCGGGTCGGCGCTACGCGGGAATCGGCGACATCATCGTGGGCACGGTGAAGGACGCCATTCCCGGCGGGGGCGTTAAGAAAGGCGACGTTGTCAAGGCTGTCGTGGTGCGCACCGTGAAGGAGCGCCGCCGCCCCGACGGCTCCTACATCCGCTTCGACGAGAACGCCGCGGTCATCATCAAGGACAGCGGTGACCCCCGGGGCACCCGCATCTTCGGCCCGGTGGGCCGTGAACTGCGCGACAAGAAGTTCATGCGCATCATCTCGCTCGCGCCGGAGGTGCTGTGATGTCGAAGCTGCACGTGAAGAAGGGCGACCTCGTCCAGGTCATCGCCGGCAAGGACAAGGGCGCCAAGGGCCGGATCATCGCCGCCTACCCGCGCGACGAGCGCGTGGTGGTCGAGGGCGTCAACATGATCAAGAAGCACTCCAAGGTCACCAACCAGGGCCCGCGCGGCGCCAAGGAAGGCGGCGTGCAGACCATGGAGGCTCCCATCCACGTGAGCAACGTCAAGAAGCTCAAGGATGACGAGAAGAAGCCCGAGAAGAAGGCCGCCGACAAGGGCGACGCCGAGGCGACGGGTGAGGGTGAGGACAGCTGATGACCACCACCACTACTGCGTCTACTGAGACTGGGCGAGTTGTTCCGCGCCTCAAGCAGCGCTACCGCGAGGAGATCATCGCGAAGCTGCGCGAGGAGTTCGGCATCGAGAACATCATGCAGGTGCCCACGATCACCAAGATCAAGGTGAACATGGGTGTCGGCGAGGCCGCCCGCGACTCGAAGCTCATCGAGGGCGCCGTGCGCGACCTGACCGCCATCACGGGCCAGAAGCCGGCCGTCGCCCGCGCCCGCAAGTCCATCGCGCAGTTCAAGCTGCGTGAGGGCATGCCGATCGGCGCGCACGTGACGCTGCGCGGCGACCGCATGTGGGAGTTCCTCGACCGCCTGCTGTCCCTGGCGCTGCCGCGTATCCGGGACTTCCGCGGCCTGTCGCCGAAGCAGTTCGACGGCAACGGCAACTACACCTTCGGCCTCACCGAGCAGGTCATGTTCCACGAGGTCGACCAGGACAAGGTGGACCGGCAGCGGGGCATGGACATCACGGTCGTGACCACCGCGAAGAACGACGAGCAGGGCCGGGCGCTGCTGAAGCTCCTCGGTTTCCCCTTCAAGGAGGCCTGATCATGGCGAAGACGTCGCTGAAGGTCAAGGCAGCGCGCAAGCAGAAGTTCGAGGTCCGGGCGTACACTCGGTGCTCCCGCTGCGGCCGTCCCCGCGCTGTCTACCGCAAGTTCGGGCTGTGCCGTGTGTGCTTCCGCGAGATGGCGCACCGGGGCGAGCTGCCCGGCATCACGAAGTCGAGCTGGTAAGCCCGCCGCGGGCCAGCCGTACAGAAGTCATATCAACCGGGCGCTGACCGCAGCGCCCACGACCACACCGAAGGTCCCATCGGGAAACCGCGGTGAGGAAGGCCACCGGCCATGACGATGACCGACCCGATCGCAGACATGCTGACGCGTCTGCGTAACGCGAACTCGGCCTATCACGACACCGTGAGCATGCCTTACTCCAAGATCAAGGCACACATCGCGGAGATCCTCCAGCAGGAGGGCTACATCCAGGGCTGGAGCGTCGAGGACGCGAAGGTTGGCAAGAACCTCGTGATGGAGCTGAAGTTCGGCCCCAGCCGCGAGCGCTCCATCGCAGGCCTGCGCCGGGTGTCGAAGCCCGGTCTGCGGGTCTATGCAAAGAAGGACAACCTGCCCCGCGTTCTGGGCGGTCTGGGCGTCGCGATCATCTCGACGTCCGGCGGCCTTATGACGGACCGGCAGGCGAGCAAGCGTGGAGTGGGCGGGGAAGTCCTCGCCTACGTCTGGTAACGAGGGGAGGCACTCAGCATGTCGCGAATCGGACGGCTGCCCATCCCCGTACCGGCGGGTGTCGACATCACGATCGACGGCCGGGAAGTCCAGGTCAAGGGGCCCAAGGGCACGCTCACTCACACGGTCGCCGAGCCCATCGAGGTCTCGCGCGGCGAGGACGGCGCCATCGCCGTCACCCGCCCGAACGACGAGAACAAGGTCCGTGCGCTGCACGGCCTGTCCCGCACACTCATCGCCAACATGGTGGCGGGTGTCACGCAGGGCTACACGAAGACGCTCGAGATCGTCGGCGTCGGTTACCGCGTCCAGGCCAAGGGTCCGACGGAGCTGGAGTTCTCGCTGGGCTTCAGCCACCCGGTGATCGTCAAGGCTCCCGAGGGCGTCAGCTTCCGTGTCGAGAGGCCGACCCTGTTCCACGTGGACGGCATCGACAAGCAGAGGGTCGGCGAGGTCGCCGCCAACATCAGGAAGCTGCGCAAGCCGGACCCGTACAAGGGCAAGGGCGTGCGCTACCAGGGCGAGGTTGTCCGCCGCAAGGTCGGAAAGGCTGGTAAGTAGGCATGGCTGGAAAGACTGCGTTCGGCAAGCACACGGCCGCCCGCACGGTCTCCCGGGCCCGCCGGCACCGCCGTGTCCGCAAGAACGTCTTCGGCACGGCCGAGCGTCCGCGCCTGGTCGTCAACCGGTCCACGCGTCACCTGTTCGTGCAGATCGTCGACGACACTCAGGGCCACACGCTGGTGAGCGCGTCCACGATGGACGTCTCGCTGCGCGGCGCCGAGGGTGACAAGACCGAGAAGGCGAAGAAGGTCGGCGAGCTTCTCGCTCAGCGGGCCAAGACCGCCGGGATCACCGCTGTCGTGTTCGACCGCGGTGGCAACCGCTACGCGGGGCGCATTGCCGCTCTCGCGGACAGCGCCCGTGAAGGCGGGCTGGAGTTCTGATGGCTCCGGTCCATGGGTCGCGACCGGCGACCCGTCCCAAGAGCAACGAGAAGAGGAACCACTGATGGCTGCAGCTCCGCGTCGCGGTGCCGGCGGCGGTGGCGAGCGGCGTGACCGTCGTGATGACCGCCGCGGCGGCGCCGCAGACAAGGGCGTCTCGTACATCGAGCGCGTCGTGAAGATCAACCGAGTGGCCAAGGTCGTCCAGGGCGGCCGGCGCTTCAGCTTCACCGCGCTGGTCATCGTCGGCGACGGCAACGGTCTCGTCGGGGTCGGCTACGGCAAGGCCAAGGAGGTGCCCGCGGCGATCGCCAAGGGCGTCGAGGAGGCCAAGAAGCACTTCTTCAAGGTTCCGCGGATTCAGGGCACCATCCCGCACCCGGTGCAGGGCGAGGACGCCGCCGGCGTCGTCCTCCTGCGTCCGGCCTCGCCCGGTACGGGCGTCATCGCGGGTGGCCCGGTTCGCGCGGTCCTGGAGTGCGCCGGGATCCACGACGTGCTGTCCAAGTCGCTCGGCTCGGACAACCCGATCAACATCGTGCACGCCACCGTGGCCGCTCTGAAGGGCCTCAGCCGCCCCGAGGAGATCGCGGCCCGCCGTGGTCTGCCGATCGAGGACGTGGCGCCCAAGGCGATGCTGAAGGCTCGCGCCGAGGGTCTGGCCGAGGCCGCGGCGGCCGCGAAGGCGGTGAGCTGACGGTGGCTCGACTGAAGATCACCCAGACCCGCTCCAAGATCGGTGGTCAGCAGAACCAGCGTGACTCGCTGCGCTCGCTGGGTCTGAAGCGAATCGGCGACGTCGTCGTCAAGGAGGACCGCCCGGAGATCCGGGGCATGGTCGCCAAGGTGTCGCACCTCGTCGAGGTTGAGGAGGTCGACTAGTCATGACCGAGAACGCTCCGCTCAAGATTCACGACCTCCGTCCGGCTCCCGGTGCCAACAAGGCCAAGACCCGCAAGGGCCGCGGCGAGGGCTCCAAGGGCAAGACGGCCGGCCGTGGCACCAAGGGCACCCGGGCCCGTACGGCAGTGATGCCGGGCTTCGAGGGTGGCCAGGTCCCGCTCCAGCGGCGGCTGCCGAAGCTGAAGGGCTTCTCCAACGCCCTGTTCAAGACGACCTACCAGGTCGTCAACCTGGACAGGCTCGGGGAGCTGTTCCCCCAGGGCGGCGACGTCACGCTCGACGACCTGGTGGCCAAGGGTGCGGTCCGTAAGAACCAGCCCGTGAAGGTGCTGGGCACCGGCGAGATCTCCGTGGCGCTGAACGTGCAGGCGCACGCCTTCTCCGCCAGCGCGAAGGAGAAGATCGCCGCGGCCGGTGGCTCGGTTTCCGAGCTGTAGGCATGACGCTGCACGAGGCGCGGAGGTTCGTTATGAGCCTCCGCGCCCGTAGTGCGTTAGAGTTCGCCTGGCACGGGGCTAAACCCGTGTCCGACCAAGCACTCTGGCAGGAAGACATGTCGATGGACGCCTTGCGGGCCATCGCCGACCGTTACCGCGTCACTGGCGCGCAGGAGGGACCGTGCTGACCGCGATTACCCGGGCGTTCCGGACGCCTGACCTGCGCAAGAAGCTGCTCTTCACACTGGGCATCATCGTGCTGTTCCGGCTTGGCTCGGTGCTTCCCACTCCGGGGGTCAACGCCAAGAACGTGGCCCTGTGTCTGGAGCAGGCCCAGGCGGGAGACGCTGCCAACATCTACGGGATGGTGCAGCTCTTCAGCGGCGGCGCCCTGTTGAAACTTTCAGTGTTCGCGCTCGGCATCATGCCGTACATCACCGCGAGCATCATCCTGCAGCTGCTGACGGTGGTGATTCCCCGGCTCGAGGCCCTGAAGAAGGAGGGCCAGGCGGGGACGGCGAAGATTACGCAGTACACCCGTTACCTGACCATCGGGCTGGCGGTGCTGCAGTCGACCGCGTTCGTCGCGCTGGCCCGCAGCGGGCAGCTCTTCCAGAACTGTAACCAGGAGATCCTGCTCAGCCAGGACGTCTTCCCGCTGGTCACCATGGTCATCACGATGACCGCCGGCACCGCCGTGATCATGTGGCTGGGCGAGCTGGTGACCGACCGCGGCGTCGGCAACGGCATGTCGATCCTGATCTTCACTCAGGTCATCGCGGTGTTCCCGTCGGAGCTCGTGAACATCTTCCGGCAGAGCCCGTTCAAGTTCGTCGTCGTGATGGTCGTCGGCGTCGTGATGATCGGCGTCGTCGTGTTCATCGAGCAGGCGCAGCGCCGCATCCCGGTGCAGTACGCCAAGCGGATGGTCGGTCGCCGTATGTACGGCGGCACCTCGACCTACATCCCGCTCAAGGTGAACCAGGCCGGCATCATCCCGGTCATCTTCGCCTCGTCGCTGCTGTACCTGCCGCAGCTTCTGGTCACGCTGTTCGGCAACAGCCAGAAGCCCAACATGATCGTCGAGTGGCTGGCGCAGAACATGATCAGGGGCGACCACCCGGTCTACATGGCCACGTTCTTCCTGCTGATCGTCTTCTTCACGTACTTCTACGTGTCCATCACTTTCAACCCCCCTGAAGTGGCTGACAACATGAAGAAGTACGGTGGGTTCATCCCGGGCATCCGCCCGGGCCGGCCGACCGCTGAGTATCTGAGCTACGTGCTCAACAGGCTCACGGCCGCGGGCGCTCCGTATCTGGGTGTGATCTCGCTCATCCCGATCATCGCGCTGGCGGTGGCCGGAGCGAGCCAGAACTTCCCGTTCGGAGGGACCAGCATTCTGATCATGGTTGGTGTTGGTCTGGACACGGTCAAGCAGATCGAGAGCCAGCTTCAGCAGCGCAACTACGAGGGCTTCCTGAGATAGTGCGCGTCGTCCTGGTAGGGCCCCCCGGAGCGGGTAAGGGGACGCAGGCCCAGTTCATCGCTTCGCACCTGTCGATCCCGAAAATCTCGACAGGCGACATCTTCCGTGCCAACGTCTCGGGCGGCACGGAGCTCGGCAAGCTCGCCAAGGAGTACATGGACCGCGGCGACCTCGTCCCCGACGAGGTGACCGTGGCCATGGTCCGTGACCGGCTGTCGGAGGACGACGCGCAGGAGGGCTTCCTCCTGGACGGCTTCCCCCGCAACGTGCCCCAGGCCGAGGTCCTCAAGAAGATGCTGGCCGAGTTCGGCACGGGGCTCGACGTGGTCCTCAACCTGGTCGTCGAGGACGACGAGGTCGTGCGCCGCCTGGCGGGTCGCCGTACGTGCCGTTCCTGCGGCAAGGTGTGGCATGTCGTGTTCGACCCGCCCGCCGTGGAGGGCGTCTGCGACGCCTGCGGCGGGGAGCTCTTCCAGCGGGACGACGACCGCGAGGAGACCATCAGGCGGCGCCTGGAGGTCTATCAGGAGCAGACGGCGCCGCTGATCTCGTTCTACGCCGACGAGGGAATCCTGCAGGGGGTCGACGCGACCGGGCCGGTCGAGGAGATCACCCAGCGGGCGATGTCGGCGCTGCGGCGGTTCGCCGACTGATTCGTTACCGCAGCCGGGAACGCCACTCCACTCCATGGGGTGGCGTTCAGGCTTATATGGGACAATTTCGGGAGGGGGTGCGTTACGTGTTCAAAAAGAATCGGCACGGAATTCAGATCAAGAGCGCCGAGCAGCTGGAGAAGATGCGTGCGGCCGGCCTGGTCGTCGGCCGGACGCTGGAACTGCTCCGGACGTCGGTCAGGCCAGGGATGACGCCGCTCGACCTCGACGCCATCGCCGAAGAGGCGATCCGGGGCGAGGGCGCGATCCCGTCGTTCAAGGGCTACCAGGGCTTCCCCGCCACGATCTGCGCTTCCGTGAACGACGAGGTCGTCCACGGCATCCCCACCGACCGCCGCCCGCTCCGCGAGGGCGACATCATCTCGATCGACTGCGGCGCGATCCTCGACGGGTGGCACGGCGACTCGGCGATCACCGTCGGAATCGGCGAGGTCGACCCCGCGCTGACCGAGCTCATGCGGGTGACCGAGGAGGCCATGTGGCGCGGCATCGCCGCCCTGCGGGTCGGCGGGCACCTGTCCGACATCGGCCACCAGGTCGAGCAGTACGTGCGCTCTCAGGGCCGCTACGGCATCCCCCAGGAGTACGGGGGGCACGGCATCGGCACCGAGATGCACATGGACCCCTGGGTGGCCAACCACGGCCGGCCGGGGCGCGGCCCCCGGTTCGAGGTCGGCATGTGCTTCGCGATCGAGCCGATGGTGAACCTCGGCACCGACCGCACCAAGGTGCTGGCCGACGACTGGACGGTCGTGACGCTCGACGGCCGCGCCTCCGCGCATTTCGAGCACAGCGTCGCGGTGACGGAGAACGGCCCCCTGGTTCTCACGGCGCTCGACGGCGGAGCCTCCCGTTTCCCCGGCGTCGGTGCGGAGGCGGGGGAGAGCGCCTCCTGAGCCGGCGCGCCCGTTCCGGCGGCGCGTGAACAATAATGGTCGTATCGCTCGAATGACCGGGAGATGGTGATGGCGGCAGCGCCGGAGATGCGGGCCTCCGACGGCGACCGTGACCGGGTCGCCGCGGCCCTGCGCGAGCACGTGGCCGAGGGCAGGCTCACCATCGACGAGTTCAACGAGCGGCTTGAGCAGGTCTACCAGAGCCGTACGTACGGGGAACTGGCCAGGCTCACCTCCGACCTGCCCGAGATCGATCTGCACCGGCTGCCCGCCGCCAGCGAGTCCGTACGACGGCCGCACCCCGCCCGGCGTGACGAGAAGCCGCGGGGCAGCCTGAAGGGCGCATGGTCCGCCTGGGCGGCCGCCAGCGCCGTGAGCTGGATGATCTGGCTCCTCACCATGGTCACTTCGAGCCATATGATCCCTCCCTGGCCGATGTGGGTCATGGGCCCCTGGGGCGTCATCCTCCTCATCAACACGATTTCCGGCAGGGGTGGACAGTCCCGGCGCGACACCTGAGCGTTCTTTACCGGGGGGCCGCTGTCGTGGGAGCCGCGGGCGGGTAGGTGCCCGGTGTCGCGACGTACGGCCCCGCTCGGGCCGTGCCCCCGCGGTGATCAGGCCGCACCCACCCGCCCCGGCATTTCGGCGGTGCCGGGCGGGCGGGTGCGGCGGCTTCCCCCGGAATCGGCCCGAGGAACGGCCGGCGCCGAATTGGCCGGATGCCCCCGTGGGGGGTACCCTGTGATCTGGTTGTGTCGGGACCCCTGCCGTCGTTTCGCAATTCGGCCCGGGTTGCCGTACACTCCTTTGTCGGTTCACTATGACCTTTGCGCCTAGGCGGCCTCGCTGGTCGCCGCTCTCTGGAAGCGCCCCGAAGGTCGCGGCTGCTTAGTGTTCCGAAACCTCAGACGATCCGATCAGTGAAACGCGAGGGCCATGGCCAAGAAAGACGGCGCCATCGAGATTGAGGGCACTGTTATTGAGTCGCTCCCGAATGCCATGTTCCGGGTGCAACTCGACAACGGCCACAAGGTCCTGGCCCACATCAGCGGGCGGATGCGGATGCACTACATCAGGATCCTGCCCGACGACCGGGTTGTCGTGGAGTTGAGCCCCTACGACCTGAGTCGTGGGCGGATCGTCTACCGGTACAAGTAGCCCCCCCGTCAACGGGACGGGCCGTATGCGGAACGAATAAGGACTATGAAGGTCAAGCCGAGCGTCAAGAAGATCTGCGACAAGTGCAAGGTGATTCGCCGGCACGGTCGCGTCATGGTGATCTGCGACAACCTGCGCCACAAGCAGCGCCAGGGCTGAGCCCAGCTCTCAGTACGTCGCCACCGGGCCCCTGCTGAGTCCGTCCCTGCGGCGGGCTCGACCCGCGTGAGGGCCCGGAACAACGAAATCGCGTGACACACCCGCGCAGGCGGCGAAAGCCGTACCACGCGGGAGACCCCCGGTCGGAGGCCGGGGCCCTCGCCCGGGCATGGGAGGGGAAGTGTCGCGCAAGACCTCCGCCACACTGAAGGAGAATGCCCGACCATGGCTCGCCTGGTTGGCGTCGACCTCCCCCGCGACAAGCGGCTGGAGATCGCTCTCACCTACGTTTTCGGAATCGGCCGCACCCGCGCCAAGGAGATCCTTGACGCGACCGGTATCAGCCCCGACCTGCGCGTCCACCAGCTCACGGACGCCGAGCTCGTCCCGATGCGTGACTACATCGAGGCGAACTACAAGATCGAGGGTGACCTCCGGCGCGAGATTCAGGCCGACATCCGACGCAAGATCGAGATCGGCTGCTACCAGGGCATCCGGCACCGCAAGGGGCTGCCTGTCCACGGTCAGCGGACGCAGACGAACGCGCGCACCCGCAAGGGTAAGAAGAAGACCGTCGCCGGCAAGAAGAAGCCGGGCAAGAAGTAGTCCTTAGCAGCCACATTTCCAGGAGTTAGCGCTTCAATGCCGCCGAAGAGCCGCCAGGGCGCACCGAAGAAGGTGCGCCGCAAGGAAAAGAAGAACGTCGCTCACGGGCACGCCCACATCAAGAGCACGTTCAACAACACGATCGTTTCGATCACCGACCCGAACGGGAACGTGATCTCCTGGGCCAGCGCCGGCCACGTCGGGTTCAAGGGCTCCCGCAAGTCCACCCCGTTCGCCGCGCAGATGGCTGCCGAGAACGCCGCCCGTCGTGCCATGGAGCACGGCATGCGCAAGGTCGACGTCTTCGTCAAGGGCCCCGGCTCCGGCCGTGAGACCGCGATCCGTTCGCTGCAGGCGACCGGTCTCGAGGTCGGGTCCATCCAGGACGTGACCCCGGTCCCGCACAACGGCTGCCGTCCGCCCAAGCGCCGTCGCGTCTGAGCTCAGGAGAGTAGAAAGAAATGGCTCGTTACACGGGTCCGGACTGCAAGCTCTGCCGCCGTGAGAAGACCAAGCTCTTCCTCAAGGGCAAGAAGTGCGAGTCCGCCAAGTGCCCCATCGAGATCCGCCCGTACCCGCCGGGTGAGCACGGCCGCGGCCGTCCGAAGGAGTCGGAGTACCAGCTCCAGCTTCGTGAGAAGCAGAAGACCCGCCGCATCTACGGCGTCCTCGAGAAGCAGTTCCACAACTACTACGAGGAAGCCAACCGCAAGGCCGGCAAGACGGGTGAGAACCTGCTCCAGATCCTGGAGAGCCGTCTCGACAACGTGGTCTACCGCGCCGGCTTCGCCGAGTCGCGTGACGCGGCCCGCCAGCAGGTGCGCCACGGCCACTTCCTCGTGAACGGCAAGAAGGTCGACATCCCGTCGTACCGCGTGCGCGAGCACGACATCATCGAGGTCCGCGAGAAGTCGCGCAACCTGCTTCCGTACGAGGTGGCCCGCGCGAGCGCCGGCGACAAGACCGTCCCGGCCTGGCTGGGCGTCTCCACCGAGAACATGCGCATCCTCGTGCACCAGCTCCCGGTCCGCCAGCAGATCGACACGCTGGTCCAGGAGCAGCTGATCGTCGAGCTCTACTCCAAGTAGTAGGGCCCGGGCAGTTCATGACGCCGTGCGGCCGGTACACTCCCGGCCGTACGGCATCATGGTTGTAGGCGAGCGGCGTCAAATAGCGGGCGTCGCCGTAACCCAGGGACTCCTCGTCCACCGTGACGGGGCCGTCCCGGATCCAGGAGATCCTGATGCTCATCGCACAGCGCCCGAGCCTCCAGGAGGAGTCGCTCGAGGAGCACCGGTCCAGGTTCATCATCGAGCCGCTCGAGCCGGGCTTCGGTTACACCATCGGCAACTCGGTGCGGCGTACGCTGCTGTCCTCCATCCCGGGGGCGGCGGTCACCAGCATCCGCATCGAGGGCGTGCTCCACGAGTTCTCGACCGTGCCGGGGGTCAAGGAAGACGTCACCGACATCATCCTGAACCTCAAGTCGCTGGTCGTCTCCTCCGAGCACGACGAGCCCGTGGTGATGTACCTGCGCAAGCAGGGCCCGGGTGAGGTCACCGCCGCCGACATCGCGCCTCCGGCCGGTGTCGAGGTGCACAACCCCGACCTGCACATCGCCACGCTGAACGGCAAGGCGAAGCTGGAGATGGAGCTGACCGTCGAGCGCGGCCGCGGCTACGTCTCCGCTGCCCAGAACAAGCAGCCTGGCCAGGAGATCGGCCGGATTCCGATCGACTCGATCTACTCTCCGGTCCTCAAGGTCACCTACAAGGTCGAGGCCACCCGTGTCGAGCAGCGCACGGACTTCGACCGCCTGATCCTCGACGTCGAGACCAAGCCGTCCATGAAGCCCCGCGACGCGGTGGCCTCGGCCGGCAAGACCCTGGTCGAGCTGTTCGGCCTGGCCCGTGAGCTCAACGTCGAGGCCGAGGGCATCGACATCGGCCCGTCGCCGACGGACGCGGCTCTCGCGGCCGACCTGGCGCTGCCGATCGAGGAGCTCAACCTCACCGTCCGTTCGTACAACTGCCTCAAGCGCGAGGGCATCCACACCGTGGGTGAGCTCGTCGCCCGCAGCGAGCAGGACCTGCTGGACATCCGCAACTTCGGCGCCAAGTCGATCGAAGAGGTCAAGCAGAAGCTGCACGAGATGGGCCTGGCTCTCAAGGACTCCCCGCCCGGGTTCGACCCCTCCGCCGTCGCCGGCGGCGGGTACGACGACGAGGACGGCGGGTTCATCGAGACCGAGCAGTACTGATCGCCCGTCTTCCAGCAGCGGCACCACCGTCTCGTGCCGCCCGTCGAGGGCGGCATGAGGCGGCGATGACAAGTCACGACCGGTACGCCGGTCGGCCCGACCCCGGTACCTGACACGGCCGGAGCGGGTTATCCATGAGGAGCATGAAATGCCCAAGCCCACCAAGGGCGCCCGCCTCGGCGGCAGCCCGGCCCACGAGCGGCTGATCCTGGCGAACCTCGCCACCTCGCTGTTCCAGAACGGCCGGATCACCACCACCGAGGCCAAGGCCAGGCGTCTCCGCCCGCTCGCGGAGAAGCTGATCACCAAGGCGAAGAAGGGCGACATCCACAACCGTCGCCAGGTGCTGACGGTCGTCCGCGACAAGGGCGTCGTCCACCACCTCTTCACCGAGATCGCCCCGACGTACGCCGAGCGTCCCGGTGGCTACACCCGGATCACCAAGCTCGGCCCGCGCAAGGGCGACGCCGCTCCGATGGCGGTCATCGAGCTGGTCACCGAGCAGCTGAACCCGGTCAGGGTCTCCCGCACGGCTCAGGCCGCGCCCGCCGCCGAGGCCGCTCCGGCCGAGGTCGAGGAGACGCCGGCCGCGCAGGACGAGGCCGCCGAGACGGCGGAGGCTCCCGAGGCCGCCGCCGAGCCGACTGAGGGTGACAAGAAGGACGAGGCCTGATCCCAGGCTCTGTGAGCGGGCTCAGTTTCCCTTCCGGGGATGCTGGGCCCGCTCTTCGTTTGTGCACCGTACGAGGCACCGTACGAGGGATGGCGTGGAGCGAGAACTGCGGCTGAGGCTGGACCTGGGTTACGACGGCACGGACTTCTCGGGCTGGGCGCGCCAGCCGGGACGGCGCACCGTGCAGGGGGAGATCGAGGACGCGCTGGGCCGCATCCTGCGCCTGGACGCCCCGCCGTCGCTCACCGTCGCGGGCCGCACCGACGCCGGTGTCCACGCGAGGGGGCAGGTGGCGCACGTCGACCTCCCGTTCGCCGCGCTGGCCGCCGCCTCGTCCGGGCGTGCCCCCGTCCCCGAGGATCCGGAACAGGCGTGGGGGGAGCGCGGCGCTGAGTGGCTCGCTGCGCTGACGAGGCGGCTGGCGGGGGTGCTGCCCCTCGACGTGCGGGTGCACGCCGTCAGCGTCGCGCCCGAGGGCTTCGACGCCCGGTTCTCCGCGCTGTCGCGCCGCTACGGCTACCGCGTCGGCGACGCCCCCGGCGGGGTGGACCCGCTGCGGCGGCGTGAGGTGCTGTGGTACGCCCGGCCGCTGGACGTGAACCTGCTGAACGCGGCGGCCGCCCGCCTGCTGGGCGAGCACGACTTCGCCGCCTTCTGCCGCAGACGCGAGGGCGCGACCACGATCCGTGAGCTGCAGCGGCTCGACTGGGTCAGGGACGAGGACGGGATCCTCCTCGCGACCGTGGTCGCCGACGCCTTCTGTCACTCGATGGTCCGGGCGCTGGTCGGCTCGCTGCTGACCGTGGGGGAGGGCAGGCGGCCCGTCGAGTGGCCCGCCGAGGTGCTGGCGACAGCGGTACGGGACTCGGGTGTGCACGTCGCGCCCGCGCACGGTCTCACGCTTGAGGAGGTGCGCTACCCCGAGCCGGAGGAACTGGCGCGGCGGGCCGCCGCCACCCGCCGCGTGCGCACACTGAGCACGTGACCCCTGCGCACGTGACCCCTGCGCACGTGACCCCTGCGCACCTGAGCCTTGCGCACCTGCTCCGACGCCCCCTGCTCCGATCGCCGGGGCCGGGGCGGCGCGTGGTCCCCGTGTGGGAGCCACGCGCCGGGATCGTCAGCGTGAGGCGCGCTTCTCGATCACCTTCGCCATGTTGTCGCGGAAGGCGCCGCTGATCGGCGCGAGGTTCTTGTCGTTCGCGTCCGGCGTGTGCCCGTCGGCGTAGGTGGCGTAGCTGAACACGATGTAGCGTCCCCACACCATGCCGGCGGCGTAGCCGCCGGAGATCGACACCTTGTCCGCTCGGCTCGCCTTGTCGCCGTCGAGGCCGCGGAACCAGACGTTCGCGCCGAGATCCTTGGCCTGGTCCACGGCGAGGGCCTCGGTCTTGCCGGGCAGCACGGCGATGCCCGTGGTCACCGCGTACTGGCGCTTGCCGTCCACGTAGGTCGCCCTGAGCACCCTGCGGCACTGCTGCTCGCTGAGGGCCTGCGCGAACGCGCCCGCCGCCGCCTTCCCGCAGTCGTCGGTCACGTCGACCTTGACCCGGCGGTACGTCGTGCCCGCCAGCGTCACCTTCTCGTCCGGGAACGCCTCTCCCGGCTTCAGGGTCTTGGGGTCGGTCTGCTCCGAGTCGAGGATGACGGAGGAGACCGTGGAACTCGGCTGCGGCTCGGCTGAGGGGGGCGCCGTGGTGGCCGCCGGCGTACGGGCGGCCTGATCACCGTCAGGCTCGCCGGAGTACGCGAAGTAGGCCGCGGTGCCGATCGCCCCCACGACGACCACCGCACCGGCGGCCATCAGGATCCGCTTGACCTTCCCGCCGGAGGGGGGAGGGCTGGTGGGGCCCAGCGTCGCCGGGAGGTTGCCCTCCTGGGAGGGGGCGGAGGGGTTCGGCCCGAATCCGGGTGGAGGCGTCGGCTTGCCCGCCTTGGCCGGTGTCACCGGCGTGAACGCGAACGGGGTCTCACCGGTCGGCTGCGAGGGCGAACCGGTCGTGGGAGAGGTTGTCGCCATCTGTCCTGAATTGGGGTCGGGGGAGACCGCCCCGGTGACGCCGTCGCTCGTGGACGGGCCCGGGGGCGGCGTGTCGGATGACGCCGCACTCGGGGGCGCGGCGGATGGCGGGACATCCGAGGGGGACGTCGCGGACGGCGACTGGAACGGGGACTGAGACGCGGTCTGACCCTGTGTCTCGTCCTGTCTCCCCAGCGGTGTCCCGGACGGTGCGCTGTCCTGCGCCTGACCAGGCGCGATCGGTGTCTGCGTGGGCGCTTGGAACGGCTCCTCGGGCTGCGGCGGGAGCAGCGGCTGCGTCGTCCTGTCGTAGGCCGGGTGCTGCGGTTCGCCGTGCGGAGTGCTCTGTGAGCTGTGCGGGGTGCTCTGTTCGGAGTGCGCGAGGGCCTGGCCGGGTTCGTACGGTGCGCCGGGCACAGGGAACCCCTCGATCGGGGTCACCGAATGGGCCATCTCGGTCTCGAAGCCCTCGGGCGGCCCGGCGTGACCCGGAGCGGCAGGGTACGACGCCGGCGCGTCCGGTGAGGGGATGCTCCCCGCGGGAGCGTCCTGTCCGGAAGCGCCCGGCGCGGGCTCGCCGGCGGGTGCGCCCGTCTGTCCTGATCCTTCGGCGGGCGAACCACCGTCGGCAGGCACATCGGCGTGATGCGCCGCGTCCGCGGGCGGGCCGGTGTGGCCGGGCACAGTGGTGTGGCCGGACACAGTGCTGTGGTCGGGCGCGGTGCCGTGCTCGGGCGAAGTGGTGTGGCCGGGCGTGCCGGTGGGAGTGGGCGCGTCGCCGGGCGCGCCGCCTGACTCGGTCGTGCCCGCCCGGTCACCGGGCGGGCCCTCGGCTGCCCGCGCCGAGCCGGGCTCGTCCTGGTAGGCGTTCGTCGGGGGCCAGGAGGTGCCCGCCGGCATCTCCCCCTGCGGGTACGGCTCGCCGGGCAGCCGCGGCGGCCACACGGGCACGTCGCCGGGCTCCCCGGGGCGGACCGCCTCCGGGGACACGGCTCCCTGTGCGTACATCTCCGGCTGGCCGGCCGGGAATTCCGGGCCGGGCTGCGGCACGTACTGGGGGCCGTACTGCGGTGGGGCGGCGGGTGGATACCCCTGGTGGGGCGCCGGCGCCTGGGGCCAGGCCTCTCCGCCGGACGGCTGCCCCGCGGCGGGGGCGGGCCCCCACTCGGGGAACGTCGGCACGCCGGGCGCCGTCTCGCCGGGCTGGGCGGCCCAGGGACCACCGGTGTCCTGCTGATCCGGCCCGTACGAGGCCGGCGCCGCGGGAGGGCCGCCGGGCTGCGACCAGGCAGGGGGCCCGGCCGGGCCCTGCCACGCCCCGCCGTGAGATCCATCGTCGTACGGCGAGGGGGACGCGCCGAAGGCGCCGGGCGCGGCCGGTTCGCCGCCTGGCGGGGCCGGCCACGGGCCAGGGCCGGAGTCGCCTGTTCCGGCCTGAGCGGGGCCCTGCGGCCACTGCGACTCGTGGCCCGGGTGGGGCCAGGAGGTGACGCCGCCGTGCTGGGGGCCTGTCTGGACACCGTGCTGGGGGCCTGTCTGGACACCGTGCTGGGGGCCGTGCTGGGGGCCGGGCTGTGCGCCGGGCTGGGGGCCTGTCTGTGCGCCGGGATCGCCGACGGGGGCGGGCCACATGTGCGGCGCTCCCGCTTCCGCAGA
Source organism: Microbispora sp. H10830 (assembly GCF_014161375.1). NCBI lineage: Bacteria > Bacillati > Actinomycetota > Actinomycetes > Streptosporangiales > Streptosporangiaceae > Microbispora > Microbispora sp. H10830. The sequence continues at coordinate 31,715 of NZ_JABBWX010000003.1, forward strand.
GGGGGGCTGCTGCTGCCACGGCTGCGGGGCCGAGCCCGGAGGCGGTGGCTCCCAGGCCGGCGTTCCGGGGCCATGCGAAGGCCACGGCTGCGCTCCCGTGTCGGCCGGCGGCTGCCACGCGGGGTTGGGCCCGTCCGCGGGCGGCTGCCATGCCGCCGGGTCCGCACCCCCGGCGGGCGGCTGCCAGGGGTGCGTTCCGGGGCCGTACGCGGGCTGCTGAGAGCCGGGCGGCGGGGGAGTCTGGGGGTACGCGGGGCCACCCGCGCTCTGTGCGGGTTGCCAGGGCGGCTGCGCGGGCTGCCAGGACGGCGCGTCCGGGCCCGGGGGGTGCTCCCAGCGCACGGCGTTCGGGTCGGCCGGAGGCTGCCACGAGTGGACTGCCTGACCCTCGGGCTGCATCGAGGGCGCGCCCGGGCCCGGGGCGGGCGGGCGTGGATCGACGTGCTCCGCCGGAGGCTGCCACGGAGGCGTGGCCGGCGCCGGGGGCTGCCACGCGGGCGGGCCGTATCCGGGATGTCCCTGTGCGCCGTGGCCGGGCTGCTGCTGGTCGCCGTGGCCGGTCGGCTGCCACGAGTGGATGCCCTGGCCCTCGGGCTGCGGCCAGGAGGGCGTGCCCGCGCCGTACGCGGGCTGCGGAGGCACGGCTCCGTGACCGGCTCCGTGACCGACTCCGGGGCCGACTCCGTGGCCGGCGCCGGGCTGCGGCTCACCGGGCGCGGGCAGGCCGAGGGCCTCGTCGCCGGGGCGGCGCGGCGCGGGAAGGCCCCCGGCTTCCTCCGATGCTCCGGCATTCCCGGGCACGGCGGCGTTTCCCGCCACGCCGGGGGCGGCGGGCGGAGGGCCGTACGCCGGAACGGCCCTGAACCTGTTCGTGCTCTCCGGGTCGTCATCGGGCCGTTCCGGTGCCCCGAGACCGCCAGGAGGGCCGTACCTCGTCGGGTGGGGCACGGCCGGAAGCCGGTCCGCCGCACCGGCGGCGTCCGGGGCCCAGGCCGTGCCGTCGTCCGCCGGAGGCTGCCCGAACCCGGGCGGCGGGGTCTGGCCGAAGCTCGGAGGTGGCGTCGGAGGTGTCGCCGAGCCCTCGGCGTCCGCCTCGCGGCGGGCCCACGCCGTTTCGTGTTCGTGCTCGGAACCGGAATCCTTGCCACGCATAGCCGGAAGCGTAACGGCGCGGGCGCGATCGGCGTGCCCCTATGGGCGTTTCGGTCCGAGCCGCCCCGGGTCGCCCACCGGCTTTCACCTCAGTGAACGCCTGGCCTCAGCTGGGGCCACCGTTCAGCGAACGGGTGTCGAGGGCAGGGAAAACAGTCGCGTCGGTGACGTCCACCGCGGTCTGGTAGAGCCGTTTCAGCTCGTTCTTGGCTGGTTTGTGGCCGTCCTTGAACTGGAACCAGAGCAGCACCGCATAGTGGCCGTGGGTCCAGCCGCCCGCGTACGCCTCGCCGGTGCCGAGGTGCTTGGTGGCCTCGTCCTTGCCCGGCAGCGGCTTGAGGTAGTCCTTGCGCTCGCCGCCGCCGCCGGCGGAGGCGACCTTCTTGGCCGTGGCGGAGGTTTTGAGGTTGGCGACGCCCACGGTGCCGATGACCGTGCCCTTGGAGTCCGCGAAGCTCGCCCGCAGCAGTTGCGTGCATCCGCCCGCCTTGAGCGCCTTGGTGATTTTGTCGCCGGTGACGCCGTCCGCGCACTTTTTCTCCTTACGGAACGCCGTGCGGACGTACGAACGTTTGTTCTTGACGAATTTGCCCTTGGGGAACAGCTCCCGCAGCGACAGCGGGCTTTTGTCGGTCGTCCGTGAGGCGGTGTAGCCGAACTTGCCGGGGGGCCCCTCGGAGACGAGCTGTGTGGGGCGGGTGGTGGGCGTCGGGGCGGCGACCGGCGGCTTCTCGTTGCGCGCGGCGTACCACAGGCCGGTGAACAGCGCCCCGATGAGGGCCAGCAGGGCGAGGCCGAGGGCCCACGGGCGACGCCACAGAGGTCCCTTCGCGTCCGGATCCCACACGGGCTCCGGCGGCGGAGGCACCGGCGACGCCGTCGGCTGCCGCCGCACGTCCCAGTCGCCGCCCGCCTGACCGCCGGGCGGGGACGCGTACGGGCCCGACGCGAGCTCCTCGACCCGGTGGGGGCTCTCCTGCTCGTACGGCCCGCGTCCGGTGTACGGCTGCTGCTCGGGTTGCTGCGGGTAGGGCTGCTGCGAGTGGGGCTGCTGCGGGTAGGGCTGGTAGGGCGCCTGCTCGCGTTCGTACGGCGATTGCTCGCGGGCGTACGGCGACTGCTCGCGCTGGTACGGCGGCTGCCCCCCGCCGTAGGGCGGCGCGTCGCGACGGCCTGCGAGGGGAGAGTCGTCCCCGCCGGAGTACGGCGGCAGGTCCCGCCTGCGGGGATCGGGGGGATGATGCGGCGGAGGTGGTTGCTGGTCGCCGGGATAACCCATGGCGCTGAGATTAGTCGGCTATCTGGACAGATGAGGAAGCGTCAGGAATACCCGAAGTCCTCGGTCCACCACGGGCCGCCCTCGCCCGTGCTCACGCCGACCCCGGTCGCGACCAGGCGGCAGTCGAGCAGCGTGGCGCGGTCGCTCTGCCCGGCCATCCAGCCGCGTACGACCGCCTCGGCGGTCTGGTAGCCCCTGGCGATCGTCTCGGCCCCGCCGTCGGAGTAGCCCGCCGCGCCCATGCGGTCCCAGGGGGAGGCGCCCCCGGGGGAGCTGTGCCGGAACAGCCTGCTCGACGCCATCTCGTCCGAGTGCGCGCGGGCGGACTCCACGAGGCGGGGGTCCACGCGCAGGGGCCGGCAGCCGTGCCTGCGGCGTTCGGCGTTGACCAGGCGCACGACCTCGGCCTCCATCGAGGCGGACCGCATCGAGTCGGCGTCGTACGTGTCGTCGCCGCCGTCCGTCCCGGGCGTGAGAACGGTGTGCCGCGAGCCGCTGTCGGAGCCGTCGATCAGCGTGGAGGGCGGCCTTTCCTTCCGGGGCCGGCGCTGCGGCACCTGCCGGGGGACGACCGGAGCCACGGTGCGCAGCACGTGGTCGAGGGTGGGCCGGTCGCGCGGCACCGCGCCCGCCGCGCTGACGCTCGGCGACGCGGACGGCTCCGACTTGCGCAGATAGACGTCGTCGACCTCGCTCGACCTGGTGCTCATCCTGCCGATCACGACACCGGTGAGCAGGATGGCCACGGCGCACGCCAGCAGACCCATCTGAGTCCCCCGTAAGGGGCCACGGAAGGTGTGTTTTTTGTGAGGGGTCTGCCACATACCGCAGTCAAATATAGAGATCTGCGCCATGGGGAAGAAGAGGCGAATGGGTATGGATTTGATGAACGTTCAAATGAGTCGTTCCAATGCCCCGCGCCCCTCGCCGTTTTGACCAGGCGCCATCGCGTCGGTAGTCTGCTAGTTCGTTGTGTGTGGATCGGTCTGTCCGCAGACCGGTGCACGGCGCGTCCGGCGTCTTCTCCCGTACATGTGGAGACGGAGGTTGTCGCCGTGCCTGCGCAACCTACCGAGAGTTCACATTCCGACAGAAGGCACTGCCGTGCGCACGTTCTCACCGAAGCCCAACGACGTCGAACGTCAGTGGTACGTCATCGACGCGACCGACGTCGTACTCGGCCGGCTGGCCAGCCAGGTGGCGACCCTGCTCCGCGGGAAGCACAAGCCGATCTTCGCCCCGCATGTCGACACGGGTGACTTCGTCATCGTCATCAACGCCGAGAAGATCGCCCTGAGCGGCAACAAGCTCGAGCAGAAGAAGGCGTACCGCCACTCGGGTTACCCCGGCGGTCTGCGTGCCGTCAGCTACGGCGAGCTCATGGAGAAGCGTCCGGACCGGGCCGTGGAGAAGGCCGTCCGCGGCATGCTTCCCAAGAACGCCCTGGGCCGCAAGATGGCCAAGAAGCTCAAGGTCTACGCCGGCACCGAGCACCCGCACCAGGCCCAGCAGCCGGTGCCCTTCCAGATCACCCAGATCGCCCAGTAATCGCGAGCCAGGAAAGTTAAGAGGAGAACCGTGGCCGAGCCCACCGGTATCGAGACGCTCGTCGAGGGCGAGCCGGAAGACTACACCGCGGAGGAGTTCCCCTCCGAGTACACCACCGAGTCGGCCCCGGCCGGCGAGGGCGCCGTGCGCAAGCCCGTCACCACGGGCAACTCGTACGGCACCGGCCGCCGCAAGGAGGCCATCGCCCGTGTCCGCATCGTGCCGGGCACCGGCAAGTGGACGATCAACGGCCGCTCGCTGGACAGCTACTTCCCGAACAAGGTCCACCAGCAGCTGATCAACGAGCCGTTCGTCGTGCTCGGCGCCGAGGACGCGTTCGACGTCATCGCCCGCATCGACGGCGGCGGCGTGACCGGCCAGGCCGGCGCGCTGCGCATGGGCCTGTCCCGCGCGCTCGCCGTTCTGGACGCCGAGGTCAACCGCCCGCCGCTGAAGAAGGCCGGCTTCCTCACCCGTGACGCCCGCGCCACGGAGCGGAAGAAGTACGGCCTCAAGAAGGCCCGCAAGGCTCCTCAGTACAGCAAGCGTTAATGTCGCAGGAGCCCGTAGGCGCCCCCTCTCGGGGGCGCCTCTTCGGCACCGACGGGGTACGTGGGGTCGCCGGGCGCGACCTCACCGCGGAGCTGGCCATGGACCTGTCCGTGGCCGCCGCGCATGTGCTCGGCGACGCCGGGGCGTTCCATGGCAGTGTCGGGCGGCGCGGCCGCCCGATCGCCGTCGTAGGCCGGGACCCGCGGGCTTCAGGAGAGTTCCTGGAGGCCGCCGTGGTCGCCGGCCTCGCGTCGTCCGGCGTGGACGTCCTGCGGCTCGGCGTGCTGCCCACCCCGGCGGTCGCGTACCTGACCAACGCGCTGGGGGCCGACCTCGGCGTCATGCTCTCCGCGTCGCACAACCCCGCGCCGGACAACGGCATCAAGTTCTTCACCCGCGGCGGCTACAAGCTGCCCGACGCGGTGGAGAACGAGATCGAGCAACGGCTCGGGGAGAAGTGGGACCGTCCGGTCGGCTCGTCGGTCGGCCGGGTCCGTGAGGCGTACGGCGAGGCCGATCGATACGTCTCTCACCTGCTGACCACCCTGCCCCACCGGCTCGACGGGCTGCGGGTCGTCGTCGACTGCGCGCACGGCGCGGCGCACATGGTCGCCCCGGAGGCGCTGCTGCGCGCCGGCGCGGCCGTGGAGACCATCGGCGCCGCCCCGGACGGGTTGAACATCAACGACGGCGTGGGCTCGACCCACCTGGCCGCGCTGCGTAAGGCCGTCGTCGAAGGCGGCGCCGACCTGGGCATCGCCTATGACGGCGACGCCGACCGCTGCCTCGCCGTCACCGGCGCGGGCGAGGAGGTCGACGGCGACCAGATCATGGCGATCCTGGCCCTGTCGATGCACGCCGACGGCCGCCTCGCCAAGGACACGGTCGTCGCGACGGTCATGTCCAACCTGGGGTTCAAGCTCGCCCTGCGGGAGGCCGGCCTGTCCGTGGTGGAGACCGCGGTCGGCGACCGGTACGTCCTGGAGGCTATGCAGGACGGCGGCTACACCCTCGGCGGCGAGCAGTCCGGTCACGTGATCATGCTGGATCACGCCACGACCGGGGACGGCCTGCTCACCTCGCTTCACCTGATGGCCGAGGTGGCCCGCCAGGGCCGCTCCCTCGCCGACCTCGCTTCGGTGATGACGAAGCTGCCGCAGGTGCTCGTCAACGTCCGGGATGTGGCGAAGGCGAAGGCGTCCGCCCCCGAACTGCGGGCGGCCGTCGCCGAGGCGGAGGCCGAGCTCGGGGAGACCGGCCGCGTGCTGATCCGCCCGAGCGGCACCGAGCCCATGATCCGGGTCATGGTCGAGGCCGAGTCGCACGACCAGGCCAAGGCCGTGGCGGACCGCCTCGCGGAGGTCGTCCGCACGGTCTGCGGCTGACGCCCCACGCGTCACCACTCCCGAGGACCCCGCCGGGTGCGCGCCCGGCGGGGTTCCCAATTGGAAGCCCTTCTCAATTGCGTAATATGCGCGTAACACTGATGCATGTCTTATTTGACCGGTGTTCGGTCGGGGGCGTTAAGGGGTCGTGACAAGGAGTCGGACGCGCTGCGCGCACTCGTGGACCGGGCCCGGGCCGGTGCGGGCGGATGCCTGCTCCTCCTTGGTGGACCGGGTGCGGGCAAGACCGCGCTGCTCGACCTCGCCGCCGCGCACGCGGCCGCCGGAACCCCGGACGAGCAGGGGTTCCTCATGCTCCGCGCCCAGGGTGCCAGAGGCGAGACCCACCTGCCGTACGCCGGGCTGCACGCCCTGCTCCGCCCGATAGCGGACCGGCTGGACGCGGCCGATTCGGCGTCGGCGGCCGCCTCGACGATGCTCGTCGAGGCGCTGCGGACCGGCACCGGCACGGGTGGCCTGGCGCTGCCCGCCGCGCTGCTGCGGCTCCTGCAGACGGCCGGGCGCCCCGTGCTGGTGTGCGCCGACGACCTTCAGTGGCTCGACGCCCCCAGCCGGGAGGCGATCTGTTTCGTGGCCCGCCGAGCCGTCGCGGCCCCCGTCGCCGTGCTGCTCACCTCCGCGGAGCCCGGGACGGCGCCCGGCGACCTGCCGTCGCTGCCGCTCGACCCGCTCGACGAGCGGGCGTCCCGGCAGGTGCTCGACGACCTGATCCCCGAAGGTGTTCCCGGGGACCTGCGCGCGGCGCTGGTCCGGGCGGCCCGGGGCAACCCGCTCGCGCTGGCCGAACTCGCCGGCTCGCTGACCGACGCCCACCGCGAGGGCTCGGCGCCGCCGCCGGAGACGCCGCCGCGCGGCGGGCGGTTGTGGCGGGCGCACGCCGACCGGCTCCGCGGCCTGCCCGCCGACACCGCCGACCTCGTCCTGCTGGTCGCGGCCGATCCCGGCATCGACGCGGTCACGCTGGTGCGCGCGGCGGAGTCGCGGTCCGGGCTGGCGGCCCTGGAGGCGGCGGAGACCGCGGGCGTCGTCGTCGAGTCGCCGGACGGCGGTTTCGACCTCGCCGACCCGATCCTGCGGCACGTGGCGTACGCCGAGGCGTCCCTTGTCCGGCGGCGGGCCGCCCACCGCCTGCTGGCGAGCCTTCTCGTTGGGGAGCACCAGCGGCTGCGGCGGGCCTGGCACCGCGCCGCCGCCCTCGACGGTCCCCCCGACAGGCTCGCCGAGGACCTCGTACGCGCGCTCGCGGCGGCGCCGAAGGCGGCGGCCTTCCCCGAGCCGTTCCGCGCCCTCGAACGGGCGGCCGAGCTCACCGGGCAGGGCGAGGCCAAGGCCGCACGGCTGGCCGCCGCCGCCCGGCACGCCTGGCAGGCGGGACAGCCGCAGCGGGCGAGGTCGCTGCTGTCCAGGATCGACACGCTCGCGGCCGGCGCCGAGGTGCGCGGCCGCGCCGAACTGGTCAGGGGCAGCCTGGAGCTGCGCGCGGGCAAGACCGACAGCGCCTGCGACACGCTGCTCGCCGCCGCGGAGCGGCTGCTGCACACCGACCGGGAGCAGGCCGTACGCGCGCTGGTCCGGGCGGGCGAGGCGAGCTACCTGGCGGGGGACAACCGCCGGTTCCTGGCGATCGCGCGGCGGGCCGAGACCCTGCGGCGGCCCGACGACGACCACGTCACACGCCTCGCGCTGGAGTATCTCGCCGGCATGGCCGCGACGTTCCGGGGCCGGCACCGCGAGGCGACCACCTCGCTGCGCCGCGTCGCCACCGAGGTGATGGTGCCGCCCTCGGCCGGTAGCCCCTCGGTGCTCGTGTGGGGCGGCGTCGCGAACCTCCTGCTCGGCAACGGCGCCGACGCGCTCACACTGGCCTCCCGGGCGGTCGAGGTGGCGCGCGCCCACGGCGCGGTCGCCAGCATGCCGCAGATGCTGGAGATCCTGATCCAGGCCCAGCTGTGGAGCGGCCGTTACGACGCGGTCGCGGCCAACGCCATGGACGGCCTGCGCCTGGCGCAGGAGACGGGCCGGGCCACCAGCGGCGCCCAGCATCTCGCCTGGCTCGCGTTCACCGCCGCCGTCGCGGGTGACGAGGAGACCTGCGCCCTGCGGGCGGCGCGGGCCGTCGAGCTGGCCGCCGCCCACGGCGTCAGCGTGGCCGAGGCACTCGGCACGCTGGCCCTGGCCCATCTGGACGTCGCGGCGAACCGCCACGCCGACGCGGTGAACCGCCTGCGTACGGTGGCCCGCACCGGCGACCCCCTCGTCGTACGGGTGATGGCGACGCCGCTGCTCGTCGAGAGCGCCGTGCGCACCGGGGACATCGGTCAGGCAGGGGACGCGCTGGTCATGCTGGAGCGCTGGGCCGACAGCACCCGCGACCCCGACCGGCTGGCGCTGGCGGCCCGGTGCCACGCGCTGCTCGCGCCCCCGGCCGAGGCCGCGGAGCGCTTCACACAGGCGCTGGAACTGCACCGCCAGGGGGCGTGCGCGTTCGAGACCGCGCGCACGCGGCTGCTGTACGGCGGCATGCTCCGGCGGTCGCGCCGCCCAAGTGCGGCTCGCGAGCACCTGCACGGCGCCCTGGAGACGTTCGAGCGGTACGGCGCCCGCCTGTGGAGCGAGCACGCCCGCGCGGAGTTGCGCGCGGCCGGGGAGTCGGTGCGGCCCTCGGGTTCCCGCTCCGAGGCCGGCCGGCTGCTCACGGCGCAGCAGTTCCAGATCGCCACCCTCGTGGCGGAGGGCGCGACGAACCGCGAGGTGGCGGCCCGGCTGTTCATCAGCCCGCGCACGGTCGAGCACCACCTGAGGAACATCTTCGCCAGGCTCGGCGTGCGCTCCCGGGTCGAACTGACCCGCATTCTGTCGTGAGCCAGGCCACGGGCTGGCACACCGGCTGCCGCGCCTCTTGACAGGGAGACGGCCGTACGCCCGTCTGTGCTGTCACGCGTGGGATGGTTAGGCTTGCTCGACGTGTGGGGCTGGCTGTTGTGGGTCGTGCCGCTCATCGTGACCGTGGCTCTGTACGGCCTGGCTCTGCGGCGGACGGCAGGGGTGGCCGCCGCGGGTGTCCTGGTCGTGTTGGCGCTGACGGCGGGAACGGCGGGCGTCCTCGGGGAGTCACCCAGGTCCGTCACCGGTGTGACACTGCTGGTCGCCGGCCTCGCCGCGGTCACCTGGGCCCTGGGCAGGGCGCGCAGGCGCGGACGGGCGGCGCGCCGAGCCGTGGCCGTCTTCCGCGCGGCCGCGCCCGATGTGCCGGGAGTGGCCGCCGAGGCCGAGCGGCACCGGCTCGCCGCCGAACTTCACGACACGGCCGCGCACAGACTCACCGGCATCGTGGTCGGCGCCGCCTCCGCCTTGCGTCTCGCCGACCCGGCTCTTGTGGCGGAGGCGGCCCGGTATGCCGCTGAGACCGGCCGCTTGGCCACTCGGGAACTGGAGCGGCTGACCACCAGCGGCGCCGGCGCCGGCTCGGCCGATCTCGCCGACGTGGACGCCTTGGTCGCCACGTGGCCGGAGCCGCGTCTCACCTACCTCAGAACAGCCGGGAGCGCCCCGCCCGAGATCGCCGCCGTCGCATGCCGGGTGGTTCGCGAGGCGCTGACCAACGCCCTGCGGTACGCGCCGGGAGGCGACGTGCGGGTGGGCGTCGACCGTGAGCCCGGCCGTCTCGTCGTCACGATCGTCGACGATCCCGGCGAGCCGGCCGTGGACAACGCGGACGTGGCACGTGGACTGGGGGGTGGATACGGGCTTGCCGGTCTCAGAACGGCGGTGGCCGCCTGTGGAGGGTTCCTGTCTGCGGGCCCGGAAGGCCGGGGATGGGCCGTGCGCGCCGACCTCCCGCTCGCCCTTGACGACTGCCCGGCATCCACCTCGTACGAATGGCGTGGCCGGCAGGCGTCCGACGCCGCGCTTGCGATCCTCGCGGTGGCGCTGTCCATCGGTACGAGCCTGTTGACGACCGACACGCCCGAGAGCCTCCCCGGAGAGGCCGCCCTGCTGGTGCCGCTCTTCTTCGCGCACGCCCTGCCGCTCGGCCTGCGCAGGCGGGCGCCGCTTTTCAGCCTGACGGCGGCGTTGTCGGTCTATCCGGTCCTGCTCGCCGCCGGACTCGCCGGCTGGACGAGGCAGCCCGCAGGGGACGTGTTCCTGTGGTGCCTGTGGGTCGAGCTGGCGCTGCTCTACGCGCTGGGCGCGTACGGCCCTCGCGAACGCCGGCGGTGGGGGGCTCTCGCCACGGCCGCTGTGGGGGCGGTAGGCGGGCTTGCTCTGGCGTGCGGGCCAGGGATCGTGGGAAACCGGGCAGCCGCATGGGCGGTGCTGGCCCTGGGGGTCGCCGTCCCGTCGGCGGCGGCCTGGGCGCTCGGCCTGACAATGAGGTCAAGACGTGCGCGGCGCCGTGCGGCCGTGGCGCGGGAGCGGGATCTGCTCGGCCGCGAGACGGCGACGGTCGTGCTGGCGGAGCGGAACCGGCTGGCGGCGGGCCTGCGCCGTACGGCCCTGCGACATGCCGGAGCCATCGTGGTCGCGGCGGACGCGGGCCGGCTGGACACTGTGCTGGCCGAGGCCAGGGCCGGGCTGGCCGCGCTCAGGGAGTCGCTCGGCGAACTGCGCAGCCGAAGCGGCGACGACCCGCCCCCGACCATCGCCGGAATCGCCCTGCTCGCCGTGCGGCACCAGGGCACCGTCAGGTATGCCGGAGCCCGCCGCGAAGCGTCCCCCAGCGTGGAGGTCGCCGCGTTCAGAGTGGCCGAGTCGATGCTGCGCGGTTGCATACGGGATGAGCGGGAGATCACCGTGACCTGCCGCGCCGACGGCGTCGCGGTCTCGGGGCCTTCCGCCGCCACGGGCGGGGATCGGCGGGTTCGGGCGCTGGCCGACGCGGCCGGGGGCAGCGTCTCCGGCGCCGGGGACGGGATGGTGAGGGTGTGGCTTCCGGAGGTGCTCCCTTGATCAGGGTGATGGTCGCCGACGACCAGGCGGTGGTGCGGGCGGGCATCGCGGCGGTCCTGGACGCCGAACCCGATCTGAGCGTCGTGGGCCAGGCCGCGGATGGGGAGGCCGCCGTGGCGTTGGCCGTGTCGCTGCGGCCCGATGTGGCGCTCATGGACATCCGGATGCCGGGCCTGGACGGGTTGCGGGCGACCGCCCGGATCGGAGCAGAGGCGCCGGGCACGCGGGTGGTGGTGCTGACGACGTTCGGCCTCGACGAGTACGTGTTCTCGGCGCTGAGAGCCGGCGCCAGCGGATTCCTGCTCAAGGATGCCGAGCCGGAGCGGGTCGCCGACGCGGTCCGGGTGGTGGCCTCCGGAGACGCCCTCCTCGATCCGGGGGTCACCCGACGCCTCATCGATCGGTTCGCGTCCGAGCCGGAACCTCGTGACGCCGCCGTCCTCGGCACGCTCACCCGGCGCGAGACCGAGGTGCTGACGCATGTCGCCCGCGGTCTCACCAACGCCGAGATCGGCGAGGTTCTCCGGATCAGCCCCTCGACCGTCAAGGACCACGTCGCGGTGATCCTCGCCAAGCTCGGCGTCCGCGACCGCCTCCAGGCGACCATCGCGGCATACGAGACCGGCCTGATCCGCCCGGGCATGCGCTGACCCCCGCCGTACGGCGGGGGTGACGACGGTTCCGCGGGAGGAGGTCGACGGGGGTTCGGCTTCCTAGCGTGGCTCGCATGAGATCCAACCTGTTGTCCGGCGGCGCGTTGTCGCTCGCCGGCGTGATCGCGGCAGCCGTGGCCGGGACGGCGGCCTTCGTCGGGACGGCCGCCGCCGTCCCGGCCGTGATGGTGTTCTCCATGGCCGGCGTCGTTGCGGCGGCGGCGACCGCCTGGGTGTTCGGGCGGGCCGCGACAAGGCGGCTCGGCAGCCCGCGGGCGCTGTGGCCGTACGTCGCCGGCGTCGTGCTCGTGACGGCCGGGCCCGCGGCCCTCGCGGTGATGCGCCCCTTCCCCGTGCCGCCGACGGCCGCGGCCCCGCCCGGCGTCTCCCACTGGGACCTGCCCACGGGATCCCGCATCGCCTACGTCAAGATCGCCGCGTCCGGCAAGCCGCGCCCGACACCCGTGATCTTCCTGCACGGCGGCCCCGGGACCCCCGGAGAGGGCGTCCCGGAGGCCGGGCAGGAGCTGGCCGCGGCCGGTTTCGACGTTTACGCCTATGACCAGGTCGGCGCCGGCCGCTCCACCCGGCTGGCCGACGTGACCGGCTACACCGTCGCCCGGCACGTCGCCGATTTGGAGGCGATCCGCCGCGCGATACACGCCGAGAAGGTCATCCTCGTGGGCAGGTCATGGGGCGGGACCCTGTCGGCGGCGTACATGGCCGCCCATCCCAGCCACGTCGCCAAAGCCGTGCTCACCTCACCGGGCGCGATCTGGGAACCGGCCTTCCCCGGCGGGCCTGGCGGTCCCTGGGACCGTCTCCCCCCGGCCCAGGTCGAACGCGCCGATGAGCTGACCTCCGATCCCCGGTTCCTCCTCCAAGCGCTCCTGCTCCAGGTCAACCCGGCTGCCGCGCACGCACTCGTGCCCGACGCCGAGGCCGACGCGTACTTCCGCGAACTGCTGCTCGCGGCGAAGGACTCCACCGGATGCCCCGGAAGCGCGCCCGCCCCCGTCCACGACAATCCGCCCGGCTTCTACACCAATCAGATGACGTCCGCCGACGCCACCACCGTCCCCGACCCGCGTCCGAAGCTGCGGACCGTCCATGTGCCCACGCTCATCGTGCGCGGCGAGTGCGACTACCTGAAATGGGCGGTCACCTACGAGTACCGGCGTACGCTTCCCGAGTCGACCCTCGTCTACGTGCGCGGCGCGGGGCACTCGATCGCGAACGGCCAACCTGACCTCTACCGCGACCTGCTCATGACGTTCCTTCTCGACCGGCCGCTGCCCCTCCCGCCGGTCACGTCGGCGGACGAACCCGCCTGACCCGCGTGGCTCCGGCGAGGTCCACGGGGCGACGGGCGACGAGGGCGTGGACGCTTCGGCGCAGGCGGGCGGCGTCCTGGCTTGGAGGTGCGCCGAACTGGCGGCGATATTCCCGGCTGAACTGTGACGGGTTGTCATAGCCGACGCGCTGGCCGACTCCGGTGACGTCGCCCGGGTGGGTGGCGAGCAGCAGCCGGGCCTCCTGCAGCCGGATCTGCTTCTGGAACTGGATAGGGCTCATCGCGGTCACCGCGTGGAAGTTGCGGTAGAAGGCGGAGACGCTCATGCCGGACAGCCCTGTATCCGCAGGCGCGGATCTCGGCCACGGCCCGGCGGACACGCACGGAGTGGCTCGCCCGGGTCCTGTCCCCGGACTCCGCCGCATAGCGCCGCCGGCGCACCGCGGAGCTAGTCGTCGCCGGTCAGGGAGAGGGAGCGCAGGCGCTGGCCGGTCCAGACGACGGCGCCGATCGTGACGATGACCATCGCCGGTACGGCGAAGCCGAGCGTCACCTCGGTGGAGAAGAAGGGCGAGGAGGAGACCTGGTCGGCGAGCGACTGGGCCCACTGCTGGATGGAGAACTTCCGCGCGCCGGGCACGTAGCCGCCGACCACGCCCTCCCACACGAGGGCGTAGATCACGCCGACCGCGACCGCGTGGCGGGTGAGCACGCCCAGCAGCAGGAACACCGCGGCGTACGCGATGCCGCCGAACAGCGCCCCGAGGGTGAAACCGGTCGCGACGCCCGACTCCGAGCCGGTCAGGAGGTAGGCCGCGGCGTAGGTCGAGACGGCCGCGAGCACCGCGACGAGGGAGGCCGCGACCACGAACTTCGTCACCGCGATCACCGGTCGCGAGATCGGCTTGGCCAGCAGGTGGATGATCGTGCCGTCCTCGATCTCCGGCGCGATCACGCCCGTCCCGGCGATCAGCCCGAGCAGCGGCAGCATCGTGCCGATCGCGAAGCTCTTCATCAGAAGGACGGCCGTCTGCTCGTCCTGGCCGTTGACCAGCCTGAGCAGCGCGGCGAGCGCGACCAGCGCCACCGGCAGCAGAATCAGCAGCCAGATCCGCTTGCGCCCGAGCATGGCCCGGTAGGTGATGTCCGCCACCACCGTGTTCATCGAGAACTCCCGGAAATGAGGTAGGAGAAGACGCTTTCCAGGTCCTCGTCGGTGGGGGAGACCTGCCACAGGTGTACGGCCAGGTCGCGCGCCATCCGCGGCAGCAGCGCGGTGAAGCGCGCGTGGTCGGTCACCTGGACCTCGACGCCCTGCTCGGTCAGCGAGACCGCGCTGGAGGAGGGGTCGCCGATGAGCGCGGCGGCCAGACGCCGGTCGTCGCTCGACCTGACCCGGAACAGATGGGGCCGGTCGGCCATGCGGCGCCGGATCTCGCGGTAGTCGCCCGACGCGGCGTGCCGCCCCGCGACCAGGACCTCGATGTGGTGGGCCACCCGCTCGACCTCTTCGAGGATGTGCGAGCTGAACAGGATCGTCCGGCCCTCCTCGCCCATGCGGCGCACGAGATCCATGAGGTGGAGCCGCTGCCGGGGGTCCATGCCGTTGAACGGCTCGTCCAGGAGCAGCACCTGGGGGTCGTGGACGAGGGCCGCCGCGACCTTGACCCGCTGCCGCATGCCCTTGGAGTACGTCTCGACGCGGCGGCCGGAGGCGTCCGTCATCTCCACCAGGTCGAGGGCCCGCCGGGCCGCGTCGGCGGGCGAGGGCAGGCCGTGCAGCCGGGCCGACGACAGCACGAACTGCCATCCGGTGAGGAAGCCGTACACGGCCTCCTTCTCGGGGACCAGGCCGATCTGCCGGTAGATCTCGTGGTTGTGCCAGATGCGCCGGCCGTCGAGGGTCGCCGTGCCGTTGGACGGCGCGAGGAACCCGGCCATCATGTGCAGCAGCGTCGACTTGCCCGCGCCGTTCGGCCCGAGCAGGCCGGTGACGCCGGGCCCGATCGTCATCGTGACGTCGTTGACCGCCACGACGTTGCCGTACCAGCGGGACACCTGGGCGAGTTCGAGCACGCCCTGACGGGTGGTCACGGGAGAGCTTGTGGTGGTCACGACGCCGCCTTCCGGTAGCGCAGGAGGACGCCCGTCACGGCCAGGACGACCACGGCCAGCAGGATCAGGCAGGACGCGATGCCGGGCGGAGCCATCTCTGTGTTGACGGGCTCGGTGCCGAACAGGGCCGACTGGGCGTAGTCGACGAGGAAGAACGGGTTGAGGAGCAGGGCCCATCCGGCGACATCGTCGCGTCCCGACGAGATCAGCACGCCGGCGAAGATCCCGGAGACGGCGGCGGTGAACATGTAGAACGCGATCACCGACGCGACGCCGAGACCGCGGCGCGGGGTGAACGACGCGAGGGCGATGCCCACGGAGGACAGCAGCACCGCGTGGAGGACCGCGCCGCCCAGGGCGCCGAGGTAATCGGCGGTGTGCGGGGGCCCGGGCAGGTCCACCAGGAGTTCGCCGACGAACTCGATCGTCAGCGGCACGGCCAGCAGCGCGAACACCGCTACCGCGAGCGCGGTCAGCTTCGCCAGGACGTAGTCGGTCACGGTCAGCGGGCGGGACAGATACAGCGGCAGCACACGGAAGCGCAGGTCCGGCGCGACCAGGTACGGCGACTGTGCGGCCAGGAAGACCGCGATCACCGCCTGCATGAAGACCGCGTAGTTCGGATAGGGCATCACGAACTGCTTGGCGAGCGCCATCACGCCGATCGACACGACCGTCGGCATCAGCATGATCGCGGCCAGCAGCAACGGCATGATCTTGGCGCGGACCGTGCGGCCGAGCCCGAACACGCCGCGCAGGCTCTGCACGCCGAGGGCGAGCGTCGCCCGGCCGCGCCCCAGCCGTACGCCGTCGTAGTGGCGGTATCCGATGTCGTGGATGACCGCGGTCGGCTCTGTCGTCATGCCACCGGCTCCTTGAAGACGTCCTCGATGCGGCCCCGGCGCTGCTCCAGCCGCAGGAGGCTGAGGCCGAGGTCGCAGACGGCGTCGCGTACGGCGTCGTAGGTGCGGCCGGGGTCGTCGGCGGACACCTGGACCGTCAGCAGCCTGCCCTGCGCGGCGACCGTCTCGCCGCTCGCGGTCAGACGCTCGGCGAGCCGCTGCTGCCCTTCCTCGACCTCCACCGCGATGGTCTGCTCGGCCCGGGTGAACTCCCGGATCGCCGAGGAGCGCAGCAGCCGCCCGCCGTCGATGACGATGACGTGGTCGCACACCCGCTCGAGCTCGCCGAGCAGGTGGGAGGTGACCAGCACGCTGATGCCGAACTCGGTGCCGACGCGCCGGATCAGCGCGAGCATGTCGTCGCGGCCCTGCGGGTCGAGCCCGTTGGTGGGCTCGTCGAGGAAGACCAGTTGCGGGTCGTGGACGAGGGCCTGGGCGAGCTTGACCCGCTGCCGCATGCCGGTGGAGTAGCCGCCCATCGGGCGGTAGCGCTCCTCGTCCAGCCCGACGTGACGCAGGGTGTCGGCGGCGCGCTCGCGGGCCGCCGTACGCGGCAGCCCGGACATCTGGGCCATGTGCACCACGAACTCGGTCGCCGATATGTCCGGGGGCAGGCAGTCGTGCTCGGGCATGTAGCCGACCACGCGCCGGATCTCCAGGCCCTGGGTGGCCGTGTCCAAGCCGAGCACCGAGGCACGCCCGGAGGTCGGGGGGAGCAGGCCGAGCAGGATCTTGATCAACGTCGACTTGCCCGCGCCGTTGGCGCCCACCAGGCCGGTCACGCCGGTTCCGGCGGCGACCGTGAGGTCGTCGAGCGCCGTGACGCGGGGGAAGCGCTTGGTCAGCCCCTCGGTCGCGAAGCATGGGGTCGCGCTCGCTGTCATGATCCGACCCTACTGGGCGTGACGTCCGCCGGGCCTCCGTCTGATGGAGGAACCCGCCTACGCCTCAGGTATGCCTCGTCGCGCCAGTCGCCCGACCGCCGCCGTACCGGGACCACAGCGCACGCTGGAGGAACAGCGTCAGCGTGCCGGCGACGACCATTCCGGCGATGTTGACGAGAAGCTGCAGCGCCGAGCCGCCGACCTCGTCCCAGCGCCACAGCGCCAGGGCCACGGCCATGTAGCCGGCCGCGGGGACGGTGGTGACGGAGATGAAGACGCCCACCAGCGCGGAGGACTTGCCCGCCGTGATCGACAGCACCCCGGCCGCGCCGGCGAGCAGCGCCACGATGAACGACCACCGGTCGGGCGTCACGATGAAGCGCACCTCGTCGTGGTGCCGCAGGCTGTCGGGGGAGATCCAGCCGAGGCCCCGCGAGACGAGGGCACAGGCCAGGGTGACGGCGATCGCGGCCGCGAAGCCCAGGGCGAGCGTGCGGGCCGCGGTGCCGATGAGCCGCCACCGGCGGCGGAGCAGGCCGAACGAGACGGCCGCCACCGCGCCGAACTCCGGCCCGAGGACCATCGCGCCGACGATCAGGATCTGCGAGGGGATGAGGACGCCGATCGCGGCGATCTGCGTGGCGATGGCGAGGAACGCCAGGAACGCCCACGTGATGCGGCTGTCGAGGGCCACACGCTGCTCGAATTGGTCCCACACGACCGCGTCGTCGCCCTCGCCGGGCGCCCGCTCCTCCGCCTCGGCCGCGCCCCGGGAGATCGACAGCTCGATTTCCTCGGCCGTGATCGAGCCGTCCCGCTCGAGGCCGAGCGCCTTGAGCCGGCCGATGACCGTGTTGGCGGCCTCCCTGGCGACGTCGGCGAGCACGACGTCGCCCTCCGGCTTCCTGGCCGCCTTGGGCAGGAGCACGACGTTCGTGACTCCCGGCGTACGGTCGAACACCTCGACGACCTGGTCGGTCCGCTGGAACGGGGAGATGACCCGCAGATGCAGCACGGCTGCATCCTAGGAGTGTCTGACACGACTTAGGTTCTGCGCAGCCGCACCCGTCTGACGGAGTGGCCGGAGCCCTTGTGCAGGATCAGGCCGGCCCGGCGGCGGGTGGGGGCGATGTTCTCCACCAGGTTGCGTTCGTTGATCTCCCGCCAGACGTTCTCGGCGAACGTCGTCGCCTCCTCGTGCGACAGCGCCGCGATGTGCCGGAAGTAGGACTTCGGGTCGGAGAAGGCGGTGCGGCGCAGCTTGTGGAAGCGCTCCACGTACCAGGTGCGGATGTCCTCCATCCGGGCGTCCACGTAGATGGAGAAGTCGAAGTAGTCGTAGACCGCCAGGGCGTCCGGCGGCGCGGGCTGCAGGACGTTGAGCCCCTCGACGATGAGGATGTCCGGCCGGTCCACCGTCTGCGCGGCGCCGGGCACGATGTCGTACTCCAGGTGGCTGTAGACGGGCGCCTCCACCGAGGGACGGCCCGCCTTCACGTCGGCCACGAAGCTCACCAGCGCCCGCCGGTCGTAGCTCTCCGGGAAGCCCTTGCGGTGCATGATGCCGCGCTCTTCGAGCACCTTGTTGGGGTACAGGAAGCTGTCGGTGGTGATCAGGTCGACCCGGGGGTGCTCCGGCCAGCGGGCGAGCAGCGTGTGCAGCAGTCGCGCCGTGGTCGACTTGCCGACCGCGACGCTGCCCGCGATGCCCAGCACGTACGGCGGAGGCGCGTCCTGCTCGCCGAGGAACGCGCCGACGGCCGCGCCGCGCTGCCGCGAACCGGTGAAGTGCAGGTTCAGCAGCCGGGTGAGCGGCAGGTAGATGTCGGTGACCTCGGACAGGTCGATCGGGTCGTGGACGCCGCGCAGTTCCTCAAGCTCCGCCTCGGTGAGCGTGAGCGGTGTGTTCTTGCGCAGGTCACGCCACTGCTCCCGGCTCAACTCGACGTACGCGTCCCCATCTGCCACGACGGCAAGCGTAGCCATGGCGTTTCCGTGCCCCCACCCGGGGTCGTGCACAGCCTGTGGACAAAAATCGATGGATTACTTCGGTGCGCGGCGGGGAAGAACGTTCACTTCATACCACTGGTCGCGCCGTACGCTGGCGCTGTGATCGTGGGCATCGGGGTGGACGTGGTCGAGGTGGCGCGCCTGGGCGCGGCCCTGGAGCGCACGCCCGCGCTGCGGAGGCGGCTGTTCACCGATGCCGAGGGTGCGCTGCCGCTGGAGTCGCTGGCCGTGCGGTTCGCCGCGAAGGAGGCGGTGGCCAAGGCCCTCGGGGTTCCGCCGGGCCTGCGGCACCTGGACGCGGAGGTCGTGCGCGGCGGGCACGGCCGGCCCGAGCTGAGGATCACGGGCCGGGCGGCCGAGGTGGCCCGCGACCTCGGCGTGCGCAGGTGGCACGTCTCCCTGTCGCACGACGGCGGCATGGCGGTCGCCTACGTCGTCGCCGAGTCCTGAGCAGGAACGCCGGGCGAGGGTCCCGGGGAGTCAGCCGTCCCGGCGCGCGTGGTGGTCCACTATGCGGGTGAGCAACTGGGCGAGCTGGTCGCGCTCGGCCGGGCCGAGCGGCGCGAGCACCTCGTCTTCCAGCTCGGTGAGCAGTTCGTCGAGCCGGGCGAAGCGGGCGCGCCCCCGCTCGGTCATCGTGATGACGTTGCGGCGCCGGTCCGCGGGGTCCGGCGCGCGCTCCACCAGGCCCCGATCGGTCAGCTCGTTGATGACGGAGACCAGGTCGCTGCGGTAGATGCCGGTGCGGCGGCTCAGTTCCGCCTGGCTGGCCGGGCCCGACTCCTTGAGCGTCGCGAGCACCGCGTAGTGCCACTTGCGGGCGTCGGCGGCGGCGAGCCCTTCGTTGACGAGGCGGTCGGAGTGCGTCGCCGCCAGTGACAGAAGCCGGGTCGGCAGGCTCCGCAACCGGGCCGCTCCCGTCCTCCCGTCCATGCGGGGGGCCGTGGGAGGGGCCGTGTCGGGCTCGCTGCTCATGCCCTCATCTTACCGATTGCGTTAGTCCGACTAACGGTCTAATCTGTTCGTGCCACTAACGTTAGTCAGACGAACGGAAAAGTGAGGACCTCCCATGCCCTCGATCGACGTGCTCGACTCGGCGATGTACCACGAGGAGAGCGGCAGCGGTGCTCCCTTCGTCTTCCTGCACGGCAACCCCGCCTCGTCCCACCTGTGGCGCAAGGTCCTGCCCGGGATCCGCGCCGGCGCCCGCCTGCTCGCCCCCGACCTCATCGGCATGGGCCGCTCGGGCAAGCCCGATGTGCCGTACCGATTCGCCGATCACGCCCGTTACCTCGACGCCTGGTTCGACCGGCTGGAGCTGGAGGACGTGGTGCTCGTCGGACACGACTGGGGCGGGGCGCTCGCCTTCGACTGGGCGGCCCGCCATCCCGGCCGGGTCCGCGGCGTCGCCTTCTTCGAGACGATCGTCCGCACGATGTCGTGGAGCGAGCTGGGCGAGGCGCCGCGCGCCCGCGCGCAGGCCATCCGAAGCCCCGAGGGCGAGCCGCTCGTGCTCGACCGGAACTTCATGGTGGAGACCGCCTTCACCGGAGGGGTGCTGACGCCGCTCGGCGAGGAGGACATGCGGCCCTACCTGGAGCCGTACGCCACGCGCGACAGCCGCCGCCCGCTGCTGGAGTGGGCGCGTTCGATGCCGCTCGACGGGGAGCCCGCCGACGTCGCCGAGCGCGTCGGCACGTACGGCGGGTGGCTCGCGAGCAGCCACGAGGTTCCCAAACTGCTGCTCACCTTCGACTCCTCGCCGACCCTGCTCATCGGGCCGGAGATGGCCGCCTGGTGTGCGGCGAACATCGCGGGGCTGGAGGTCGAGCACTGCGGACCGGCAGGCCACCACGCGCCGGAGGACCGGCCGGAGGCCATCGCCGCGGCGATCAACGCGTGGACGGAGCGGCACGGGCTGTAGGCCCGGCGGCATGGCCTGGCCGCGGGAAAGACCGCCGTTTGTGCCGCGGCGGCATTTCCCCGCCGATGCCCGGCGTACGGTGATCGCCATCGCCGACCCGGCAGGCTACCGTCGGACGCATGCGGACCGCCTACACCTCCGACCAGATCCGCTCCGCCGAGCTCGCGCTGATGGCGAGGCTCCCCGAGGGGACGCTGATGGACAGGGCCGCCGCCGGGCTCGCCGCGGTCTGCGCGCACCTGCTCGCCGGCTCCTGCGGCCGGGTGTACGGCTCCCGCGTGGCGCTGCTGATCGGCAGCGGCGACAACGGCGGCGACGCCCTGTACGCCGGAGCCCGGCTGGCCCGCAGGGGAGCGCGGGTGGAGGCGGTCCTCGCCGGCTCGCGCACCCACGAGGGCGGCCTGGCCGCGTTGCGGGAGGCGGGCGGCCGGGCGCATCCCTACGACGCCGCGCGGGCGCGCGCGCTGCTGGCCGACGCCGACCTCGTCATGGACGGCCTCGTCGGCATCGGGGGCAGCGGGGCGTTGCGAGAGCCGTACGGCACGCTCGCCGAGCTGACGGCCGAGGCTGGCGGCCTGGTCGTCGCGGTCGACGTGCCGAGCGGGGTGGACGCGAGCAGCGGACGGGTCGAGGGACCGGCGGTCCGCGCGCACCTGACGGTGACGTTCGGCGCGTACAAGGCCGGTCTGCTGGTCGATCCCGGCGCCGCCCACGCGGGCGCGGTCGAGCCGGTGGACATCGGCCTGGGGCCCTTCCTGCCGGATCCCGAGGTGGCGGCGCTGACCGCCGACGACGTGGCCGACCTGCTGCCCCGCCCGGGCGCGGAGAGCGACAAGTACCGGCGGGGCGTCGTCGGGATCGCCGCGGGCAGCGACAGGTACACCGGGGCCGCCGTGCTCTCGGTCGGCGGCGCGGTGCGCGCCGGCGCGGGAATGGTCCGCTTCGCGAGTTCCGCCGAGCCGGTGCGGCTGGTCAGGGCCCGCTGGCCGGAGGCCGTCACGACCGTGCTCGACCCGTCGCTGGTGCTGAAGAGCTCGCTGGACGAGGTCGGCCGGGTGCAGGCGTGGGTGCTCGGCCCCGGGCTCGGGACGGGCCCGGAGGCGCACGCGGTGGCCCGCGCGGTGCTGTCCACCGGGGTGCCCGTGCTGGTGGACGCCGACGGGCTGACGCTGGTCGCCAAGGACCGCACGCTGCTGCGCCGGGCCGCCCCCACCGTGCTCACGCCGCACGCGGGGGAGCTGTCGCGGCTGCTCGGCGTGCCGCGGGAGCGCATCGAGGCCGGGCGGCTCGAACACGTGCGCAGGGCCGCCGCGGAGCTGGGGGCGACGGTGCTGCTCAAGGGCTCGACCACGCTCGTCGCGGAGGAGCACAGGCCGGTGCGGGTCAACACCACGGGGACGCCCTGGCTGGCGACGGGCGGCACGGGCGACGTCCTGTCGGGCATCGCGGGCGCCCTGCTCGCCGCCGGGCTGACGGGCTACGACGCGGCCTCGTGCGCGGCGTACGTCCACGGGCTGGCGGCGCGGACGGCCGCGGGAGGCGGGGTCGCGGGAGGCGGACAGGCCCCGATCGCCGCCCTCGACGTCGCCCAGGCGCTGCCCGAGGCCCTGCGTACGCTCTGACGTGCGGTGTCAAGGTGGGCGCATCCACCCGGGTCCACCTGACACACTGGAAAAATGAGCTTCTCAACGGTGCGCTCCGCCACCCCGGCCGAGGCACGCGTGGA
Source organism: Microbispora sp. H10830 (assembly GCF_014161375.1). NCBI lineage: Bacteria > Bacillati > Actinomycetota > Actinomycetes > Streptosporangiales > Streptosporangiaceae > Microbispora > Microbispora sp. H10830. The sequence continues at coordinate 54,110 of NZ_JABBWX010000003.1, forward strand.
CCTGTCCGCCATCACGCACAACGTGCGGCTGCTCGCCGAGTCGGCCGCGGGTGCCGAGATGATGGCCGTCGTCAAGGCCGACGCGTACGGTCACGGCGCGGCGCCGGTGGCGAAGGCGTGCCTGGAGGCGGGCGCGAGCCGGCTCGGCACGGCCCTCGTACGCGAGGCGCTGGCGCTGCGCGAGGCGGGCGTCACCGCGCCGGTCATGTCGTGGCTCATCACACCCGGCGAGCCGCTGGACGCCGCGCTGCTCGCGGACGTCGAGCTGTCGGCCGGGGCGACGTGGGTCGTGGACGACATCGTCGAGGCCGCCCGGCGCACCGGGCGCACCGCCCGCGTGCACCTGAAGGCCGACACCGGCAACTCCCGCGGCGGCGCGACGGCGGCGGACTGGCCGTCGCTGGTCGAGCACGCGCTCGCCGCTCGGGCGAGCGGGGCCATCGAGATCGCCGGGCTGTGGTCGCACTTCGCCTGCGCGGACATCCCGGGCCATCCCTCGATCGAGAGCCAGCTCGCGGCGTTCGAGGAGGCGCTCGCCGTCGCCGACAAGGCGGGCGTGCCGAGCGACGCGATCCGTCACTTCGCCAACTCGGCCGCGACCGTCACGCTGCCGCGGGCGAGGTACGACATGGTCCGCACGGGCATCGCGGTCTACGGCCTGAGCCCGATCCCCGAGCTGGGCGACTTCGGGCTGCGCCCCGCCATGACGCTGACGGCCAGGCTCGCGCAGGTCAAGCGGGCCGCCCCGGGCTCGGGCGTGTCGTACGGGCACCTGTACGTCACGGAGCGTGAGACGACGCTTGGCCTCGTCCCTCTCGGGTATGCGGACGGCATCCTGCGAAACGCGACCAACCGGGCGGAGGTGCTGGCGGCGGGCCGGCGGCGGCGGATCGCCGGGCGGGTGTGCATGGACCAGTTCGTCATCGACCTCGGTGACGATCCGGCGGAATCGGGGGACGAGGTGATCCTTTTCGGCCCCGGGGACGACGGCGAGCCGACCTGTCAGGAATGGGCGGATTCCCTGGGCACGATTACCCATGAGATCGTGACGAGGATCGGATCCCGCGTGCCTCGTGTCCATACGGATGGACGCTGAGCCGCGGCTGCGAGGAGGGCAGGCATGAGCACACGTCGCAAGGTCGGGATCGCCGGAGCGGTCTTCGGTGCGGCGTCGGCGGGAGTGGCGGCGGCCACGCTCGCCAAGAGGTACGCCGTCGGCCGCATCCGCCTGCGGCCGGACCTGGAGGCGAGTGAGCCCTTCGGCGAGCTGCACGGACGTTCGGTGACGCTCACGACCTCGGACGGCGTGAAGATCCATGCCGAGATCGACGGAGTGGAGGACGCGCCGCTGACCGTGGTGCTGTGCCACGGCTACTGCCTGTCCTCGGACTCCTGGCACTACCAGCGGCGCGACCTGCGCGACTCCTACCGGCTGGTGCTGTGGGACCAGCGCTGCCACGGCCAGTCCGCCCGCGCGCTGTCCAGCGACTGCACGATCGAGCGCCTCGGTGAGGACCTCGCGCTGGTGCTGGAGGAGCTCGTCCCGGGGCCGTGCGTGGTGGTGGGTCACTCCATGGGCGGCATGACGATCATGGCGCTGGCGGAGCGGCGGCCCGAGCTGTTCGGCGACAAGATCCGGGGCGTGTCGCTGATCGCGACCTCGGCGGGCAAGCTCGCCGAGATCACCCTCGGCCTGCCCGCCCTGGTCTCCAAGCTCGTCAACGTCGCGGTGCCGTCGGCCGTCTCGATCATGCGCAGGAGCGGCGCGCTGGTCGACCGGGGCCGCGAGGCCGGCACCGACCTGTCGTTCCTGGCGCTGCGTCACCTCGGGTTCGGCGATTCCAAGAGCGTCAGCCCCACCGTCGTGGACTTCGTCGAGTCCATGATCAGGGCGACCCCCTCCGAGGTGATCGCCGACTTCTATCCGGCGTTGATGACGCACGACAAGCTCACCGCGCTCGACGTGCTCAACAAGGTGCCCACCGCGATAATCGTGGGGGAACGCGACTGGCTGACGCCGCTCGACCACAGCAGGGCGATCGCGGCGGCCGCGCCGACCGCGCAGCTCACCACGGTGCCGGAGACATCGCATCTCGTGCAGCTCGAACGTCCCGACGCCGTGAACGAGGCGCTGCGCGAGCTGCTGAAGCGTGCCGAGAGGGAGAACACGTGACCACGGCCGAGTTCCGGGCCACGACCGCCGAGGAGACGCGGGCGCTGGGCGCGCGGCTGGCCGCGCTGCTCGCTCCCGGAGACCTGGTCGTGCTGAGCGGGCCGCTGGGCGCGGGGAAGACGACGCTGGTGCAGGGCATCGCGGAGGGCCTCAAGGTGCGCGGGCCGATCACGTCCCCGACGTTCGTGATCGCCCGGGTCCACCCGTCCCTGTCCGGCGGGCCCGCGCTCGTGCACGCGGACGCCTACCGGCTGGGCGGCACGCTGGAGGTGGACGACCTCGACCTCGACGCTTCGCTGGAGGAGTCGGTGACCGTGGTCGAGTGGGGCGAGGGCCTGGTCGAGGGCCTGTCCGACGACCGCCTGGAGGTCCACGTCGAGCGGGGCGCCGAGGGCGAGGAGCGCCGCGTACGGGTGACGGGTGCGGGCCCGCGCTGGTCGGGGCTCTCCCTCGCCTGAGCGCCCACCGCCCGGAGCCGCCCGGAGGCGCATAAAAGGCCGCAACCCGGACTCTGACGTGGGAGAAGGACCTGCGGGGACAAGCCGGGCGCCGTCCGTACGCGATCCAGACCGGTCCGCCGCACAGTCCTTGACGCCTGTCCGCGTTCCTGTGGATCATCGAGACGAAGGAAGATCCTCGGCCATGAGTCGGTAAGGATTTTCTGGGTAAGGGACCGGCGTGGAAGAGGTGTGCCGTTGAGCAGGATCACGCAGGTCGCCGTCGGGGGAGCCTTACTGTTCGGCGCGCTGGGCTGCACCGCGTCGGCCGAGACGGTCTCCGCCGACCCCACGATGACGCTGACCCCGGCCCTGCCGACACCGCTCGTCTCGGTCTCGCGGCAGGACGTGCGGGTGGAGCTCGATCCGAAGCGGATCGTCGGCGGGTCGACCAAGAGCATCCACATCACCGCCAGGTGCCCGCTGCCCCAGGGCGGCACGGAATATCGGGCGACCGCCCGATCCGACGCCTTCACCGGGCTCGTCACGCTGGTGGCCCCGGCGCCGCCGTCGGCCACCCCGGCCGCGACCGTGCCGATGGTGCGCGGCAGCGCGACCATCAGGGCCGGGGCCAAGGCGGGCGGCTACCGCGTGCAGGTGCGCTGTGAGGCCACCAACGACATCGGCAGCGCGTCGTTCAGGATCGTCGCGCCGGAGCCCGACCACACCGAGGACCACACGAGGATTCCCACCCGGGCGCCGCACGCGGGCGGCGGCGGCACGGCGGCAGGGGGTCCCGAAGACGAGTCCGGCCTGCCGACGGGTGTCACCGTCGTCGTGCTGCTGGCCGCGCTCGGCGTCGGTGTCGGCGTGGCCCGCAGGCGCTCCGGAGCCTGACCTTGGCGCTGTCCACCCGGGGGGTGATCATCGCCGGGGTGGTCACCGGGCTCGTGTTCGCCGCGGTCGCCGGCGGCAAGGGGATGACGGACCAGCCCGCCGCCAGGTCCTCCGTCGTCCCCAAGCGGATCGACATCCCGGCGCTGCACCTCAAGGCTCCCCTGATGAAGCTCGGCCTGTCCGACGAGGGCGACGTCGAACTGCCGCCGTTCGACAAGCCGTCCACCGCGGGCTGGTACACGGGCAGCGCCGTGCCCGGCGACCCCGGCGCCTCCGTGATCATCGGTCACGTGGACACCAAGACCGCTCCCGCGGTCTTCTACCGGCTGCGCGACCTGCGCGAGGGAGCGGTCGTGAAAGTGGTGCGCAGCGACGGCAAGACCGCCTCCTACCGGGTCGACTCGGTGGAGCGCGTGCCGAAGGACGACTTTCCCGCCGAGCGCGTCTACACCGAGGACGGCCTGCGCCTGATCACCTGCGGCGGGAACTTCGACTGGTCGCGGCACGAGTACCGCGACAACATCATCGTCTACGCCTCCCGCATCCGCGCCGCCTGACGCCGTCGGCGGCCGCGCGGGCCGAGGCCGTCGCGGCGACGGTGATCGAGCGGCCGCAACCGGCCCTGGGCGTGGTCGTCCGCCTCCACACAGCGACTACGCTTGACCTTCGTGCTTGTCTTGGCCTTCGACACCGCCACTCCCGCCGTCACCGCCGCGCTGCACGACGGCGAGCGCGTGGTGGCAGAGTCGACGACGATCGACGCGCGGCGGCACGGAGAGCTCCTCGCACCCGCCGTCGAGCATGTCCTGCGGGAGTCCGGCGCGACGCTCAAGGACGTCACCGCCATCGTCGCCGGGACCGGCCCCGGGCCGTACACCGGTCTGCGGGTCGGCCTGATGACCGCGACGGCGCTGGCCATGACCGCCGGTGTGCCGGCGTTCGGGGTGTGCACGCTCGACGCCCTGGCGTACTCCGCGCGGGAGAGCGGGCCGTTCCTCGTCGCGACCGACGCGCGGCGCAAGGAGGTCTTCTGGGCGCGGTACGGCGACCCGCGCACGCGGCTCGACGGGCCGCGCGTGGACCGGCCGCACGACCTGCCCGGGGAACTGCCCGTGATCGGCGCGGGCGGCGCCATGTACGCCGACGTCATCGGCGCCGACCGGGTGCGCGGTCCCGAGCTTCCCTCGGCCGGCGCGCTCGCGGCCCTGGCGGCCGAACACCTCGCGACGCTGAGCGAGGAGGAGGCGGCGGAGCTCGCCCGGGTGCCCGAGGGACGCGTGGATTCGGTCGAGAAGGCGCGGGAGCTGGCCGTGCTCGGCCCGCCGCGGCCCATCTACCTGCGGCGTCCCGACGCGCAGGTGCCCGGGGCGCCGAAGCGGGTGACGGCGTGATCCGCCGCGGGGGCACGTCGTGAGGCAGGCCGAGGTCGTGCTGCGCCAGATGACCCACGAGGATCTGCCCGTCGTGATGGACATCGAGCGGACCACGTTCCCCGTGGACGCCTGGAGCGAGGCCATGCTGCGCGGCGAGCTGGCCGACCAGCCGCGCACCCGGCACTACGTCGTCGCCGAGGTGGGCGACCGCGTCGTGGGGTACGCCGGCCTGGCGGCGGCGGGTGACCAGGCAGACGTCCAGACGATCGCGGTCCTCGCCGATCACCGGCGCGCCGGCGTCGGGACCGCGCTGATGGACGCGCTGCTCGCCGAGGCCGTACGGCGCGGCGCGGTCTCGGTGTTCCTGGAGGTGCGCGCCGACAACCCGCCCGCGCAGGCGATGTACGAGCGGTTCGGCTTCCGGCGGCTGGGCCTGCGACGGCGCTACTACGACGACGGCACCGACGCCATCACGATGGTGAAGGACCTCGGGCCACGACACGGAGACATGGGGGGCGGGGCATGAGCGAGCGCAGCGAGCCGATCGTGCTGGGGATCGAGACGTCCTGCGACGAGACGGGCGTGGGCATCGTCCGCGGCCACACGCTTCTGGCCAACACCGTCGCCTCCAGCATGGACGAGCACGCCCGCTTCGGCGGGGTGGTGCCGGAGGTGGCCTCACGGGCCCACCTTGAGGCGATGACGCCCACGGTCGAAGGCGCGCTGGCCGCCGCCGGGCTGCGTTTCTCCGACATCGACGCGGTCGCCGTCACCGCGGGCCCCGGTCTCGCGGGTGCGCTGCTCGTCGGCGTGGCCGCCGCCAAGGCGTACGCGCTGGGGCTCGGCGTCCCGCTCTACGGGGTCAACCACCTCGCCGCGCACGTCGCCGTGGACCAGCTGGAGCACGGTCCGCTGCCCAAGCCCTCGATCGCGCTGCTGGTGTCGGGAGGGCACTCCTCGCTGCTCCTGGTGCCCGACGTGGCGCAGGACGTGATCTCGCTCGGGTCCACGGTGGACGACGCGGCCGGGGAGGCGTTCGACAAGGTGGCCCGGGTGCTCGGGCTGCCGTTCCCCGGCGGGCCGCACATCGACCGGGCCGCCCGCGAGGGCTCGGGCACGGCGGTGGCGTTCCCGCGCGGCAAGTACGACGACGGCACCCTCGACTTCTCCTTCTCGGGCCTGAAGACCGCCGTGGCGCGGTGGGTCGAGGCCCACGAGGCGGCGGGCGAGGCGGTGCCCGTGGCCGACGTCGCCGCGTCGTTCCAGGAGGCGGTCGTGGACGTGCTCACCCGCAAGGCCCTGCAGGCGTGCGCCCGCTACGACGTGAAGGACCTGTTGATCGGGGGCGGCGTGGCCGCCAACTCCCGGTTGCGGGCCATGGCCCAGGAGCGCTGCGACGCGGCCGGGGTGCGCCTGCGGGTGCCGCGGCCCGGCCTGTGCACCGACAACGGCGCGATGGTGGCGGCGCTCGGCGCGGACCTGGTGGCGGCGGGCGTGCACCCCTCCACCCTGGAGATCCCGGCCGACTCGTCGCTTCCGATCACCGTCGTCAACGTCTGATCGCGCGCCGGGCGGCGGGGGCGGTTCTCAGTCGGCGTGGCCGCGGGCGGGGCGCAGGAGGACCTCGGCGAGCGCCAGCATGGTCTCCTCCAGCGCGGCGAGCCGCCGGGCCACGTCGCCCCGGGCCGGTTCCATGGCGCGGGTGACCGCGTCCGAGACGGTCTCGGCGATCTGCTCACGGTCCGGCCTGCTGCGCACCGCGTCCGCGAGGGGCACGACGGCCCCCGCCGCCAAGGTGAGGTCGGCGTTCATGCCCGCGATGGTGGTGCTCATCTCGTCCACGCCGGCGGCGACGTCGCCGACGCCGGCGCCCAGCGCGGTCACCCTGGCGTCCATGCCCTCGACCCCGCTCTCCACCGCCTCGATCCGGCCCCCGACCGAGTCCAGCCGTTCGACGACGACGGCCTCAAGCCGCTCGGTGCGCTCGGTGAGCGCGGCGAGGGCCTTGTCGATCCGGGTGAACCGCCCGGCGGCGGCCTCCATGCTCCCCTGGAACTTGCCGAGCCGGTGCGCGACGTCCGCCATCCGGTCGGCGAGGCCCTGGGTGCGGCCGCCGACGTCGTCCACGTGGTCGCGCAGCAGCTCCATGTGCTGGGCCAGCCCCTCCGCCCAGGCGGGCGGCCTGACCGTCATGTCGTCGAGCCGCTGGGTGATCACCTCGAGTGTCATACCGAGGCCGCCCAGCTCGCGCTCGCGCACCTCGCGCAGCAGCCACTCCATGCCCTCCAGCCGCTGGCGGATCTCGTCGAGCACGGCGCCCTGCGTCCGCTGCTCGTAGACGTGGTCCTGGGCCGCCCGGGCGAGCAGTTCGCGCATCCGGTCGGAGATGGCGGTCTGGCTGCCCGCCTGGAGGAGGTTGTGGCTGGAATGCTCCACCGAGAATGCTCCTTCACTCGCCGAAACATCGGTTCGGCCCGGTCTCGCGCAGATGAACGAACAGGCGGACGCCCGACGGTCAACTTTAGGCCCTGACCCGCGGCCATCAGGCGTGGAATGAGAAAGGCGGTAATTGCCAGTGAATTGTTCTGATTTTATCCGTTCGTGCTGGTCACAGGCTGGCAGAGCAGGGCGAACGGCCGTTCCTCGATGCGGGTGAGCACGATCACGACGGAATTGCCGCCGGAAAGCCGCAGATCCTTGCGCAGCCGTTCGACGTCGACGGCGGACCCGCGCTTCTTGATGGTGACCACGCCGACGCGCCGTTCGCGCAGCACCGCTCTCAGCCGTTTGAGCGAGAACGGCATGACGTCGGTCACCTCGTAGCAGGGTGCCCATCCCGTGCGTACGAGACGGTCGCTCGTGATGTAGGCGATCCGCGGATCGACGAGGCGGCCCGACACGAGGGCGGCGACCTCGGCGACCAGATGGGCCCGCACCGCGGCGCCGTCGGGCTCATAGAGGTAGCGGCTCACCGGCCCGGTCTCCGCCTCCGCGCCGGACGCCGTGAGCGTGTCCCCGGACGGCAGTAAGGTGGCGCGCCGGCCGCCGGGCCCCATCCCGGTCCAGATCGCCGCCTCCTTCACCTCGCCCCGGTACGACACCCACTCGGCCTCGGCGCCCTCCGGAATGAACTCGTACGGGATGCCGGGAGCCACCTTCAGGCAGGCCGCCGGGGCGCGGGCCACCAGGTCGAGCACGGCCGGCCACGTGGGGGAGTACGCCATCGGGTCGAAGGTCCGTCCCCTCGCCCCCCTTCTGGCGGGGTCGGCGAACAGCAGGCCGTATCCGCCGGGGTCGGCCAGCGCGGCGTCGCCCGTGCGGACCTCCGCCAGGCGGGACAGGCCGAGCGCCGCCGCGTTGGCACGGGCGATCTCCACGGTCAGCGGGTCGAGGTCCACGGCGTCCACCGGGCAGCCCGCCCTCGCCAGCGCGAGCAGGTCCCCGCCGATCCCGCAGCAGACGTCCAGCACGGCAGGGCCGCCCTCCGGCTCTCCGGCGGCCCGGATTCCGGCGGCCCGGATTCTGGCAGCGCGGTGTGCGGCGACCTCGGGGTGCGTGGCCTGCTCCAGCCCGTGGGGGGTGAAGTACATGACGGCGGCGTCAGGGCCGAACTTGGCCTCGGCCCGCCGTCGCAGCGACGCCTGCGTGAGCGCCGCCGCCGCCAGGTCCGCCGGGTGGCTCCGGCGCAGCGCGCTCGCGGCGGCCACAGGATCGGCGCCGTCGGCGAGTATCTTCACGGCCTCGTCCAGGGCCCCGCGCCCGGCGGGCGTGAGCAGCGTGCGGAAGGCGTCCAGGTCCACGTCCGCGACGCTACCGCCTGCCCGGCGGTCAGCAGGAGCCGACGTCGCCGAGCGAGGTGAGCAGCTTGCAGAGCAGGCCGGACAGCCGCTCCCGGTCCTCGTCGGTGAGACCGGCCAGCAGTCGCTCCTCGTTGGCCACGTGACCCGCCAGCAGGGCGTCGACCACCGCCTGGCCTTCGCCGGTGAGGGTGATCAGGACCATGCGGCGGTTGGACGGCGAGACCTCCCGGTGCACCAGGCCCTTGACGACGAGGCGGTCCACCCGGTTGGTGAGAGCCGCGGAGCTGACCATCGCGGCCGTGGCGAGATCGCTCATGCAGAGCCGGTGATCGGGGTTGGACCGGAAGAGAGTCGCGAGCACGTCGAACTCCCACGGTTCGAGGTCGTGCCCGCCGAAGTACTCCTTGATGCCCTTCTCCAGCAGGCGGGACGCGCGGGAGATCCGCCCGGCCACTCCCATCGCCGAGCAGTCCACGTCCGGGCGCGCCCGGGCCCACTGGCCGAGGATCTGGTCGACGGCGTCGTTGCCGGCGGTGTCGTCGCCGGCGGTGTCGTTCGTGAGGGTGTCGTTCATCGCGCGCGCGGTCCGGGTCCTCCTCGCCGCTCCTCCTCCACCTGCCATCGTATCCGACACTTCGACGTTGAAATGTGAGCCGGAGATGCGATACCTTCTCCGTCGAACAGTAAAACATCGAAGTGTTTGAGGTGAAAGAGATGAAGGTCCTGGTGCTCGGCGCGACGGGGTACATCGGTTCGGCACTGGTGGAGCGCCTCGCCGAACGCGGCCACGAGGTGGTCGCGCTCGTCCGGCCGAAGGCCCGCGACGCCGCCGTACCGGGTGAGGTGCGCCACGGCGACGTCCACGAGCCCGAGACGCTCCGCGAGGCGGTCACGCCGGACATCGACGTCGTCGTGCACGCCGCCAACCCCGTCGGGGACGAGGCGGTGGACGTCGCGGCGATCGAGGCGCTCACCGGGGGCGGCGCGCGGCTCGTCTACATCAGCGGCGTCTGGGTGCTCGGCACCACCACCGAGGCGGCGGGCGAGGACGCGCCGGTGAACCCCATCCCCGCCTCCCGCTACCGTCCGCGCCTGGAAAGGCTCGTGCTGGACGCGGGAGGCGTCGTCGTCAGGCCCGGCATCGTGTACGGCCGGGGCGCCGGCATCCCCACGCTGCTCGCCTCCCCCGGGGGAGAGGGCGGCCGGTACGTCCACGCGGGCGGCCCGGTGCCGACCTGGGCGACCGTGCACGTCGACGACCTGGCGGACCTGCTCGTGGCCTCGATCGAGAAGGCCGAGCCGGGGAGCCTCTTCCACGCGATCGCCGAGGAGGCGGTGAGCGTCGCCGACGTGGCGGCGGCCGCGGGCCGTACGGGGAAGGCCGTGCCGTGGCCGATCGGCGAGGCGAGCGAGGTGCTCGGCCGGCCGTTCGCCGAGGGCCTGGCCCTGAGCCAGGTGGTGAGCGGCGACCTCGCCAGGAAGGTCCTCGGCTGGCAGCCGAGCCGCCCCGGCATCGTCGACGACGTCCGCTCCGGTTCGTACGCCTCCCGCGCCTGACCGTCCCGCGGAGGATGCGGGGCAGGACTGCCGGACCGGCCCCGTGACGTCGATATCCGGATCCCGCCGGGCGGGGTCCGGACCAAACATCCGCCAAGCTCAGGGCACGATTATGCCAAGAGCACCCCAAGACCGGCTCTCTAGCGTCGTCGGCACAAACACGGCACGACGAACGAGGAGAGACGAGCATGCGCAGGATCACGCGAACGGGTGCGATCGCGGCGGTGGCCGCCACGCTGATGGGCCTCGGCGGCCCGGCGCTGGCCGAGACGACGACGGTGATGACGAACGCGACCTCCATCCTTCCGGAGGGCAAGGGCTACGTGAAGGTGCAATGCCCCTCGACGCAGCCGTATCCGGTCACGATCCGGGCCTCGTCCGCGACCAAGGACTCCTACGACTCGCAGTATCTGAACTACGAGGACGTCGCCATCGCCGGGCGTGAGGTGAAGGTGACGTTCACCAACTCCCAGTCGAAGAAGGACCCGCACTCGTACGCCATACCGGTGAGGATCGAGGTGCTCTGCTCGAACGAGCCGCACGAGCTCCCGACCGGCCTGGAGCTCGAGCAGCGCGCCATCATGGCGCCGGGCCACGACGCTCTCGTCACCGTGAGCTGCCCGCCCGCCTATCCGCGTGTCACGCGTCACGAGGAGCGGCACCCCACCGGGGTCGACGTCGTCGACGTCCAGGTGAACGGGCCGACGTACTCCGTCTGGTATCAGAACACGGACTTTCTGGCCCCCGCCTGGGCCACCCTCTACATCACCTGTTCCGCGTAGTCGCCCGCTCGTCCCGCCGGAAAGGGGTGACGGTGACGCCGGCGCGGCGGACGGCTGAACGGGCGATCTCGGGCGCGTTGCCGCCGGATGCGTCTGACCTGCGATGCCGGTTCGTGTTGACTGTCACGCGCCACTTGCATACTGTTTCGTGTTGGCACTCTCCCAGTGAGAGTGCCAATAGCGACGAGACAGGTCTGACACCCGCGACGGCAGGCCGCTGGTCGCCTCTTCAGCTCATTCATCGCAATCTGAAGGGGAGGTCCGATCGTGACGACCGCCACCAAGGTTCCCGTTAAGCCGCTCGGCGACCGCATCGTGGTCCAGCCGCTTGAGGCCGAGCAGACCACCGCCTCCGGCCTGGTCATCCCGGACACCGCCAAGGAGAAGCCGCAGGAGGGCCGTGTCCTCGCTGTGGGCCCGGGCAACTGGGACGAGGACGGCGAGAAGCGCATTCCGCTCGACGTCAAGGAGGGCGACGTCGTCCTCTACAGCAAGTACGGCGGCACCGAGGTCAAGTACGGCGGCGAGGAGTACCTGGTGCTCTCGGCCCGCGACGTGCTCGCCATCATCGAGAAGTAGTAGGCCGCGCCGGCTTGCGGAGCCCCGGGACCACGTGCCCGGGGCTCCGCGCGCTCACAAGGAGACCTGAATGCCGAAGATCCTGGAGTTCGAAGAGGACGCGCGGCGCGCTCTCGAGCGTGGTGTCAACGCTCTCGCCGACGCCGTCAAGGTGACGCTCGGCCCCCGTGGCCGCAACGTCGTCATCGACAAGAAGTTCGGTGCCCCGACGATCACGAACGACGGTGTGACCATCGCTCGCGAGGTCGAGCTGGACAAGCCGTACGAGAACCTGGGCGCCCAGCTCGCCAAGGAAGTGGCGACCAAGACCAACGACATCGCGGGTGACGGCACCACCACCGCGACCGTCCTGGCCCAGGCCATGGTCCGCGAGGGCCTGCGCAACGTGGCCGCCGGCGCGCAGCCGCTCGGGCTCAAGCGCGGCATCGACAAGGCCGCGCAGGCCGTCAGCGAGCGGCTGCTCGGCAGCGCCCGCCACGTCGAGGACAAGAAGGAGATCGCCAACGTCGCGACGATCTCCGCGCAGGACGCGAAGATCGGCGGCCTGATCGCCGAGGCGTTCGACAAGGTGGGCAAGGACGGTGTCATCACCGTCGAGGAGTCCAACGCGATGGGCCTGGAGCTGGAGTTCACCGAGGGCCTCCAGTTCGACAAGGGCTACCTGTCGCACTACATGGTGACCGACTCCGAGCGCATGGAGGCGGTCCTCGAGGACCCCTACATCCTCATCACCCAGGGCAAGATCTCCTCCATCGCGGACTTCCTGCCGCTGCTGGAGAAGATCGCCCAGAGCAAGCGCCAGCTGCTGGTCATCGCCGAGGATGTCGAGGGTGAGGCCCTGGCCGTCCTGGTGACCAACAAGATCCGCGGCACCTTCACCTCCGTCGCCGTCAAGGCCCCCGGCTTCGGCGACCGCCGTAAGGCCATGCTGCAGGACATCGCCATCCTCACCGGCGGCCAGGTCGTCAGCGAGGAGGTCGGCCTCAAGCTGGAGCACGTCGGCCTCGAGGTGCTCGGCACGGCCCGCCGCGTCGTGGTCAACAAGGACACCACCACGGTCGTGGACGGCGCCGGCGACGCCCAGGCGATCGAGGACCGCGTCCGCGAGATCAAGGTGGCGATCGAGCAGTCCGACTCCGACTGGGACCGTGAGAAGCTCCAGGAGCGTCTCGCGAAGCTGGCCGGCGGTGTGTGCGTGCTGCGCGTCGGCGCCGCCACCGAGGTGGAGCTGAAGGAGAAGAAGCACCGCCTCGAGGACGCGATCTCCGCGACCCGCGCCGCGATCGAGGAGGGCATCGTCTCCGGCGGTGGCTCCGCGCTCGTGCACGTGGCCAAGGAGCTCGACGACCTGGGCCTGACCGGCGACGAGGCCACCGGTGTCTCGATCGTCCGCAAGGCGCTGATCGAGCCCGCCCGCTGGATCGCCGTGAACGCGGGCATGGAGGGCTACGTCGTCACCACCAAGATCGCCGCGATGAACGCCGGTGAGGGCCTCAACGCCGCCACCGGCGAGTACGGCGACCTGGTGGCCCAGGGCGTCATCGACCCCGTCAAGGTGACCCGCTCGGCCGTGCAGAACGCCGCGTCCATCGCCGGCATGCTGCTCACCACCGAGGCCCTCGTCGTGGACAAGCCCGAGGAGGAGGCTCCGGCCGCCAACGGCGGCCACGGCCACGGCCACGGTCACGGCCACTGATTCCCGCGCCCTCCGCGCATCGCGCCCCGCGCGCATCGCGCCCCGCGCCCGCCCGCAAGGGCGGACCGCGGGGCGCACCGCTTTTTCGCCCCTTGCCCGTTCTGCGCATGGGGCGGGCCGTCGGGGGGCGAAGCCGGCTCGCGGGCAATGCGAACGAACCGGCATGCTTCTTATTCCCTGTCAAGCCGTCAGGCGTATATCCCTCGTTTTGGGCATTCCGGTTGGAATGTTCCAACGATCGAGTGATCAGTTGATTACGGACCGTTATCGACGCGTCAATGTGACCAATCCGTAGCCGTTAACCATGACGACATGAACGATCGCGACGGGCATCATGCCTAACGTGACCGAGGGATGCGTCGCCGACGCCGCAACTGGGGTAAGGCTTGCGACGAGATCGGATGAGCCCGACCTCAGGGAACTGACCAGCCTTGCCGTAAAGGGAGATCGCACCGCGATCGAATCACTGCTGGGACACCTGCGCCCGATGGTGGTCCGCTACTGCAGGGCTCGACTGGGCAGGGTGTCCGGTCAGTACCACATCGCCGACGACGTGGCCCAGGAGGTGTGCATCGCGGTGCTGTCGGCGCTGCCGCGCTACCGCGACATGGGCCGCCCGTTCGCCTCGTTCGTCTTCGGCATCGCCTCCCACAAGGTGGCCGACGCCCTCCGCAGTTCGGTCCGCTCGGCCGTGCCCACGCAGGACCTGCCGGACGGGCCCGACGAAGGCCCCGGGCCGGAGGAGACGGTGGTGCGCTACATCGAGGCGCAGCACGCCCGCGACCTGCTCGCCCGGCTCCCGGACACCCAGCGCGAGCTCCTCATTCTGCGGGTGGTCTCGGGCCTGTCCGCCGAGGAGACGGGTAATGTACTCGGCATGTCACCAGGTGCCGTCCGGGTCGCGCAGCATCGTGCGCTCGCCAGGCTCCGGCAGCTGGCCGAGCTGGAGTCGATTGCGTGACCACGAAACGTCGTCGTACGGCTCGCCACCTCGGGTCGTACGGCGATGCCGACGTGGAGGGCGAAGTAATGCGGACGGACGCCGTCCTCGACGCGCTCGCCCGCCGCGAGCCGGTCGGCGGCACGGACGCCGCCATCCGGCTGCTCGGCGCGCTCGTCGCCGACGTGGACGGTCAGTGGCTCTCCTCCGTGTCGATCACGCCGTCCACGTAGCCCCGGGCGTACTCCCAGCTGACGTAGTCGGCCGGATCGGGCTGGTAGGCCGGCTCGTGGACCTGAGGCCGACCGTTGTCGATCATCTGGCGCAGGTTGCCGCGCAGCAGGTCCCAGTCGAAGTAGTGCTGTTCGCCGCACTCCGGGCAGTCGAGGACCAGCCCGAGCACGCCCTGGGGTTCGAGCAGGGAACGGAAGACCTCCACGTCGGCGAGATCGGTCAGCGCCTCGTCGCGTTCCGCGAGCGTCAGCGGCTCCACGTCGTCGGGCGCTCCAAGCTCCGACGCGGGGTCGTTGGGGTCATCCGCGAACGGGTCGCGGGGGACGTCTTCCAGCACGCATCCCACCTTATGACCACGGCCCCCTCCACGAGCGAAAGTGCGCCTCATCTGCTCGTCGGGCCGTGCCCCGCGGCGCGGGCGTCACAGCCAGCCGCGGCGGGCCGCCTCCACTCCGGCGTGGAAGCGGGACTGGGCGCCCAGCTCCGACATCGCCTCGGCGAACCTGGCCCGCACGGTGCGTACGGAGACCCCGAGGTGGCGGGCGATGGCGTCGTCGGACAGGCCGTGCGCGGCCAGCCGCAGCACCTGCAGCGCGTTGTTGTGCGGGGAGATCGGCGCGGCCCGGACCCACAGCGCCTCGAACAGCGCCCGCAGCGCCCCCACCGCCACCGGGGCGTGGACCAGGTAGCAGTTGTAGGAGTGCTCGGGCAGCGGGACGCCCCACTCGGCGGGCAGCCCGGCGGTGCCGTCGCCGAGCGCGAAGAACCAGCTCGGCACCGCGTCGAGGGCGCGCAGTCCCGCGCCCGCCGCCGAGAACCGCGCGCACACCTCTCGCATGGCGGGTGCGGACACGGCGTCGAGCGCGACGACCATCCGCGGGCGCAGGATGCCGTCCGCGGCGGCCTGGATCCACTGGCCGCCGTACCCGTCCGCCAACCTGGCCATGGTGCGGCGATCCGGCACGGCCATGAGCAGCTCGGCGGGGGGCGCCTGCAGTGCGAGGCCGATCACGCTCTCGCAGAGCTCGTCCGCGCCGCTCACGGGCTCGACCGAGAACCGCCCGCTGCGCCAGTCGAGGCCCGCGTCGTAGTGGTGGGTCAGGCGTCCCGCCGCCGCGAGCACCTCGTCGATCTGGCGCGTCTCCCGGGCCATGCGGTCCAGCCTCTCGGCCACCAGCCGTCCGATCGCCGCGGCCGGGTGGCGGGCGAGGAACTCCTCCCGCCGCCGGTTCACCGCGCCGAGCCGTACGAGCCCGTTCAGGGCGTTGAGCACGTCCTCGGCGGGCCGGTCGACCGCCTCGGCGAGTTCGGTCAGCGTGGCGCGGTGCAGCCGCAGCATGGCCGTGTAGAGGGCCGCCTGGTCGGGGGAGAGGCCGAGGCTTTCGAACGGGTCGGCCGGGGAGGCGGCGTTGCGCGTCGTACTCATGCTCGCTCCGTCGG
Source organism: Microbispora sp. H10830 (assembly GCF_014161375.1). Classification (NCBI taxonomy): domain Bacteria; kingdom Bacillati; phylum Actinomycetota; class Actinomycetes; order Streptosporangiales; family Streptosporangiaceae; genus Microbispora; species Microbispora sp. H10830. The sequence continues at coordinate 70,018 of NZ_JABBWX010000003.1, forward strand.
TGGTCACACTGGTCGCACGGCGCCGATGGCACCGCACCGGTCGCGCCGCGCTGATCGCATTGGGCGCACTCGATCCACTGGCTCGCCGGCCCCTGGGAGAAAACGTTTCCCGGCGTCCGCTGCGCCGACTTCCGCCCCATCCCCGCCTCGCTTCGGGTCGCGAGAATAGCTCGGATTTTCCGCGCTGTCCGTCCCGTTCACACATTTGGCAGGGCTGAGCGTGGCGGCTTTTGTATGGATGTGAGGGTTCGGCATTTGTTTCGGGCGTAGTTTCGAGAGACAGGAAATGCATCTTTGTGCAGTTGCACGTTACGCCATTGCGCGTGGACGCTGCGTGACGCATTCTTGACCCAGCGTTAGCCGGGAACGCCCCGTCCGCCGGGCGCGGAGGGGGGCTCGACGGGCGTGGCGGGCGCGACGCGGGGAAGTGGGGGGACCGGAAGCCGGTCCCCCCACTTTTTGTGCCCTCCCCCTTGACAGGTCTGCCGGATGCGGTTTGGGGCGCCCACTAGACTGACCTCGGGTCTGGCGAGGGACCCACGCGCGAGGACCCACAGCGCAGGAGGGGTGCAGCAGATGGCCAAGTTCACCGAACCGGGACTCACGTTCGACGACGTGCTACTCGTTCCCGCATATTCGGACCTGCAGCCGGGGGAGGCCGACACGACGACCCGGCTGTCCCGCACCATCACGCTGCGCATCCCGCTGGTGTCGGCCGCGATGGACACGGTCACCGAGGCGCGCATGGCGGTCGCGATGGCCCGGCAGGGCGGCATCGGCATTCTGCACCGCAACCTCTCGATCGAGGAGCAGGCGCAGCAGGTCGACCTGGTCAAGCGGTCGGAGGCGGGGATGGTGACCAACCCCGTCACCTGCTCTCCCGAGGACACCCTCGCCGACGTGGAGCGGCTGTGCGCGACCTACCGGATCTCCGGGGTCCCGGTCACCGACGCGGACGGCGTGCTCGTGGGCATCGTCACCAACCGCGACATGCGGTTCGAGAGCGACCAGAGCAGGGCCGTGCGCGACGTCATGACCCCGATGCCGCTGGTGACGGCGCCGGTGGGCGTCGACCGCGACGAGGCGTTCCGGCTGCTGCGGCAGAACAAGGTCGAGAAGCTCCCGCTCGTGGACGAGGCCGGTCGCCTGCAGGGCCTCATCACGGTCAAGGACTTCACCAAGAGCGAGCAGTACCCGCTCGCGACCAAGGACGCCGACGGCCGCCTGATGGTCGGCGCGGCGGTCGGCGTCGCGGGCGACGCCGAGGAGCGCGCCATGACGCTGATCGAGGCGGGCGCGGACGTCATCATCGTCGACGTCGCGCACGGGCACTCGCGCGGCCTGTGCGACATGATCGCGAAGATCAAGGCCAACGGCCGGGTAGACGTCATCGGCGGCAACGTCGCCACCCGCGCGGGCGCGCAGGCGCTGGTCGACGCGGGCGCCGACGCGGTCAAGGTGGGCGTCGGGCCCGGCTCGATCTGCACCACCCGGGTCGTCGCGGGCGTGGGCGCCCCGCAGCTCACCGCCATCTACGAGGCCGCGCTGGCGTGTGGCCCGGCCGGTATCCCGGTCATCGGCGACGGCGGCCTGCAGTACTCGGGCGACATCGCCAAGGCGCTGGCCGCCGGGGCCGACACGGTCATGCTCGGCTCGCTGCTGGCCGGCTGCGAGGAGTCGCCCGGCGAGCTGATCTTCATCAACGGCAAGCAGTTCAAGTCGTACCGGGGCATGGGATCGCTGGGCGCGGTGCGCAACCGCGAGCGCGGCGGCGCGTCGTTCAGCAAGGACAGGTACGCGCAGGCCGGGGTGTCCGGGGAGGACAAGTACATCCCCGAGGGCATCGAGGGCCAGGTGCCCTACCGCGGCCCGGTCGCGGCGGTGGCCCACCAGCTGGTCGGCGGCCTGCGGCAGGGCATGTGGTACACCGGCTCCCGGACGATCGAGGAGCTGCACGAGAAGGCGCAGCTCATGCCGATCACCGCGGCCGGGCTCAAGGAGAGCCACCCGCATGACATCCAGATGACGGTCGAGGCTCCGAACTACCACGGGCGCTAGGTCGTACCGGAAGAAACGGAAAGAACAGGCGATATGACACAGGTGGAGATCGGGCGCGGCAAGAGCGGGCGGCGTGCCTACGCGCTGGACGAGATCGGCATCGTGCCCTCCCGGCGCACCCGTGACCCGGAGGAGGTGTCGATCTCCTGGCAGATCGACGCCTACCGGTTCGACTCTCCGCTCGTGGCGAGCCCGATGGACAGCGTCGTGTCGCCGCAGACGGCCATCGAGATCGGGCGCCTGGGCGGCCTCGGCGTGCTCGACCTCGAAGGGCTGTGGACCCGCTACGAGGACCCGGCGCCGCTCCTGGAGGAGGTCGCCACCCTCGACAGGGCCGCGGCGACCGCGCGGCTGCAGGAGATCTACACCGCGCCGATCAAGGACGAGCTGATCGGCCGGCGCATCGAGGAGATCCGCGCGGCCGGTGTCACGACCGCCGTACGGCTGTCGCCGCAGCGCACCGTGCAGCACCACAAGGCCGTGATCGACGCGGGCGTGGACATCTTCGTGATCCGCGGCACCACGGTCTCCGCCGAGCACGTCTCCGGCCGGGCCGAGCCGCTCAACCTCAAGCAGTTCATCTACGAGCTCGACGTCCCGGTGATCGTGGGCGGCTGCGCGACGTACACGGCGGCGCTGCACCTCATGCGGACCGGCGCGGCCGGCGTGCTGGTCGGTTTCGGCGGCGGCGCCTCGCACACCACCCGCAACGTGCTGGGCGTGGTCGTGCCGATGGCCACCGCGATCTCCGATGTGGCCGCGGCCCGCCGCGACTACATGGACGAGTCGGGCGGCCGCTACGTCCACGTCATCGCCGACGGCGGCATGGGCGGCTCCGGCGACATCGCCAAGGCGATCGCCTGCGGCGCCGACGCCGTCATGGTGGGCTCGCCGCTCGCGCGGGCCAGCGAGGCCCCCGGCCGCGGGTTCCACTGGGGATCGGAGGCCCACCACCCCGAGCTGCCGCGCGGCAAGCGGGTCGAGTTCGGCACGATCGGCACGCTGCGGGAGATCCTGCACGGCCCGTCGTCGCTGGCCGACGGCTCGATGAACCTGCTCGGCGCGCTGCGCCGCACGATGGCCACCGCCGGCTACTCCGACCTCAAGGAGTTCCAGCGCGTCGAGGTGGTCGTCGCCCCGCCGCAGCGCTGAGCCACTGCCAGGGAGGGCCGGGCCCGGCGGGCCCGGCCTTCGGCTTTCCTGGGATCGGTCAGGGGTGGCGGACCCAGGCGCCGCGCTTCATCACGCCGCCGACGCTCAAGTCGTCGTCGAGCACCACGAGATCGGCGTACTTGCCGACCGTGATCGAGCCGATCTCGCCGTCCAGTCCGAGGACGCGGGCGGGGGTGAGCGAGGCCGTCAGCGCGGCGTCCACCAGCGAGCGCCCGACCTCTCGTACGGTGCGGCGGAAGGCCACGTCCATCGTGAGCGTGCTGCCGGCGATCGAGCCTCCTCCGGGGGTGTCGGAGGCGAGACGGGCCACCCCGTCCACGACGTCGACGGTCATCGGGCCGAGCGGGTAACGCCCGTCGCCCATGCCCGCCGCCGCCATCGCGTCGGTGATCAGCGCCGTACGGCCCGCGCCCGCGGCGTGCATGGCCAGGCGCAGCATCGCCGGGTGGACGTGGACGCCGTCGTTGATCAGCTCGACGGTCACCCGCTCGTCCTGGAGCAGGGCGGCGATCGGTCCGGGTGCGCGGTGGCCGAGCGGCGGCATCGCGTTGTAGAGGTGGGTGGCCACCGTCGCCCCGGCGTCGATCCCCTCGATCGTCCGCTCGTAGGTCGCGTCGCTGTGGCCGAGCGCGGCGACGACGCCCTCGGCGGCGGCGTCCCTGATCACGTCGAGCGCGTTCGGCAGCTCGGGGGCGATCGTCAGCATCCGGACGTGGCCGCGCCCGGCCTTCACCAGCGCCCGGAACTCCGCCACGTCGGGCTCACGCAGCAGCGTGGGCTCGTGCGCGCCGCAACGCGACCTGGCGATGTAGGGCCCCTCGAAGTGGATGCCGGCGAGCAGGCCCTGCTCGCACAGGTCGGCGAGCGCCGAGGCGCACCGCGCGAGCGTGTCGGGCGCGGCGGTGACCAGGCTGGCCACGAGGGTGGTCGAGCCCCGGCTCAGATGAAGGGCCGCGGCCGCGGCGGCGGTCTCCGGGTCGCCGTCGGGGAAGCTCCCGCCCGCGCCGCCGTGGCTGTGGATGTCGACGAAGCCGGGGACGACGGTGCGCCCGCCCAGGCCGAGCCCGTCGCGCGGGGCCTGCCCGCGCCCGATGTGGGTGATCCTGCCGTCCTCGATGGTGAGCCAGCCGTCGTGGACGCCGTCGGGAGTGACGACGCGGGCATCGGAGAGAGTCACGCTCATGCCGCCATCCTCCCGCGTGCGGCGCGTGCCCGCCGCTCCGGGTCCGGCGGCTCCCGCCGTACGAAGGTGTGCGCCAAGCGGACGGTCATCGCAGCAGAAAGCGCCCGTTGGATCGATAAGTCCTCAATGGGCGTGAATAACGGTGGAAAAGCTATAGCACCCTCATGAGGAGAACCGGAAACAGCACGTCACGCAGCCAGGGGGACGGCATGTCACGGCACTCCCGCGCACGTCAAGGGGCATCGATCGGGAAACCCGGATCATTCCCCCGAGAAACCCTGTACATGACAGGTAAGTCAGAGGTAAGAACTAACGGTGGTAAATCCGCGTGCGAACTATGGGGTGGACGCCCCCGGCGTGCTGGCCGGACTGACCCTGGGCGGCATCGCCGAGCTGGCACTCGCCGCCGTGCTCTTCGGAATCGGCTGGCCGATCCCGGCCGTCGTGCTCCTCGTGGGCGGGATCGTGCTGGTCGTGGGCGCGGCGCTGTTCGCGAACACAACCCTTCGCGGCAAGTTCGAGGTCTGGGACGCCGAACTCGACCGGCTCGGGTTGAAGGGGGACGAGCAGGTCCTCGACCTGGGCTGCGGCCGCGGCCTGGTGCTGCTCAAGGCCGCGGCGCGGCTGTCGTCCGGCAGGGCCACCGGCATCGACCTGTGGTCGACCAGGGACCAGTCGGGCAACAACCAGGACGCCACCTGGGCCAACGCGCGCGCGGAGGGGGTCGCCGACAGGGTCGACCTGGTCACCGGCGACATGCGCGACCTCCCGTTCGACGACGCCGCGTTCGACCTGGTCGTCTCCAGCCTCGCGATCCACAACATCCCCCAGGAGGAGGGCCGCGCGGAGGCGGTGCGCGAGGCCTTCCGCGTGCTCAAACCGGGCGGCCTGCTGCGGATCGCCGACTTCCGCAACGCCCGCCGATACGCCGAGGTGCTCACGGAGTGCGGCGCCGCCGACGTCGAGGTCCACGACCTCGGCTGGAGGTTCTGGTACGGCGGGCCGCACGCCCGTACGTCGATGGTCGCCTGCAGGCGACCCTGAGATCAGGGGCCGGTGGGGGACAGCCCGTCCAGCCAGCCGCGTACGGCGGCGAAGAAGTCCCCGGCGTTGCGGTGCAGGTTGAGCGCGTGCCCTGCCCCGGCGAGCACGAAGGTCTCCAGCCGGGCCTCGGCCGGATAGAACCAGCTCTCCCAGGTCTTGACGGCGGCGGCGTCGGTGCACTGCAGGTATGGCCCGTTGCAGAACAGGTCGTCGTGCTGTCCCACCGCGACGAAGACCGGGACGCGGACGGCGCCGGAGATCGCGGGATCGCCTGCCTCCGCGAGCGTCGCCTGCTCGCCACTCGTCATGGTCGCCTTCGTCAGCTCCAGGACCGCGGGCATCGCCGGCGAGGCGTCCGCCGTGTCGAGGAACAGCCCGGCCCTGCTGCCCTGCTGGGTCGTCAGGTATCCCGACGGCGGACGCCTCGGCCCGAGGACCGGGTCGTCCGCGGCGGGCACGATGGCCTGGTTGAGCGCGTCCAGCTTGGGCCCGACCGAGTGGACGAAGCCGCTCGCCACCACCGCGTCGAGGTCGCCGTGCCGGGCCGCGTCGGTCACCAGGACGCTGGAGCCGAACGAGTGGCCCACGCCTGTCACCCGGCCGTAGGCGTGGCCGTCGACCTTCCCCGCCCGCAGCAGGCCCACCACCTCGTGGATCGCCTCGACCTCCGTGCTCAGTGTGACGTCCTGCGCGGGCGGGCGGTCGCTGAGGCCGGTGCCCGGCCGGTCGAGGGCGAGCACGGCGTATCCGGCGTCGGTCATGTAGCGGACGTACGGGGGGGTGTGCGCGTCGGCCGGGGTGAGCCAGTACGCCTGGTCGAAGGTGGCGCCGGCGAGCAGCAGTTGCAGGGCGGCCGGGGCCTGTCCGGACGGGCGGCACAGCGTCCCCCTGAGCGTCGTCTTCTGGGCGGCCAGGGTGACCGGCACGGACACCAGACGGCATCCGGCGGCCGAGGCCTCGGCGGGCCGCGCGGGCAGGCCGGTGAGGAGCAGCAGCGCCGCCCCGGCCAGCAGGGCGCGCACGAACACGTTCTTGGTCATCACAACCCCTAGAGGCTCGGGAGCACCTTGTCCAGGAACCGTTCGAGACTCGCCACGGCGACCTGCCCGGGCACGGCGCCGAAGTCCATCTGCCACAGGAACCCGTCGACGCCCAGCACCTCGGCGATCTCCTCGACGCGCTCGGCGACGGTGGCGGGGGCGCCGACGACGGCGCTGCCCATGGTCCGGAACGTCGCGGGGTCGAGCGCCCGGATGGCCCGGCTCATGCCCGTGTAGCCGGTGTAGTCCGCCGACGCGGCCGACAACCAGGACTCGGTGGCCGACGCCCACACGTCGAGGTAGGCCCGCAGCAGCGGGTCGGCGGTCCGCCACGCCTCCTCGTCGCTGTCGCCGACGTACAGGGGGAGGCTCGCCACCACCTGGGGGGAGCCCGGGTGCCCCGCCTCGGCGTACGCCTCGCGGTAGACGGCGATGTGGTCGCTCATCTCGGCGAGCGGCGTGAGCGCGGGGGTGACGAGCAGGTTGTGGCCGCTCTCGCCGATCCAGGCGAAGCTGGAGCGCGAGCGCACCGCCGCGACCCACACCGGCGGGTGGGGGCGTTGCACCGGCCGGGGCAGGATCGTCACGTTCTCGAACCGGAAGAACGGCGTGTCCACGCTGACCCGTTCCTCGGTCCACAGCCGCAGCACGGTCTCCACCGTCGCGGTGAAGCGCTCCCTGCTGCCGTCCATCGGCACCTGGAACACCTCGAACTCCTGGGGCAGGTAGGCGCGGGCGAAGCCGACGTCGAGCCGTCCTCCACTGATCGCGTCGACCATCGCCGCCTCGGAGGCGAGCCGTACGGGGTGGTGGAAGACCGGCAGCACGCAGCCGGTCATCAGCCGGATCCGCGTGGTGGCCGCGGCCACCGCGGACAGGAACGCCAGCGGGCTCGGGCAGTAGCCGCCGTAGGCGCCGAGGTAGTGCTCGGTCATCTTCACGTGGCTCATGCCGCCCTGGTCGGCGAGGCGGCTCAGCAGCAGCACGTCGCGGAAGTAGTCGTCGGGCGCCTTGGTCGCGGGCGCGCAGTCGGGCAACAGGGACAGGCCGTGGAACATGTGCGGTCCTTTCTCCGAGTCAGGTCACGACGATCGGTCAGGCCACGACGATCGGTCAGGCCACGGCGAACAGGAAGAAGGTGACGTGCGCCACCACGAGGGGGATCAGCACCGGGTAGTGCCAGAACAGGACGCTGTGCGTGACGCCCATCACGATCGCGCCGACCACCGGGAACATCGCGGCGCGCCAGGAGGACATCAGGAAGACCTGCATGACGGTGAAGAGCAGGCAGGAGATCCCGATCGCGAGGACCGGCCCGGCCTCGCGCAGCCACGACAGCACCAGCCCGCGGAAGACGACCTCCTCGCTGCCGACCTGCGTGGCGGTGAGCGCCAGCGCGAGGGGGAGGGAGACCACCTCCATCGTCTTGAGGTGGTGCCTGATCCAGCCGCCGCGCGACAGGCCGAGCCACTGCCGCATGCGCTCCCCGCTCTCCACCGCGCCGTCCACGGCGCCCCCGGCGGTCGCGGGCGCGGTCCGCGCGCCCCTCACCTCGCCCCGCGCCCCGCTTCGCACCCCGTTTCGCACCCCGCCCGCCACGGAACCGGCGCGGCGCCGGCCCGCCGCCTGCACGCCCTCGATCAGCACGCGGCACAGCAGCGACCCGAGCGCCACCTCCCCGACGCCGATCGCCGCGCCGAGCGCGATGAGGCCGGGCCGGTCGAAGCCGGAGGCGAACCGGGTGAGGTCGATCCCGGTGACGAGGACGAGGACGGCGACGACGAGCACGTGGCTCGCACCGGCCGCCGCCAGTTCGAGGACGCTGCCACGCTCGCTGGCGTCCCAGCGGCGGCCGAACGGCAGCAGGTGGGCGGCCCGGCGGCACAGCGCGAACAGCGCGCTCTTGGCGTACTTGTAGTACAGGACGACGAACACCGTCAGAACGAGCGCCTTCAGCGGCCAGGGCAGGTCGTTCATGCGGGCGCCCCCCACATGCCCCGGGCCGGGGTCCGCCGTGCCACCGGCTCGCTTCGCCGGTAGCGCCAGACCCACACGTTGAACACGACGTGGGCGACGACCGCCGCCAGCACGTTTCCGGTGAGCAGCGTCGCCGCGCACGCCGCCGCCGCGAGCGGGGTCTTGGCGAGCACCTGCACCCAGCCGAAGAAGACGTGGGAGCAGGCGAACACCGCCGCCGCCAGGACCAGCGCGCCGGCCTCGAGCCGTACGTCGGGGAGCAGCAGGGCGAGCCGGGTCAGCAGGCCGCGGAAGACCAGTTCCTCCCCGACGGCCACGGCGACCAGCAGTTCGAGCCGGACCCGCAGGTCGCCGCCCGTCGGCGCGTAGTCGTTGCGGGCGCGCACCAGGCCGGTGCGGCGGCGCTCGGACACCCGGGTGCCCGACGCGGCGAACCCCGCCGGGCGCGCCGCCGTCATCCGCTGCGGCGCCGGCCGGGCCGGAGCGGGGCGTGCCGTACGCCAGGCCGTGGTGATCGCCAGGTCGACCCGGACGATCAGCAGGCCGAGCACCGCCCCGAGCACGGCGCCCGCCGGCAGCCCCCACCACCCGGCCGGGTGCCCGGGCACCGGCAGCAGCGCCGAGCCGGGGCCGAGCAGCACCGCCCCCGCGGCCACCAGCGCGCCCATGAGCAGCACATGAACGCCGAGGAGCGGCAGCCGCCGCACCCATGCCCACCGGGTGTGCAGGTGGGCCGCGAGCGTCAGGCACGACAGGGACAGCAGGGCCAGCGCGGTCAGCGCGTACGCCCTGGTGTCGGTGAGGGGGGCGTCAGGGATAGGGGTGGGGGTCATGGCGGCGGAATCCTCCGTACGCGGCGAACCGCGCGTGCGCCGCGGGCGGGGCGCTGGGCAGCGGCAGGGTCACGAGGTCGGGGCACCAGAAGCGGGCGACGACGAACCCGAGGTCGGCGACGTCCACGGTGGTGAAGTCGGCCGCGTAGAGGCGCTTGCCGGTGGCGTGGAAGGCCCGCACGAGGTCGCGCGCACGGGCCCCGGCCGGCCGTTCGTCGTCGGGCGGCAGGTCGTCGGCCGACGCGTCGTCGCAGTCGCCGAACCTCTGCTCGACCACCCGCGCCCCCTCGGGGGTGGCGGCGAGGGAGACGTTGGATTCGAGGTCGAAGATGTCCTCCCGCACGGCGGAGCCCTGCTCGAACCGCTGCTGCAGAGCGGACCAGACCGCCAGGCCCCGGACGCCCGCCGCCTCGAGCAGCGCCCGGTACATGGCCCGTTCGAGCACGCCGTCGATGCCGAGACCGACGGCCACGGCGGGCAGGCGGCCGTCCGCGCTGCGGATCAGGCAGGCGACGGTGAACCCGGGCAGGTCGGCGCTGGGGAGCAGGTGGAACTCCGGCTGGTCGCCCCGCACTTCGAAGGAGCCGCCGATGACCCGTTGCAGCGCCGCGGTCCTTGCCCCCGGCCGGACCCGCGTCGACCGGCTGCCGCCGTACCAGTGGCTGAGCGCCGCGTCGATCTGCACCATTTCCTCAAGAGCGTTGAGCGCGGCGCGGTCGGGGTCGGTGTGCGCGGCGGTGCCGGTGGACACCGCGGGCGCGAGCCAGGGCTCGCCTCTCGTGTCCTGGACGACGTAGCCGACGAGCAGCAACTGGGCCGGGACCCAGCAGTCGCGGCCGTCGTCCAGCCGGGTGGCCCGCACCCAGCCGAGCACGTCGCCGTCCCGCCGGGGCCGGAACGGGAATCCGGGACGGCCGTACTGCTCCGCGCCGTACGGCTCGGCGGGACCGGCGTCCCAGTGCTCTCCGGCCGCGGTCAGCTCCTCGGCCGTCGCGTAGCGGATCGGGAACCGCCCGCTCACCGGGGCGATGTAGCCGCCGTACCGCTCCACCACCTCGCCGAGCGTCCTGATGTGCGACTCGAAGGGGCGCAGGCCGTATCCGCCGATATGGTAGGCGCCGATCTTCGGCGCGGGCAGGCCGCGCAGCACGTGCACGCCGGTGAGCTCGCCTCCCGCCACCATCAGCCGCGGGCCGCCCCGCTGTCGCTGCAGGAAGCCCATGGACGGCATCAGGCCGCACAGCGGGGAGTGCATCCGGGCCCGCAGCCGCGCGGTGAACTGGTCGGGGGCCTCCACGACACGCGGGGCCATCACGTCGGGCGGGGCCATCACACCAGGCGGGGCCGTCACCGATGGGGTCGTCACGTCAGGCATCGATCCACCGCCGCACGTCGAAGTACAGCTCGGTCGCCTCCCGCTCGGGCACCGGCCCGCATGCCCGGCAGCCGGGCAGCCGCAGCACCTCGGAGTACGCGATCTCCATCGTCGGCACGTAGATGCCCAGGACCTTGCCGAGCGTGGTGGTGGTCCCGGTCAGCGCCAGGTTGAGCGCCTCCAGCCCGACGTGCCCGGCGACCAGAGCGCGCAGCGCGTCGAGGGTTGGCGGCTCGCCGGCCCGTATCGACCGCCGGACGAGGGCGTCCTTGTACCGCTGGTAGGCGGCCGACTCCCGCAGGTTCATCAGCACCCGGGTCTCGAAGCAGGCGAAGCAGGCCGAGGCCGGCGGGGAGAACGCGGGGCCGATCAGCAGCATCGGGCCGTCGACGGCCGCCTGGATCCACGGCGTGCGCAGCGCCAGCGCGACCCGGTTGAGCACGCTGAGGCGCAGCGGGTGCGGCTCCTCGGCGACGTGGACCAGCACCTTGCCGCGCCACGGCTCGAACCGCTCGGTGAACCGCTCGAAGGTCAGCCCGTCCTCCAGCGCGACCGGATCGGCCTCCAGCAGGGCGCGGTGCAGCGGGTCGTCCTCACCCGCCACCTCCACACCGCCCGGCAGGCTGCCGTCCAGCACCCGGGCCGTCGCCGCCGCCAGCGCGTAGCCGCCCAGGACGACCACCGGCGGGGCGGGAGCCTCCGTGGTGTAGGCGCCGGTGCTCTCCAGATAGCTGTCCAGCGCGGTCTCCGGCGCTCGCGCGATCACGCCGAGCTGGTCGAGGTGGTCCACGAGGGCCTCGACCTCGGCCCGGGTCACCCCGTTGGCCTTCGCCACGTCGGCCCTGCTGGCGGTGCCGTCGAGGCCGCGGAGCAGGCCGTACAGCCGGCCGGTCCTGGCGTGGTCGGTCAGGGTGTAGGAGCGCACGTTCCAGACGCCGTGGCGCAGTTCGACGGTGTCGGCGTCGTGGGCCACGATGCTGAAGGACGGTTTGATCCTGACGTTCTTGCTCTGTTGCGTCGGCGGTGTCATTCGGGGCCATTCCTCTCTCAGGGTCCGTGCCGTCAGCCCAGCAACGCGGCCGTCCGGGGGAGCTCGGGCGACCCGTGCCCCCCGCCCGCCGCGATCCCCGCGAACTGCAGGTCGATGAAGGCGTCCGCGATCTGGTCGCGGCGCAGCCGCACGCCGTCGGCGTCGGAGCGCACCTCGGCCACCCGTTCCAGGAAGCCGAGCAGGTGACGGCAGGGCCCGAGCGCCAGTACCTCGTCCAGACCGGTTCCCGTGCGCTCCCGCCACAGGTCGCGCGAGGCGCCCTCGAAGGTGGTCAGCGACTGGTAGAGCAGCCGGGCCGCGATGGCAGGCGAGGCGGCGGGGTAGCGCTCGTCGAAGTGCAGCGGGTCCCGGTTGTAGGCGGACAGGAAGCCGCGCCGGTGCGCGAGGTACTCCCCGCCGATCAGCGAGGTGGCGCCGGAGCCGAAGCCGGCCCAGTCCATGCGGAGCTGGAAGTAGGCCAGGTCGCTGAGGCAGCGCCGGTGGCCGAAGTGACTCATCGCGTACTCGGGGAACCCGGCGTCCACGAGCAGCGCGGCGGCCCGCCCGTAGGCCGCCTTCTGCTCGGAACGCAGGATCTCCGTGGTGCCCCGGGTCACCTGCCGGCGCAGCACCGTGCCGTGCGCGGGCCGGTACGGGTAGAGGGCGACGTGCGTGACCGGCAGGTCGAGGGCGGCCCGTACGGAGTCGGCGGCCTCCTCCACGCTCTCGCCCGGCAGCCCGCAGATCAGGTCGATCGAGCGGTCGTCGAAGCCCGCCTCGGCCGCCAGTTCGACGGCGCGCCGCGCCTGGGCCGCGTCGTGGCTGCGGCCCAGTGTGCGCAGCCGCCGTTCGTCGAAGGACTGGACACCGCTGCTCCAGCGCCGGAAGCCCACGTCGCGGAAGGCCGTCAGCTTCTCCGGGGTGAGGCTCTCCGGACTGCACTCGATGGTCGCCTCGTCCATCCCGCCGGACAGGTCGAACACCTCGTGCAGCGCGGCCCCGATCCGCGCGATCTCGTGCTCGGCCAGGATGCTCGCCGTGCCGCCGCCCCAGTACATGATGGCGGGGCGGTAGCCGCGGCCGGTCAGGTCCGCCCCGCGTTCCCTGATCTCCCGGCAGAGCGCGTCGATGTACGCCCGCCTGGGCGTGTCGGCGGGGCGCAGCAGCAGCTCGGCGGTGGGGATCTCGGTGACCCAGTCGCAGAAGTGGCACTTCGAGCTGCAGAACGGGATGTGCACGTAGATCAGCAGCGGCCGGGCGTCGCTCATCCCGGCCATCCGACGAAGATCGTGTGCGCGACGAAGGACAGCACGCCGTCCAGCCCGAGCGCCTCGTTGGTCAGGTCGTCGACGTAGCTGGAGCAGTCGGTGGTGCCCAGGCCGAACCCGGTCGCGGTGAGGTGCATGTTCTGCGCGATGCCGCCGCACTCGTGCAGGGCGAAGCGCATGCCCCGCGGGCCGTACTTGCGCATGGACCGCCAGGGCCGGGCGACGAGGAGGACGACCGCGGCCGCGCTCTCGACGGAGATGATCCCGCCGGGAATCGCGAACGAGTCGCGCAGCCGGTCCGCGGTCGCCCGGTCCCCGGTGCGGACGAGCACGTCCTCGACCGGGCTGTAGCGATAGGTGCCGACGGGCAGCTCCGGCACGTCGAGCGCGGCGAGGTGGATCTCCACGGGATAGAGGCCGCCGCCGCTCGGCACGGCGCGGAACCGATAGGTGGCGGTGCCGCCGCGCATCAGCTCGCCGTCGGCCTCCCCGGTGATCCCGCCGCCGAACCGGATCATCGTGCCGAGCTCGGCGAGGGCCACGGGGTCGCCGGTGTACCTGCGCACGCTCCGCCGCCGGGCGACGGCCTCGTCCAGCGCGATCGGCACCTCCAGCGGTGCGGGCAGCTCGACGACGTCCGCCTCGGGCGCCGACTCGTGGTCGATCACCGACAGCGCGGTCGCCATGACGTCCCCGAAGTAGTCCGCGCCCGAGAGCTGGGCCTCCCGGTCCCAGGGCGCGAACCGGCTGGCGACGATGAAGTCCTCGGCGGGCCGGGGGAAGCGCGCCTCGCCGAGGTTGTCGTAGCGGGCCTGGTGCGTGCGCAGGCCGACCGTCTGCAGGTCCGGGCTGAGCAGCCGGTAGGCGCTGACCCCTGCGCTCGCCTCGGCCAGTTGGGGATCGGTGTGCTCCACGCTCACTCCTGGAAGATCTCGCTGGGCGGGGGGACCTTCCGGTTCAGGGCGATCGACTGGTCGACGAGCTGCTCGGCGGTGACCGGAGTGGCGTACTCGCCCAGCCGGAAGGTCGCGTGCGCCCACTCGCTGAACTCCACGAGCCCGAACCTGTTGCCGTCGGCGTCGGTCACGCTGGCGCCCCGCCCCATGGAGTCGCCGGCGTCCCCCCGGTAGAACGGGCTGTCCCGGAACTGCTCCTGGAACTCCGGCTTGACCTGCTTGGGCAGCGGCAGGTCGTACGGGCCCGCCGTCACCTCGCCGCCGGCCTCCGCGATGGTCTTGAGCATGGCGTCGAGGTCGGCCACGTGGAAATAGACCGTTATCGCCTCGCCGGGAAACCTGCGCTTGTCGACCGTGAGCAGGATGCCGTCGCTGGACACCGGGGCGTGGTAGGAGATCTCGTACGAAAGGGATCGTGCGAGCGGCATTCCGAGCAGTGCCTGGTAGAACTCCACACCGCGCGCCACGTCGTCCACCGGAACGTTGATGAGAACGGGCTTGGGAATGGCGGAAACGTCTATTTCCCGCTTGGCTTCCATGGCTGTCACCGCGCTTTCCTAGGGATTTCTCCGTGGATTCCCGTGAATTCCGGGAGGGCGGGGCCCGGGGCGTGAGCCGCCGGGCCCCGCTTGTCGCTACGGACGCGCGATCGTTCCGCAGGAGCTGGACGTGCAGCCAGCGCAGCAGGACGAGGCGCCCGGGACGACGACGCCGAACCCGGCGCCGGTCAGACCGGCGCCGAGCGGCTGAGCGGTCATGCTCCGGTGGTCGACCGTGGCGGTGCTCTCAAGCTTCATGCCGTAGTTCACCCCCTCTCGGCATGACGGAGACCCGGGAGATCGAAGACGCGGATTAATGCGAGCCCGGGCGCCGCGCTCCGACCCAGCAAAAGGTCCCTTTCTCCGGATCGGACTCACCGATCATCACACGCGAGAATGCGGTGTCAATGATGAGAATCCGCGCGGGCCGATGGTGACAAAACTCACCAGAAAACGGTGCGGAAAAAGTTCTCCCGGAATACGCGCCGGCGTCGTAGCGTGCGTCAGTGGACTTCGCCCCGACGAACCCGTTTTCGGGAGGCCGCGACAGCGATGACGCCTGAGACCCGGCACGTGAACATCAGGGACGTGACCTTCAGCTACGGAGCGGTGCGGGCGCTGGCCGGCGTGACCCTGGGGATATCCGCCGGAGAGGTCGTCGCGCTGCTGGGACCGAACGGCGCGGGCAAGAGCACGCTCACCCACGTCATGCTGGGGCTGCTGACCCCGGGGACCGGCCGGGCCGACCTGTTCGGCATGCGCCCGCAGGACGCCGTCGCGCGCGGGCTGGTGGGAGCGATGCTGCAGGACACCGGGTTGATGGGCCATGTGACCGTCCGCGAGGTCGTCGGCCTCGTCGCGGCGCAGTACCGCAGGGCCGCTCTGACCGGGGAGATCCTGCGCGAGGCCGGGCTGGCGGACCTGGGGGCGCGCCGGGTGAGCAGGCTCTCCGGCGGCCAGCGTCAGCGGGTCAAGTTCGCCCTGGCCATCGCCGGAGACCCGCGGCTGCTCTTCCTCGACGAGCCCACCGCCGCGCTCGACGTCGCGGCCCGCCACGCGTTCTGGGAGGACATCCTGGAACGGGCCGGGCGCGGCCGGACGATCGTCTTCGCCACGCACTACATGGAGGAGGCGGAGGCGTACGCGAACCGGATCGTCGTGCTGCAGGGCGGGCAGATCGTGGCCGACGGCCCGGCCAGGCAGATCATGTCCCGGGTGAGCGACGTCACCCTGCGGTTCACCGGCCCGGAGGCGCGGGAGGAGGAGCTCGCCCGGCTGCCGGGGGTGCTGCGGGTGAAGGGCGACCCGGGGGACCGCTGGGAGCTGGTCACCTCCGACCAGGACGCCACACTCGACGCCCTGTACGGCGCCTCCCGGCGAGGGGTGCGGGATCTGGAGATCATCCGGGGCTCCCTTGAAGACGTCCTCATGGCCCTGGCGAAGGAGACGGGACTGCCATGACCCACTACATCAGGCTCGACGTGGTCAGCATGGTCCGCAGCGGCTACTTCCTGGTCTTCTCCGTGCTGTTCTCGGCCGGCTTCTACGTCATGTTCACGAAGCTCTTCACCGTGTCGGGCTGGACCTCCGCACCGGGGTTCGCGGCGACCTACATGATCGCCCTGGCGGTCTCCGGCGCGTTCTACGCCGCGCTGACCGGCGGCGGAATCCGGCTGGGCGAGGAGCGCGGCAGCGGGTGGGCCCGTCAGCTCACGCTCACCCCGCTGTCCCCCCGGCGGTACGTGCTGGGCAAGCTCGTGGGCGCCTGGCTGCTCGTGCTTCCCGCCCTCGCGGCGATCTTCATCCTGGGCGCCCTGCTCAACCAGGTGCGGATGCCGCCCGATCGCTGGGCGCTGGTGCTCGCCGCCTCCTGGGGCGGCAGCGTCTGCTTCGCGGTGTTCGGGGTGGCGATCGGGCTGCTGGTCGCCGGAGAGGCGACCCAGTTCGCCTGCCTCGGCGTCTTCTTCCCGATGGCGATCCTGGGCGGGCTGTGGTTCCCCACATCGGCGTTCCCGCAGACGGTCAGGCAGGTCAGCGACTACCTGCCCACCAGTGCGCTCTACCACCTGGCGATCACCGCGGAGCGGGGATCCGGAGAGGTCGCCACGCCGCTGCTGGTGCTGGCCTGCTGGACCGCGCTGGCGCTCGTGGTGGCCCTGGCCCGGCTGCGCCCCGAGGCCCTCAGCCCCGCCCGCTGACTCAGAGCCAGTCGTTGGCGGCGGCGATGCGTACGGCCTCGTGGCGGTTGCGCGCGCCGGTCTTGTGGATGGCCCGGGTGATGTAGTTCCGCACGGTGCCGGTGCTGAGGCGCATGGCCCTCGCGATGTCGGCGACCGTGAGGACGTCCTGGGCGTGGCGGAGCACCGCGACCTCCTGCGGAGTGAGCGGGCACGGTTTGGCCAGGGCGATGCGGGCGGCGAGGCGGTCGTCGATGACGAGCTCGCCGACCGCCACCCGCCTGATCGCCGCGACCAGCCGGGCGGTGGAGGTGTCCTTGACGAGGTAGCCGCAGGCGCCCGCGGCGAGCGCGGCGCGCAGGGCGCCCGGCTCGCGGAACGCCGAGAGGATCAGGCACCTGGTGGCGGGAGAGCGTCTGCGCAGCCCCGCGACCACCTCCACGCCGTTCGGGACGTCCTCCTGGCCGGCCGCGCCGTCCGAGGGCAGGTGCAGGTCGACCAGCGCGATGTGCGGGCGCGTCTCGGCGGCCAGCGCCAGCGCCTCCTCGACCCCGCCCGCCGCGCCGACCACCCGCAACCCCGCGTACGCCGAGAGCAGGAGCCCCAGGGCCTCCCTGACGAGGTCCTGGTCCTCGGCGATCAACACGTCCAGTGGCGGTTCAGTCATGCGGGCGTCCCCCTTCGACGAATCTCGCTGTCACGCGTACTCCGCCCTCCCTGGACCGCGAGACGACCAGTTCCGCACCGGCCTGCTCCAGCCGTTCCCGCAGCCCGGTGAGGCCCGCGCCCGGCACCAGGGGCTCCTTCGGCCGTCCGTCGTCCTCGACCGTCAGCCGGTCGGCGCCGAAGATCACCCGGCACGTCCGGGCGCCGCTGTGCTTGGCGACGTTGGTGACGGCTTCGCGCAGGAACCAGGCGAACGGCGCCCTCTGGTGCGCCCTCACCGGACGGCCGAAGACGGCGAGGTCGATCCCGGCCCAGCCCAGCAGCTCCCTGGCCTCCTCCAGCTCCGTCACGATGTCCGGGGAGCGCATCTCCTCGACCACCGCCAGAGTGTTGTTCAGAGCGGTGCGCGCCAGCGCCGCGATGCGGCGCAACTCCTCGCCCGTCGAGGTCTCGGGGTCGTGCTGCGCCGCGACCTCGGCCCGCATGATGAGGGCGACGAGGTCGCGGCCGACCAGATCGTGCAGGTCGCGGGACAGCCTGCGGCGCTCGCGCTCGCCGGCCAGCCGCTCGGACGCCTTCTGGGTCTCCCAGCGGGTGATGGCGAACTCGATGACCTGGTGGATGCCGCTCAACGTCACGGCGAAGACCGCGAGCTGGGTCACCAGGATGGCGAGCCGCATCGGGGCGAGCCCCCGCAGGAGCCCGGCGCACACCATGACGAGAACGAAGCCGCCGGCGGACACCAGCCCGAGCCAGGGGCCCTGAGTGATGACGAGGCAGGTGAGGACATAGAACGGCAGATAATAAATCCAGCTCTCCGGCAGAACCGCCAGGAGGGCGAGTCCGCTGACGACCACGCCCAATAGCGCCCAGGGCGTGTGGAGCCGTTCCGAACGCGGTATCGAGCGGCACACCACCCGGGTGTAGGAAGCCATGAAGACGGCCAGCCCGCACCCCGCGACCGCGCACTTCCACGGCCCGGGCCGGTCCCGCAGGAATTCGGGCGGCAACGTGAGCACGAGCAACAGGAATGCGATCGTGAACAGGCGTATGCCCCGGTAGAGGGCGGCCGAGGGCGCGGCGCCGGTTCGGGAGCGCTCCGCCGCCGCACGCCGGTCGCCGTCTCGCTCACGATGCCCGGTGGAGAAAGCCACCGGATTTCCCTGGAATTTCTTCCCGCGTTCACGTGGCTCCGACCTCGACAACACCCGCCACCACCCGTCACGCGTCGCCACTGCTTGGTGAAGGCGATTCGGCACTTCTCGCCGAGCGCTATTACCGCTTTCGCCGCGCGCGCTGACCCGGACCCCGCGACACGAGTTGATTACATGTCGGAAAGCGTGTCAACCGGCCGTTTTCGCGCAATCACCCGCGTGCCGGACCCACCTGCTGTGATCACACGCCGTCCCGGTCCGGGCACGCACCGTTGGCGGCGCGCCTCGCCGCCGTACGGCGAGGGGGGGCTGCCCCGAAGTGTTCACCGACTATTACGGAGATCCTTGGGAAAGGCGACGGAAAAGATGGATTCGCGGGTAACTACTCACGGGTAGATTTACTCGGAAGAGGCGAAAGCGGTACAGAAGGAGCCATATGACGGCGAGGATGGGGACGGCGAAACTCGGCCCGGCAGAACGTACCGCCGCCCTGGCGCGGATGGAGGCGCAGGAACTCGACGTGGTCGTGATCGGCGGCGGCGTGGTGGGCGCCGGCGTCGCGCTCGACGCCGCGACCCGCGGGCTCTCGGTGGGCCTGGTCGAGGCACGCGACTTCGCCTCCGGCACGTCGTCCCGGTCGTCCAAGCTGATCCACGGCGGGCTGCGTTATCTGGAGCAGCTCAACTTCGACCTCGTCAGGGAGGCCCTGCGGGAGCGGTCGCTGCTGCTCAAGCGGATCGCGCCGCACCTGGTCAGGCCGGTGCCGTTCCTGTTCCCGCTCACGCACGCCGGCTGGGAGCGGCCGTACATCGGGGCGGGGCTCGCGCTCTACGACACGCTCGGGCTGTCCTTCGGCCTCGCCCGGGGCGTGCCGGGGCACCGCCACCTGACCCGCCGCCAGGCGCTGCGGGTCGTCCCCTCGCTGCGCAGGTCGGCCTTCACCGGCGCCGTGCAGTACTGGGACGCCCAGGTCGACGACGCCCGCTTCGTGATGACCACGCTGCGCACCGCCGCGACGTACGGCGCGCACGTCGCCTCCCGGGTGCAGGCGGTCGGCTTCCTGCGCGAGGGGGAGCGGGTCACCGGGGTGCGCGTGTGCGACCTGGAGACCGGCGCCGAGCTGGACGTGCGGGCCCGCCAGGTCGTCAACGCGACCGGCGTGTGGACCGACGACATCCAGCAGCTCGTCGGCGGCCGGGGGCAGATCCACGTGCGGGCGTCCAAGGGCATCCACCTCGTGGTGCCGCGCGACCGCATCCACTCGCTCAGCGGGCTCATCATGCGCACCGAGAAGTCGGTGCTGTTCGTCATCCCCTGGGGCCGGCACTGGATCATCGGGACCACCGACACCCGCTGGAACCTCGACAAGGCCCACCCCGCGGCCTCGCGGGCGGACATCGACTACCTGCTCGACCGGGTCAACTCGGTGCTCTCGGTGCCGTTGACCAGGGACGACGTCGAGGGCGTGTACGCCGGGCTGCGGCCGCTGCTGGCCGGGGAGTCAGAGGAGACCTCCAAACTCTCGCGCGAGCACGTCGTCACCCACCCCGTTCCGGGGCTGGTCATGGTGGCCGGCGGGAAGTTCACGACGTATCGGGTCATGGCGGCCGACGCCGTGGACGCGGTCGCGCACGGTCTCGACCAGCGCGTGCCGCCGTCCTGCACCGACCAGGTGCCGCTCGCCGGCGCGGAGGGCTACCAGGCCCTGTGGAACTCCCGCCACCGCATGGCGCGCTCCTCCGGGCTGCACGTGGCGAGGATCGAGCACCTGCTGGAGCGGTACGGCTCGCTGATCGACGAGGTGCTGGCGCTCATCGAGAAGGACTCCTCGCTCGGCCGGCCTCTCGACGGCGCGGACGACTACCTGCGCGCGGAGATCGTGTACGCGGCGACGCACGAGGGCGCCGGGCACCTCAACGACGCGCTGACGCGGCGCACCCGCATCTCGATCGAGACCTTCCACCGGGGGAGCGCGGTCGCCCAGGAGGCCGCCGAGCTCATGGCCGGCCCGCTCGGCTGGGACGCCGATCAGGTCAAGCGCGAGGTCGAGTACTACACCAAGCGGGTCGAGGCGGAGCGGGCCTCCCAGGAGCAGGACACCGACCAGGAGGCCGACGCCATCCGCCTCGGCGCGCCGGAGATCGTCCCCGTCGCGCCCCCGCGTGACCTCGCGAAGGCGCCGGGGAACATCAGCTGAAGGGGATCCACGCGCGGTCGGCCAGCGTGGCGGCGTCGCTGACCTTCAGGCCGGTGTCGGAGACGGTCCACAGGTCGTCGCCGATGACGAGAGAACGGCGGATGCCCTGGTCGGCGGGGGCGAAGTCGCTCTTCGCGGGTGACCGGGGGTGGGTCACGACGCCCAGCTTGGTGATCTCGCGGTCGCCGACGCGCAGCGCGAGCGCCGCGCTGCCCGCGATCCCGCCCTCGGCCCAGTTCTGGAGCGGAAGCACGGCCAGCCCGGTGGCGCGCCAGTAGAGGAAGGCGTGCGGGTCCCACTCGGCCTCCGAGCCGGACTCCTTCTGGTGGAACCGCGACAGCACCGCGGGCGCGGCCGGGTCGGAGACGTCGAACAGCGAGATCTGCGTGCCGAGCACCCGGCCCTTCTCGCTCGCCTCCTGGCCGATGCCGATGAGCCGCCCCTCGCCCGCCGGGTGGAGATAGGCGGAGAAACCGGTGATCTTCAGCTCGCCGGTGACCTTCGGCGCGGCCGGATCCCGCAGGTCCAGCGTGTACAGGGGGTCGGTCTGGCGGAACGTCACCACGTAGCCGAGGCCGTCCATGAACCGCACCGAGTAGATCCGCTCGCCCTTGCCGAGGCCCGTGACCGAGCCGGTCTGGGCGAGCGTGCCGGCGTCGAGCACGTAGACGCCGCTCTCGCTCGTGCCCGGGCTCGCGTCGAACACCTCGGCGCCGCTGGTCGTCGCCACCCGCAGGTGACCGTCGTATTCCGACAGGGAGTACTGGTTCAGCAGCCGTCCCGGCACAGAGCCCGACGTGACGTAGCGCGGGGCGCCGGGCGCGGAGACGTCGAAGCGGTGCACCTCCGTGCGCTCGGGCGGCACCGCCGGGGTGGCCGTGGCCGCGGCGGCCGACGAGTCGGGCACCGGCACCACGTCGATCGGGCGAGCCGCCCACCAGCGGGGATTGCTGGTGACGTAGAGGCTGCCCGCCGTTCCGTACACGGTGTCGCCGTCGGCCGCGACCGCGATCGGCGTGAGCGAGCCGAACGGCGTGGCGGCGGCCAGGTCGATCGTGTGGATGGTCAGCATCGAGGTGCCGGTGAACCGGTCGGGGTGGCTGACCTGGTCGCAGCCGACCCGCTCGGTGCGGCTCGCGCCGCCCGACTCGACGTCGTACGACGGCAGCCACGCGCCGGAGGGGGCGGACAGCACGGCCTTACGGTTGCCTTCGAGCAGCTCCTTCTCCGATTCGTCCTGCTTCGGCGTCGGGAAGGCGATCTCCGGCTGGGACCGGACGACGAGCCGCACCGTGGAGCCGACCTGCCGGGCGTCGATGTGCTGCCCGCGCACGGTCATCGCGCCGAGGACGCGCGGCTCGCCGGACAGGTCCACGAGCACGTACCTCGGGCCGCTCGGACCCGGCAGGCGCTTGGCCATCGCCCCGAACGGAACGATCCCGCCGCCCTGGAACAGCACGAGCGCGCGGTCGCCGTGCACCAGCAGGTCGGCCTGGGCCCACGACTGGTCCTCGGCGACGAGCCGCAGCGTCCCGGTGACCTTCCGGGTCTTCGCGTCCACGACGCGCAGCACGCCCCGGGTGACCGTGATCACGCGGTCGCCGTCGGTCTTGACCAGGTCGGGCTCGTCCACGCCCGCCTCGTGCGTGTTCGTGGTCGAGTACGACTGCTGCTCGGGCGTCGCCCGCTTGGCCGCGCCGGCGTCGGTGACCGCGTAGAGCATCGCGTCCCCGAAGCCCCAGGGGGTCACGTTCCGCGCGGCCGCCTGCCGCAGCCCCTCCGTCATCTCGTCGCAGTCGGCGTACGCCACGAGCCGCACCTTGCCGGTCAGGTCCGTGGGAGGGGGCGGGAAGTCCTGTGCCGTACGGCCACCCGCGCAGCCCGTGGCTCCCGTGGCCAGCAGCGCGGCGAGAATGCCCGCCGTACGAATCGATGTCCTCATGCCCCCAAGACGGACCGCCGCCGGGGGCGGTTCAGCGCGTGCGGCTCACGAGGGCCTGAACCTCAGGTTGACAATCAGATCGTCCACCGCCTCGTCACTGGCCTGCATGAGCGCGCGCACCATGCCGCCCGTCATGTCGAGGATCACCATCACGTTCTTGTCGCCGTCGCCTTTCTCCCAGCAGACGACGTGCCGCTCGTCATACCAGCCCATGAACCGAGAGCATCCGGACGCGATCCGCAGTTTCTCCCGCCCCGTCGCTTGATCCCAGACGCACAGATCCGCGTCCCCCTGGGGGCAGTCGCTGGCGAACGAGGCTCCGGACGGGGAGAACAGGAACTGGGCGATGTCGTTGAACATGGTCGGGCCGGTGATGTCGCGGACCGCCTTCCCACTCAGGTCGAAAAAGCGCAGGCCCTTGGTCCGGCCACTGCGGAAGAACGCGACCACTCCCTCTTCGTCCGCGTCCCACCCGAACACCGATTCCTTGATGGCCGGGTCGTCGACCTCCACGATCTTCGCGGTCCGCCGGGCGGCGTCGACCACGATGAAGCCGGTGGTGATCTGGTCCTCGCCGGAAGGCTTCCTGATGCTCAGCAGGACCTTGCCGCCGTCCCGGGACCACTGGAAGAAGTCCGCCACCTTGGGCTGGCGCACTGTCTTCACCTTGTGCATCACTCCGGTTCTCAGCTGGATGAGATCAACGGACGATGTGCCCTTGTAGAAGTAGACGGGTATGCCCAGCCCGTACGTGCCGTCCGGCGAGACGGTGTAGTCGAGATAGCCGTCCTTCTTCTTGAACGGTGCGGACATCGAATCCCTGACGTACGTGTACTCCGCCTCGTCCATGGTGAAAGACGCGACCGACACCGGGTCGTCGGGATGCTCGTAGAGAGTGGCCGCCACGCCGGGCAGTTTCGTCTTGGTCAGGCCTGTCCTGGGAACGGTGACGGACGGAGTCGAGGCCGCGGCGGGCGTCGAGCCGCCCCCCTGCGGTGTGCGGGCCGTCGGCGGCGGCGTGAGAGAAGTGACCACCCTGGCCGCCTCGGCGCCCGTGCCGTCCCGGTCGCCGGAGCGGAGCAGAAGGCCGGCGGTGATCGCGGCGATCACGGCGACCGCGGCGGCGACCTTGATCCGGTGGCGACCCGCTCGGCCGCCCGGCTCGACGGCCGATTCAATCTCCGTCTCCCGGCCTCCGCCAACCTCGACCGGACGCGCGCCGGCGTCGGGGGTGTATTGCTCCAACAGGGCCTCGATGACCTGCTGGGCGGTCGGCCGCCGTGCCGGGTCTTTCCGAAGGCAGGAGACGACCAGATCCCGCAACGTGCCGTCGATGCCGCGGATCTCCGGCTCGGCGTTGAGGATCCGGTTGATCACGGCGGGCAGGGATGCGCTGCCGAACGGGGAGTTTCCGGACGCCGCGAACACGATCGTGCTTGCCCAGGCGAACATGTCCGTGGCAGGGCCGATGGTCTTGTTCAGAAACTGCTCCGGCGCCATGTACGCGGGAGTGCCGATGGGCACCGAGGTCAGCGACGAGGCCCATGAGCACGTTCGGCGGCTTGAGGTCGCGATGCACGATTCCGGCTTTGTGAACGGCCGCCAGGGCGGTGGCGACACCGATGGCGAGACGGTAGAGGGCGTTCCCCCTGACGGGACCTGAGGAGGCGACGCTCTGCTGGAGCGAGGGGCCGTCGATGTATTCGCTGACGATGTACGGCCGGTCGGACTCCATGCCGGTGTCGAGGATCTGTGCGGTGCAGAAGGCCGCCACACGTTTGGCCGCCGCGACCTCCCGCAGGAAGCGCTCGGTGGTGACGGCGTCACCGGTCAGATCGGCACGGATCCATTTGACGGCGACGGGTTCGCCGGTCGGCCCGATGGCGTGGTAGACGATGCCCTGTCCGCCCGTACCGAGACGGCCGGTGAGCACGTACTGGCCGATGCGCTGGGGGTCGCCTGGTCGCAGAGGTGAGATGTCCGGCACGTACTCGATTTTGCTGCACCGACGCCACGGCGAGGTTGTTTCCGGCGAGGACGCCGTCCGCCCGGCGCCTCCAATTACCTACCGGTAGCCACGAGCGGGGCTCCGGAATATTCTTCCGCCATGGGTGCCATGAATCGGACGCTCGACGCGGCCATGGTCGACCGGATCCTCACGCACGTCTCCTCCGAGGGCAAGACGAGGGAGATCGTCGCGCCGTTCACCGGCGAGGTCCTGGCCGAGGTCCCGATCTCCACCCCCGCGGACGTCCGCGCGGCGTACGCCAGGGCGAGGGCGGCGCAGGAGGCATGGGCGGCGCTGCCGGTCCGGGAACGCATCACGCCCTTCCTGCGGCTCCACGACGCGATGCTCGACCGCCGCCAGGAGCTGCTCGACATCGTGCAGTGGGAGACCGGCAAGGCGCGGCGTCACGCGTACGAGGAAGTGGCGGACGTGGCGGGCTGCACGCTGTACTACGCGCGGCGGGCGCCCGGGCTGCTGGAGCCGCAGCGCAGGCAGGGCATCTTCCCGATCGCCACCCGTACGGCCGAGCTGCGCCACCCCAAGGGCGTGGTCGCGGTGATCAGCCCATGGAACTACCCGCTGGCCCTCGGCGTCACCGACGTGGTCCCCGCGCTGATCGCGGGCAACGCGGTCGTGCACAAGCCGGACACCCAGACCCCGCTGTCCACGCTGTGGACGATCGACCTGCTGACCGAGCTGGGCATGCCGCGCGACATCTGGCAGGTCGTGCTCGGCGATCCGGAGGACGTCGGCGACCCGCTGATCGACGGCGCCGACTACGTCGCGTTCACCGGCTCGACGCGCGGCGGGCGCAAAATCGCCGAGGAGGCGGCCAAGCGGCTCATCGGCTGCTCCCTCGAGCTCGGCGGCAAGAACCCGATGATCGTGCTCGACGACGCCGATCTCGACGTGGCCGCCCAGGGCGCGATCCGGGCCTGCTTCACCAACGCGGGCCAGCTGTGCATCTCGATCGAGCGCCTCTACGTGCACGAGGCGATCGCCGACGCCTTCCGCGACAAGTTCGTCCGGGCGGTGGAGAACATGAGGATCGGCCCCGGTCTCGACTGGGACGTGCAGATGGGCTCGCTCACGTCCCGGAGGCAGCTCGACGGGGTGTCCGCGCACGTCGAGGACGCCGTCGCCAAGGGCGCCACGGTGCTGACGGGCGGCAGGCCGCGCCCCGACCTCGGCCCGTTCTTCTACGAGCCGACCGTCCTCGACGGCGTCGGCGAGGACATGGCCGTCTGCAGGGACGAGACGTTCGGGCCGGTCGTGTCGCTCTACCGCTTCAGAGACGAGGACGAGGCGGTTCAGGCGGCCAACGACACCGCGTACGGGCTGAACGCCTCGATCTGGACCAGGGACGTCGCGCGGGGCCGCCGCCTCGCCGCCCTGATCAAGGCGGGCACCGTCAACATCAACGAGGGGTACGGCTCGGCGTACGCCTCCTACGACGCCCCGATGGGCGGGATGAAGTCGTCCGGGCTCGGCCGCCGCCACGGGACCGAGGGCCTGCTGAAGTACACAGAAGTCCAGACGGTGGCCAGCCAGGCCACGTGGCTGGGCTTCGAGCCGATCCTCGGCATGACCTACGACAAGTACGCCGACACGCTCGCGGGGCTGCTCAAGACGATGAAGCGGCTGCACCTCAAGTAAGAAAGGCGGGGCGTTGGACTACGACGTCGCGGTGATCGGGTCGGGGTTCGGTGGGAGCGTGACCGCGCTGCGGCTCACCGAGAAGGGCTATTCGGTCGGCGTCCTGGAGGCCGGCCGGCGGTTCGACGAGAAGACCCTGCCGAAGAACTCCTGGCGGGCCGGGGACTTCCTGTTCGCGCCCGCGCTCGGCCTGAAGGGCATCCAGCGCATCCACGTCCTGCGGGGCGCCAACGGCGTGATGGTGCTGGCCGGCGCGGGGGTGGGCGGCGGCTCGCTCGTCTACGCCAACACCCTCTACGAGCCGCTCGACCCGTTCTTCCGCGATCCCCAGTGGGCGCACATCACCGACTGGAAGGCCGAGCTCGCGCCCTACTACGACCAGGCCAGGCGGATGCTGGGCGTGGCGGACAACCCCACGGTCACCGCCGCCGACGAGGTGATGAAGAAGGTCGCCGAGCGGATGGGCGTCGGCCACACCTTCCATCTCGCCCCTGTCGGGGTGTTCTTCGGCGAGCCCGGCGTCGAGGTGGACGACCCCTACTTCGGCGGCGCGGGGCCGCGCCGCCGCGGCTGCACCGAGTGCGGCGAATGCATGACAGGCTGCCGCCACGGCGCCAAGAACATGCTGATCAAGAACTACCTCTACCTGGCCGAGAAGGCCGGGGCGAAGGTCCACCCGGAGACCACCGTGACCGGTGTGCGGCCCATCGAGGGCGGCTACGAGATCACGGTGAGGCGGACAGGACCGTTCGGCCCCACGCGCACGCTGACCGCCGGGCAGGTGGTCTTCGCCGCGGGGACGTACGGCACGCAGCACCTGCTCCACCGGCTCAGGGCCACCACACTGCCCCGGATGTCGCCCCGGCTCGGCGCGCTGACCAGGACGAACTCCGAGGCCCTGCTCGGCTTCGAACGCCTCACCACGAAGGGCGCCAAGCTCAACCGCGGCGTGGCGATCACGTCATCCATCCATCCGGACGCCGAGACGCACATCGAGCCGGTCCGGTACGGCGACGGCTCCAACGCCATGGGACTGCTGCGCACGCTGCTCGTGGACGGGGGCGGGCGGGCTCCGCGCTGGCTGAAGTTCATCGGTGCGGCCCTGCGGCGGCCCCACCTGCTGCCCCGGCTGTTCAACCACCGCAGGTGGTCGGAGCGCACGGTCATCGCCCTCGTCATGCAGGCCAAGGACAACTCGATCACGCTCTCGCTGAAGGGCGGGAAGCTGCGGGCGGGCCCGGGCCACGGTGAGCCGAACCCCACCTGGATCCCCGCCGGGCACGAGGCCGTCCGCCTGGCGGCCGAGGAGATCGGCGGCCTTCCCGGCGGCTCCTGGCTCGATCTGTTCGACATTCCGGCGACGGCGCATTTCCTCGGCGGCTGCGCGATCGGCGACTCGCCCGAGACCGGTGTGATCGACCCCTACCACCGGGTCTACGGCTACGAGGGCCTGCACATCGTGGACGGCTCGGCCGTGTCGGCCAACCTCGGTGTGAACCCCTCGCTCACGATCACGGCCCAGGCCGAGCGCGCGATGGCGCTGTGGCCGAACAAGGGCGAGGCGGACCCGCGCCCCGCCCTCGGCTCCGCGTACGTGCGGCTCGGGCCGGTCGCGCCCGTGCGGCCGGTAGTCCCCGCGTCGGCGCCGGGCGCGCTGCGCCTGCCGATCGTGGGCATCACGTCAGGGGGGACGGCAGCGGACGGCAGTGCACCACGTCGAGACGGGACACCGCGCGGGTGAGCGCGACGTAGAGCCTGCCCAGCCCGCGCTCCTCGGCCGCGACGATCTCGGCGGGCTCGGCCAGCACGACGTGGTCGTACTCCAGGCCCTTGCACAGGGTGGCGGGCACCACGGAGATCCGCACGGACGGGTCGGGCGTGGGGCCGTCGGCGACGGCCAGACCGGCGTCCGTGAGCGCGGCGCGCAGGCGGCCGGCCGACGCGTCGGCGGCGATGACGCCGATCGAGCCCTCGTGGCCGAGCGCCTCGACCACCGCCGTCACGACCGCCGGGTCGTCCCCGCGCAGCATCCGCAACCGGCCGTCGCGGCGGAAGGACCGGGAAGGCGGCACGTCCACCGCGAGCTCGGCCAGCAGGCGGTTGGCGAGCTCGACGACGGCGGCGGGCGTGCGGAAACCGGTGGTGAGCGCCATGACCGCGGTCTCCGGCTTGCCCAGGTGCGCCATCTGCTCGCCCCAGTCGCGGGCGGCCCACGGGGTCGTGCCCTGCGCCAGGTCGCCGAGCACGGTGAGCGAGCCGTGTTCGCTGCGCCGGGCGACGGCCCTGCACTGCATCGGCGACAGGTCCTGCGCCTCGTCGACGATCACGTGGCCGTATCCCCGCGGGCGCTCGACAAGGCCGGCGAGCTCGTCGAGCAGGATCAGGTCGGCCGTCGTCCAGGAGGCGCTCCGGTAGGTGCGCGGCGGTCTCGCCCAGGTGATCGCCGCCCGCTCGGCCGTCGTGAGCACGCCATCGGCGGCCTCCGAGCAATCGCTGAGCACCTCGAACAGCACCTCCTCGGGGCGTACGGCCGGCCAGAAGGCGTCCACGGTGGCGGTGACGGCCCGGGTGGTCCGGCGCGTCCACGCCGTGTCGATCGTCCGGCCGCGGGCCTCCGCCCGGCTCCGCACGAGTGACGCCACGCGGGCGATGACGCGCTCGCGGCCCACGCCGTACGGCACCGCCTCGTGCCGGGTCTCCTCGACCACGTGGCGCAGTTCGTCCTGCGAGACCCGCCAGCGGGAGGAGCCGTCGGCCACGGCGAGCGGCTCCGCGGGCTCGCGGACGTGCCGGTGGAGCGCCCTGCGCAGCACCTCGGCCATGCGCACGTCGTGCTTGACCACGGCGGCGTCCGTGCCGTCGATCCCCTTGACCGCGACCCGGGCGAGGAGCGCGTCCAGCGTGGTCTGTTCGACGTCGACCTCGCCCAGGGCCGGCAGCACGGCGGAGATGTAGCCGAGGAAGGCCCGGTTCGGACCGAGCACGAGCACACCGCCGCGCGACAGCCGCTTACGGTGGGCGTAGAGGAGGTAGGCGGCGCGGTGCAGGCCGACGGCGGTCTTGCCGGTGCCCGGCCCGCCCTGGACGCACAGGGACTCCTCCAGGTCGGCGCGGACCAGGTCGTCCTGCTCCGGCTGGATGGTGGCGACGATGTCGCGCATCGGCCCGACCCGGGGGCGTTCGATCTCGGCCGTCAGGATGCGGCCCGCGCCGCCGCGGTCCACTCCGCGGTCCACTCCGCGGTCCAGCCCGCGATCGAGGTGTTCGTCCTCGAAGCCGGTCAGCTCGCCGCCGGCCCAGCCGAAGCGCCGCCGTACGGTCACGCCCCGGGGATCCCGGGCCGACGCCTGGTAGAACGTCCGCGAGACCGGCGCCCTCCAGTCGATCACCAGAGGCCGGCCGCCGCTGTCGGCGGAGACGTGGCGGCGGCCGATGTGGTAGCGCTGCCCGGCGTGCTCGCTCACGTCCGGGCCGAAGTCGAGGCGCCCGAAGAACGGCGGCCCTCCGTCGTCCTCGCCGAGCTCCTTCGCCAGGCTCTTCAAATGGCGGCCCAGCCGCTCGGCGCTGTAGCGGTCGCCCGCCACGGTCTCCCCGATGACCACGTTGTGCCGGGCGCCGTCCAGCATCCGGCGCAGGCCCTCCCTGCAGCGTTCGACGTACGCCTGCTCCTCCTCCAGCGGGGTCATCCGCCGTCTCCTTCCCCCGGTTGCCGTAGGGGCATGGAACAGCAACTCGGTTAAAAATGCAACCGAGTTAAGTTTTCTTGGCGATGCTGCTAGCCTGTGCGCATGGTCGAGGGGCTGCGGACGCGGAAGAAGGAGCGGACCCGCCAGGCCATATCCGAGGTCGCGATCGCGATGTTCCTGGAACACGGCTTCGACCGGGTGGGCGTGGCCGAGATCGCGGCCGCGGCGGAGGTCTCCAAGCCCACGCTGTTCCGGTATTTCCCCTCCAAGGAGGATCTGGTCCTGCATCGGATCGCCGACCACAGGGGAGAGGCGGCGGCCGTGGTGCGCGCCCGCCCGGCCGGGCGGACCCCGCTGGACGCGCTGCACGACGCCTTCATGGCCGGGCTGGACGCCCGCGAGCCGACCACCGGCCTGTGCGACCACCCGGCGGTGCTGGCCTACCACCGCCTCGTGTTCGACACCCCCAGCCTGGCGTCCCGCGTGGCCGAGTACGCCGCGGCGGACACGGAGGCGCTGGCGCAGGCGATGAGCGAGGCGGCGGGTCCCGTGCCCCGCGCTCCCGGAAGCACGTCCCATCCCGTGCCGCGCCTGACGTCGCGCCTGGTGGCCGCGCAGTACGTCGCCGTCCGGCAGATCCTGGCCAGGGACAACTATGCGGCGCTGGCGTCCGGCCGGACGGCGGGCGAGGTGTACGGCGAGGCCGTCGCCGCCGCCGGCACCGCCTTCGAACTGCTACGGCACGGCGCGCGGGCGCACGGCCTGTGACCCATCGCCAAGATCGCTGAGGCGGTTTACGCTCGACGGGTGCAGACCGAGGGGCCCAGCAGGACCGCGCTCCACACGGCGGCGGCGCGCGCCGCGCACCTGATCGTCGACGGGGAGCCGGTCGTCTTCCGGGACCCGTTCGCGTACGCCCTGCTGGGCGAGTGCGCCGAGCACTACGTGCGCCCGCACCGCGAGATGGGGGACCACCCCGTCGTCGCCGGGCTGCGCGCGGCCGTGGTCACCCGAGGCCGCTACGCCGAGGACCGCCTGGCGGGCGCCGTACGGCGGGGCGTCCGCCAGTACGTGATCCTCGGCGCGGGGCTGGACACCTACGCCTGCAGGTCGGCCTCAGGTCCTGTGGAGGTCTTCGAGGTGGACCACCCGGACACGCAGTGCTGGAAACGGGAGGCGATGGCGCGTGCGGGCCTCCCGGCGCCACACCGCCTCACGTACGTCCCCGTGGACATGGAGGCCGGGGAGTGCCCCGTCGACCGGCTCGTCGCGCACGGGTTCGACCTCGTCCGGCCGGCGTTCGTGAGCTGGCTCGGCGTGACCGTCTATCTCACCCGCGAGGCCGTCGCGCGCACGCTGGCCGGGCTCGGCCGCCTCGCCCCCGGCAGTGAGATCGTCATGGACCACCTGCTGCCCGAGGCCCTGCGCGGCCCGCGTGCCCGGGCGTACGCCGAGACCCTGATGCCGCTGGTGGCGGGCGGCGGTGAGCCCTGGCTGACGTTCCTGAGCCCGCGGGAGGCGGCGGATCTGCTGGAGGAGCACGGCTTCGAGGTGGTCGAGCAGGTGCCGGAGTGCGACGCCGCCGGCCCCGCCCTCCGGGAGCGTCCGGACGCCCTGGCCGGCAGCGGGATCTCGGTGATCACCCACGCCCGCCGGAGGGTCTGACGGGGTCAGTCCCCGGCGCCGGGTGAGCGCAGGGTCTCGCGGCAGGTGTTGTCCCGGACCACGGCGAGCAGCGAGCAGAGCGTTTCCACCTGTTCCGGCGTCAGGCCGCGCGCCAGTCTCCGGTGGACCTCCTCCTCGATGCCGCGTAGCCTCGGGCGCAGGGCGTCGCCCTTCGGAGTCGTGCTGACGATGCTGAGGCGCCGGTTCGTGGCGCACGGCGAACGGCTCACCAGGCCACCGCGCTCCAGGCGCTGAAGGGTCTTGGTCATCGTGGACATGTCGATGCCCAGCTTCGCCGCCAGCTTGTTCTGGAACTGCGGGCCGTGCGCCCACAGCACGTTGAGCACGCGGTCCTGTCCCGGATAGAGATCGATCTCCGCCAGCAGGGCGCCCAGCAGGACCCGGTGCCCCAGCGAGGCCGTGGCCATCAGGCAGCCCAGCGAGTCCTCGACGTCCACGGGCGGCGCGGGGCGTTCCGGGGCGTCCGCGGGGCATTCCAGAGCGTCCTGGGCCGGCGACTCCACCCTCTCCACCATGGGGACCTCCTTAGCCGGTCATCGTACCCTCTCTATATTGGTCGGCCAAGTTCTGGAGGGCGCAGGCTGCGGCACGCCCGGGCGGGCAGCGTCACCGCGCCGATAGACTGGCGTTACCGCCTCGCTGCCTTCATGGGGGTCCTTTCCAGTGTCTGAGTTCGACACGGTCCTCGTCGTGGACTTCGGCGCGCAGTACGCGCAGCTGATCGCACGACGGGTGCGTGAGTGCCACGTCTACTCCGAGATCGTCCCGTCGTCGATGCCGGTGTCGGAGATGCTGGCCAGGAAGCCCAAGGCGATCATCCTGTCCGGCGGCCCTTCGTCGGTGTACGCCGAGGGTGCTCCGCCGGTTCCCGACGGCCTGTTCGAGACCGGGGTGCCGACCTTCGGCATCTGCTACGGCTTCCAGGCCATGGCCCGGGCGCTCGGGGGCGAGGTCGCCAGGACCGACTCTGCCGAGTTCGGCGGGACCGCGCTCAAGGTCCTCCAGGAGGGCCTGCTGTTCGCCGGCCTGCCCGTCGCGCAGACCGTCTGGATGTCCCACGGCGACTCTGTGGTCGGCGCCCCCGCCGGGTTCGCCGTCACCGCCGCCACCGCCGCCACCCCCGTCGCCGCGATGGAGGACCCCTCGCGCGGCCTTTACGGCGTGCAGTTCCACCCCGAGGTGCTCCACTCCGAGCACGGGCAGCAGGTGCTCAAGCACTTCCTCGAGGCGGCCGGCTGCCGCCCCTCGTGGACCATGCTCAACATCGTCGAGGACGCCGTGGAGGCCGTGCGCGCCCAGGTGGGCGACGGCCGGGCGATCTGCGCGCTGTCGGGCGGCGTCGACTCCGCCGTCGCCGCCGCGATCGTCCAGCGGGCCATCGGCGACCGGCTGACCTGCGTCTTCGTCGACCACGGACTGCTGCGCAAGGGCGAGGCCGAGCAGGTCGAGCGCGACTTCGTCGAGGTGACCGGCGTCAAGCTGCGCGTCGTGGACGCCTCCGAGCGCTTCCTCAAGGCGCTGTCGGGCGTCACCGACCCGGAGGAGAAGCGCAAGATCATCGGCCGGGAGTTCATCCGGGTCTTCGAGGACGAGCAGCGCGCGATCCTCGCCGACGGGCCGGTGGACTTCCTCGTGCAGGGCACGCTCTACCCCGACGTGGTCGAGTCCGGCGGCGGCACCGGCACCGCGAACATCAAGTCGCACCACAACGTGGGCGGGCTGCCCGAGGACCTCAAGTTCGAACTGGTCGAGCCGCTGCGCACGCTGTTCAAGGACGAGGTGCGGCGGGCCGGCGAGGAGCTGGGCCTGCCCGCGGCGATGGTCTGGCGCCAGCCGTTCCCCGGGCCCGGCCTCGGCATCCGGATCATCGGCGAGGTCACCCGCGAGCGCCTCGACCTGCTGCGCGAGGCCGACGCCATCGCCCGTGAGGAGCTCACCCGCGCCGGTCTCGACCGCGACATCTGGCAGTGCCCGGTCGTGCTGCTCGCCGACGTCCGCTCGGTCGGCGTGCAGGGCGACGGCCGCACCTACGGCCATCCCGTCGTCCTGCGGCCGGTGACCTCCGAGGACGCCATGACCGCCGACTGGGCGCGGGTGCCGTACGACGTGCTGTCGCGCATCTCCACGCGGATCACCAACGAGGTCCGGGAGGTCAACCGGGTGGTCCTCGACGTGACGAGCAAGCCGCCGGGCACCATCGAGTGGGAGTGACCGCGGATCTCTGATCGGGGATCGGTAAGCGGGGATCAATGAGTGGGGATCAATCGGATTGATCCCGACCGTGCCGGATAGAGTGACGCGGTGTGATTGCCACTCACCCCGTCACCGATCGGTCAGGTGCGAAGGTCACCCGGCTCGCGTGGCTCGACGCCCTGCGAGGGATCGGCGCGATGGCGGTGGTCGCCGAGCACGCGCTGCCCTGGCTCATGCCGTCGCTGCGTCCCTACTGGTTCAGCCTCGGCATGTACGGCGTGCTGGTCTTCTTCCTGGTCAGCGGGTACATCATCCCCGCGTCCCTGGAGAACAGGGGCGACGTCGGAGCGTTCTGGGTCAGCCGGGTGTTCCGGCTGTACCCGCTCTACCTGCTGGTGATCGCCGCCGTGCTCGTCATGGCGTTCTGGGTTCCGGTGCGCCAGGAGGTGCCCCGGCATCCGTCGGCCGTGGCCGCGCACGTGAGCATGCTGCTCGACGTCGTCCACACCGGCGCCCTGGCCGACCCGATGTGGACGCTGTCGTACGAGATGGTGTTCTACCTGCTGGTGACCGCGCTGTTCGTGGGCGGGGCGCATCGGCGCAGCGGGACGCTGGCGATCGCCTTCGGCGTCGTGGCGGTCGCCGCCGGGCTGGTGCTGTCGGCGCCGCTGCTGCCGGGGCCGTGGCCCGCCGTCGCCGCCTGCGTGCTGTTCCTCGCCGGGCTGGCCGGCCTGATCACCGGCCGGTTCCGTACGGTCGCGGCGTACGCGCTGGGCCTGATGGCGCTCGTGCTGCTCGTGTTCGGCAGCTTCGTGCCGTGGTTCGGGGCGGCCATCCTCGCGGTGATGTTCACGGGGACGGCCCTGTACCGCTGGGAGCGGGGCACGGGCGGGCTCGGCCCGGTCGTGGCCGCGGCGGCCCTGGTGGCCGCCGCGCCGGTGTGGTCGATCCAGGCGGGCTGGTGGTGGGTGCAGCCCGACGTGTGGATCACCACCATCGTCCTCGCCGGCGGGACGTTCGCGCTCGGCATGGTGCTGCGCGGGCGGCGCGTCCCCGGCGTGCTGACCTGGCTCGGCCTGATCAGCTACTCGGTCTACCTGGTGCACCACCCGCTGCTCAAGTATCTGAACGCGCTCGCCGGCGACCTTCGGTCGCTCACGCCGACCGGCCAGGCGGCCGTCGCGCTCGGCTATCTCGTGGCGCTGCTCACGCTGAGCTGGCTGACCTATCGCTTCGTGGAGGCGCCGGCCCAGGCGCTGGGCCGCAGGATCACTCGGCGGCGGTCGTCGTCTCCATCCCCGACCGGTCGGGATATACCTGTCCCGGGGTGAGCTCCTGGCCCTCGAGCAGGGTGGACACCGTCACGAAGCTGTAGCCCTCCGCGGTCAGCGTCTGGAGCACCTCGGGCATCGACTCGACGGTCTCCTTGATGGTCTCGTGCATCAGCACGACCTCGCCCTCCCCGGCCACATCCAGGGCCCGGTTGGTGAGAAGGTCCACATGCCGGTAATCCTTGATGTAGTCCTTCGTGGCGGTCGTGCCGGGCACCTGGATGAGCCCGAACTTGGCGGTGATCTCCTCCACGCCGCCGTTGCGCAGCCCGCCCGGCGCGCGGAAGAGCTTCGGCGTCTTGCCCGTCGTCTTCTGGATCAGCCGCTGGGTGTCGCCGATCTTCTTGTTGATCTGGGCGTACGTCAGCTGGGTCAGATAGCTGGCGTCCCACGAGTGGTTGCCGATCTCGTGGCCCGACTTGGCGATCTGCTGAGCGAGCTTCGGGTGCTTGTTCACCTCGGTGCCGATGAGGAAGAACGTCGCCTTCGCCTTGTAGGTGGCGAGGGTCTTCAGCAGGGTCTGCAGGTACGGCCCCGGACCGTCGTCGAAGGTCAGGGCGATGCATTTGTGGGTCGCGCAGTACGGTTCATCGGTCCCGCGAGCTTGCGCAGGGGTGGCGGCGGCCGCGGCGAGGGCGCACGCGACGGCCAGAGGGATCAGACGACGTACAGCCATGGGGTACTCCTCGGGGGGATCTATAACGCGGCATCGTAACGTGCTCCGCGTAACTTCCTCCTCTTCAGTCCGGTTTCGTACTGACCACAAACCTTCGTCCACCTGGGAAGGGAGCGATTAAACCTTCGGCCAAGGAAGGGACTAAGGCCGCCCCCTCGCGAGTGCGGTTCGCGATGCTGGGCCGGTCGGAAGAGGAACCGGGCAGCGTGAGGAGGGCGGGTGACGCGAACCGCCACCCGGTCGGCGTGGGGGACGTGGATCGGGTTCGAGTCCTGTCCCGCGCTGCTCGGCCGCCTCGTCGAGGGCTTCGCCGGTCCCTGGATCCCGCTGGAGGACGTTCCCGTCCCCGATTTCTCTTCAGCTCCGGTGGGCGACGCGGAGGCGAGCCAGGACGCGGCCGAGGAGGCGGTACGGGACGCGGCGCCGGACGGAACCGGCGCGACCGCATGCGTCGTGCTCGCCGCGCGGTCCCCGGCCGACCTGCGCAGGGCGGTACCGCTGCGCGGCCTGCTGCCCACCACGACGCGGGTGCGCGTCGCCGTCGCCGACGTGCCGCCCTGGGCGGCCCAGCCGCTGCCTGTCGCCGCTCCGGGCGCCTGCTGGCGGCACCTGACCGAGATGCGGGTCTCCCGCCGGGGCCGCGGCTGGCATCTGGAGGCCGCCTTCACCGAGCCGGTGCCGGCCGGTGACGTCGTGGCCCACGTCGCGAACGGCCTGTTCGGCGGATGCGAGGCGGCCACTCCTGTGGCGGGACTGGAGGGCGGTGTCACGGCCGACTGGCGGCCCGGCGACCCCAACGTGACGCTGTCGCCGCCCGGTGGGCCGGTGCCGGACCGCCGCGACGCCCCGGGCTGCGACCTGCCGCTGCGCCGGGCGGAGGCGGGCGGCCCTGTGATCGCCGGCCCTGTGATCGCCGGCCCTGTGATCGCCGGCTCTGTTGTCGCCGGCTCGGTGGTCGGCTCGGTGGTCGCCGGCTCCGACGGCTTGCTGCCGCCGCTGGACGAGGCCGTGGTCAACCCCATCGGATTCCGCCAGCATCCCTCGCAGGGGATGGCGGCGCTCGCCGCGCACCGGGACGGGTTCGTCGTCACCCTCGGCGGGAACAGGCTCGTACGGCTTCCGGCCTCTGGACGGGTCACGGACGTGGACGTCGCCCGCCTCCGGGACGTGCGCGGGATCGAGGTGCCCGCGCTCGACCCACAGGCAGGGGAGGGGCGGGCGCGTGAGGTCGCCCGCGTCGTGGCAGCCCTCTCGGCCGCCGGGATCCCGGTGCTCGCCGCGCCCGATCCCGCCCGCGACCGGGCACTGGGCCCCGCCCTCGTCGCCGCGCTCGCCGCCGTGACCGGGGAGGCGCTCGTGTCCGACCTGCGCCGCGAGGAGCTGAGCATCCGGCTGCGCAGGGCCGCGCTGCGCGAGCACGGAGCCGTCGCCCGCTGGCGGCGTCTGGCCCTGGCCGCCGGCCTGCCGGTGCCGCCGGACCCGAAAGTCTCGATCCTGCTGTGCACGCGCCGCCCGGAGATGGTGCCGTTCGCGGTCGAGCAGATGGAGCGCCAGCGCGGCGTGAGCGCCGAGCTGATCGTGGGGCTCCACGGCTTCACCGCGCGCGAGGCGGCGATCCCCCGCACGGGGCTGCCGGTCACCGTGATCGAGGCTCCCGCCGCGACGCCGTTCGGGGAGGTCCTGAACCGGACGGCGGCCGTCGCCTCAGGGTCGTACCTCGCCAAGGTGGACGACGACGACTGGTACGGGCCCGACCACCTCGCCGACCTCCTGCTCGCCCGGCGCTACAGCGGCGCCGACCTCGTCGGCTCGGCCGCGGAGTTCGTCTACCTGGAGCCGCTCGACGTGACGATCAGGAGGTGCATCGGCACCGAGCGGTTCGCGCCGCTGGTGGCCGGGGGCACGATGCTGGTCACCCGGGCGGCGTTCGAGGCGGCCGGCGGCTTCCGGCCCCTGGCGAGGACCGTGGACGGTCAGTTGCTGCAGGCGGTGGAGGCCGTCGGCGGCCGGATCTACCGCACCCACGGCCTCGGCTACGTGCTGCGTCGCCGCAGTGCGTACGGCCACACCTGGCGCCAGCCCGTGCAGTCGTTCCTCGCGTCCTACCAGGAGCAGTGGCGCGGGCTGGTCTTCAACGAACTGATGGAGGACGGTGCCCGATGGCGGGCGGAGGTGAGGACGTGACGGGGGCTACGCGCATCCCGCTCAACGACTACGGGGTGCTCGGAGAGCCGCCCGCGCCGGGGGAGTGGACCCCCACGCTCACGGTGAGCGTGGTGATCCCCGCATACCGCGCGGAGCGCACGCTGCCGCTGACGCTGGCCGGCCTGGCCCGGCAGACCTACCCGGCGCACCTCATGGAGGTCGTGGTGGTCGACGACGGCGAGCGGCCCATGGAGCCGCCGCCCGAGTCGTCGGCCGGGCCGCTGCCGGATCGGCTGCGGGTGGTACGCCCGCGCGGCGGGGCGTGGGGGAGGGCGAGCGCCTGCGCGGCGGGGGCGGAGGCGGCCGAGGGCGAGGTGATCCTCTACCTGGACGCCGACCTCGTGCTGTTCCCCGAGCACGTGGAGGCCCAGATGCGCTGGCACCACCTGGCCGACTACCTGGTCGTGCTCGGGCACCTGCGCTTCGTGCCCGGCCTCGACGAGGTCCCGGCGAGCGAGGTGCTCGCGGCGGTCGAGGCGGGTGCGGTGCCCAAGCTCTTCGCCGAGGAGGACGCCACGCCGCAGTGGACCGAGCGGCGCTGGGACCAGACCGACGACCTGCGGGCGGCCGGTTTCAGCGCGTTCTCCGTCATGGTCGGGGCCACCGCGTCGGTGCCCGCGCGCCTGCTGCGCGCCGCAGGAGGGCTGGACGCCTCGCTGGTCCTCGGCGAGGACACCGAGCTCGGCTACCGGCTGGCCCAGGCGGGGGCCGTGTTCGTGCCCGACCGCCGCAGCCGGTGCTGGCACCTCGGCCGGTCCACCGTCATGCGCCGCGAGCCCGACGTGAAGCGGCACAACTGGCCCCACCTCGCCGAGCGCGTCCCGAGCTTCCGCTGGCTGCGCAGGCACCCCCACCGCACCTACCTCGTGCCGTACGTCGAGGTCGTGGTCGAGGTGGGAGACGCGTCGTTCGAGGAGGTCAGGGCGACCGTCGACGCCGTGCTCGCCGGGCGGCTGCCCGACGTGCGGGTGACGGTCGTCGGGCCCTGGGGACGGCTCGGCGGCGGGCGGCGGGACCCGCTCGGCGACCCCTCGCTCGACCTGCGCCTGGTGCTCGCGTGCTACCAGGGCGAGCCGCGCGTGCGGTTCCGCGAGGCCGTGCCGGACGACTGCTTCCCCGTGCCGTTCCGCTTCCACTGCCCGCCCGGCTGGGTGCCGTCGCGCGGCACCATCGGGTCGGTGGTCAAGCACGCCGACCGGCAGCGGCTCGGGATCGTCTCGCTCGCGCTGGACGAGCGCGAGGACGGCCGCGTCGTGCACGCCCGCCTGGAGCGGACCGCCGCGATGAGCCGCGCCCGCCACTGCGCGGGGCCGGGGGACGACCTCGGCGACCTGGTCCACGAGATGTACGGCACGGTGTGGGACGCGGGCGACAAATGGGGGTTCCTGCCCGCCGCGCTCGCCGCGACGACCGCCCCGCCGGTGCCCGGCCGCGCCTGGACGGACGCCCCCGGAGAGGCCGGGGCCGCGAGGGCGCTCCGCAGTCCCCGCCACCAGGGCCGGCTGAGCCTCTCCGGGGCCAGGCGGCTGCGCCGCACCGCCCGGCTGCTCCGCAGGCGCCTGCGCGCGCTCGTGCGCCCGGCCTGAGCCGCGCGTGTTTCCCGCTTCGCCGACCCTAAGGACCGCCCGTGCCCCGCCTCAGCGTGATCGTTCCGATCTACGACGTGGAACCGTACGTCGCCGGCTGCCTGGCCTCGGTCGCCGCGCAGACCTGGCAGGACATCGAGGTCGTCATGGTCGACGACGGCTCGCCCGACGGCAGCGCCGAGATCGCCGCCGGCTTCGCGGCGCGCGACGGCAGGTTCCGGCTGGTCCGCCAGGCCAACGCGGGGCTCGGGGCGGCGCGCAACACGGGCGTGCGGCACGCGACCGGGGAGCACCTGATGTTCCTCGACGGCGACGACCTGCTGCCGGCGCACGCCCTCGAATGCCTCCTGGCGTCCCTGCAGCGGTCGGGATCGGACCTCGCCACGGGCAACGTGCTGCGCCTCGACGGGCGCGGCGCCCGCCAGTCGGCCATGCACCGGGCCGTCTTCGCCGACGCCGCCGCGGCCACCCACATCACCCGGGCGCACGCGCTCCTGCGCGACCGGCTGGTCACCAACAAGCTGTGGCGCCGCTCGTTCTGGGACGCACACGGGTTCGCCTTCCCCGAAGGCGTGCTCTACGAGGACATCGCGGTGGCCCTGCGCGCCCACTTCCTCGCGCGGGCCGTGGACGTGCTGCCCGCGCCGGTCTACCTGTGGCGGCGGCGCGAGGGCGGCGGCCGCTCGATCACGCAGGACAAGACGCAGGTCGCGCATCTGAAGGACCGGTTCGCCGCCGTCACCGAGGTCCGCCGCTTCCTCAGTGAGCACAACTTCACCGCGCACATCCACGCCTGGGACCACGCCGTGCTCGACGGCGACCTCACGAACTTCCTCGACGTGCTCGACCAGGCCTCCCCGGCGTTCCGGGAGCGCTTCCTCGACCTCGCCGGACTGTACCTGGAGGACGTGGCGCCGCCCGTGCTCGACGGGCTGCCCGCGCTGCGGCGGCTGCAGTGGCATCTGGTGCGCCTGCGCCGCCTGGCCGAGCTGCTGGAGGTCCTGGCCTGGGACCGGGAGGTGAAACCCGACCGGCGGCTCGTCCGCAGGATGGGCGGCCACCACCTGAACGTGCCCCTCGCCCGCTCCGCCGACCGCGAGATCCCCGCCACCGTGACCCGGGCCAGGGACGAACTCGTCCCGCGTCACCGCATCGACGCGGTCCGCTGGGAGAACGGCGTGCTCGTGGTGGAGGGGCGTGCGGCCCCGCCGTACCTGCGCCCCACCCGGCGGGTCCACCAGCAGGTCTTCGCCGCCCTCGTCCACGAGCGGACCGGGCGGCGCGTCCGGGTGCCGGCCTCGGTCACCAGGGCCCGGGTGTCCACGAAGTCGAAGGAGCGCGACTGGGGCGGCTTCCGGCTCGCCATCGACCCCGCGACCCTGGCCAGGCCCGGCCGGCTCGGGCGGTGGCACGTCGAGCTGCGCGTGCTCCACCGGGGCGTCCTGCGGCGCGGACGGCTGACCGACCCGCGCGCCGCCGCCTCGACCGTCGAGCAGGCGGGGTATCGCACCGTGGGCCCCGACCACTACGTCGCGCCGCTGCTCGGGGAGACCGGCGCCCTCGTGCTGCGGGCCGAGCGGGAGACCGCCCGGGTCGTCACGCGGGAGGTGCGCGACGGCCGCCTGCGCCTGGTGGGCCACGTCGTGAACGACCTCGGCCCGAGCCCGGTGCTCCAGGTCACCCGGCGCCCCGGAGGCGTCCCCCGCGCCTATCCCGTGCACGTCGACCGGCGTACGTTCGAAGCCGTCGTCGACCTGCGGGACCTGCTGCCCGCGTCCCGGAGTCCGCGGATCGCCGTGCCGGCGGAGGTCGCCGCGCCCGAGGCGTGGTGGGAGGTCGAGGTGCGGGCCGCCGACGGCACCGTGACGCCCGTGACCGTCGCCGAGGACGTGCCCACCGGCCGGTACGGCCTGGCCGGCCGTGAGATCGTCGTGACCCGCGACCGCACCGGCGGCCTGGTGCTGCGGGACCAGCCCGTCGCGGCGTACGCCGACCTCGCCGAATGGCTGCCCGCGCGCCGAGGGGGAGGCGGCGAGTTGCTCGTCGAGGGCGGTCTCGCGGTGCCGCACGAGATGTCCGCGCTGGTGGTGGCCGCCCTCGACCACGTCGCACCCGGCACCCGCGTGACCCCCCGGCGCGGGGAGTGGCTGCTGCCGATCGAGGGAGCGGGAA
Organism: Microbispora sp. H10830; assembly: GCF_014161375.1. Classification (NCBI taxonomy): domain Bacteria; kingdom Bacillati; phylum Actinomycetota; class Actinomycetes; order Streptosporangiales; family Streptosporangiaceae; genus Microbispora; species Microbispora sp. H10830. Next base: position 111,829 of record NZ_JABBWX010000003.1, read on the forward strand.
CCCGCTTCCGGGCGCGGCTGACGCCCGAGCAGGTCGGCTCGCCCGCCGGGCCGCTGCCGCTGCCGCGCGGCCGGTACGCTCTGGCGATCCGGGCACGCGCCGCCGGAGGAGAGTGGACGGACCTGCCGCTGGAGTTCGACACGGACGTGCCGGCGGCCCACCAGACGGCTCGCCGTACGTTCGGGATCGTCACGTCGGGTCCGGGCCGGGCCGTGCTGACCGTGAGCGGCGACCTGACCGCCGACGAGCGCGGCAAGAAGGCCCAGCGGGTGCTGCGCACGAGGACCTATCCCCAGATGAGGGACAGGCCGCTGCGGGACGCCGTCCTGTTCGACGGCGGCGCGGGCACCCGCTTCGGCGGCAGCCCGAGGGCGGTCTGCGAGGAACTGCGCCGCCGGGGGACCGACCTGCCGCTGCTGTGGAACGTGCGGGACGGCCAGGTCGCCCTGCCCGGCGACGTCGAACCGGTGCGCACGCTGGGACGGGAACACTACGAGGCCCTCGCCCGATGCCGTTACGTCGTCACCGACGCGCCGCTGCCGCCGTGGTTCGAGCGCAGGCCCGGCCAGGTGGTCGTGCAGACCTGGCAGCAGCCCGTGTACACGCCGGAGGACGCCGCCGGCGGTTCCGGGGCGGGTCAGTGGACCCATCTCGTCTCCGCGGGCCGGTGGTGGACGCCGCTGCTGCGGCGGACGTTCGGCTTCGAGGGAGAGGTGCTGGAGACCGGCCTGCCCTGCGACGACCTGCTGACCGGACCCGGCGCCCGGGAGCGCGCCGCCGAGGTGCGGCGCCGCCTCGGCCTGCCGGAGCGCGCCCACGTCCTGCTGTACGTCGCGGGGGAGCACGACACGCTCGACGCCGGACGCCTGGCGGCGCGACTGACCGGCGACCACGTCCTGCTGGTCCGTCACCCGGCGGGGGCCGGGACGGACGGCGTCCGCCTGCGGGACGTGAGCGGCCATCCGGACCCGCACGAGTTGTACCTCGCCGCCGACGTCCTGATCGCCGGGGACGTGGCGGCGGTGTTCGACTTCGCCGTGACGGGACGCCCGGTGCTCCTGCACGCCGGCCGGCCGCGGGACCTGTGGCTCCTGCCCGAGGCGCCGGGGCCGGTGCTGCACGGTAACGCCGGGGGCGGCGCCGGTGGAGAGGACGAGGTGCTCGACGCGCTCGCGCACCTCGGCGAGGTCGCGGACAAGCACCGGGACGCGTACGCCGCGTTCCTGGCGAGGTATCGGCCGATGGCCGACGGGCAGGCCGCCCGCCGGGTGGTGGACGCCCTGTTCGGCTGACCGCCGCGACGCGGGTGCCGCCAATCAGGTGACGGCGGCGCCCAGCATGGCGAGGCCGATGGCGAGGAAGACGCAACCGGCGATCACCAGTGCCACCGATCCGGCCAGGCCGCGTCCCGACGAGGTGTCCATCCGCGCCTTGCGCGGGTCGTCCGGGTCGTACAGCACGACGACCTGGCGGCCCGTGAGGCTGAAGATCTCGAAGGAGCCGCCCCTGGTCTGGCCGACGGTCTCGATCTCGGCGCCGTCGAGCGTGCGGAAGCGCAGGATCGGAAAGTACTCGTGGGAGTCGGTCCTCCATACCCGGTGGCTGCCGACGACGATCCCCGGCACCCGGTGTGCCGAGGCGAGGAACGCCCGGCCGCTCCGGAACTGGTGAATCCCGCCGGCGATGAACGCCACGCCGAACGCCAGGGCGAAAATGCCGAACACCGGTCGCGCCCTCCCCTGCGATGCGGACGGCGGCGCCTCCGGCCGCCCAGGCCCGATCCCCTCGCCGGAATCTACCGGGCCCTGCCGAGCCCGGAAAGATCGGTTGACGATCAGGGGTCGAAAACGTCTATCGCGCCCATGGCGATCCTGGCCCGCACGTCCTCCACCGTCATCGACTGTCCCGAGGCGCCGCGCACCAGCACCGGCCAGTGCGCCGCGGCGGCCTCCACCAGTTCGGCCGCCAGCACCTGCGATCCGGGCGTCTCGAACACCTCCAGCAGCACGCAGGTGCCGGGGGCGTCTCCGAGCGTTTCGCGGGTGACCGAGGCGGGTCCGGGCGGGGTGGCCCGCGCGTCGGCCAGCTGAACCCAGACCCGGGCGGGCCCGCGTTCCAGCAGCGCGTCCGCCTCCTCGCCGTGGCCCGCCAGGCCGCCCAGTGACCGGACGAGCCGTTCGACGTGCCGGGGCGTCACATCAGGGGGGAGCGCCATCGTCACGAGGGCGACCCGGCCACGGCGCGCCGCGGCGGGGGACGGGTCGTGCCATGTCGCGGCGTCGAAGAAGCCCGCCCGCCGCTTCGCCAGCCGCCGGTGGAACTGCTGGACGGTGAGGATCTCGCCGCCGAAGTCCCTGACGAGCAGCGGCCAGCGATCGGCGGCCGCCAGCACGATCTCGGCCGCGAGCCACTGGCTCCCGGGCTCGCTGGTCATCTCGAGGACCAGAGCGGACCGGGGCGGCAGGTCCAGCGCGGACGCGTACGCGGCCCGGAGGTCCTCGTAGCGGAGCAGCCCCGGGTCGAGCCACGCCCAGACGGTTCCCCCGTCGCGTTCGAGGACCGCGTCGGAGTAATCGGGCGAGCCCTGGCCGGCCTCGCCGCCCAGCGACTCGACCAGTTCCCGTACGTCGCCGGACGTGACGTCCGCCCCGAGGACGACGATGACGTTCCTCGACACCCGATCCCCTCCCCATCGCTCGGTGGACCTCCCCGCTCGGCTCGCGGGTCAAGAGGCCGTAAAGCGACCGTAAGGCAATGGGGATGGGCCGGGTGGCGTGCCGCCGCGCGTCGGCATCCTGACGGCGTGACGGTGTCTGCCAGGCTCTCGGTGGTCGTCCCCCTGCACGGCGGGGAGGAACACGCCGAGGAGTGCCTCGAATCCCTGCGCGACCAGACCCTGGACGACATGGAGGTGATCCTCGTCGGCCGTCCGCGGGGCCTTCGCCCGCCCGACCACAGGTTCACGCTTCTCACGCTCGGCGACGGCGGCGACGACCCCGGCACGGCGCGCAACGCGGGGGCGGCGTTCGCCACCGGGCGCTACCTCGCCTTCGCCGACCCCGGCTCGGTCGTCCCCGCGGACGCCTACCGCGCGCTGGTCGGCGCCCTCGACCACACCGGGTCCGACCTCGCCTGCGGCCGGATCCGCACCTGGACGCCGTACGCGCCGGACCAGGCGCCCGTCCCGGCGCAGAAGGCCAGGCTGCGCACGCACATCACCCGGCATCAGAAGCTGCTGGACGACCCGCGGGCGGGCGGCACGGTGTTCCGCCGGGACTTCTGGACCCGGCACGGGTTCGCCTTCCAAGCGGGCCTGGGCGAGGACTTCCCGGTGACGATCCCCGCGCATGTGCTGTCCACTTCGGCCGACGTGCTCGGCGACGTGGTCTGCCTCACGCGCGGGTCCCGGCCGCCGGCCGACCCGCTGCGCCGCCTGGAGGCGATGCTGCAGGTGTCGGACCTGCTCGGACGGCACGCGCCCCAGTTGCGCACGGCCTACGACCTGCGCCTGGCGGAGGGCCCCGACCTCGACGCCGTGCTGGAGGCCGTGCGCGACCGGGTTCCCAACCGGCTCGCCGAGGTCCTGGGCCGCCTGGGCCGCCTGGACCCCGGGGCGGTGGAACGGCTGCCGGTCCTCAGGCGGCTCCAGATCCACCTCGCCGCCCACGGCATGATCGGCGAGCTGGCGGAGCTGCGGACGTTCGCCGCGTCGGAGATCAGGCACAGGGGCGTGCTCCGGCGGGGGCTGCGGCCCCGCCGCTGGTATCTCGACTACCCCTTCCGCCGCGACCCCCGGCTCCCGCGCCCGCTGTTCGACGCCACCCGCGACCTGCGGCTCGTCGCCTACGTGGACGACGTACGCCACGCGGACGACAGGCTCGCCCTGACCGGCCACGCGTACATCGCCCACCTGGACAGCGGGCGCAGCCGGATCGAGCTGTGGCTCCAGCGGGGGGAGGAGCGGATCACCCTGCCGGTGCGGCGCACCCGCAGGCCCGACGTGACCGCCGACTCCCGCCAGTCGGTCGCCTGCCACGACGACTCAGGCTTCGAGACCGTGATCGCCCTCGACACCCTGCCCGCCGGCCGGTGGGCGTTGCACGCGCGGGTCCGGGCGCGGGGTGTGACCCGGGTGGGCCGGGCGAGCGGAGCCCCGGGTGAGCGCGTCTTCGACGCCGGCAACGTGCGCGTCTCCCTCACCCGGGACCGCGGGCTGACGCTCGGCCCCCGCGCCGCCGGCGGCCCGCACCCCGACCCCGGCGGCCACGTCAGCACGGTCAGGTGGACGGAGTCCGGCGAGCTGGTCCTGGAGGGGACGGGCCGGAACCCGGCCGGCCGGATCGTCCTGGAGCGCGGCGCGGAGCGGCACTCCTGGCCGGTCCGCCAGGACGAGGAAACGTGGACGGCCGCCGTCGGCAGGACGTCCGAAGGGCTTGCGCTCCGCAGCGGGACCTGGCGGGTGCTCGCCTCGTCACCGGCGGGCGGGGACGAGCGCGTGCGCCTGAGCGCGGCCCTGATCGCCGACCCGCCGCGGCCGCGGGTCACCGGGTTCCACGAGATCTCCGTCCGCACCTCCCGCGACGGCGACCTGAGCCTCGCGGTGCGCCCCGCGCTCGGCCCGCACGAACGCGGGCCGTACGCGACGCGCAGGCGGCGGGCGGCGGCGCCGCGACGCACGCTCCTGCGGGACGCGGCGGTGTTCGACAGTTACGGCGGGGGGCAGTACTCGTGCAATCCCCGGGCCGTCTCGGAGGAGCTGGCGCGCCGCCACCCGGACCTCGAGATCGTCTGGGTCACCCGGGACGGGCAGTTCACCGTCCCGCCGGGGGTGCGCCTGGTCCTGTACGGCTCCCGCGAGCACGAGGAGGCGCTGCGCACCAGCCGCTTCGTGGTGGCCAACCGGCGCACGCAGCCGGGGTGGTATCGCAAGCCGCGCGGGCAGACGGTCGTGCAGACCTGGCACGGCACGCCGCTCAAGCGCCTGGGGCTCGACCTGGAGGGCATGCCGTACGCGCAGCGGGTGCCGCGCGACGAACTGGAGCGGCAGGTGGCGACCTGGGACCTGCTGCTGTCGCCGAGCCCCTTCGCCACCTCCGCGCTGCGCGGCGCGTTCGGCTACGAGGGGGAGATCCTTGAGTCGGGCTATCCGCGCAACGACGTGCTGTTCGATCCGGCACGCGCCCGCGCGGCCCGGCGGCGGCTGGGCCTGCCGGACGACCGGCGGATCATCCTGTACGCGCCGACGTGGCGGGACGACGACACCACCGGGCGGCTCGCGCTGGACCCGGTCAGGGCGGCAGGGGCGCTGGGCGACGACGACGTGCTGCTCGTGCGGGCGCACTACCTGGTGGCGCGCGACATGGCGATCCCGAACGGCGACCGCATCCGCGATGTCTCTAGATTCCCGGACATGGCGGATCTCTTGGCCGCCGCGGACGTGCTGGTCACCGACTACTCGTCGGCGATGTTCGACTTCGCGTGCACCGGCAGGCCCATGGTGTTCTTCACGCACGACCTGGAGCGCTACCGCGACGAGGTGCGCGGCTTCTACTTCGACTTCGAGGCCGAGGCCCCCGGGCCCGTCCTCGGCAGCGCCGACGACGTGCTCGACGTGCTGCGGTACGGCGACCTCGGGCAATTCGCGGCCCGCTACGAGCGGTTCGCCCACAGATACTGCCCCTGGGACGACGGGCACGCCTCGGCGCGCGTGGTCACGCGCATGCGGCCATGACCCGCCCGTCCCGGCACGCCGCCGGCCATTCGCCCCGCCGTACGGCCGAAGCGCCGTCGCGACGCATCGCGCCCGAGGGCCCCGCGGCGTGCCCGGCCGAGGTGCCCGAGCGGGCCGCCCGGCTGGACCGGCCTTCCGTCGTGATCGTCGTGCCTGCCGTTCTCGCGCTGGCCGCCGGGTTGTCGGACCTCGGCGGGCCGCCGCCGTGGCGGGACGAGGCGGCCACCGTCAGCGCGGTCGGCCGCACCCTTCCCCAGCTGGCGCACCTGCTGCAGTCGGTCGACGCGGTGCACGGCCTGTACTACGCGCTGATGCACGTCGTCGCGGGGCTGTCCGGCACCGCCGAGGTGCCGCTGCGGATCCCGTCCGTCGTCGCGGGCGCGCTGGCCGCGGCCGGGACCGGCGCGATCGGCCGCGCGCTCGGAGCCCCCCGGGCGGGCCTGTACGGCGGCGTGCTGCTGGCCCTCATGCCCATCTTCTCCAGGTATGTCCAGGAGGCTCGGCCCTACGCGATGACGGCGGCGGCGGCCGTCGGCGTGACCCTGCTCTTCCTGCGCGTGCTGCGGTCGCCCACGTCGGCGGTCCTGGCGGCGTACGCGGCGGCGCTGACCGTGCTGGCCTACCTCAACCTGTTCGCGTTCCTGGTCGTGGGGGCGCACGGCGTCGCGCTGATCCTGTCGAGGGGACCGTTGCTCCGGTGGGCGTGCGCGGCGACGCCGGCGCTGGCCGCCGTGGCGCCGCTGGCCTGGCTCGGCTCCCGGCAGAGCGCGCAGGTGGGCTGGATACCCCGGCCGGGCGTGACCGATGTCGGCAGGCTGGCCGTTCAGCTGTCCGGCGACCTCGGCGGGGCGACGGGACCCGGAGTGGCCCCCCTGACCTGGGCGCTCGCGCTCTTCGGCCTCGCGTACGCCGCGGTCGTGGGCGTCCGCCGCGCTCGCGCGGCCCGTCGCACAAAGGATCCCGCGGAAAGGCCCGCTGAGACGCCGGCCGGAGAGCGTGCCGAGACGCCCGTTGAAGAGCAGGCCGAGACGTCCGCCGCACTCGTGCGGCTGGCGCTGCCGTGGCTGCTCGTGCCCGCGCTGGTGCTGCTGACGGTCTCCTGGGCCGTCCATCCCGTGTACGTGTTCCGCTACGTCTTCTGCTGCGTCCCAGCGGCGGCGCTGCTCGCCGGGGCGGGCCTGGCCGCGCTGCCCCCCGGCCTCGCCGCCGCCGTGCTGGCCGCCTGGCTCGGCCTGTCGGTTCCCGGGCAGCTCGCCACGCGCGGCCCGGACGGCAGGCAGGACGACCCGCGGCCGGTCATGGCGCTGCTCGCGGCCGAGGCGCAGCCGGGCGACGGGGTGCTGTTCGTCCCCGCCAAGGTCAGGAAGTACGAAGCGGTCTACCCGTCGGTCTTCGGCGGGCTCCGCGACGTGGCGCTGGCCCGGTCACCCGAGCAGGACGGCAGCTTCCCGGGCCGCGAGGTGGGCACCCGGGTGCTCGCCGCCCGGCTCGACGGGCTGCGCACGCTCTGGGTCGTCGGCCACACGGGCAAGAACGCGATGCCCGCCCGCAGGCGCGCCCTGGTCGCCCGTTCGTTCGCCCCGGCCGGCCGCTGGACCTTCCGCGGCCTGTTCGTGGACAGGTACGTCCTGCGGCACGCTCACCGCTCGAACGGCGCCGGGGTGGGGAAGTAGGCATCCAGGAACCGCGCCAGCAGCGCGTCCTGGTCGACGGTCGTGGGGGCGGTGTCGTTGAGGCAGAACACGTCGTGCCTGCGCCGGGCCAGCATGCGGCGCAGCTTGGCCGGCGTCTTCGGCAGCGACAGGTCCACGTAGGTGTAGTCGACCGTGCCGGGGACCGCCCGGCCACTCAGGTAGCCGTAGTAGTGCGCCAGCGAGGACACCACCGAGATGTCCCGCGACGTGCGGAACCTGCTGCGGGCGGTCGCCGCGAACTCCGCCGCGAAACGCCCCTCCAGCTCGTACATGAGCGACCGGCGCAGCGCGTACGGCACGTGCTTGAGCTTCTGCGTGATCGTTCGGCCGGTCAGGTTCTCCAGGATGCGCCGGTTGTTCATGCCCGCGGCGTGGACCGGGGACTCCTCGGTCTCCGGTACGCCGAAGGGCACGTGGACGGTGCTGGGGAAGAAGCGGGTGATCCCGTTGCCCTCGAAGAACGTCCGGGGAGGCAGCGGCCGCCCCATGAAGAAGTCGTCGTTGAAATACAGGAAGTGCTCGCTGAGCCCGTCGATGTGGTGAAGCTGCGTCTCGATGGCGTGGGAGTTGAACACCGGCAGCATCGACGGATCGGTGAAGATCTCCTTGTGGTCGACCACCGCGACCATGGGGTGGGTGGTGTCGAGCCACGACGGTGTCTGGCCGTCGGTGACGATCCAGATCCGGTTGATCCAGGGGGCGTACATCAGCAGGGAGCGCAGCGAGTAACGCAGCTCGTCCCTGCTGGTGAACCGTGCCTCCGTGGTCGCCATCTCGCTCAGCGGGGCGCCGGTGCGCAGCGCCTCGTCGCGCTCGGCCTGGTCGCGGCGCGCCCGCCAGGCCGGGTCGCCGCCGTCCACCCACGTGTAGACGGCGTCGATCGGGAAGTCGATGTCGTCCAGCAGCCGCCGGACGAACTCCGGCCGGGTGCGGTAGGCGCGGGCGCGGCGGGCGGCGCACGCCAGCGGCGTGAACAGCTCCTCGCCGCCGTCCACGGTGGGGCCGTCGGCGGGGACGCGGTCGCAGGCGGGGTTCGGCCTCGGGGCGACCAGCTCGTCGCCCTCCCGGGCCCAGAACTCCAGGTCGCACCCGTTCTCCGGACCGAGCATCAGCGTGCGCGAGGGGCTGGCGAAATACATGGCCAGCCGCACGACCTTGGCGTCGCCGAGCAGCGCCGCCGCCCGCCGCACCGGGCGCATCCGGCCCGCGTCCGCCTGGCGCGCCCGCGCCCCCTGCCTGCCGTACGGCTGCCGCGCGGCGAACAGCGGATGACCGCCGGCCGCGAGCGCGGCGAACGCGCGCGTGCGGTCGTCCTCGGGCACGGCGATCACCGGCGGCCGGTTGGGCAGTGGGCGCACGCAGAAGTACGGCACATTCGCCTCGGTCAGCAGGGCGCACACCACGTCCAGCGTCTCGCGCTGGGCCTGGAGCGGACCCGCGTCCGCCCGGATGAGCGCGGCCCGCGGCGCGGGCTCCCAGGACGGCAGCCGCCCCTGCAGCCGCCGGTACAACGTGACAACGGGCATGGTCTCCCCCTCGAACACGGACTGTAACCGATCGGCGACCGGATTGGCGCAGGGTTTACGTAGATGAGGGAGACGGTCAAGAACCGGCAATGAGATGCCCTGCCTGTTACAGAAGAGCAGGCCACGGCTACCGCTTGTAGTCATTCTTGCCTGCATGGGAGGCTTCACGCTGGACGACATACTCGCGACGCGCAAGCCGAGAGACTCGTGGTGGACCGTCTTCATGGTCGATCCGCTCGCCTGCCGGCTCGCGCTGCTCGTGGCCAATCACACATCGATCACGCCGAACGGGCTGACCCGGCTGTCCATGCTGATCGGCTTCGCCTCGGCGGCCGCCTTCGCGGAGGGCATGCTCGTCGCCGGGGCGGCTCTGTTCTATCTGAGTTTCACGGTCGACTGCATGGACGGCAAGATCGCCAGGCTCAAGGGCACGGGGACGCCCTTCGGCCTGTGGCTCGACTACGTCGGCGATCGGGTGCGGGTGGTCTGCTGCGCCTTCGGGTGGGGGTTCGGGGAGTACACCCGCACGGGCGACACGGACGTGGTGCTCGCCGCCGTGGGCGTCGTCGTGCTCGACCTGTTCCGCTACATCAACGGCCCCCAGCTGAAGCGGGTCAAGGACGCCACCCGCGCGCTGCTCGAGGCGCGGCTGGACGGGCAGTACGTCCTCGCGGAGAGCGTCCTTCGCTCCCGGCCGCGCACCGAGCTGGGGCAGGCCGCCGCGGAGTTCGGCGGGGTCGCCGCCGACGACGGCGCGACGGTGGTCGACCTGCAGAAGGCGTTCCATGCCCGCTTCCCCTGGTATGACCGGTTCCGCGTCTTCCTGGTGCGGCATCGGGTGCGCACCCACGTGGTGAGCGGCATCGAGTTCCACGCCGCGGTCTTCGTCGTGGGCCCGCTGTTCGGTCCCAAGGCCCTGGCGCCGGTCTCGATCGTGGCCGGCGCGCTGCTGCTGGCGTTCGAGATGAGCCTCGTCTACCGCGTCTGGCTGGCAGCACGCCAGGTGCCCCACACCGCCGCCGAGAAACAGAAGATCCTTGTCTGACCGGCCGTCCCGGCCGGATCCGCACGCTCGTACGGCGTGACGCCGTAGGACCCGCGTCACGAGCCGCGCCCGGGGGAGGGCGGCGGCCTGGCGTCTGGCAATTTCACCACGGGGGATAGAACTCATGCATTCGGACAGACCTGTCTTCGTCGTCGGCTGCCCGCGCTCCGGCACCACCATGCTGCAGCTCATGCTGCACTCGCACCCGCGCATCGCGGTCCCGCCCGAGACGCGGTTCCTCGTCCCGGCCTACTTCTCCCGCCGGGCGTACGGCGACATGCGGCTGGCCGACAACAGGCGCAGGCTGGCGACCTGGATCGCCGAGGGCCGGACCACGAAGTTCCACGAGCTCGGGCTGAGCCGCCCCGACTTCGTCCAGGCGGCCATGCTCGGCCCGGGCAGCTTCGGCTCGGTCGTCGGCATGGTCTTCAAGTGCTACGCCGAGCGCTTCGGCAAGCCGCGCTGGGGCGACAAGCGGCCCAGCTACTACCGGCACGTCGAGATGCTGATGCGGATGTTCCCCGACGCGCAGTTCGTCCACCTCGTCAGGGACGGCCGCGACTGCGTGGCCTCGCTCAAGCAGATGCCCTGGTACAAGGCGGACGCCGTGCACGCGATGGCCAACTGGGCCGAGGCCGTCGACTTCGGCCGCCGGCACGCGCGCAAGCTGCCGGCCGACAGCTTCTACGAGCTGCGGTACGAGGACCTCACCGCCGACCCGGAGACCGAGCTGAAGAAGCTGTGCGTGTTCATCGGCGAGGACTACGACCCGGCGATGTGCGATCCGCGCCACATGGCCGAGCTGGCCGTACCCAAGCACAAGGTGTGGCACAGCAACACGCACGAGGAGGTGACCACCGCCCACTCGGGCAAGTGGGCCTCCCGGCTGGAGCCCTGGGAGATCTCGCTGTGCGAGGAGGTGCTCGGCGAGCGGCTCACCGCGTACGGCTACGAGCTGAGCGGCGCGCGCAAGCCCGACCGCGAGCACGTCGCCGCGTTCAAGGCGGCGGCGGCCAAGCGGCGCGCGGCGCGGCTGCGCAAGTACAACCGCGACCGGCTCACCCGGCTGCGCGAGCCCGGTCCGATCGCCGCGCTGCTGACGGAGGGCCAGCGGCGGCTCGCCGGCCTGCCCCAGCAGCGCTCCTACGAACTGGTCCCCCGCTGACGGCTGGGCCGTGCCGTAAGAGCAGCGGCACAGCGGGAATCGGCCGGAGCGCATCGTGTACGTGGTCGGCTCCGGCTGTGCCCGTCGGCGGGTCAGTGCGCGAGCGCGTCCGGGAAGCCGAACGTCGCCACCAGTGCGGGATCGTGGAACTTGATCACGCGGGAGATGCCGGTGGTGGTGGGGGCCAGCACCACGACGCCGGCGGCTCGGAGCACGCCGTCGGCGTCCCGGTGGTACACGACGGCGGAGGGTTGGCCGTTGGCGGTGGTCGCGATCATCCGCCAGTCGCCCGGTGCGCCCAGCACGTACGCGTCGAGCATGTGGACGCACCTCGCCCGGCCCGACTGCCAGTCGCGGAATGGCGTCGCCTCCAGCGTCGCGTCCGTGCGCAGCACCTGTTTCAGCAGGCCGACGTCGGAGCGCTCGAAGGCCGCGATGTAGCCGTCGAGCAGCGCGCGTGCCCGTGGGTCTGTCGGTTCGAGCAGCTCCGCGGCCTCGGGCTCCAGTTCGTCGAGCCGGGCGCGGGCGCGCTGCAGGCCGCTCTTCACCGCCGCAGTGGTGGTGTCGAGGATCTCCGCGGTCTCGGCCGCCGAGAAGGCCAGCGCTTCACGCAGGATGAGAATCGCACGTTGGCGGGCGGGCAGGTGCTGCAGGCTGGCGATGAGCGCCAGCCGCAGCGACTCGCGTTCGACGACCACCGCGGCCGGATCGTCGGCGGGCGGGGCGATCCATGCGTCCGGCAGCGGTTCCAGCCACGAGACCTCGCCCGGCGCAAGAGGACTCGGCGGGCGATCGGGTCCGTCGTACGGGCCTGTCAGACCCGAGGGCAGCACCCGGATCGGGCGCGGCTCCAACGCCGTCAGGCAGGCGTTGGTGGCGATCTTGTAAAGCCAGGACCGGATCGACGCCCGGCCCTCGAATCCGGAGTAGGACCGCCACGCCCGTAGATACGTCTCCTGCACCAGGTCCTCGGCGTCGTGCGCCGAGCCGACCATGCGGTAGCAGTGCGCCAACAGCTCCCGGCGGAACCGCTCGGTCTCGGCGGTGAACCGGTCGTGATTCGGTGCCGCCCGCGGATGCGATGTCACGCCGAGAGCCTCGCGATCTTCGGTCGCCGGTTTCTGTCGATCTCCGTATCCTCTCGCAGAGGCGGCGTTCGCGATCAGACCTCGTCGAGCTGCAGGATCATGCCGCGGAAGGTCGCGTAGCGGGCCAGGTCCGGTGTGCGGCGTCACCGGCTCGCTACCAGGGGGGTTTCTCAGGGCAGCAGGGCCAGCTTGCCGATGGTGGCTCTGGTTTCCAGTTCCGCGAGCGTTTTCGGGCCGTCGGCCAGTTCGTACGCGGTGGGCCGGCCGGGGGCGAGCACGCCGGCGGCGATGAGCGCGGACAGCTCACCCACGACCTCGCCGAAGATCTGCGGTGCGGCCTGGATCAGCACGCCGATGTTGAGACCGATGACGTGGACCTGGTGCTTGTACACCAGGTCCCAGTTGGTGATCGCGGCTTCGCCGCCTGCGAGGCCGTAGACGACGACACGGCCGGTGACCCGCTTGGCGGCGGCCAGGCCGGCCTTGAAGGTGGCGCCGCCCGCCGACTCCAGCACAAGGTCGGCGCCGGCGCCGCCGGTCAGCCGCAGCACCTCGGCGGCGAGGTCGCCGCCGAGGGAGTCCAGGATGTGGTCGGCCCCCAGTGCCAGCACTGTCTCGTGCTTGGCCGGCGAGGCGGTGGCGATGACCGTCGCGCCGTAGTGTTTGGCCATTGTGACCGCGGCCTGGCCGGTCGCGCCCGCCGCGGCGTGGATCAGCACGGTCTGCCCTGCGGTGATTCCGCCCAGAGGCTTGAGAGCGGCCAGCGCGGTGGGCCAGTTCACGGCCAGGCCGAGCGCCTGCTGCTCCGTCCAGCCGGGGGGCACCGGCATCGCCGCGGCCGCGGGCATCACCATGTACTCGGCGAAAGCGCCGTTTCCGACGCCGGTGACGCGGGTCCCCGGTCGCGGACCGGTCACCGCCTCCCCCATCGCGACGACCTCACCGGCGGCCTCGAAACCGGCCAGGTACGGCGGCCGCGGGCCGTCCAGGAACGTGCCGTGGGACTTCGAGATGTCGGCGAAGTTGACCCCGGCGGCGGTGACGCGGACCAGGACCTCGCCCTGGCCGGGGCTCGGCACTGGTGCGTCGGTGATCAGGCGCATGTCCTGCGGGCCGTTGAGAGAAGTCTGCTGCAGCGCGCGCATGGTCGCGGGAATGCTCATTGACGATCGGCTTTTCTTTCTCGGCGTACATGAGAGAGATCGGCCCGGCACGCGGGCCGATCTCTCTCATGTAGACCCCGGCCACCACCAAAAGGAATCGGCGCTCCATCGCCTCGTAGGCCGGGTCCGATTCAGACGCCAGGCGGGGGGCCGACCGACGACCGCACGATGAGGCGCGAGCGGAGCGTGTGCGTCTCGCGGCCGGCCTCGGCCCCCTGCACGATGTCGAGGAGCACCTCGGCCGCCTTCGCGCCGAGCTCGTGCACCGGCTGCGCGATCATCGTCAGCGGCGGATCCATGACCGCCGCCCAGGCGCTGTCGTCGAACCCGATGAGCGCGACGTCGCGCGGATAGGAGAGCCCGGCGGCCCGCAGGGCGCGCAGGGCCCCCGTCACCGCCTCGGTCTCCGTGCAGAAGAGCGCGGTGATGCGGTCGGGCAGGCTGAGCATGCGCGCGACCTCCTGGGTCACCCGCTCCTCGACCTTGCGCCCGACCATCACCAACTCGGGGTCGAAGGGGATCCGCGCGTCGTCGAGCGCGTCGAGGTAGCCGCGCAGGCGCTCGCCGTCGGTCCACAGGTTGCGGGACGCCGCCGCCAGCAGCTCGCGCCGGGTCGCCGGCGGTTGCGCCATGGGCGGTCCCCACACGAAGCCGATCCGCCGGTGCCCCGCCGCGATCAGCCGCTCGACCGCCTCACGCGCCGCGTCGCGGTTGTCGATGACAACCGCGTCGAGGTCGAGCGCCGGGATGGCCCGGTCGACCAGGACGACGGGGACGCCGCGCGTCAGCGCCTCCTTGACGTGGCCGACCTCCCGGCCGCTGACCGCGGCGGACGCGATGATCATGCCGTCGACGCGCTTGTCGATCAGCACGTTGGTGGCGGCGACCTCCTCGTCGAGGTCCTCGTAGGTGCTCAGCACGATCGTGTCGAAGCCGCGGGCCCGGGAGGCGTCGCAGACGCCGCGGACCAGTCCGGCGAAGAAGGGGTTGCCGATGTCGGCGACGATCACCCCGATGGTGTGGCTCACACCGGTCGACATGCTGCGGGCGAGGGCGTTGGCGCGGTAGCCGAGCTTCTCGGCCGCGGCGAGCACGCGTTGGCGCAGCTCCGGGCTGACGTGTCCATACCCGCCGAGCGTGCGGGCGGCGGTCGCCCGCCCGACTCCCGCCTCGGCCGCCACCTCGGAGATCGTCACCCGCCCGGCGGCCTGGCTCCGCTCAGCTGGCATGGCTGGCGTTCCTCCCTCTCGATCTCAGGGCAGCTTAGTGAGAACGGGCCGTCCGTGGCCGAACGCGCCCTCCACCAGGCATTGCTCGTAGGCCGACCGCGCGCCGTCGTGGAGCGCGCGCTTGACGGCGTCGCGGTCCGGGGACGTGCCGGTGGTCCAGCCGCCGCGCAGCAGCGAGACGGCGAACCCGGCGAGGAAGGCGTCGCCGCAGCCCATCGTGTCGACCATCAGGCCGGGGTCCTCCACCCGGCGCGCGGCGGTCGCGACCGTGACCCTGCCGTCGTGCGCGATCGCTCCCTCCACACCGCGCGTGGCCAGCGCGAGCCGCGCGCCGCGCCGTACGGCCTCGGCCAGCAGCGCCCGCGTGGCGGCCTCGTCGAGGTGTGAGCACGACAGCAGCACCAGGTCGGCGTGCGGGCAGATCCGGTCGAGGTAGCCGGGGGTGCGGAACTCGTCCTCGCTGGACAGGTCGAAGCTCACCACCGGGCCGAGCCCGGCCAGCTTGGGCAGCTCGGTCTCGCTTCGGGAGTACACGCTGGAGTGCACCAGGTCGAAGGAGGCGGCGTACCGCAGCAGGTCGTCGCCGAGGACGAGCGGCTCCCGCAGCGTGACGCCGCCGCCGTTCCAGCCGAGGAAGACGCGGTCGCCGTCGTCCACGCGCAGGGTGGAGACGCCGCTCTCGCCGGTCCGCACGACGCAGTGGTCGATCGCCACTTCCTGGGCGGCGATCGAGGTACGCAGGAAGTCGCCGAGCTCGTCGTCGCCGAACACGCCCAGGTAGGCCGCCTGGAGGCCGAGGCGGCGGGCGTAGACGGCCACGTTGACGCTGTTGCCGCCCGGGTACTCCACGCCGCGGTCGACGAACCGGTCGACGATGTTGTCGCCGAAGCCGAGGACTCTCAAAGGACTCTCCTGTGGACGGGCCCCCGCGCAGGCACGCGCGAGGGCCCGGAAGGGGGGACGGCGGGGTCAGTAGTCCATGACGCGGTAGTAGCGGCGCAGGTCGAGCGAGTGGTCGCGCACCCGCTCCAGGTGCTTGCTGACGCGGCTCATGACGGTGTCGAGGACGAGCGGCGCGAGCAGGCCGCGGAACTCGGGGCTGATGCCGTCGAGCGGGTAGTCCTTCGTGTCGAAGACCGTGACGTCCTTGGAGATCCGCTTGGCGAAGGCCTCGGCGCGGTCGGTGAGCGCCCTCGCCTCGTCCTCGCCCTGGAAGACGAGCACGCTGGTGTTCTCTTCGAGCAGTTCGAGCGAGCCGTGGAAGAACTCGGCGCTGTGCACCCGCGTGGTGCGCAGCCACTGCATCTCCTCGAGGATGCACATGGAGTAGAGGTAGGTGAACCCCCACAGGTTCCCGCCGCCGATGAGGAAGTAGTAGTCGCTGTCCTTGTGGGCGTCGGCGAACGCCTCCGCGACCGGCTCGGCCTGCTTGGAGACCTCCAGGAGGATCCGCGGGATGTCGTCGAACTCGGCGGCGAACTTCTCGTAGCCGTCGAACTCGCCCCGCCGCGACAGCAGCCGGCCCATGAAGAGCAGCATCTGCATGTCGAACGGCCACGTCTTGGGCTCGGTCAGCAGCGCGAGGTCGACGTTCTGGGCGATCGGTGAGTCGGGGTAGCCGGTGAAGCCGACGGTGTAGGCGCCCTTCGACCTGCAGAACTCGATGGCCCGGACGACGTCCTCGGTGGTGCCGGAGACCGAGGTGAAGATGGCCACCGAGCGCTCGCCGAGCGCCTTCTCGTCCGCGGCGACCAGTTCGGCCGCGATCACCGCGCGCACGTCGAGGGTGGACCGCTGGCGAGCCAGGCGCTCGTACGGCCACATCTGGGCGTAGGTGCCGCCGGCGCCGACGAGGTAGAGGTTGTCGAATCCCCCGTCCACGAGCCGATCGACCAGTTCCTCGATCTGCGGGCGCAGCGCCACCGCGCTCGCCAGCTGGGAGAGGAATTCCGGCTCGTTGAATCCGAGCATTGTCGCGTCCTTTCGGGATCACCTGCGGACCGGCGGCGCCCCTGCTGCCTGATACCGGTATCACGCCGGGGTCACGCTGGCACAGGTGAACGTACGACGTCAACACCGCGACCTTTTTTCTCGCACTCAGGCGGCATCTAGCTGCTGTTTATGGCCTCACGCGGTCCTGGGGGCGTCGCGCGGGAAAAAATTCTTGAAACTAGGGCTGGTACCGGTATCAGATGCTCTGTACAGTCACCCCACACCAGGCGGGTCGTGCCGCGGCGCGTCCCGGCGGATCCCGGTGTCATGGCAACGCGGTGCCCGGCGGATCCCAGGGCCCCGGCACCGGCGGTCCTCCCTCCGCAGCCGGACCAGCCCCAGACAGACCAGAGAGAGAGGAAGCCCATGCGCCCTCGCGCACTGACGACGTTCGCGGCACTCGCCGGGACGTCGGTGCTCGCCCTCGCCGGGTGCACCGGCGGCGGGCAGGCGGACAAGGCTCCCGCGGCCGACGTGACCGCCGCCCCCGACTACTCGGGCACCCTGAGCATCCTCACCAAGTTCGCCGGAGAGCCGCTGGAGCCGTACTTCGAGGACCTGGCCGCCGAGTACGAGAAGCTCCACCCCGGGGTGAAGATCCAGCTCATCCAGGAGACCGACCAGAGCATCAAGGACAAGACCAAGACGCTGACCGCGTCGAACGCCCTGCCGGACGTCTACTTCACGTGGACCGGCAACTGGGCGGAGAACTTCGTCCGCGGCGGCCGCGCGGCCGACCTCACCAAGGTCGTCGGGCCGGGCACGGAATGGGGGAAGACCTTCAGCGAGGGGGCGCTGTCGGCCTTCGCCTACGACGGCAAGTACTACGGGATCCCGCTGTACGGCAACGGCAAGTTCATGGGCTACAACAAGGCCGCGTTCGCCAAGGCGGGGGTGAAGGTGCCGGCCACCTTCGAGGACCTGATCGCCGCCTGCGGCCCGCTGCGCAAGGCCGGGTACGAGCCGATCGCGTTCGGCAACAAGGACGGCTGGCCGGCCCTCCACTACCTGCAGCAGATGTTCGCCTACGACGTGCCGTGGGACACCCTGCAGGCCGACCTCAAGCCCGCGACGGCGAAGCTGGACGACCCGGGCTACGTCACCGCGCTGACCCGGTTCAAGACCCTCGTCGACACCTGCACCGACACCAAGAGCGGCACCAACGGCGTGCTGTACAGCTCGGCGCAGGAGAAGTTCGCCGACGGCAAGGCGGCCATGTACTACCAGGAGATCCTGGAGTTCGACAACGAGACCGCCAAGGGCAAGCTCCCCACGGACGACTTCGGCATCTTCCAGTTGCCGGCGCCGCAGGGGGCGAAGGGCGACCCCACGGTGATCGAGGGCGCGCCCGAGGGATACCTGGTCAACGCCGCCTCCCCGCGCATCCCGCTCGCGGTCGACTTCATGAAGTTCGTCACGAGCGTGAAGAACGCCAAGACCCTGTCGTCCCCGCCGTACGGCCAGCCCAGCACGGTCATCGGGGCCGTCACGCCCGAGACCTCCAGCAAGGCGGTCTACGAGGGCGTCGGGCTGGTCAACAAGGCGCCGAAGCTGGCCGCCTGGCTCGACACCGTCACCGTGCCCGACGTCGCCGACGCCTGGCTGTCCGGAGGCGAGGCGCTGATCACCGGCGGCAAGACCCCCGAGCAGGTGCTCGACAGCGTCCGCCAGGCCTCGGCGTCGGCGAAGTAGCCGAAGGAGAGCAGGTGCGCACCATCGGCAAACGGGCGCTCGGGCTCGCGTGGGTCGTTCCCGCCCTCGTGCTGGTCGGGGTGTTCGTCTACTTCCCGCTGGCCGAGAACCTCGGGTTCAGCACGCTCAAGTGGGACATCTACAGCGGCAGCCAGGAGTACGTCGGCTTCGCCAACTACACCAAGCTCGTCGAGGACCCGGTCTTCTGGCGGTCGCTCGGCAACAACGTGCTGTACGCCGTGGTGTCGATCGTGTTCCAGGTGTTCGGCGCGCTCGTGCTGGCCGCGCTCATCGAAGGCGTGCGCAGCGAGCGGTGGCAGCGCCTCCTGCGGGCGATCTACTTCATCCCCTCCGCGATCTCGCTGACCGTCGCCGGCCTGCTCTTCTACTTCATCTACGAGCCCGACCTCGGCCTGCTCAACCACCTGCTGCAGGCGGTCGGCCTCGGCGGTCTCGGCCACTCGTGGCTGGGCGAGGAGAGCACGGCCATGCCGGCGATCATCGCGATGAGCCAGTGGCAGGGCTTCGGCTACTCCACGCTGCTGTTCGCCGTCGCCATCCAGCGGATCCCGCGCGAGATCTACCAGGCGGCGGCCCTCGACGGCACCGGGCCGGTCCGCCGCTTCTTCCACGTGACCGTCCCCCTGGTGCGAGAGATGACCGGCGTGATGTCGATGGTCACGATCTCGGGGGCGTTCCAGGTGTTCAACGAGGTCATGGTGATGACCAGCGGCGGGCCCGACAACTCGACCCAGGTGCTGGGGACCTGGCTCTACCGCAGCGGCTTCGTCCGCAACGACTTCGGCTACGCCGCCGCGATCGCGACCGTCATCTTCGTGGTCACGCTCGGCATCGCCGTCGCGCAACTGTGGGTCGCGCGCAGGAGAAGGGTGGCGTGGTGAGTCGCATCGGCTTCCTGGGGGCGGTCGCCCGGGTGTTCCTGTGGGCGTTCCTGCTCTGCCTCGCGGCGGTGGTGGTCTATCCGCTGCTGTGGATGGTGCTCAACGGGTTCAAGACCAACGGCGAGATCTTCGGCAACCCCTTCTCGCTGCCCTCCCACTGGAGCTTCGACAGCTACCAGAAGGCCTGGAACCGCGGGGTGAGCAACTATCTCACCACGAGCGTGCTGGTCACCGTGACCTCGACGGTCGCGACCGTGTTCGTCAGCGCGTGGGCCGCTTACGGCCTCACCCGCGTGAACATCCCGTTCTCCAAGCTGACCACGGGGATCATCCTCGGCGGGCTGATGCTCGCCCCGAGCGTGGCGCTCGTGCCGCTGGTGAAGATGTTCCAGGCCATGGGCCTGTACAACAGCTTCTGGGCGCTGCTCATCCTCTACACGGCCTTCCGGGTGCCTTTCACCACCTTCCTCATCCGGGCGTACATGCTCGACCTGCCGCGGGAGGTGGACGAGGCGGCCGAGATGGACGGCTGCGGCCGGTGGACCGCCTTCTGGCGGATCATCCTGCCCATGTGCAAGCCGATCATCACCTCGACCGTGCTGCTGCACATCCTGTTCGCCTGGAACGAGTACCTGTTCGCGATGGTCTTCACCAGCGGCGCGGGCGTGCAGACCCTTCCCGTCGGCCTGATGAGCCTGATGAGCAAGCACGGCACCGAGTTTCCCGTCGTCTTCGCCGGCATGGCGATCGCGGCCTTCCCGGTCGTGCTGCTGTTCTTCGCCGGGCAGCGTTACATCGTCAAAGGACTCGCGGACGGAGTCGGAAAATGAGTTCCATGCCCCTCATCACCGGATCGAACTTCTCCTATCAGCACCTGCCGTTCGAGCGGTTCCTCGACGACGCCGCCGACCTCGGCCGCGAGGAACTGGAGCTGTGGGGGATCGCCCCCCACTTCCACGTGCCGCAGGTGAGCGACGCCGAGGCCCGCGCCGTACGCCGCCGGGCCGCCTCGCGCGGCCTGCGGGTGCGGTGTCTCACGCCCGAGCAGGTGATGTACCCGGTCAACATCGCCTCGGCCGACACGCGGCTGCGTGCCTCCAGCATCGCGATGTTCCGCCGGGCGGCCGAGCTGTGCGCGGAGCTCGGCGCCGAGTTGCTCCTGCTCACGCCGGGCCGGGGCTACGAGGACGAGCCGGTGGAGGCGGCGTGGCGCAGGTCCGCCGACGCGCTCGCCGAGATCGCCGGATATGCCGGGGGGTTCGGGGTGACCTGCGTGCTCGAACCGCTCCAGCGGGTGGAGTCGAACCTGCTCAACGACTCGCGGGCGCTCGCCCGGATGCTGGACGAGGTCGGCGCGCCGAACCTCGCCGCCGTGCTCGACACCGTGGGCATGGCGGTCGCGGGGGAGAGCGTGGACGACTACTTCGACGCGCTCGGCGACCGGGTCCGCCACGTGCACCTCATCGACGGCCGCCCGGCCGGGCACCTGGCGTGGGGCGACGGGGAGCTGCCGCTGGCCGGCTACCTCGCCGCATTCTCCCGCCGCGATTATGACGGGTTCATGACGTTCGAGCTGTTCGGCGACGGCACGTACGCCTTCGCCCCCCGGCCCGTCGTCGAACGCTGCCTTTCCGCCGTGGAGGCCGCCCTCACGCACCCCTGACGGGCGGGTTGAACCGGGAGTACTCCTCGAACGCCCAGCGCAGCGGGC
Organism: Microbispora sp. H10830; assembly: GCF_014161375.1. Classification (NCBI taxonomy): domain Bacteria; kingdom Bacillati; phylum Actinomycetota; class Actinomycetes; order Streptosporangiales; family Streptosporangiaceae; genus Microbispora; species Microbispora sp. H10830. The sequence continues at coordinate 132,767 of NZ_JABBWX010000003.1, forward strand.
TCGCGCCGCCGACCTGGAGCACTTGCTCGACGTCGAACGTGACCAGCCGCTGCGCGCCCGGCACGTCGCCCGGGTCCCACTCGACCCGCGCCCTGCCGGTCAGGTGCAGCGCGTCACCGGTGGTCCAGTCGAGGAAGAGCAGGCCCGCGGCGGAGTTCAGCTCCAGGTTGCCGAGCGTCATGTACATCAGGTTGCCGGCGTAGTCGGGCCAGACGAGCCGCCGGTCGTCCACCACCTCGACGAACCCGGGGTTGCCGCCCCGGTGCGAGACGTCCGAGCCGAGCCCGGGCGCGTGCGTCGCGACGAAGAAGGTGTCGGCGGCTCTGATCCACTCCCGCTGGGCCTCCGACAGGCGGTCCCCGGACCGTGACGTCCGCTCACCGGGCTCCAGGTCCTCCGTGATCGTACGCTTCTGCAGATATTTGGGGCAGTTGGAGTACACCTGCTCGGTCCGTACGATCAGGCGGTCGCCGTCCCTCCGGGCCCGCCCGTTGACCCGCATCCGGCGCCGGGACCACGGCTCGACGGCCAGCATGCCGATGTCGTGCTCGTCGTCGAACAGTCCCGCGAGCGGTGCGCCGGGCACCGCGTCCACGAGGATCGTGCGGTCGCCGGCCGGCGTGACGAAGCCCGGCCGGCCGGTGAGCGGCGCGGCCCACACCCGGCCTTCACGGTCCTCCGCGCCGATCACGACCATGCGCTGGGACTCCAGGAACCGCGCCGCGACCTCCGGGATCTCGGCCCGTACGCGGGCCGACCCGTGCTCGGCCAGCCGGACACCCGTGCGGCGCTGGACCGCGATCTCTCCCGCGTGCCGCATCTCTAGAAGAAGCCGCAGGTCGGGGCGTCGGACCGGGGAGCGGGGCGCTCCTCGGCGCCGCTCGGCGCGTAGATCTCCAGCCGGATCCCGTCGGGGTCCTCGAAGAACAGGCCGCCCGAGGAGCCGCCCTCGCGGTGCGGGACGATGCCGCCGTGGTGGATCGTCGCCCCGGTCTCCCGTACGACGGCCTCCGCCCTGCGTACGGCGTCGATGTCCGGCACCTGGAAGGACAGGTGGTGCAGCCCCGGCAGGCCGGGGGCGAACCTGCCCTCGCTCTGCTGCCACAGCGTCAGCACCAGCGTGCCGTCCTGGGCGAGGAACGCGTACCGGCGCGCCTCGTCGGCCGACTCGCCGGCCACATCGAAGCCGAAGACCTTGCGGTAGAAGCCGACCGACCTGTCGAGGTCGGAGACGTTCAGCCCGACGTGCCCCGTGGTGAAGCTCATAGCCTGCCCCTCCATGACGAGATCTAACGGATGGTTCCGTTAGGAGATGAGAGCAGACTAACGGGATCTCGCGGGAAAGTCCATTAGAAGATCAGGTGACCCTTCGCCGGGGGAGTGGCAGCCGTGATCGCGTGAACACCGCGCCGCCGAGCGCGGCCAGCAGCGGAAGCACCACGACCAGCAGTCCGACGAGCGCCCAGGGGATCGCGAACGCGGGCGCGGCGCCCGCCGGCACGATCGTCGTCACTCCGTCGGCGCGCAGGAACGCCACCGGATGGGATACGCCCTGCCGGGCCGCGGCGATGCCCGGAGCGAGGCCGGCGAGCACGCCCGTGACCGAGGCCAGCAGTGCGATCACCAGGGCCTGCCCGGCGACGACCGCGCGTTTCACCCGTGGGGCCGCCCCCACGGCCGACATGGTCTCCAGGTCGGGACGCGCCTCGGCGGCGGCCAGCATGGTGGCGACGAACGTCATTCCCAGCACGAGGACGGCCGCGGCGATGCCCAGCACGATCAGGATGATCGTGTCGTCGGGAGCCTCCGGCACCTCGAGTCGCACGGTCGCCTTGCCGGTGATCCGCTCCACCTTCGCGGTGATCCGCTCCGCCGTCGCACTCGGGGTGCGGAAGTCCGCGGGGTCCACCACGAGCATGGTGGTGATGGTGGCGTACCCGTTCTTCGCGGCCACCTCGGGCGCGACGACCGCACGGGCCCAGCCCTCCCCGTTGGCCCGCACGCCGGCGGCGGGCAGCGTGAGCGGCACCGAATCGCCCGGCCCGGCCACGGGGATCAAGTCGATCCTCAGCCGTCCGTCCCGGATCACGGCCGGGTTGAGCACGACGGCCTTCCCCTCGTGGAGTGCCGCCACCGCCCGGGGGTCGTCGCGCCGTAGCACGTAACGGAGCAGGTCGTCGGTCCCGACCAGGAGGCCCCCGGATTGGCTCGCGTCCGACCACTCCACTCTGCTGACGTCGGGGGCGGTGTCCGGCACCGAGGCGTACATCGGGACGCCGGACCTCGACGTGAGCGTCCGCACCTCCACCAGCGGCACACCGGCGGGCAGTTCCTCGCGGACGGCGGAGCGGACGCGGTCCCAGAGCCCGGGAGTGAGGTCCGGTCCGGCGATCCACAGGGCTCCGGTGGGCGCCTGGGGGTAGTCCTGCACGTACACCGGTTTCTGCGCGAGCCGGCTCTGCCAGGTCACCCCCACCGCCGTGAGCGCCACGACCGCGGTCATCACCGCGGCGACGGCGGGCGCCGTACGGCCCCTGTTGCGTACGGCGTCCCTGGCGGCGAACCGGAGCGGCAGGGGGAGCCGGGCGGCGAGCCGGGCCGCCGCCGCGATGAGCACCGGCGTCAGGGCGACCAGGCCGAGCTGGGTGACCAGGGCCGAGGTAGCGATCCAGCCGAGCTCGTGACCGCCGCTCACGATGGTCGCCGCCGTGCCCGCGACGACGAGCGCGATCCCGAGCAGCGGCCGGCCCGCGCGCTCGCGGCCCCGCTCGCGCCTGCCCGACAGCACGGCGACGGGGTCCGTACGGCTCGCCGCGACGGCCGGGGCGAGGGCGGCCAGCAACCCGGCGACGACGCCCAGCACCGCGGCGGTGGCGACCGCCGCCCAGGGGACGGCCAACGGGGGGAGCAGGTAGCCCGCCCGCCGCTCCAGAGCCGGTCTCGCGAGCCAGGCCGCGCCGACGCCGAGCGCCGCGCCGACCACCGAGGCGGCGACGCCGAACAGCAGGCCGTCGGCGAGCGCGATCGTCCGCAGGTGCGCGGGGGAGCCGCCCTGGACGGCGACCAGCGCGAACTCGCGAGACCTCCGCAACCGCCCCACGGCGAAGGCCGGCCCGGCCAGCAGGACGACCTCCAGCAGCATGATCGCGACCCACGGCGCGCTCTGCGGGAGGGAGGGCCCGCGCGGCGACGGCTCGTCCGGCCTGACCCGGTCGAGGACGGCGCGGCTGACGACGGCGAGGCCGCGCGCGTTGAGCCTCCGCACGTCCGCCCACGTCACCGGACGCGGAGAGTCGACGAGCCAGCCGCGCGACATCAGCAGGGGATTCATCGGCCCGAACGCGGTGTCGGGCAGGCTGCCGGGGAAGACCGTGAGGTCGGGCGAGGTCCCCGTCAGGTCGAACAGGGCGACGCCGACGACCCGGAGCGGCCGGCGTGCCTCCCCGGCGAAGAGCGTGACGCCGGGAGCCATGTCCGGGCGCAGCATCGCGGCGGAAACGACGGCCTCGCCGGGAGCGGTGGGAAGCCTGCCCTCGGTGAGCCGGAAGGTGCCCCTGGACATCGGATCGCGTAGATCGACCTGACGGATCTGTCCCATCCCGTACCCCTCCGGAGTGAGGTAACGGACGTTTCCCTGGGCGACCGGGATGACCCGGCTGCCGGGCGCGAGGACCGTCGTGATCTCGGCCCCGGTGAAGGGCGTGTGCTTCCGTCCTGGCTCCCAGGAGACCTCCTCCGCCCAGGCGTCCTGCCTGAGGTTCACCCACTCGTGGGCGCCGGTCATCAGCGCGTCGGCCTGCCCGAGGGGGTAGTGCTGACGGTCGGGCACCGGTCCCGGGCCGAGGACGGCGGTCAGCACGAAGGCGGCGAGGGCGACCGGAAGCCCGATCATCGCGAGGATCAGCGCGCTGCGCCACTTGGACCGCCGGGCGTTGCGGCGGGAGATCCGTAATGACGCTCTCAGCCCACTCATCGGGCGGTCTCCATCCCGGCGGCCGCCGAGTCGACGATCTGCCCGTCCTTGAGGAAGACGACGCGGTCGGCCCAGGCGGCGTAGCGCGGCTCGTGCGTGACCAGCAGCACGGCGGCCCCGGCGTCGGCTCGCTGCCGGAGCACCTGGATGATCTCGTCGCCCGCCCGGGTGTCGAGGGCGCCGGTCGGCTCGTCCGCCAGGAGCAGCCGCCGCTCCCCGACCAGCGCGCGGGCGATGGCGGCCCGCTGGCGCTGGCCGCCCGACAGGTCGTCGGGGAACCGGTCGCCCAGGTCGGCGAGCCCGACCTCCTCCAGCACCGCGAGGGCCTCCCGCCTGGCCTTCGCCGTACGGACGCCGTCCAGCTCGCGCGGCAGCGCGACGTTCTCGGCGACGGTCAGCGACGGGATGAGGTTGAGGTCCTGGAAGACGTATCCGGCGCTCCTGCGGCGCAGCTCCGCCAGTTGCTTCGGCGCCAGATCCCGCAGCTCGCGGCCTTCGAGCGTCACCGACCCCTCCGTCGGGCGGTCCAGCCCGCCCGCGAGGTTGAGCAGGGTGGACTTGCCGGACCCGGACGGGCCCATGACCGCGACCAGCTCCCCGGCGGCGACGTCCAGGCTGACGCCCCGCAGCGCGTGGACGGCCCCCGGCCCCTCGCCGTGGACGCGTACGACGCCGGTCATGCGGACGACCGGCTCGCCGTCCGGCGCGGGTAACCGGTCCGGAGATCGGTTTTCGGTCACGGATTCTCCTCGGAGGGACGGGCGAGGACGGCCTCGCAGTGGTCGAGCCAGCGCTGCTCCGCCTCGGCATGGAAGATCATCGAGTCGATGACCAGGCGCTGTGCGGCCTCGGACGACGCGTCGAGGCTCCGCAGGGCACGAGTGAGCTCCTGCAGGCCCCGCATCGTCGCGGACCGCTGGGCCCGGATGACCGCCGCCACGTCCACGCCGGGCGTGGTGACCGCCATCGCGAGCTTGATGACGAGCTCGTCGCGGGGCCGGTCGGCCCGGGAGACGGGTTTGGCGAACCACCGGTCGAGCTCGTCGCGGCCTTCGGGGGTGATCGCGTAGCGGACCCGGCCCTGCTCGTTCTGGTCGCCCTGGTCGTCGCGGGACACCAGGCCGTCGCGTTCGAGGCGGGACAGCGTCGTGTAGACCTGTCCGATGTTCAGTGGCCAGGTCTCCGCCGTGGACGCCTCGAACTCGGCCCTGAGCTGATAGCCGTAGCGCGGGCCCCGGCTCAGCAGGGCGAGCAGGCCGTGTCGTACCGACATGAATACTCAGTATGCATACTGAGTATGCCCCTGTCAGCGCCGGGATCGGAAAGGGTGGCTGTGGAGGGGGTCAGACGTTCTTGTGCTGGCGGTAGTGACGAGCCGCGCGGGCGCGGTTTCCGCAGGCCACGGAGCACCATTCCTGGCGCGGGTGCTCCCTGACGAAATACAGCACACACCGGGGGGCCGGGCAGGCGCGGAGTTGCTCCCGGTGCGGCCCGCCCAGCAGGTCGACAGCGGCGGCCGCGAGGGCCGCGCGCAGGCGGGCGGAGTCGCCGGCGGCCCGCGCGGGCAGGGTCCGGGCGCGGGGCGCCTCGTCCGGCGGCCATTCGAGCCGGGGGGCGACGGGCACCGCCGCAGCGGTGGCGTTCACGAGATCGAGGGAGGGCTCGAAGGCCGGCAGCCGGGCCGCGTCCGCGCCGCTCGCCGGCCCGGGGGACACGGCCCGGGCGAACAGCGCGCGGATCGCCTGTCGCAGCGCCACGACCTCGTCACGCATCTCGGGAGTGGCGACGAACGTGGCGGGGTCGATGTCGAGCTCGGGCGCGTGGTCGCCGACCCAGGCGGTAAGGCCGCCGACGTCCTCCAGCGCGTCCACCGGGCCGGACCGGTCCGCACGGATGGTGCTCACGAATTCCAGGGCCAGCAGCGAGGACATCGGTTCAGTCTAACGCGGCCGGCCGGGCGTACCCGTGAGACCGGGAGGCCGCCGGGAGGCTTCAGCGGCGGATGGCCTTGGCGAGGATGGCGACGAAGGCCGCGAAGCCCAGCCCCCCGACGAGCACGGGCGCCATGATGACGGCGTCGGGATCGGGCCCGGTCAGGTAGCGGATGCCCATGCCGATGAACAGCAGGCCGCACAGCAGGCACATCCAGTTCGTACGGTGCACCCGGCGCGGGCGCTCGGGTCGCGACTCAGGCCGCACGGCGCACCTCCACGTCGCCGAGCCCGGCCTTGACGTGCAGCTCGATCGTCGGCACGTCGCCCTCGACGGGCGTCTCCGGCTCGAGGACGCGGTCGAACCGCACGTCGCTGCCGTCCTCGACCTTGTGGTCGATCTTCACCTCGCCCAGCTTGGCGGAGCCGTGCACCTCCACGCGGGCGGTCGTCGGGACGATCACCGTGAGCTGCCCCATCGACACCGAGGCGTCGAATCTGACCCGGCCGCCCGGCTTGAGCGTCACGTCGCTCAGGTCGAGCTTCCCCTCGCCGATGCCCAGTTCGTAGGCGCCGGGCGACTGGACGGAGCCGACAGGGTGCCAGACGAAGCTGCCGACCTTGCGGGGGATGCCGTTCACCGTCGAGCTTCCCACCAGCACGAGGGCCACGATCGTCCCCGCCGCGATCAGCGCCGCGCCCCGGCCGAACCACGCCGCGACCAGCAGGCCAGCCCCGATCGTGACGAGAACCGCCCCGCCGACGACCGGCAGGCCGACCGAGCCGGAGCCGGTCCGCTGCATGGTGACCATGATCCCTCCAACGATCAGGGCGAGGCAGATGGTGAGGCCGCTGACGAACGACCTGGGACGCTTCGGCTTCGCCGGCCGCGCGAGCGGCGGCGTGGGCGGGGCGTAGGGGCTCGGCGGGGGGTAGGGCGACCCGTAGGGCTGGTACGGCTCCCGCCTCGTGAAGGGGCCGTGGGGGGCGAAGGGCTCTCCGGCTCCGTAGCCGTGCCCTCCGGCTCCGTGCCCCCGCATGCCGTGCCGGTGGTCCTGGGCGCCGCTGTCACCGTACGCGCCCGCCCGTGCCTCGCGAGCCAGGTCGGACAGCCTCCGGTAGCCGTCGCCGGCGGGAGGCGCGGAGACGGAGGGCCCAGGCACTCCGGGAGCCCAGCCGGCCGGCGTCCCGTGGACGTCCGATCCCACGGCGTTAGAGCCTGGGACGTTCGGGTCCGGGGTGTACGACGTGCCGGGGGCGGGCTCCGCGGCCAGCCGGTTGACGGGTTCGAAGGGCCGGGTCGGCGGGTCGCCGTCGGCCCGCCCCGCCGGTGTCGCCGTGTCCCCCGCGACCGCCTCCTGGACGAGCGTGTCGTCCACGGCCTTCGGGGCTGCTGCCACCGGGTCCTGGATGACCGTGTCGTGGATCGCGGTGTCGTCCACTGCCGCGGCCTGGACCATCGTGTCCTGGATCGCGGTGTCGTCCGTGATTCTGTCCGTGACTCTGTCCGCGGCCGGGCCGGGGGCCGCGGTGTCCGCCGCGGGTGCCTGCGCTGTGGCTCCCTGTGGCGCCTGCGCGGTGTCCCCCTGCGGCGCCTGTGCCTGCGGCGCCGGGGTCTCCCGCAGCGGCGTCTCCGCCATCGGCGCTTGCGCCCCGGGGGCGCCGGCCGATCCGTACGGCTCCCTCGCGGGCGGGGGGGTGAAGGGCGCGAACGGCGAGAAGTTCGGGGTGGCCCGGGTCATGCCGCGCCGTCCGGTCGCCCGATCGGGCATCGACTTGGCCATCGTCAGCAGGTCGACGCCGCGCGCGTGGGCGGCCATCAGCACGATGGCCAGCAGCGTGCCGACCACGATCGTGCCGCGGTTGATCCCTCCGGAGGCGACGTTGATGATCAGGCCGAACGCGAAGACCGCGGCCAGCAGCGCGAGCACGGTCTCGGCGTCGAACAGCCGCCGGGTCCACTGCTCCAGGTGACCGGGGCCGCCGCCCGGCTGGCGCATCAACAGGAACGCCGCGACGTACAGCATGACGCCGATGCCGGAGGCGAGGACAAGCACGGCGAAGCCGACCCGGAAGAGCACGGGGTCCATGCCCGTGAACCTGCCGAGGCCCGCGCAGACGCCCGTGATCATGCGCCCGTCCCGGGAGCGGCTCAGCACCTTCTCGGGCTCGGGCGTGCCGGCGGAGTCGGGAGCAGGGGTCGGTGGTGCCTCGGTCATGGTCCCATCCTGGCCTCGCCCGCCGTACCCCTGCCATCGGGGGAACCCCTGACTCGTCCCCGACCCCTCAGGGGCGGCGTCAGGGCATGCCCTGATGCGCTCATCGTCGGTGACGTGTGACGATGCTTCCGAGATGTCTGAGATGACTAACGCCCCCGCGGCGTACCCCCGCATGGTCCGGCCCGCCTCGGGCCGGGTGGTCGCGGGCGTCGCGCAGGGTGCCGCCGCCCAGCTGCGGCTCGACCCCGTCGTGCTGCGCCTCGCGTTCGTGCTGCTCACCGTCGTCGACGGGCTGGGCGTCGTCGCGTACGCCGCGCTGTGGATGTTCACCCCCAAGGAGGAGGTGAAAGGCCGCGAGCCGGCCCGCGAGTGGGGCCAGCTCGCCGCGTACGGCGTGCTGTGGCTGGCGCTGGCGGGCTTCGCCTGGATGACGGGCGCCTCCAGCGGCGGATTCGGCACGTGGCCGATCGCGGTCGGCGGCATCGGCGCGCTGATCCTGTGGCAGCAGGCCGACCCGGGACGGCGGCAGCGGTGGATGTCGGGCGCGGTCAAGCAGGTCAGCACGACCTGGGTGCGCACCGGCATTGGGGCGCTGCTCGTCGTCGTCGGCGCGATCGGCTTCCTGGCCGCGAGCGGCGAGCTGGCCAAGGCCGGGACCGGGCTCGTGTTCACCGCGGTCGTCGTCGGCGGCATGCTGATGATCGCGGCGCCCTGGCTGGCCTCGCTCGTGAAGGAGCTCCAGCGGGAGCGCACCGAGCGCATCAGGCAGGAGGAGCGGGCCGAGGTGGCCGCCCACGTCCACGACTCGGTGCTGCACACGCTGACCCTCATCCAGCGCAACGCCCACGACGCGCGGGAGGTCGCCAGGCTCGCCCGGTCGCAGGAGCGTGAGCTGCGCAACTGGCTCTATCAGCCCAAGCAGGACGCCGACGCCACCCTCGCCGCCGCCGTGCGGCGGGTCGCGGCCGAGGAGGAGGACGCCCACGGCGTGCAGATCGAGGTGGTCTGCGTGGGCGACTGCGAGCTGAACGAGGGCCTGGTGGCCCTGCTGCACGCCGCCCGGCAGGCGATGGTCAACGCGTGCAAATACAGTGGGGCTCCGGTGGTCTCCGTCTACGCCGAGGTCGAGCCCGACGAGGTGACGGTGTTCGTCCGGGACCGGGGCAAGGGCTTCGTGCTCGACGACGTCGCCGGGGACCGGATGGGCATCCGCCAGTCGATCATCGGCAGGATGGAGCGCAACGGGGGAAGTGCCCGGGTCAGGACCGAGCCGGGCGACGGAACCGAGGTCATGCTGACCATGAAGAGGGAGCAATGAAGACCGTACGCGTGCTGATCGTCGACGACCACCGGCTGTTCCGGTCCGGCGTGCGGGCCGAGCTGGGACCGTCGATCCAGGTGATCGGCGAGGCCGAGGACGTGGAGTCGGCGGTGACGGCGATCGGCGAGCTGCAGCCCGACGTGGTGCTGCTCGACGTGCACATGCCGGGCGGCGGCGGCCAGGAGGTGCTGCGGCGCGTGCTCGGCTCCGGCTCCCAGGTGCGCTTCCTCGCGCTGTCGGTGTCGGACGCGGCCGAGGACGTGATCGGGGTCATCCGGGGCGGCGCCCGGGGCTACGTGACCAAGACGATCAGCGGCGCGGAGCTGACCGACGCGATCATCCGGGTGTCCGATGGCGACGCGGTGTTCTCGCCGCGGCTGGCCGGGTTCGTCCTCGACGCGTTCGCCTCGACGGAGGCCCCGCCCATCGACCCGGAGCTCGACTCGCTCACCCAGCGGGAGCGTGAGGTGCTGCGGCTGATCGCCCGGGGTTACGCCTACAAGGAGATCGCCAAGGAGCTGTTCATCTCGGTGAAGACCGTCGAGACGCACGTGTCGAGCGTGCTGCGCAAACTGCAGCTGTCCAACCGCCACGAGCTGTCGCGCTGGGCCACCGCCAGACGTCTGGTCTGAACCCATCTGTGGGGACCCGTCTGGTGCGATCGCCCCTTGACGTGCGACGCTCAGTGGATGGGCCGTGACGTACCCTCCGTCTCCTTCAGCCGGGAGGACCGCCGTCGCTACCGGGACAAGGTGAAGCTGTCGCTGGACGTCCTGGCCGGGATGCTGCGGGAGTCGCGGTTCGGGTTCGACCGGCCCCAGATGGGCCTGGAGATCGAGCTGAACCTGGTCGACTCCAGGGGCGAGCCGGCGATGAAGAACGCCGAGGTCCTGGCCGCCATCGCGGAGCCCGACTGGGCGACGGAGCTGGGCCAGTTCAACGTCGAGATCAACATTCCGCCGCAGGTGCTGTCCGGCGAGGGCAGCCGCCTGCTGGAGGAGTCCGTACGGCTGCGCCTCAACCGGGCGCAGGAGCGGGCGGCGCGTGTCGGCGGGCAGCTCATGCTGGTCGGCATCCTGCCGACGCTGCGCGAGAGCGACGTCAGCGAGGGGACGCTGTCGGCCAACCCCCGCTACAAGCTGCTGAACGAGCAGATCTTCGCCGCCCGTGGCGAGGATCTGCACCTCATGATCGAGGGGGTGGAGCGGCTCGACACCTACGCCGACAGCATCACCCCCGAGGCGGCGTGCACGAGCGTGCAGCTCCACCTGCAGGTCAGCCCCGAGACGTTCGCCGACCACTGGAACGCGGCCCAGGTCATCGCTGGTCCGCAGGTCGCGGTCGCGGCCAACTCGCCGTTCCTGTTCGGCAAGGAGCTGTGGCGCGAGACCAGGATCAGCCTGTTCGAGCAGGCCACCGACACCCGGCCCGAGGAGCTGAAGGCTCAGGGCGTGCGGCCGCGCGTCTGGTTCGGGGAGCGGTGGATCACGTCGGTCTTCGACTTGTTCGAGGAGAACGTCCGCTACTTCCCCGCACTGCTGCCCCTATGCGACGAGGAGGACCCGAGGCGGGTCCTCGACGAGGGCGGGGTGCCCGAGCTGCACGAGCTGCGCCTGCACAACGGCACCGTCTACCGATGGAACCGGCCCGTCTACGACGTCTCGGACGGCGTCCCCCACCTGCGGGTGGAGAACCGCGTGCTGCCCGCCGGGCCGACGGTGGCCGACATCGCCGCCAACGCCGCGTTCTACTACGGGCTCATGCGCGTGCTCCCGGCGGCCGAGCGGCCCGTGTGGACGCGCATGTCCTTCGCCGCCGCCGAGGACAACCTCCGCAACGCCGCGCGGCACGGCCTCGACGCCCGCCTCTACTGGCCGGGCCTGGGGGAGGTGCCCGCCGCCGAGCTGATCCTGCGCAGGCTGCTGCCCATGGCCTACCACGGGCTCGACCTGTGGGAGGTCGACCCGGTCCAGCGCGACCGGCTGCTCGGCATCATCGAGCGGCGCTGCGTGACCGGGCGTACGGGGGCGGACTGGCAGGTCAGGACGGCCCGCGCGTTCGGCGGGGACCACGAGGCGCTGCGCCGCATGACGCTCCGCTACCTGCAGCACATGCACACCAACGAGCCCGTCCACACCTGGGGAATGTAAAACTCTCGCGTTCGGCGAGAAGCGCAAATCTTTGCCGCCTAAATGGGTATTCACATTCAAATGACCCGCCGAACACTGGCCGTGCTGCTGCTCCTGGCGGTCCTCGTCGCGTCCTGTGGCACGCTCACCGGCTCCCCGCCCGACCGGGCCCAGCCGGGGGACGCGGCATCCCGGAAGACGCCGTGCGAGAGCACCGGCGACGACTTCCCCGGCGACGTCAAGCTGGCCCGGTGTCTCACCGAGTGGTTCTGGTCGCAACGTTTCCAGGAGAACGGCGGGACCTACCGCCCGATCACCCGCTTCGTCGCCTATCAGGGTGCCAACGGTCCCGACTGCGGTGGGCAGGCGGCCGTGCCGGAGAACGCCTTCTACTGTCCTTACGGCCATTTCATCGCCTACGACGCGGCCTGGCTCAAGGCGATGTACGACCAGATGGGCGACGGGGCGGTCTATGTCGTGATCCCGCATGAATTGGGGCACGCCGTGCAGGCCCAGCTCGTCGAGGACTTCCGCTTCAACGTGGAGCGGGAGCTCCAGGCCGACTGCTACGCGGGCGCCGCGCTGAGCGGCCTGATCCGGGTGGGAGTGCTGAACACGGAGCAGGGCGACGAGGAGGAACTGCTCGCCAACCTCCAGGCGGCGGGCGACCCCACCGACATCTGGCTGGCGCCGGACGCCCACGGCACCCCGCGACAGCGCCAGCAGTACTTCGCCCACGGCTACACCGAGGGAATGGGGACCTGCTGAGGCCATCTCCTCACGGCCGGTCGAGCTCGGCGAGTTCGTCGGCGGTGAGCGTCGGCTCGGCGGCCCCGGCGAGCGCCTCCTGGACGACCGACGGCAGCCAGTCGGCGACGTGAGAGAAGCGGAAGCCGAGAGCCGTGGCGCGCCCGTTGTCCATGGCGTAGCCGCGGTCGAAGGAGAACGGCGAGGTGTCCTCGCCGACCGCGTACACGGGTTCACCGATGGCCGCGCACAGTTGCCGTACGTCCAGGGTCCCGTGCGAGGCGGCGTTGACCGGGCCGGTGAAGTCCGCCCGCGCGGCCCAGGCGAGGAACCGCGCGATCTCCCGCTCGTGGATGAACGACGCCGGCCGGGGATCCTCATGCACGATCACCGGAAGGCCGGCCCGGATCCTGCGGACGTAGTGCGCGAGCCTTCCGGTGAAGTCCGCGCCGCCGAGCACGTGCGCGGTCCGGACGCTGACGAAGTCGAACGCCTCGTCACGAGTGAAGACCGTGACCGCCGTCCCCGCGTCCCGCAGGTTCTCGATCAGCCGCCTGCCGAAGTATCGGCTCCCGCCGATGATGCACATCTCGCTCACGACCACCAGAGTGTCCACGTATAGTCGTCAGCGGTAGTGGCGATCTTCTTAGCCAGTCGTAAGGAAAACTGTTGATCGACGTGCACCGGCTCGGAGTTCTGCGTGAGGTCGCCCGCCACGGCAGCTTCAACCGCGCGGCCGCCGCCCTGCGGTTCACCCCTTCGGCCGTCTCACAGCAGATCGCCGCACTGGAACGCGGCCTCGGCGTCCCCGTGGTGCAACGCAGCACGCGAGGGGTGGTCCTCACCGAGCCGGGGCGCATGCTCGTCGATGCCGCCGAGGCCATCGCCGCCGAACTGTCCGACGCCCAGGAGCGCATCGACCGGCTCTCCACCGCGCGGGCCGGGTTCACGATCGCGGCGTTCGCCAGCGGGGGCCGCCGCCTCCTGCCGCCGGCGCTCACCCGCTTCGTCGCCGAGCACCCCGAGGCCGAGCTGACGATCCTCGAACGCGAACCGGAGGACAGCCTGCCCCTGATCCGGGAGGGCCGCGCCGATCTCGCCCTCGCCTACCACTTCGACGGGCCCCCGCCCGTCCGTCCCGGTGACCGCTCCGGCATGAACTGGACCCCGCTGATCGCCGACCCGCTCCGGGTCGTCCTCCCGCGTACGCATCCTCTGGCCGGGCGCGCCCGCCTTCATCTGGCCGAGCTCGCCGCCGAACGCTGGATCCTCGGATGCCTGAAGACCGTGGACCTCCTTCGCCGCTACGCCGAGCTGGCGGGCTTCGAGCTGCGGATCTCGTGCAGCGCCACCGACTACTTCTTCGCGCAGTCCCTGGTCACCGCGGGCGTGGGCGTCGCGCTCATCCCGGAGATCTCGCTCACGCCGGGCCTCGACGTGGTCGCGATCCCCCTTGAGCCGCCCAGCCCGTCCCGTTTCATCGGCATCGCGACCTCCCGTCGCCACCGCGGCGCCGCCCAGCCGTACGTCGACGCGCTGCGCGGGCTCCTGTCGGAGGGGGCCGGTCATGAGTGAGGTGGAGGACGGATGAAGCCTGCGACGGTGGCCTGTCTCGGGGTGCTCACGGCCGCGAACGTGCTCAACAACCGGGTCGCCCGGCAGTGGGCGCCGCTGACCTCGGCGGCCGCGACCGGCACGCTGCTGCTGATCGCCCGCGGGGAGGGGCTGACCTGGCGGGAGCTGGGCTTCCGCCGCGCCCGCGCCGGCGCCGTGACCGGGGGCGCGCTCGCCGCCGGCGTCGCGGCCGTCTACGCGGCGGGCGTCGCCCACCCCCGCACCCGCGCGCTGTTCCACGACGAGCGCGCGCTGGCGCTGTCGCGCCGCCGGGTGCTGGAGGAGGCCCTGGTCCAGGTGCCCTTCGGGACCGTGCTGCTGGAGGAGGTGGGCTTCCGCGGCGCGTTGCCCGCCCTGCTCGGCCGCTCGCTCCCGCCACGTACGGCCGTCGCCGCCTCGGCCGCGCTGTTCGGACTGTGGCACGTGTTGCCCGCCATGGACATGGCCAGGGCCAACCCCGCCCTCGGCCGGCTGACCGCCGGGGAGACCCCGGACGAGGCCGCCGGCCCCATGAAGACGGCGCGGCTGGAGACGGGACGGCTGGTGGCGGGGACGGTGGCGTCCACCGCGGTCGCCGGGCTCGTCTTCCACGGGCTGCGCCACCGCGCCGGGCTGCTCGCGCCCGCGCTGCTCCACCTGGCGACGAACTCCCTCGGCTACGCCGCCGCCCGGGTGGCCCGCCGCCTGGATCAGCCCTCGCGGGGGTCGGCCAAACCGGTCCGGTAGGCGTACGCGACCGCCTGGGCGCGGTCGCGCACCCGGACCTTGGCGAAGAGGTTGTTGATGTGCGTCTTGACCGTGGCCTCGCTGATGAACAGGCCGGCGGCGATCTCGGCGTTCGACAGGCCGCGCGCGATGAGCCGCAGGACCTCCGCCTCGCGCGGAGTCAGCCCGTCGGGCGGCGTACCGGCGTCTGGCGACGTCCCGGCGTCCGGGGGCGTCCCCGCTCCCGGCCTCCGGCCCGCCCGGGTCGTCTCGCGGGCGTGGCGCGGCGAGAACCGCGACCGGTGAGCCGGCGCGGCGGCCGGGCCGGGCGTCTCGCCGGGGGGCGCGGTGCCGGTGTCGCCGCCCGCGCCGGTGACGGTGTTCAGAAGGCGGCGCTGCACGCCGGGGTCGAGCTGCGCGTCGCCGTTCATCACCGTGGTCACGGCGCGGGCGATCTCCTCGGCGTCGGCGCTCTTGGTGAGGAAGCCGCGCGCCCCGGCGCGCAGCGCGGCGAAGACCGACTCGTCGTCGGTGTACGTCGTGAGCACGACGACCTGGGTGTCCGGAAACTCGGCGCGGATCCTGCGGGTGGCCTCGACCCCGTCCATCCGGGGCATGCGCAGGTCCATGAGCACCACGTCGGGCCGTTCGTCCGCGACCAGGCGGAGCGCGGCCTCGCCGTCGGACGCCGACCCCACCACCTCGATGTCCGGCAGCAGGCCGAGCAGCAGGACGAGCCCGTCGCGCACCACGGCCTGGTCGTCGACCACGAGCACGCGGGCGGTCATGCCGGCACCCGCAGCCGGACCAGGAAACCGTCCTCGGTCTCGCCCGCCTCCAGGGTGCCGCCCAGGAGTTCGGCGCGCTCGCGCATGCCCACGAGACCGTATCCTCCTCCCGGCGTCCCGGGCTCGTCACTCGGGGGGTTGACGACCTCCAGTTCGCACTCCCGGTCGCCGAAGTTCAGCCTCACGGTGGCGGGGGAGCCCGGGGCGTGCCGCCGCACGTTGGTGACGGCCTCCTGGGCGGTGCGGATCATCGCCAGCTCGGTCTCGGGCGGCAGGCGGCGTTCGACCCCGGAGACGACGACGGCGCACTCCTCACCGGTCGCGTCGCGGAACTCCTCGGCGAGCGCGTCCAGCGCGGCGGGCAGCGGCTGGGCGTCGTCGCGGAGCGCGGCCACGGCTCTGCGCGCCTCTTCGAGGCCCTGCTTGGCCAGCTCGCGGGCGCGTTCGACCCGGTCGAGGGCCTCCTGCGACCGGTCGGCGCGCAGCAGCAGCCGGGCGCCTTCGAGGTGCACGATCTGCGCCGACAGGGAGTGCGCGAGGATGTCGTGGATCTCCCTGGCGATCCGGGCGCGCTCGGCCAGCACGGCCTCGCCCGCCTGGGCGGCAGTGGCGGCCCTGCGCTGCCTGATGGCGTAGGCGACCGCGAAGACCACGCAGATCGACACGCACAGGCTGAGGTCGCGCTGGTGCGCTTCGGGGGTGATCGGCGGCGGTAGCAGTCCCGTGACGCTCGATCCCAGGCCCGCGAGCGCCAGCAGCAGGAGCGGCAGCGACCGGCTGAGCGGGTGCCGTACTGCCGCGGCCCCGACGCTGAACATGAGCACGGCGACGGCCGGGCCGCTGTCCGAGACCATGTCGAGGGCGATGGTCGCCACGAGGGTGAGCCCGATGAGGACGGCCTCCGCCGGGCCGTCGTTCCAGCGTCCGGGGAGGATCGCCCGCAGCCGGATGACGACCATGAGGGTCAGTGTGACGGCGATCGCGGCGGTCAGCGCGGTGACGGCGAGCCGGTCGCCGGTCAGGCCGAACCCCGGCGGGCTGGTCCCCTGCCCGCCGACCAGCAGGGCGATCACGGCCAGCCGCAGGCACGCGCCGGCGATCGCGTTCCTGCGGCGGGATTCCGGGCCGGCCTCGGCATGTCCGTCACGACTGGGCACGCCCCGACGTTAGCGGGCCGTCTGGACACCCGGCACGGGGACGGTGGGCAGGGCGCTCGCCCGCCGGGCGACGACGAGGAACTGGACACCGAGGGTCACCCCGACGAACAGGAGCACGGAGGTCTGCGACGAGGCGAGGCCGAGCAGGGAGGTCAGGGCGATCATCGCCACCCGCACGGCGACGGAGCCCACCCAGGCGATCAGGGTCGCGACGCCGCCCTGCGACCACGCCACGCCGTGCTGGTCGCGCCACACCCGCGTCGTCATGGCCCGCAGCACACCGAGGCCGGCGGCCACGAGGAGTTCCGCGACGAGCACGGCGAGGCTCAGCGCCGTGTGACGGGGGTCGACGAGCCCGCCGCCGCTGAAACCGGCCAGGACCATCACGGCGGCGATGATCAGGCCCACGGGCCTGGCGACGGGCCTCGGCCTCATCTGCCGGTAGATCACGAAGGCGACGACGGCGAGGGCGAGGACGACGATCTGCGTGGTTTCCATGCGCATGACGGTAGGAAGACCGGGCGCGCACCGGATCGGCGCGCGGGTGGAGAACCGGGGTGGAGATCAGGCGATCTCCACCCGGGGGTGGAGGACCGGTCCGCCCGGCTCAGGCGGTGATCACCCGCTGGAACGCCTCCGCGTACGAGCCCTCGGGGAGGCCCGCGGCGGCGGCGTGACCGGAGAGCATGCCCCTGATCATGCCGTCCAGGTCGGGGATGTGCGAGGTCTGGCTCTCGTGCGCGCGCAGCGCGGCGATCTTGCGGTCCACGGTCAGGGTGACGTCGACGTAGTGGTCGGGGGTCATGCCGCCGGTGAGCCACACCTCGCGGACGGTCCAGGCCTCCAGGCCCTCGTCGGCGAGCAGCTCGGGGAAGGCGTAGGGATTGCGGGCGTCGGGGTAGACGGCGTCGAGGGTGGCGCCGCCGACCGCGCGGTGGTCGGGGTGGCTCGGACTGATCCGCGCGTAGTTGCGCTCGGGGGTCGAGGTGACGACCAGGTCCGGTCGCACCTGGCGGATCACCCGGGCGATGTCCCGCCGCAGGCCGAGGGTCTGCTCGACCGCGCCGTCCTGATAGCCGAGGAAGCGCAGGTCGCTCACGCCCACGCACTTGGCCGCGGCCGTCTGCTCGGTCCGGCGCAGCGCCGCCATGCCGCCGTTGTCCATCGCACGGTCGAACCCGCCCGCGTCGCCATCCGTGACCAGGCAGTACGCCACCTCGGCCCCCGCCTCGGTCAGCCGGGCGACCGTCCCCGCCGCGCCGAAGTCGATGTCGTCGGGGTGTGCGACGACCACCAGCACCTTCTTGATATCCGCCTCGTCCAGCACGAGCAGCCCCTCCTCATGGTCCGGCACATCACCTTAAACGTGACTTGCCGGGCGAGTGGGCTCCGAATGTCGGCGCGCGGCCATAACCTAAGGAGAGTGTCCACCCGAGCCGCCACTCATCCGTTGCTCGACGGCCTCAACCCGCAGCAGCGGGACGCCGTCACCCACCAGGGCAGTCCGCTGCTGATCGTCGCCGGGGCCGGCTCCGGGAAGACCAGGGTGCTGACGCATCGCATCGCCTACCTGCTGGCGGAGCGTGACGTCCAGCCGGGGGAGATCCTCGCGATCACCTTCACCAACAAGGCCGCCCGGGAGATGAAGGAGCGGGTCGACAGACTCATCGGGCCGCGGTCCAGGGCCATGTGGGTCATGACGTTCCACAGCGCCTGCGTGCGGATTCTGCGGCGCGAGGCCAAGCGGCTGGGTTTCTCCTCCAGCTTCTCGATCTACGACCAGGCCGACTCCCAGCGGCTCATGGCGATGGTGTGCCGTGAGCTCGACCTCGACCCCAAGCGCTACCCGCCGCGGTCCTTCTCGGCCCAGGTCAGCAACTTCAAGAACGAGCTGATCGACTACGAGACGGCGGCCGACCGGGCCTCGACCCATCTGGAGCGGACGCTCGCCGAGGCGTACCGCACCTACCAGCGGCGGCTCACCGAGGCCGGCGCGATGGACTTCGACGACCTGATCATGCTGACGGTCACGCTGTTCCAGCTCTTCCCCGATGTGGCCGAGCACTACCGGCGGCGGTTCCGGCACGTGATGGTCGACGAGTATCAGGACACCAACCACGCGCAGTACATGCTGATCCGTGAGCTGGTCGGACGGCCCGAGGTGCGCACCGCCGACGGTGACGTGGTGCGGGAGGGCGTCGAGCCCTCCGAGCTGGTGGTCGTCGGCGACGCCGATCAGTCGATCTACGCCTTCCGCGGCGCGACGATCCGCAACATCCTGGAGTTCGAGCGCGACTATCCGGACGCGCGGACGATCCTGCTGGAGCAGAACTACCGCTCCACGCAGACGATCCTGAACGCCGCCAACTCGGTCATCTCTCGCAACGAGGGCCGTAAGCCGAAGAACCTGTGGTCCGACCAGGGCGCGGGCTCGAAGATCATCGGCTATGCGGCCGACAACGAGCACGACGAGGCCATGTTCGTCGCGCAGGAGGTCGACCGGCTCGGCGACGACCACGGCGTCACCCCCGGCGACGTGGCGGTCTTCTACCGCACGAACGCCGCCTCCCGCGTGTTCGAAGAGATCTTCATCCGCACGGGCCTGCCGTACAAGGTCGTGGGCGGGGTGCGGTTCTACGAGCGCAAGGAGGTCAAGGACCTGCTCGCCTACCTGCGGGTCCTGGCCAACCCGAGCGACACGGTGTCGCTGCGGCGCATCCTCAACGTGCCCAAGCGCGGCATCGGCGACCGCGCCGAGGCGATGATCGAGGCGTTCGCCAACCGGGAGCGCATCGCCTTCTGGGAGGCGCTGCGCCGGGCCGACGAGGCGCCGGGGGTGGCCACCCGCTCGCTGAACGCGATCCGCGACTTCGTCACGTTGCTCGACGAACTGCGCGGCAAGGAGCTTCCGCTGTCCGACCTCGCGGAGGAGGTGCTGAGCTCCACCGGCTACCGGACGGAGCTGGAGACCTCGGGCGACCCACAGGACGAGAGCCGGCTGGAGAACCTCAACGAGCTGATCTCGGTGGCCGCCGAGTTCGAGGAGGCGAACCCGGAGGGCACGCTCGTCGACTTCCTCGAGCAGGTCTCGCTGGTCGCCGACGCCGACCAGATCCCCGACGGCGACGACAGCGGCGGCGTGGTCACGCTGATGACCCTGCACACCGCCAAGGGCCTGGAGTTCCCCGTGGTGTTCCTCACGGGCATGGAGGACGGCGTCTTCCCCCACATGCGCTCGCTGAGCGACCCGAAGGAGCTGGAGGAGGAGCGCAGGCTGGCGTACGTCGGCATCACCCGGGCCAAGGAACGGCTCTACCTGTCCAGGTCGGCGGTCCGTTCGGCGTGGGGCGCGCCCTCGTTCAACCCCGCCTCGCGCTTCCTGTCCGAGGTGCCGGGCGACCTGGTCGAGTGGCGCGGCGACCCGGGCAAGACCGCCTGGTCCGCCGCGACCTCCCGCCCGGCCGCCCGTACGGCTCCCGCGCAGAAGACCGGTGGCCGGCAGATCCCGAACCTGTCGCCGGGCGACAGGGTCACCCACGACACGTTCGGGCTCGGCACCGTGGTGGCGGTGGACGGTCAGGCCGAGAAGACGCGCGTGAAGATCGACTTCGGCAGCGAGGGCGAGAAGACCCTGCTTCTCGCCTACGCCCCGATCGACAAGCTCTGATCGGCGAGCTCTGACCGGCCCCACGGCCCCCGGCGGCCGTGCGGACCGCCGGGGGCCGAGGGCGTGTCATGGAGTCCGGGTGGCCGCCGTCAGGGCCGGCCGCCGGTTCAGTCGTTGGGCAGGATGACGGTGCCCGTCGTGTCCGGCACGTCGCCGTCGAGGTCGGTCAGGTTGGCGACCTGGCTCTTCGGCGGCGCCTTGACCGTCACCTTCTTGCCCCAGCCGGCGTACGTGGTGTCGTCGGTGAGGGTGAAGGTGACGTAGTCGTCCTTGACCTTCGTCTTCAGGTCGGCGGTGGCCGAGGCGCGGCGGACGAGCTGGTCGGAGCCGATCCACAGCTTCCAGGACACCACGGTCTTGGCGGGGTTGGATCCCAGGCCGCCGAAGCTGTCCTTGATGCCCGGGCTGACCTTCATGAGCTGCGCCAGCGTGATCGTGCCGCGGTAGAGCGTGGTCTTCGCACCGTTGACGCTGCCGCCCGGTCCCTTGGCCCTGGTGGTCGCGAGGACCGTCTTGAGGCTGCGCCAGTCGATGGGGTTCACGAACTCGCCCAGGCTCGACGAGGAGCCCGGCCGCTGTCCGGGGAGGCGCAGCCAGCTCTTGCCCTCGGGCAGCAGGCTCGAGAAGACCCCGCCCGAGAGGTAACCCGTCCCGCCGATGACGATCGAGTGAAGGGGCTTCTCCGCGTCCTTCAGGTCCTCGTCTTCTTTCTTCAGCAGGTCGCTGTACTTCATCTTCTGCGTGCTGTCGGAGGCGACGACGCCGGACCGGCCGAAGGCCATTCCGCCGTTCGAGGTGAATTTGACGGCCGTGACGCCGGCCATGCTCAGCGTGCCCGAGGAGACGAACCGCACGCCGTGGCCGGCGGCGAACTGCTGGCGCAGCGCCGCCACCGGGTCGGCGGCGGGGGCCTGCGCCTGAGTAGAGGTCTGAGCCTGCGCGGGGGCGGCGACGGCGGGCGCCACGAGGGCGGCCGTCGCGGCGCACGCCAGCGCCATGAGTGCTCGCTTCAAGGTGATTCCTCCCGTAAGTGCCCTCATGATCACGAGGGCAGCCGGGGAATCTTCTCGAACCATGATCACAGGAAAGTCACGATAATCCACATTTCCTGTGAGTCTTCAGCTAGTGGCCCGTTATGCCAGTTGATTATCAATTCGCCGCCACGAAACGTTTGATTGCGGGCCATCGAACTCCTCGCCGTATCGAGAGCCGGGACTCGTGGACGGTCCGCATGCGCTGCGGCGGGAGCGGCCGGTGGGCGGCTGACGCGGGGCCGTTCGGGGGCCGGGCCCCGGGCGGCGGTTACGCTTCGGGCAGCGGGCACCGTAGGGAGGTCTTCATGGCAGGCAGGATTCGGGTCGTCGTCGCGAAGCCGGGGCTCGACGGGCACGACCGCGGAGTCAAGGTGGTGGCGCGGGCGCTGCGCGACGCGGGCATGGAGGTCATCTACACGGGGCTGCATCAGACCCCGGAGCAGATCGTCCGTACGGCGATCCAGGAGGACGCGGCGGCGATCGGGCTGTCCATCCTGTCCGGCGCGCACATGACGCTGTTCGCCCGGCTCTTCGAGGTCCTGCGTGAGGAGGGCGCCGAGGACATCGTCGTGTTCGGCGGGGGCATCATCCCCGAGGCCGACATCCCCGAACTCGCGAAGATGGGGGTCGCCAGGATTTTCACGCCCGGGTCCACGACGCAGGAGATCGTGGAATGGGTCCGTTCGGCGGTCCCAGCCACCGTTTAGGTATTTTGCCCAACCTTGCCGTACATGAGAGTTGTTGGCAAGGCTCCAGTGGGACCCGACGACGCGCCCACGCTCGTACGGGGACTAGGCTTCATGCGCGGAAACGCCGGGCGGGACGACGGCGCCCGGCCTCGGACATCAAAAGGGACGGACCCTCGTGGACCTGTTCGAACATCAGGCGAAGGAGCTCTTCGCGGAGTACGGCATCCCGGTGCCGCGCGGAATCGTCGCGCACACCGTGGAGGAGGCGCGGGCGGCTGCCGAGCAGCTCACCGGACGCGTTGTCGTCAAGGCCCAGGTCAAGACCGGCGGGCGCGGCAAGGCCGGCGGCGTGAAGGTGGCCGACGACGCCGCCGACGCGCAGGCGAAGGCGACGCAGATCCTCGGCATGGACATCAAGGGCCACACGGTCCACAAGGTCCTGATCGAGGAGGCCAGCCAGATCGCGGAGGAGTACTACTTCTCCTTCCTTCTCGACCGTGCCAACCGCACCTTCCTCGCCATCTGCTCCGCCTCCGGCGGCATGGACATCGAGGAGGTCGCGCACACCGCGCCGGAGAAGGTGGCGAAGGTGCCGGTCAGCCCGCTGACGGGCGTCGACCGCGCCAGGGCCCGCGAGATCGCGGTGGCGGGCGGCCTGCCGCAGCAGGCGCTGGACGGCGCCGCCGAGCTGATCGAGAAGCTCTGGGCCGTCTTCGTCGACGAGGACGCCTCGCTCGTCGAGGTCAACCCGATGATCCTGTCGGCCGACGGCCAGGTGAAGGCGCTCGACGGCAAGGTCACCCTCGACGACAACGCGAACTTCCGCCAGGCGGAGCACGCCGCGTACGTCGACAAGGCCGCGGAGGACCCGCTGGAGGCCCGGGCCAAGGAGAAGCACCTCAACTACGTCAAGCTGGACGGCAACGTCGGCATCATCGGCAACGGCGCGGGCCTGGTCATGTCCACGCTCGACGTCGTGGCGTACGCGGGTGAGGAGTTCACCGGCCAGCCCAAGCCGGCCAACTTCCTCGACATCGGCGGCGGCGCCTCGGCCGAGGTCATGGCGAACGGCCTGGAGATCATCCTGTCCGACCCGTCGGTGAAGTCGGTCTTCGTGAACGTTTTCGGCGGCATCACCGCCTGCGACGCCGTCGCCAACGGCATCGTCTCGGCCTTCCAGCTCTTGCAGAGCCGGGGCGAGGAAGTGACCCACCCGCTGGTCGTCCGCCTGGACGGCAACAACGCCGCCCTGGGGCGGCAGATCCTGGCCGACGCCGCGCTGCCGCGGGTCGAGCTGGTCGACACCATGGACGAAGCGGCCAAGCGCGCCGCCGAGCTCGCCGCGGTAGGTGCGTAATGGCTATCTGGCTCACCGAGAACAGCAAGATCATCGTTCAGGGCATGACCGGTGGTGAGGGCACCAAGCACACCCGCCGCATGCTCGCCGCCGGCGTGAAGGTCGTGGGAGGCGTGAACGCCCGCAAGGCCGGCATCACGCACGAGGGCCTTCCGGTCTTCGGCACGGTCAAGGAGGCCATGGAGCAGACGGGCGCCGACGTGTCCGTCGTCTTCGTGCCCCCGGCCGCCACCAAGGCCGCCGTCCGCGAGGCCATCGACGCCGAGATCCCGCTGTGCGTGGTCATCACCGAGGGCGTGCCGGTCCACGACACGACCGAGTTCTGGGCGTACGCCGTCTCCAAGGGCAACAAGACCCGCATCATCGGCCCGAACTGCCCCGGCATCGCCTCGCCTGGCGCCTCCAACGCGGGCATCATCCCGGCCGACATCACCACCAAGGGCCGCGTCGGCCTGGTGTCGAAGTCCGGCACGCTGACCTACCAGCTCATGTACGAGCTGCGTGACATCGGCTTCTCCACCTGCGTCGGCATCGGCGGCGACCCGGTCATCGGCACGACGCACATCGACGCCCTCCAGGCGTTCCAGGAGGACCCGGAGACCGACGCGATCGTGATGATCGGCGAGATCGGCGGCGACGCCGAGGAGCGCGCGGCGGCCTACATCGACGAGCACGTGACCAAGCCGGTCGTCGCCTACGTCGCCGGGTTCACCGCGCCCGAGGGCAAGACCATGGGCCACGCCGGCGCGATCGTGTCCGGCTCCGCCGGCACCGCCCAGGCCAAGAAGGAGGCCCTGGAGAAGGTCGGCGTCCGCGTCGGCCGCACGCCCAGCGAGACCGCCCGCCTGATGCGCGAGATCATGTCCAGCCGCTGATCGCGCGTACATCCGACTGTCGTCCGCGACCTTGCGCTCCCACCGCCGCGGTGGTGCGAGCGCAAGGTCGCGGTCGTTTTCGGGCCCGGCCGGTACGCGTGCCAATGCGTCCGGATTGCGTACTCCTCGGCGTGGCGACGTGGAGGGAGGCCGCGGGGCTGGGATGATGCGGTAGCGTGACGGGCCTTCTCGATCAATTCAGGACCGCTCCCCGCGCCGTGCTCGGCCGCATGGGCGGCGGCGACGACGAGGAGACCCGCCGTCCGCTCCCCGTCTCCGGCATGCTGGCCGCGGTCGGGACGCTCGGCGTCGGCCTCGCCGTGCTCACCACGCTCACGCTCATCGGCTGGATGGCCGCGCCCCGCGGGCCGTTCGGCGAGGGCCTGCCCGGCGTCTTCCGCACGGCCTGCCAGCTCTGGCTCGCCGCCCACCACGGCGGTTTCGCGATCCCCGGCGGCCGGGTGGGCCTGCTGCCCATCGGCCTGATGATCCTGCCGGGGGTGCTGCTCTACCGGGCCGGCCTGTGGATGGCGCGGGACGCCGACCTGCGGGTGCGGATGCCGGCCCGGCTGCCCAAGGGCACGCCGCGCGACCTCGAGAACGCCCGGCGCCGCGCCCAGCTCGCGCTCATCGCCCAGGCCGGCATCTCACTGGCCGCGCCGTACGCGCTGCTCGCCGGGGTGATCGCCCTCGTCTCCGGCAACGAGGTCATGCGGCCGTTCCTGGGGGAGGCGTTGATCAGCCACCTGCTGCTGGCCTTCGTTTCCGGTTCGGTGGCCACCGCCCGCACGATCGGGCCGTGGCGGTCGATGCTGCGCCTGCTGCCCGAGCGCCCGCGGTCGCTCGTGGTCGGCACGGCCGTCGCGACCTCGCTGATGCTCGTGGCCGGGGCCGTGCTGGTCCTCGGGTCGGTGGTGGTCAACTTCGCCCGGATCCAGCAGATGTCGGAGGTCCTCAGCCCCGGAGTGGTCGGCGGCCTGCTGCTCCTGCTCCTGGAGGTCCTCTACTTCTTCAACGCCGTCATCTGGGGCATGGCGTACATCTCGGGGCCTGGGTTCGCGGTGGGCGCCGGGACGCTGGTCGCTCCCACCGGGGTCAAGCTGAGCGCGGTGCCCATGCTGCCGCTGCTGGGCGCCCTGCCGTCGTCCGGCGCCGCGCCCGCCTGGGTCATGGGCGTGATCGCGGTGCCGTTCGCGGCCGGGGCGGTCGCCGGCGTGGTGACGGCCCGCGTCGCGCCGACCCCGTCGATCGAGGCCGCGCCGCTGTGGGGGTTCGTCTGCGGGATCACCTCCGGCCTCGTCGCGGGAACGCTCGCCGCGCTGTCGGGCGGCCCGCTCGGCGGGGCGGGCCTGGCCGCGGTGGGGCCGTCTCCCTGGGAGGTGGCGCTGTCGGTCACGCTCGAGGTCGGCGTGGCCGCCGGCATCTCGGCCGGCATCGCGAACTGGTGGCTGATCTCCCGGCGGCCGGCCACCCCGCCCGAGCCGGTGCGGAAGGCCGGCGCCGTGATCGCCAAGGCGGCCGGGCGGGTGCGGCCCGCCCGCGGCGCCCACCTGCCCGGCCACTGGCTGGACGCCACCGAGGCGGACACCCAGCCGATCCCGGTCATCAGGGACGACTGGACCGACGAGCACGCCGCGGCGGCGGCGGAGACCTTCGACGACATGGGCACGCGGCGGGCCGGCGCCATTCCCCCTATAGCCGATATCCCGCGCAAACCGGCCGCGAAGCGTCGTGCCCCGAGCCCCCCGCCGAAGCCGCGCAAGGACATCGTGGACGAGAGCGACGACCGCGGGGGTCACGTCATCTACGTCGATCCCTACGCCTGGGACCGCGACTGAGCCCTCCGAGGCGGCTCGGCGACGGCCGAGGCGAGGCGGTCCCGCAGGTCCGTCAGGCGGGCGATCTCGGCGTCCAGGGCGGCGATCCGGCGTTGCACGACGCCGCTTCCGCCGCCGCTGCCGCCGGAGCAGCCGGGGCTGCCGTACGGCGGGAGCGTGTCGCCCTCCAGCAGGTCGAGGCGGTCGGCGCAGCGGGCGACGTCCTCGATGGTCAGGCCGAGGGTGAGCAGCTGGCGCACCAGGCGGATGCGGGCGATGTCCCGCGGGCCGTACTCCCGCTGGCCTGACGAGGTCCGCGGGGGCGGCAGGAGCAACCCGCGCTGCTCGTACAGGCGCAACGCGCGTGGCGTGGTCCCGGCCGCCGCCGCGGCGTCGCCGATCCGCATGAGACCTCCTGTGCCGTGCTCAGGCTTCTACGACGACCGTTCCCACGTGCCGCCCCTCGAACAACTCACGCAACGCCCGCGGCGCGCGTTCGATGCCCGCGATCCGTGTGTGCGGGAAGACGACGGCCCCCGAGCGGAGCCAGGCGCCGAAACGCTCCGTCCACTCCGCGTGGATCTCGTCGCCGACGCCGGTGAGGCCGCGGAGGGTGATGTTCTTGGCGATGAGCTGGAAGGCGTCCAGCTCCACCGGGGCCGTCGTGCCGCCGGACGCGGCCGACAGCTGCGTGGCCAGGGTGCCGACCACGACGAGGCGGGCACCGGGCCGCGCCGCGGCCACCGCCGCCTGAAGCTGCTCGCCGCCGACGGTGTCGACGACCACGTCGACGCCGTCGGGCGCCGCCTCGGCCAGCCGCCCGCTGATCGGGCTCCCGTCGCGGAGCACCACCGCGTCGTAGCCGAGTTCGGCGGTCATGCGCTCGGCCTTCGCCGGTGAGCCGGTGGTGCCGATCACGCGTGCCGCGCCCAACAGCCGGGCGACCTGGCCGGCGAGCGACCCGACGCCTCCGGCGCCCCCGGTGACGAGCACCGTCTCGCCCGCACGCAGGCGGGCGATCCGGGTCAGGGCGGCGTACGCGGTGGCGCCAGAAGCCAGGTGCGCGGCCGGATCGGGCAGGGCGTCCCCCAGCGGCGCGGACACGGGGACCACGGCGTACTCACGCCAGCCCTGGAAGTGCGCGACCAGGTCGCCCGGCCGCAGACCGCCGTCATCCGTGCCCTCGACGAAGGGCGCCGTGACGACCTCGCCGACGGCCGGGCCGAACAGCGCGTCCCCGGGACGAAGCGCAGGGAAGGGCGTGCCCGGCACGCCACCGGCGATCAGTGTGCGCAGCGAAGGGAAGACCTGGAACCAGCGGTTGCGCACCAGGACCTCACCGGCCCCCGGCACGGGCAGCGGGACCTCGGCCACGGTCAGGTGCTCGGGGCCGGGAAGGCCGGACGGAACCTCGGCGAGCCGGATCTCCCGTGCGGCGCGGGGCAGGGTTCGGGGCATGGGGAACTCCTACGGTGTCGGAGGGGAACCGCTCGTGCGGCACAGCCGCACGGGCCCCGCGACGCTAACCCCTGACCCGCGCGTCAAAGGCAAGACCTGTGAGCCGTTCGCGACGGCGCGGACGGCTCACCTGCGGTCGTGCGGTCAGGCGGGCGCCGGGACGCCCGCGGGCCAGGCCACGCCCATCTTCCGCTCGAACGCCCGCATCAGCTGCTCGGAGCAGTCCTGCTGGGCCGTCACCGTGCCCGCGCCCTTGCGGCACTCGTTGTACGCGGTGAGTTCGTCGGAGAAGTAGAGCTGGAATCCCGTGGTCACGATGCCCAGGACGAACGCGAGCGACGAGAGCACGACGGCTCCGGTCGCCATCCCGATCCCGCGTCGTTCGCGGTTGAGCAGGCGCAGGTCACGGATCGCGACGACGATCGCGAACAGTGACAGCGCCAGCCCGGCCGCCGGCAGCATCAGCGTGAAGACGAGCGCCATGATGGCGAGCACGAGGGCCCTGCGCCCTCCGGTTGCAGGGGTCGGCGTCTGTAGGGGTGTTGTCACGGTCTCCTCGCCTCGCGTTCCGCATAGCCCGTCGTAAGTCGTGATGGCCGGCGCCCGATACGCTTTAGCTGCGTCGAGGGACGGCCCTCCACGCTCGACCACTCTCTAAGGAACCATCTCCCGGCAATCACCTGCAAAACGAAGGCAGCTCACGAAGGAGTTCCGCTCTGTCCGTCCGGCTCGTCGTCCTCGTCTCAGGTTCGGGGACCAACCTGCAAGCGCTGCTGGACGCGGCGGCAGACGACGCGTTCGGCGCGACCGTCGTGGCCGTCGGGGCCGACCGCACCGGCATCGAGGGCCTGGCCCGGGCCGAGCGCGCCGGCGTCCCCACGTTCGTCGAGCGGGTGGGCGACCACCCCACCCGGGAGGAGTGGGACGAGCGGCTGGCCGGGCGCATCGCCGAGCACAAGCCCGACCTGGTGGTCTCCGCCGGGTTCATGAAGATCCTCGGCTCCCGCGTGCTGGGCGCGTTCCCCGTCGTCAACACTCATCCGGCGCTGCTGCCCGCCTTCCCGGGCGCGCACGCCGTGCGCGACGCCCTCGCGTACGGCGTCCGCGTCACCGGTTGCACGGTCCACCTCGTCGACGCCGGCGTGGACACGGGCCCGGTGATCGCCCAGGAGGCGGTGCCCGTACGGGAGGGGGACGACGAGGAGTCGCTGCACGAGCGCATCAAGACGGTCGAGCGACGCCTCCTCGTCGACACGGTGGGCCGCATGGCCCGCGAGGGCTGGACCCTGACCGGGCGGACCGTGCGCCTGGGAACGGGACGAGTCGCAGAACAGGCCGCAGAAGGCCCGACACCTGGAAGGATCACGAAGTGACCCGCATCGCCATCCGCCGTGCGCTGATCACCGTTTACGACAAGACGGGTCTCGAAGACCTGGCGCGGGGGCTCGAGGCCGCGGGCGTGGAGATCGTGTCGACCGGCGGCACCGCCGCCGCGATCGCCTCCTACGGCGTGCCGGTCACGAAGGTGGAGTCGCTCACCGGATTCCCCGAGTGCCTGGACGGACGGGTCAAGACCCTCCACCCGCGGGTCCACGCCGGGCTGCTCGCCGACGGCGCCAACCCCTCCCACGTCAAGCAGCTGGAGGAGCTGGAGATCGAGCCGTTCCAGCTCGCGGTGGTGAACCTGTATCCGTTCGCCGCCACGGTCGCCTCCGGCGCCTCCGACGCCGAGTGCGTCGAGCAGATCGACATCGGCGGGCCCGCGATGATCCGCGCGGCGGCCAAGAACCACGGCACGGTTGCCGTGGTCGTCGACCCCGCGGCGTACGGCGAGGTGCTCGCCGCGGTCGCGGAGGGCGGCTTCACGCTGACCGAGCGCAGGAGGCTGGCCGCCACGGCGTACGCGCACACCGCCGCCTACGACGTCGCGGTCGCGTCCTGGTTCGCCAACGTGTACGCGCCCGAGGGTGAATGGCCGTCCTTCATGGGCGCGGCGTGGAAGCGCAAGACCGCCCTGCGGTACGGCGAGAACCCGCACCAGGGAGCGGCCCTCTACACCGGCGGCAAGAACGGCCTGGCCAACGCCGAGCAGCTCCACGGCAAGGAGATGTCCTACAACAACTACGTGGACGCCGACGCCGCCTGGCGGGCCGCCTGGGACTTCGCCGAGCCGTGCGTGGCCGTCATCAAGCACGCCAACCCCTGTGGGATCGCGGTGGGCGCCGACGTGGTCGAGGCGCACCGCAAGGCGCACGAGTGCGACCCGGTCTCCGCCTACGGCGGAGTGATCGCGGTCAACCGCGAGGTGACCCGCGAGCTGGCCGAGCAGATCGCGCCGATCTTCACGGAGGTGGTGGTCGCGCCGTCGTTCGCGGCGGACGCGCTCGAGGTGCTCAGGGAGAAGAAGAACATCCGCCTGCTCGCCTGCCCGCAGGGGCCGTCGAACGTCGCGGAGTTCCGCCGCATCGACGGCGGCCTGCTCGTGCAGACGGTGGACCGGGTGGACGCGCCGGGCGACGACCCGTCCACGTGGGAGCTCAAGGCCGGAGAGGCGGCCTCGCCCGAGGTGCTGGCCGATCTGGCCTTCGCCTGGCGGGCCTGCCGCTCGGTGAAGTCCAACGCGATCCTGCTCGCGTCCGGCGGCGCGACCGTCGGCGTCGGCATGGGCCAGGTCAACCGGGTGGACTCGGCCCGGCTGGCGGTCTCCCGGGCCGGCGAGCGCGCGGCCGGGTCGGTCGGCGCCTCCGACGCGTACTTCCCGTTCCCCGACGGCCTGCAGGTGCTGGCGGAGGCCGGGGTGAAGGCGATCGTCGAGCCGGGCGGCTCGATCCGCGACGAGCTGGTCATCGAGGCGGCGAAGGAAGCGGGCATCACGCTCTACTTCACCGGCACCCGGCACTTCTTCCACTGATCGCGAAGGCCGACGTACCGCCACGGAGAGGCGGCTGTTGGGATGGATGGGGTGAAAAAGGCACGATCACCCCGATGGGGCGGTTAGCCTGAAGCGCCCCACCCCATCCTCCCCACGGAGTCCCTCCATGCCCCTTGATACGATCATGAGCTCCTTCGCGACGATGAACGGCGTGTGGAACAGCCCCATCGCGCTGCTGCCCGTCGCCGCGCTGGCCGCCTACTTCGGTTGGCGGATCGTGGAGTTCATCCCCTTCACCCGCCGGATCATCGAGCGGCGCGAGGGGGGACGGTAAAGCATCCGGAAGGATCATCCGGAAGGACAGGGAGAGCCATGACCGCGCGGCTTCTGGACGGCAAGGCGACCGCCGCCAAGATCAAGAGTGAGCTGGCGGAGCGAGTGAAGGCCCTGGCCGCCCGGGGTGTCACCCCCGGCCTGGGCACGATCCTCGTCGGCGACGATCCGGGCAGCCAGATCTACGTCGCGGGCAAGCACCGCGACTGCGCGGAGGTCGGCATCACCTCCATCCGCAAGGACCTCCCGGAGAGCGCCACCCAGGCGGA
This sequence comes from Microbispora sp. H10830, assembly GCF_014161375.1. Lineage (NCBI taxonomy): Bacteria > Bacillati > Actinomycetota > Actinomycetes > Streptosporangiales > Streptosporangiaceae > Microbispora > Microbispora sp. H10830. The sequence goes on from NZ_JABBWX010000003.1 coordinate 163,722, forward strand.
CGTGGAGGCCGCGGTCGACGAGCTGAACGCCGACCCGGCCTGCACGGGCTACATCGTCCAGCTGCCGCTGCCGCGCCACCTGGACACCCAGGCGCTCATCGAGCGCATGGACCCGGCCAAGGACGCCGACGGCCTCCACCCGGTCAACCTGGGCAGGCTCGTCCACATGGTCGACGCCCCGCTGCCGTGCACCCCGCGCGGCATCGTGGTCCTCCTCCAGGAGTACGGCGTGCCGCTCAAGGGCGCCGAGGTCGTCGTGGTCGGCCGGGGCATCACCGTGGGCCGGCCGCTGGGCCTGCTGCTCACCCGCCGCACGGAGAACGCCACCGTCACGCTCTGCCACACCGGCACCCAGGACCTGGCGTCCCACGTGCGCCGGGCGGACATCGTGGTCGCCGCGGCCGGGGTGCCCCACCTCGTGACCGCCGACATGGTCAAGCCCGGCGCGGCCGTGCTCGACGTGGGCGTCTCCAGGGTCGACGGGAAGCTCGCCGGTGACGTGGCCCCCGACGTACGCGAGGTCGCGGGCTTCGTCGCCCCCAACCCCGGCGGAGTGGGGCCGATGACCCGGGCCATGCTGCTGGCCAACGTCGTCGAGGCCGCCGAGCGGGGCTGATCCACCGCCCGGCGGGATCACCCGGCGCCCCTCCGCGCGCGCCGGGACGCCTCACCCGCGTGTCCCCGGTCGATCACGGGACGTACGGATACCGGTGGCCGCGCGAGGCTCTCACGTCCGCCCCGCCGGCCTACGGCGCCTTCCTCTTCGCGACCTTGTGGGCGAGCGAGTGACGGCCGGGGCGAGGCCGCCGGGGCGATCCGCGGGCCAGGCGCTTGGTTTCCTGTTCGCTCGTGGACCGGGACGGCGTCTGCGCGGGCGCGTGCAGTTGCTGGGCGAGCCAGGGCAGGGCCTGGGGAAGCTCCCTGTTCCAGGTGGCGAAGTTGTGGCCCCCGCTCGGCAGGATCAGCGAGGACGCCCGCATGGGCGCCTTCACGGCCCCTATGAAGTCCGTCGTCGCCCGGTAGTCGGACTCGCCCTGACGGCTGCTCGCCACCAGGACGGACACCGGCGGGGCCGGCAGGTTGGCCAGCCGCCACATCAGGTCGTTCTCGTCCCGGAGCCGCCGGTTCCTGCCGAACAGGTCGCCCGTGGTCACGTCCACCGGGGCGTGGAAATATCCGGACAGGGACACCGCGGCCGAGAACGCCTCGGGGTGCCGCATGGTCAGCTTGAGCGCGCAGTAGCCCCCGGTCGACTCGCCGAGAACGCCCCAGCCGGCGGCTCCGGTGCCGACCCGGAACGTCGCGGCCACCGCCCGCGGCACGTCCGAGGTGAAGTACGTCTCGACCTGCGGCCCACCCGGCACGTCCACGCATTCGGTGTCCCGGGGCGGCGCGACCGTCGGGCGCATCAGCACCAGCACGGTCGGGCCGATCTCGTGGGTGAGGATCGAGGTCGCGGTGAGCGTGGGCATGTCGAGCCGGGTGACCAGGTTCTCCGCGTCGCCCGGATAGCCGGTCAGCCCGAGGATCACCGGGAAGCGCCGGCCGGCGTACTTCGCGTCGAAATACTGCGGCGGCAGGTACACGTACGCCGACGAGCTCAGTCCGGTCCTCGCCCCGGTGATCGTCACCTCCTCCAGGCGCCCCGCGGGCAGGCCGGCCTTCGGCCTGGTGACCTCCACCGGCCTGCTGCCGAGCACCCGGACGAGGCCCGCCCCGCCGGCCGCCGTACCCGCCGAGCCTGCCGTGATCGCGGGCGCGTCGGCCGCGTTCGTCCCCAGCAGGTCGCCCCACGAGCCGAAGAACCCGAAGTACGCGTTGACCACGACGGCGATCGCGAGCAGCAGCAGGGTCTGGTCCGCGACCAGCACGCCCACCCGCGCGGCGACGGAGCGCCAGGACGGCCCGCTCAGCCGGGGCCACAGCCAGACCGTCGCGACCAGCCCGCCGACGGCGAGCGCGACGAACAGGACCTGCACGTGCGCCGTTGTGAGCTCCAAATCCGGCCTCTCCTAAAGTCCCCCGTGGTGCCGGTTCATGTAAAGGTACTCGCGAGGCGTAAGGGAGCGGTTAAGGATCGCGATCCTTGCTCCCGGAGCGGATATCACCATTTAAGGTCTCGTCCCGTGAGCCGTCGGACACACATTTCCCGGAACGGGATAGCGCGTCCATGGGTGCCCGCAGCGGCAGCGTACGCCGCGCTGTTCATCGGCATCCTGGACATCGTCAAAGGCGTGTTCCCGCGCCTGCGCGGAAGCAGGATCAGCGAGATCGCGAGCGTCCTGCCGGGCAGTGTCACCACGCTCGCCGAGACGGCGTCGTTGCTGGTCGGCATTTTGCTGATCATGCTTGCCCACGCTCTCAGGCGGCGTAAGGCACGGGCCTGGCGCGCGGTCGTGGTGCTGCTGCCGGTGGGCACCGTGCTCGAGGGGCTGCACCGGCACCCGGTCGCCGCGTCGGTGTCGCTGCTCCTGTGGGTGGTGCTGCTGGTCAACAGACGGGAGTTCTACGCCCTGTCCGACCCGCGCTCGCGCTGGCGGGCGCTGTGGAACCTGCTGGTGCTCGGCGCGTTCGACGTCGTGATCGGGTGGATTCTCGTCGCCACGCACCACCGGACGGTCGCCGGCCACCCCGGATTCGGCGACCAGGTGCGGCACGTCGTGCTCGGCCTGGTCGGCCTGGAGGGGCCGGTCGTGTTCACGTCCGAGCGCACCGGTGACCTGGTCTACTTCTCGCTCGCCGGGCTCGGCGCGCTCACCGCCGTCACCACGATCTACCTGGCCCTCCGGCCGGAACGGCCGGTCGCGGCGCTCACCGGGGACGACGAGCGGCGTCTGCGGGCCCTGCTCGACCGGTACGGCCGGCAGGACTCGCTCGGATACTTCGCGCTCCGCCGGGACAAGAGCGTGATCTTCTCGCCCAGCGGCAAGGCCGCCGTGGCCTACCGCGTCGTCGCCGGGGTGATGCTGGCCAGCGGCGACCCGATCGGCGACCCGGAGGCGTGGCCCGGCGCGATCAGGCGGTTCCTGGAGGAGGCCAGGCGGCACGCATGGGTCCCTGCCGTGATCGGATGCGGCGAGACCGGCGGCGAGGTGTGGACCAGAGAGGGCGGCCTCGACGCGCTGGAGATCGGGGACGAGGCCGTCGTGGAGGTGGCCGCCTTCACACTGGAGGGCCGGGCCATGCGCAACGTGCGCCAGATGGTCAAGCGGGTGGAGCGGCTCGGCTACACCTGCCGGGTGCGGCGGGCGGGCGATCTGAGCGAGGCGGAGCGCGAGCGCATCCGCAACGCGGCCGACTTCTGGAGAGGCACTGAGACCGAGCGGGGCTTCTCGATGGCGCTCGGCCGGTTCGGCGACCCCGCCGACGCCGGCTGCCTGGTGGTCACCGCCCACCGGGCCACGCCCGAGGGCGAGGAGCCGCCGGGCGGGGACATCCGGGCCGTCCTGCATTTCGTGCCCTGGGGAGCCGACGGCATCTCCCTCGACCTCATGCGGCGCGACCGCGAGGCCGACCCCGGGCTCAACGAACTGCTGATCGTGCGGGCCCTGCAGGCCGCGCCGGACTTCGGCGTGACCAGAGTGTCGCTGAACTTTGCGATGTTCCGCTCCGCGCTGGCGCGGGGAGAGCGGCTGGGGGCGGGGCCGGTGCTGCGCGCGTGGTGCGGCATCCTCGTCTTCCTGTCCCGCTGGTTCCAGATCGAGTCGTTGTACCGCTTCAACGCCAAGTTCAGGCCGCTGTGGGAGCCGAGGTTCCTGGTCTATCCGACCGCCCGCGATCTGCCGCGCATCGGCGTCTCCGCGCTCCAGGCGGAGGCGTTCCTCACGCTGCCGGGCCTGGGCTGGGGGAGCGGCCTGTTCCAACGGTGGCGCCGCCCTCAGGCCGTCCCTGACGCGGTCACCGGCGGCAGACGCCGGGGAGGTCGCAGAGCTTGGCGGCCATCGTCCGGGCGTCCTTGATCAGCGGGCCGAACTGGGAGAGCGGAAGGCTCTTGGTCACCAGGCCGGTCCTGACGTAGACCGCCACCGCGCTCCCCTTGCGGACGATGACGGTGCGGGAGCGGTTCTCGAAGAAGAAGCCGCCGACCCGGAGGGCCTCGTCGCCGACGTCGGTGCTCTTCCACGTGTACGAGTGACGGTTCGGGCCCCGGCCTCCGGTGCCGCATTCGGCCAGGTCGGCGCGTACGGACTTCATCGCCGCCTTCGCGGCCCGCTCCGACGGGTAGAGCACGACCTGCTCGCTCCGGTAGACGGTCTCCGCCACATAGGTGAACGTGCGGCTCGCGCTGCGGCCGTCGCGGGCGGTCCTGCGGCCGCACGGGTTCACCTCAAGGGGCTTCTTCAGGCTGTCGGTGAGCTTCAGGTGCTCCCACGGCCTGCGCGGGCCGTTCACCTTGGCCTCGTCCAGCAGGAACCCCTTGGGCAGCGTGGCCGCGCCCGGCGCCTGGCCCGCGCCCGTCACCGCAGCCGTCACGCGCGCCACCGGTGCCGCGACCGCGTGACTCGCGCCCATGCCCGTAGCCGTCACCGTCGCCGCGGCGGCCGCCGCCACGGACGTCAGAACCCTGCGCATCGCACGCTCCCTTGCCGATCGGTTGTCATCCCGTTCGACGGGGCCTTCGCGGATTTTGTTCGGCACGTTGCCCGCCACGCTCCGGCCACGGGCCGTTCGGAACGCTCCATCGGCCGCCGGGGTGGGACGGCTTCCGCCCCCCGGCGGCCGGTGAGCCGCTGGTTCAGGACGCTCGGCGGCCCGCGCCGGCGCGAGGCTGCGGTTCCGGCTCGGCCGGTCCGGTCGCCCGCTGCGGCGGCACGACCGGCGTGGGCCGCACCAGGCCGAGGGCGACGACCTCGTTGGCGAGCCGGGTGCGCCGGTTGGTGCCCTCCGGGATGCGGAACTTCTGGTAAAGCCGCAGCAGATGCTGCTTGACCGCCGCCTCGGTCACCACGAGGTCGTCGGCGATCTCCCGGGCCGTCGCGGGCGCCACGAACGCCTCGTCGGACAGCGCGGGACGGCACAGCGAGGTGAGGACGTCGACCTCCCGGCGGGTGAGCTCCGGCGCGGCGGCGCGGCGCAGCTCGACCTCGGGGGCGAGGTCCTCCCGCGGGATCCCGCCGACGCGGGCCCGGGCGGCTCCGAAGGAGACGACGTCGCCGTCGTCCAGCACCCTTCTGGCGATCGGCCTGCCGTTCACCCGTGTGCCGTTGCGGGACAGGCCCAGGTCCACGACGTACAGGTAGGGCCCGCGACGGACGAATTCGGCGTGCAGCCGTGACACGCTCGGATCCGTCAGCCGGATGTCCACGCCTCGGCCGCGGCCGATCGTGGTGACGTCGGGGCGCAGCGGCACCACCTCGCCGCTGTCCTCGATCCGTATGAACGGCCCCTCCACGGCAGTTCCTCCCCAGGTAGCCCGCCGTTACTTTCCCTATAGCTGCGGCTTACCCACCCGTGGCGAGGGGGAATCGCCTTTGCCATGAGCAGAATCAATCCTGAAATTGGTCTGGACCTTTGAGGGGCGCTTTACCTGCTCACGGGTAGACTTCGGGCGGAGATAAGCGGAGGAAACACTTATGGCGGACAAGCCCACCAAAGGCCTCGCCGATGTCGTCGCCGCGTCCACAGCGCTCAGCGACATCGACGGCAAGGCCGGCCGTCTCTTCTACCGGGGATACGACATCCACGACCTGGCCGGCCACGCCACCTTCGAAGAGGTGGCCCACCTGCTCCAGCGCGGCACGCTGCCGACCCGCCGGCAGCTCGCGGACTACGGCGCGGAGCTGGCCGAAGGCCGCACCCTGGGCGCGCTCGTCGAGAGCAACATCTCCGAGATCGCCGGGAAGCAGGGGCCCATGGAGGCGCTGCGCACCCTGGTCTCGCTGGCCGGGGCCGACGACCCGGACAAGGACTCCAACGCCGCCGACGCCAACCGCCGCAAGGCCGCCAGGCTCACGGCGCAGCAGCCGGTCCTCGTCGCCCGCTACCACGCGGCCAGGACGGGAGCGGACATCCCGGCGCCCGATCCCGAGCTGAGCACCGCCGCGAACTTCCTGCTGCAGATCACCGGCCGCCGTCCCGAGCGGCGCGAGGTCGAGATCTTCGACACCTGCCTGGTGCTGCACGCCGACCACACGATGAACGCGTCCACGTTCGCCGCCCGCGTGTGCGCCGCGACGCTGTCCGACATGCACTCGGCGATCGTCGCCGCCGTCGGCACGCTCAAGGGCCCCCTCCACGGTGGGGCGAACGAGCAGGTCATGCGTACGCTGGAAGCGCTGGACCCACGTGGCGTCGCGCAGGCCGTACGGGACAAGCTGGCGGCGGGCGAGAAGATCATGGGATTCGGGCACCGCGTCTACAAGACCGAGGACCCCCGTGCGACGCACCTGCGGCGGATGTCGCAGGAGCTGGCCGAGGCCTCGGGCGACGACACCTACTACCGGATGTCGCGGGAGATGGAGGAGGTCGTCTTCGCGGACAAGCACCTGTACCCGAACGTCGACTTCTACGCGGCGACCGTCTACCACTACCTCGGCATCCCGACGGACCTGTTCACGCCCGTGTTCTCGGTCAGCCGGATGTCCGGATGGACCGCCCACGTGATCGAGCAGCACGCCGACAACCGGCTTATCCGGCCGGACAGCGAGTACATCGGCGAGCGCGACCAGAAGTGGGTGCCCATCGACGAGCGGTGAGAGTGAGGAACGCGCCGAGGACCGCAGTGGCAGGCATGGGAGAGACGTGAGAACGAGTGAGAGCACGGCCTGGGGGCCGTACCTGCTGGTGGTGGCGGGTGCGGCCGCCGGGCTGTGCGTGATCGGCCTGGGTGTGCCGGTGCCCGCGGGCGGTGCGATCATGGGATGTGGCTTTCTCGCCGGATCCCTGGTCCGGGTGACGGTCTCAGAACGGCGGGCGGGCGCGCTCGCGGTGCGCAGCAAACGGATGGACGCGCTCACGCTGGCGGCGTTCGGCGCGGCGCTCGTCATCGGCTCGCTGCTCATGCTGCTGCAGCTGCACGACTCGTAGGGACACGACCTCGTCGCGGACTTACCACAGCCGTCCGATAGCCTCAACGGCCAGTGAGCCTCAAAAAGGACGTGCTGGCCAGTTAATTCAGAAGGGGAACCCCACGCATGCCCAAGATCAAGGTAGCGGGCCCGGTCGTCGAGCTCGACGGCGACGAGATGACCCGGATCATCTGGCAGTTCATCAAGGACCAGCTGATCCTTCCCTACCTCGACGTCGACCTGAAGTACTACGACCTCGGCATTGAGCACCGCGACGCCACCGACGACCAGGTCACGATCGACGCCGCCAACGCCATCAAGCAGTACGGCGTGGGCGTGAAGTGCGCGACGATCACGCCGGACGAGGCCCGCGTCGAGGAGTTCGGCCTGAAGAAGATGTGGAAGTCCCCGAACGGGACGATCCGCAACATCCTCGGCGGTGTCATCTTCCGCGAGCCGATCATCATGTCGAACATCCCGCGGCTCGTGCCCGGCTGGACCAAGCCGATCGTCGTCGGCCGTCACGCCTTCGGCGACCAGTACCGCGCCACCGACCTGAAGATTCCCGGCGAGGGCACGCTGACGCTGACGTTCACGCCGAAGGACGGCAGCGAGCCGATCGAGCTCAACGTCTTCGACTTCCCCGGCTCCGGCGTCGCCCTGGCGATGTACAACCTGGACGAGTCGATCCGCGACTTCGCCCGTGCCTCCATGCGGTACGGCCTCAACCGCGGCTACCCGGTCTACCTGTCCACGAAGAACACGATCCTCAAGGCGTACGACGGCCGGTTCAAGGACATCTTCGCCGAGGTCTACGAGACCGAGTTCAAGGCCGACTTCGAGGCCGCCGGGATCATCTATGAGCACCGCCTGATCGACGACATGGTGGCCGCCTCCCTGAAGTGGGAGGGCGGGTACGTCTGGGCCTGCAAGAACTACGACGGCGACGTCCAGTCGGACACGGTGGCGCAGGGCTTCGGCTCGCTCGGCCTCATGACCAGCGTGCTCATGACCCCCGACGGCCGCACCGTCGAGGCCGAGGCGGCGCACGGCACGGTCACCCGCCACTACCGCCAGCACCAGCAGGGCAAGCCGACCTCCACCAACCCGATCGCCTCGATCTTCGCGTGGACCCGCGGCCTGCAGCACCGCGGCAAGCTCGACAACCAGCCCGAGGTCATCGACTTCGCGGAGAAGCTGGAGCAGGTCTGCGTCGAGACCGTCGAGGGCGGCCAGATGACCAAGGACCTCGCGCTCCTGGTCGGCGGCGACGCCGAGTGGCTGACCACGCAGGACTTCCTCGCGGCGCTCGACGAGAACCTCAAGAAGAAGATGGCCCAGTAACGAAAGCTGTAACGAAACGGGCCTCTGCCTGCGGTTCCACCGTCAGGCAGAGGCCCGTTCGCCACTCTGGGCCGTCTGCGGGCCTCAGGCATCCCGGACGGCTCCGAACACGGCCGCGACGGCATCTTCCGGCGTCCCCCAGCGCAGAGTGGTCTCTACTGGTGGCAAGCGAGGGCCGTCCCGACGTTTCCGGGTGGCCCCTTTAGTCACTTCGAGGTAGGGACCGCTCGCTGCTTTGTCACGGTTTCCTGACGTCACGGCGCGGTATCGAGCCGCGGAACCGTCGCACGGGGGCCGTAAAGTTCTGCTGGCCGGTACTTTGCCGAATCGTGGGGAACGGGATGCCGCAGATCGCGCCGTTGCAACCGGGGGATCCGACCAGGCTCGGTCCCTTCGTGCTGTCCGGCCGTCTCGGTGAGGGCGGGCAGGGCGTGGTCTACTTCGGCCAGGACCAGGCCGGCGAGCGGGCCGCGGTCAAGCTGCTGCACGTCAAGTTCTCCGGCGACGCGACCGCCAGGTCCCGCTTCGCGCGGGAGCTGCGCGCCGCCCAGCGCGTGGCGAGCTTCTGCACCGCCCGGGTCCTGGCGGCCGACCTGGAGGGCGACACGCCGTACATCGCGAGCGAGTTCATCGACGGGCGGTCGCTGCGTGATGCCGTCGAGGAGAACGGGCCGCTGACCGGCTCGGGCCTGGAGCGACTGGCGGTCGGCACGGCCACCGCGCTCACCGCGATCCACCAGGCGGGCATCGTCCATCGCGATTTCAAGCCCGACAACGTGCTGCTGGCCGTGGACGGCCCCCGGGTGGTGGACTTCGGCATCGCCCGCATCCTCGACTCGACCGCCACGATCACCAGCCGGGCGATCGGCACGCCCGCCTACATGGCGCCCGAGCAGATCTCCGGCGGCAGCGTCGGGCCCCCGGCCGACGTGTTCTCCTGGGCCTCCACGATCGCGTACGCCGCGACCGGCGACGTCGTGTTCGGCGGCAAATCGATCGCGGTCGTGCTCAACCGCATCCTCAACCACGACATCGACACCGGGATGCTGCCCGAGCCGCTCGGCGGAGTGGTCCGGGCGTGCCTGCGCAAGTCGCCGGACGAGCGGCCGACGGCCGACCAGATCCTGCTGCGCCTGCTGGGCCGCGCGGTGTCGGGCGACGCGTCGGCGGTCGTGCTGTCCGAGGGGGCCGCGCACGCGGCCGACCCGGACGCCACGCGCCTCGCGCGCACGGGTCCGGGCCGCGCCCTGGCGACGGGCGCGGGCCCCCGACCGGCGGGCGGCGCGCGGACCGGGGACGGCGCGGGACCCGGAACCGGCGCGCGGAGCGGCACCGGCGGCCACGCCGGGAACGACGTGCCGACCGGGGCGTCCCGATCGGCCCTGTCGTCCTCCGGCCCCACCGACCCCAGGTTCGGTGGCGCCCCCCGCGAGGGTGCGAACCCCGGCGCTCAGGGGGCCGTACGGCCCGGCGCGGGGGAATCCGATGCGACGGGGCCCGTGCCCCGGATCGGGTCGGCCGGGACCGCGCCGGACGCGACCGGCCGGGCGCGGCGCCGCAGGAGGGGCCTCGTCGGCGTGCTCGCGGCCGTGCTCGCGGTCGTGGCCGCCGGGGGCGCCGTCATCGCCGCCAAGACCGGCTTCGCGTTCGGCGGCGCGCCCGAGGACGGCGGCACCGGAGACGCCGTGGTCACGCCGCGGCCGAGCCCGACGTACGCCTCCGTCTACGAGAAGGCGCGGCGGACCGGGCGGCTGACGATCGGCGTGCGGTGGGACGTGCCCGGGGTCGGCCTGGAGCAGGCCAGCGGGTTCAGCGGGTTCGACGTGGACGTCGCGACGGCCATCGCCAGGAGCCTCAAGGTTCCCGCGAACGGGATCACCTTCCGCAGGGTCGGCGTCAACGACCGGGTGCGCGCGCTGACCGACCACGCTGTGGACATGGTCGTCGCGACCTACTCCTACGACGACAACCGCGGCGACGCGGTCACCTTCGCCGGGCCGTACTACACGGCCCACGGCGACCTGCTGGTGCTCGCCGGTTCGCGGATCAAGAAGCTGGAGGACCTGGCCGGGCGCCGGATGTGCGCGCCCGCCGGCAGCACCACCGCCCGGCTCGTCGCCGACAAGGCGAACGTCGAGCAGGTCCGGGCGGGCAACTACGCCGAGTGCATGGATCTGCTGACCTACGGCAAAGTCGACGCCGTCCCGGGGGACGACCTCATCATCGCCGGCTTCGCCGACCGCGTGGCGAGCCTGAAGCTGTCGGTGCTCGGCCTGCGGCTGACCGACCAGCGCTACGCCGTCGGCCTGCCCAGGAAGGACGTGCGCACCTGCCGGGCCGTGGAGGACGCGATCAGCCGCATGTACGGCGACGGCACGATGCGTGACCTGCTGCGCAAGCACTTCGGCAACGTCGCCTTCGATCCCGAGCGGGACGCGCCGCCCAAGCTCGCCTGCAGGTAAGCCCGGCTGCTCATCCCCGGGCCGGCGGTCAGGCCTGGCGTTCGAGCTGGGCCATGGCGTCGTTCGCCCACTTCAGCGTGGTGCGGGTCTGCCGGATGCCGAGGTCCAGGGCGAGGTCGCCGAACTTGACCCCGGAGGCCCCCTCCGGGACGGGGAGGGCGTGTTTGGCCGCCCACATCGCCTCCAGCTCGGCCAGCTTCTGTTCCACGTACGCCTTCAGCCGTTCCAGCACGTCCAGCGCTTCGCCGGGGTCGAGCAGCGGGAGCAGGAACGCCTGCAGCGCGACCTCGCTGCGCGCAGGACCCATGGGGTCGTGTCCGATCAGCCAGGCGCGCAGCTCCGCGCGGCCCTCCGACGTGATCGAGTAGATCTTGCGCCCCCGTGCGCCCTCCGCCTCCACCGTGACCAGCCCGTCGCCGGTCATCTTCGCCAGTTCGGGATAGATCTGGCTGTGCCCCGCCTGCCACACGTGGGCCACCGACCTCTCGAACCCTTTCGTCAGGTCGTAGCCGCTCGCCGAGCCGTAGGCCGTCAGCAGACCGAGAAGAGCGATGCGCAGGGACATGCCCCTCACTATACCTCCGGATTGACATGTCAAAGCTTACATGTCACCTTCGACATATGCGATCCAGAAACGGACTCCTCCTGTTCGCCGTGCTCGGCGGCATGTTCCTGGCGATGCTCGACCAGACGATCGTCGGCACCGCGCTGCCGAGGATCACCACCGAGCTGGGCGGCACCGGCCTCTACACCTGGGTGGTGACCGCCTACCTCCTCACCTCGACCGTCACGGTCCCGCTCTACGGCCGGCTCTCCGACGCGTACGGGCGAAAGCCGCTCCTGCTGGTCGGGGTGGTCCTGTTCCTGCTCGGCTCGATCCTTTCCGGGGCGGCACAGAGCATGGGGCAGCTCATCGCCTTCCGCGGCGTGCAGGGGCTCGGCGCGGGCGCGCTGCTGCCGCTGTCGCTGGCGCTGGTGATCGACCTGTTCCCGCCGGAGCGCAGCGGGCGGGTGCAGGGCGCCCTCGGCGGCGTCATGGCGCTGAGCTACATCGCCGGGCCGTTCCTCGGCGGCCTGTTCACCGACCACGCGAGCTGGCGCTGGGCCTTCTACGTGAACGTCCCGATCGGCGCCGTCCTCGTGGCCATCATCGTGTGGCGGCTGCCGCACCGGCCGGGGCACGGCGGGGCGCGCCCCGACTATCTCGGCATCGCCGTGTTCAGCGCCGCGATCAGCGCCCTGCTCGTCGGACTGACCGAGAAGGGGATCGACGGCCACACCTGGACGAGCGGGCCGGTGATCGGGCCGATCGGCGCGGCGCTGGCGCTTCTCGTGGTGTTCGTCCTCGTCGAGCGGCGGGCCGCGGAGCCGATCGTGCCGCTCCACCTGTTCGCGAACGGCACGTACTCGCTGGTCAACGTCGCGTCGTTCTTCACGGCGTTCTGCATGTACGCCGGGGTGGTCTTCCTGCCGCGCTACTTCCAGGAGGCGCACGGCCTGAGCGCCACCTCCTCGGGGCTGCACATCTACCCGCTGATGCTGGCGATGGTCGTGGGCAGCGCGGTCACCGGCGCCCTCATCTCGCGCACGCGCCGCTACAAGCCGTGGCTGGTGATCGCGCCGGTCTTCCTCGTCGCGGGCACGGCGCTGTGCGCGAACCTCGAGGTCGGCACCTCGACCCCGCTGCTCGTCGCCTGGATGGCGCTGATCGGGCTCGGCATGGGGCCCATGCTGTCCGGCCTCACCGTGGCGATCCAGACATCCGTCCCGCCCCGCTACATCGGCACGGCCAGCGCGAACCTGACGTTCTTCCGGCAGGTCGGCGGCTCGGTCGCGCTGGCCGTCGCGGGCACGGCGTACACGTCGGTGGTGACGCGGGAGGCGCCCGTGCACGGTATGCCCGCGGCCCACGCCGCCGCGACCGCGACGGTCATCCCCTGGCTGGGGGTCGTGGGCGCGGTCGTCGCCCTCCTCGCGCTCGCTCTGCTGCCCGGTGTCGATTCCCAGGGCGGTGTGCGGCCCGACGGGCCCGCACCGCAGCAGGACCTCGTCGCGGCGTGAGACGGGTGTGAGACGGCACTTCAGCGGCGCTCCGAGCGGCGTGTCGGACGGTGCGCGGGGCCCGTCCGACACGGTTGAATTGATCTCAAGCGTTCGGGGGAGCGGCAGTGGGTCGTAGGGTCGTCACGGGTTTGGTCTGTGTGTTCGTCGCCGGAGCGCCGCAACCGGCGCTCGCCTTCTCCGGGGAGGCGCCACCCCGGCCGGCGCCGGTGAAGGAGCCGTTGCGAAATCCGTGGGGCACGGCCGATCTCGCGGTCGGCATCACCGCCTCGCCGAAGGTGGCGCAGCCGGGGCAGCCGTTGACCTACCACGTCACCGTGCACAACAAGGGCCCGGGGGACGCCGTGCTGCCGACGCTGCGGGTCGCGCTGCCGAAGGACTTCCAGATCGTCAACGTGGGCGTGGCGGAGTGCGAGCCCGGCCGGGCGCGCAACCGGGTCGTCTGCCACTCGTCCGACGACGTCCTGCCCGGCGGCTCTGGCGACATGACGATCACGGGGGTGATCGCGCCGGGAGCGCACGGCCCGCTGCGGGCGCGGGCCGACCTGTCCTCCGAGGTGCTCGACCAGGACGAGGCCGACAACACGGCCGAGGCGGTGACCAGGGTCGACGAGGGGGCCGACCTGGCGATGCGGTTCCGTTCCTCGACCAGGTTCATCCGCCCGGGCCACTGGTTCTCCGTCCGGGCGGAGGTGCGCAACCGGGGGCCGCGCGTCGTGCGGGACGCCTACGTGTTCTTCCAGCCGCGCGAGGCCCGGCTGCTGTCCGCCAGGGGCGGGCGCTGCCGGGGGAACCGCCAGTTCGTGGGATGCTCGCTGCCGCCGATCAGGTCGGGGTCGCGCGGGCTGCTCGAACTCGTGTTCCGGGTGCCGTCCCGGGCCTCGCACGCCGTGGCGACGATGGCCACCGTCTATTCGCGCCGCTACGGCGACCGCCGCCCGGCCAACAACAAGGCGAGCGTACGGGTGGCCCTGCGCCGCGCCTGACCCGGCGGCGCGCCGTCAGCCGGGCCGCCGGTTCACAACCGGGGACGGGTTCAGGCGGGCTTCGTGGAGGCGGTCCAGGCGTCGGCGACCATGTCCCGCAGCGCCGCGTGAGCCGGCTTCCAGCCCAGCTCGCGCCGGATCTTCTCCGACGACGCCACCAGTACGGCCGGGTCGCCGGGACGGCGCGGCGCGACGGTGGTCGGGATGGGGTGCCCGGTCACCTCGCGGCAGACGTCCACGACCTCCTTGACCGAGAAGCCCGTGCCGCTGCCGAGGTTGTAGATCCGGTGCTCGCCGGGCGTGCAGGCGTCCAGGGCGAGCAGGTGCGCGCGGGCGAGGTCGGCGACGTGGACGTAGTCGCGGACGCAGGTGCCGTCCGGAGTGGGGTAGTCGGTGCCGAAGACGCTGACCGACTCGCGCTCGCCCAGGGCCACCTTCAGGACGTTGGGGATCAGATGGGTCTCGACCGTGTGCCGCTCGCGGAACTCGCCGTACGCCCCGGCCACGTTGAAGTAGCGCAGGCTGACCGCGCCGAGGCCGTACAGCTCGGCGAAGGCGGTGAGCGCGGTGTCCACGGCGAGCTTGGACGCGCCGTAGGGGTTGCCCGGGCGGGTCGGGTCGGTCTCCAGGATGGGAGTGCGTTCCGGCTCGCCGTAGGTGGCGGCGGTGGAGGAGAACACGATCCGGTTCACCCCGGCCTGCCGCATGGCGTCGAGCAGCGCGAGCGTGCCGCCGAGATTGTGCGACCAGTACAGCCCCGGCTTCTCGACCGACTCGCCCACCAGAGACTTGGCCGCGAAGTGGAGCACGGCGTCGCACCCTTCGGACAGCACGCCGCCCGCCTCGGTGATCGACGCCTGCACGAACGCGGCTCCGGGCGGCACGGCGTCGGCGTGCCCGGTCGACAGGTCGTCGAGCACCGTGACCTCGTGCCCCTCCTCCACGAGTTGCGCCGCCACGACGCTGCCGATGTACCCGGCTCCACCAGTAACCAGCAGCTTCACTGTTTGCTCCTGTTCAAAAGTGTTGGATTATGTACGTCCAGGGCCTAGCTTACGCGCTTCCCATGAGGAGCGGGTTAAATGCCACCAGTACCGCAATCTCAGCAAGTGGCAGGAGATTGCGACGACCGGCCTGGCCTGCCTGACACCCGAACGGACTGATGACGTGAGCAACGTCGCGGTGACCATCGCCTTGGTCCTGATATTCATCCTGATCGGCGGATTCTTCGCCGCGGCCGAGATGGCGATGGTCTCGCTGCGGGAGAGCCAGATCCGCCGCCTGAGCCGCGACGAGGGACGCCGCGGCGCGCGGGTGCAGAAGCTCGCCCGCGACCCCAACCGCTTCCTGTCGGCCATCCAGGTCGGGGTGACCGTGGCGACCGTGCTGTCGGCCGCGCTCGGCGCCGACGCGCTGGGCCCGCGATTCGCCCCGGTCCTGGAGCAGTGGGGCCTGCGGCCGAGCGTGGCCGCGCCCGTCGCGTTCGTGGCCGTCACGATGGCCATCTCGTACGTGACCCTGGTGCTCGGCGAACTGGCACCCAAGCGGCTCGGCCGGCAGCGGGCGGAGAACCTGTCGCTCGTGACCGCCCCGCTGCTCGACCGGATCGCGACGCTGTCGAGGCCGGTGATCTGGCTGCTGTCCAAGTCGACCAACGGCGTCGTACGGCTGCTCGGCGGCAACCCGTCCGCCGACAGGGCGGCCATGACCACCGAGGAACTGCGCGACATGGTGGTGGGCCACACGGACCTCACCCAGGACGAGCGCGACGTGATCGCCGAGGTGTTCGCGGCGGGCAAGCGGCAGCTCAGGGAGGTCATGCTGCCCCGCACGGAGGTCGAGTTCATGGCGGCGGACACCCCGCTCGCCGAGGCCGCCGTGCTCGCCGCGGCCATGCCGCACTCCCGGTTCCCCGTCTACCGCGACACCTACGACGACGTCATCGGGTTCGTCCACGTGCGGGACCTGCTCGACCCGGTGCGCACCGGGCGGCTGGAGCCGATCAGCGAGGTCGTGCCGATCCGCCCGGTCAAGCTCGTGCCGGCGAGCAAGCGGGTCCTGGCCACGCTCGCGGAGATGCGCGACGAGGGCCACCATCTCGCCATCGTGGTGGACGAATACGGCGGCACCGACGGCATCGTGACACTGGAGGACCTGGTCGAGGAGCTCGTGGGCGACATCCGCGACGAGTACGACGAGAGCGGCGACGCCGTACGCGTGATCGCCGGAGACGTGGAGGTCGAGGGACTGGTCAACCTGGACGAGTTCCACACCCAGACGGGCGTGCGGCTGCCCAGCGGGCCGTACGAGACCCTGGGCGGATACGTCATGGCATCCCTCGGCCACCTGCCCCAGCGTGGCGAGGTCGCCGAGGCGCCGGGCGTGAAGCTGACGGTGACGGAGATGGACGGCCGCCGCGTCTCCCGCGTCCGCGTCACCCGCACTCCCCCCGAAGACGCGGCGCCCGCGGCGGCCGGCTGAGCGGCGGGCGTGTGCGGGGGCCGGCCGAGTGCTTTCCCGGCCGGCGTCCAGGAGAGGCGTCCCCGGCGGGGACGGGGCCCGCGCCCTGGCCGCGTCTGTCGCGGGCAGCCCGCGACTGCTGACAGAATTGCCGTATGGCTCTTGCTCGCGTCCTGTCCGGTATCCAGCCCACCGCCGACTCGTTCCACCTGGGCAACTATCTCGGCGCGATCCGTCAGTACGTGGCACTGCAGGACACCCATGAGGCCTTCTTCTTCATCGCGGACCTGCACGCGCTGACCGTCGCGCCCAAGCCCGAGGAGCTGCGCCGGCGCACCAGGATCGCCGCCGCCCAGCTGTTCGGCGCGGGGCTCGATCCGGAGCGCGCCGCGGTCTTCGCGCAGAGCCATGTGCGCGAGCACAGCGAGCTCGCCTGGTATCTGATCTGCCAGACCGGCATGGGCGAGGCCGGGCGGATGACCCAGTTCAAGGACAAGTCCGCGCGGTACGGCGAGAGCTCGGCCAGTGTGGGCCTGTTCACCTACCCCATCCTCCAGGCGGCCGACATCCTGATCTACCAGGCCGACCAGGTGCCGGTGGGGGTGGACCAGAAGCAGCACCTGGAGCTCAGCCGCGACCTCGCGCAGCGCTTCAACAGCCGCTACGGCCAGACCTTCAAGGTGCCGAGCCCGTACATCCTCAAGGAGGTCGAGAAGATCACCGACCTCCAGGACCCGACCGCCAAGATGTCCAAGTCGTCGTCGAGCCCGCAGGGCATCCTCGACGTGCTGGAGGAGCCGAACGCCCTGCGCAAGAAGATCATGCGCGCGGTGACCGACACCGGCAGCGACGTCGTCGCCGACGAGGAGAACAAGCCGGGCGTCACCAACCTGCTGCGGATCCTGTCCGCGCTGACCGGCACGCCGATCCCCGAACTGGAGACGCGATTCGCCGGGCAGGGGTACGGCACCTTCAAGAAGGAGGTCGCCGAGGCCGTCATCGAGACGTTCTCCCCGATCCGGGAGCGTACGGAGAAGCTGCTGGCCGACGAGGCCGAGCTCGACCGGATGCTGGTCGCGGGCGCCGCACGGGCCCGCAAGGTGGCCCGCGAGACGATGGAGCAGGTCCGCGAGCGCCTCGGCCTGCTGCCCACGCCGCACTCCGAGTGAACCGCGTCTGAGACCGCGGCCCCCGCCCCGGGCCGCGGTCGCCGCGCGCATCGAGACGCCTTCTCCGGGTACAAAACGCCGATGGGGATGGCGATGGTCGACCGGGTCACGCGGCGCGTCGACGAAGTCAGGGCGTGGGGCCGGATGTGGATCGAGCGCGACCGGATCCGCTTTCCCTGGTTCGACCACCTCATCAGGACCGTCCAGCGCTACCAGGTGCAGTCGGGGGACCGGCTGGCGGGCGCCTTCACCTACTTCGCGTTCCTGTCGTTCTTCCCGCTGATCGCGCTGGCGTTCGCCCTGTTCGGGTACGTCGTGACGATCCGCCCGGACGCGCTCGCCACGCTCACCGAGGCGATCAACAGCCAGCTTCCCGGGCTCGCCGGGCAGCTCCACATCGACCAGCTCGCCGGGGCCCGGGCCCGGGCAGGGCTGATCGGCCTGCTCGGCCTGGTGTACGCCGGGCTGGGCGCGATGGACGCCCTGCGCGGGGCCCTGCGTACCGTCTGGATGACCTGCGAGCCGCCGCTCAACTACTTCGTCGGCAAGCTCCGCGACCTCGTCGCGCTCGTGCTGATGGGCCTCGCCATGCTGGTCTCGGTGATCGCGAGCGGATTCGCCACCGGGGCCACGAGCACGGTCGCCGGATGGCTCGGCCTGGGCTCCTCGCCGCTGGCCGGCGTCGGGGTCTGGCTCGCCGGGATCGCCGCGAGCCTCGTCGCCGACCTGCTGCTCTTCCTGGTCATCCTCGGCTGGCTGGCCAAGCCGTCCCAGCCGTTCCTCGTCGTGCTCAAGGGCGCGCTGCTGGGCGCGGTCGGCTTCGGCGTGCTGAAGCAGCTCGCGGCGCTGATCCTGTCCAGCACCCTGCGCAACCCGGTGTACGGCACGTTCGCTGTGGTCGTGGGGCTGCTGCTGTGGATCAACCTGTCGGCCCGGGTGATCCTCTACGCCGCCGCGTGGACGGCGACGGCCACGCTGGGCCCGCCGCCC
The DNA here is from genome assembly GCF_014161375.1 of Microbispora sp. H10830. Taxonomy (NCBI): domain Bacteria; kingdom Bacillati; phylum Actinomycetota; class Actinomycetes; order Streptosporangiales; family Streptosporangiaceae; genus Microbispora; species Microbispora sp. H10830. Next base: position 182,201 of record NZ_JABBWX010000003.1, read on the forward strand.
GAGCCCACCCCGCTTCCGTCGCCCGCGATCACGCCCACCACCGGCCCCGCCTGACCGCCCGCCTTCAACGCGGGCGCAACCCGTTGAGCGCGGTCTCCACGACGGTGTCGGCGTACTCGGGGGTGAGCGGGCCGCTGCGCTGGAGCCACCGGTTGAGCAGAGGCCCCCACAGCATCTCGATCGCGACGTCCAGGTCCAGGCCGCCGGACAGCTGCCCGGCCCGCTGCGCGCTGCGCAGCCGCTGCTTCTTCAGCTCCTTCATCGGTCCGTCGAGCCGTTCCGCGTACGCCGCGGCGAGCGCGGGGTCGTGCAGAATCTCCGTGTTGAGCGCGCGCATCGGCTCGTCGTACCGCGGGTCGTTCAGCTCGGCGACCGTGGCGCGCAGGACCGATTTGAGGTCGGCGTCCAGGTTGCCGGTGTCGGGCAGAGCGGGCGAGTCGCCCGTTCCCTCGGAGAGCATGAGGAACGCGTCGAAGAGCACCGCTCCCTTGGAGGGCCACCAGCGGTAGATGGTCTGCTTGCCGACCCCGGCCCGGGCGGCGATCCCTTCGATGCTCAGCTTCGCGTAGCCGACCTCGCCGACGAGTTCGAACGCCGCGGTGAGGATGGCCCGGCGTGAGGCCTCGCTGCGGCGCCTGGTGCCGGGAGCCGTCCCGTGCTGTGCCGTCATGCCGCAGAACCTACCAAAAACGAGACGAGACGATCCGTATTGACAGGGTTCGGCTCTGGACGCCACGATTGCTTCCACGAGACGAGACGTCTCGTTCTAGAGCTGAATGGAGCCGCGATGCGTACGACGACCGCCGATTCGGGACGGGTCTGGTTCATCACCGGTGCGGGGCGGGGTCTCGGCCGGGCGTTCACTGAGGCAGCGCTCGACAACGGCGACCGGGTGGTCGCCGCGACCAGGACCGTCGCGCGGCTGGAGGGCCTGGCCGCCGAACACGAGGACAGGCTGCTCGTGCTCTCCCTGGACGTCACCGACCGTGCGGCGGTCTTCGCCGCGGTCGCTCGGGCGACCGAGCGCTTCGGCCGGCTCGACGTCGTGGTGAACAACGCGGGGATCATGTCCATGGGGATGATCGAGGAGTTCACCGAGGCCGAGGCCCGGGCCCAGATGGAGACCAACTTCTTCGGCGCGCTGTGGGTCAGTCAGGCCGTCCTGCCCTGCCTGCGCGCCCAGGGATCCGGGCACATCGTGCAGATCTCCAGCATCGGAGCGCTCGGCGGCTTCCCCACCACGGGGCTGTACAGCGCGAGCAAGTTCGCCCTGGAGGGCATGAGCGAGGCCCTGGCGATGGAGGCCGCGCGGTTCGGGGTCACGCTCACCATCGTCGAGCCCGGCGGCTACTGGACCGATCTGTACACCAGCATGACCGCGACCACGCCGATGCCCGACTACGCACCCCTGCGGGCGGAACTGGAGAAGCAGTGGGCGGAGGGGTCGGTGGACAGCGATCCCCGGCTGGCCGCCGAGGCCGTGCTGAAGGTCGTCGGCGGCGACGAGCCGCCGCTGCGGCTGCTGCTTGGCGGTACGGCCTACGACCTGGCCTTCGACGTCTCACGCCGGCGGATGGAGACCTGGGCCCGCTGGGAGGCGGTCAGCCGGGCCGCCGAGCACGCCATCCCGGCCCCGCCTGCTCGCTAGCCGTCGGCGTCGCCGGGTGTCCTCCGGCGCCGGCGCAGGCCGTACGCGCCGAGGGCGAGGACCACGAGGGCGCCGCCGCCGATCAGCAGGGGGGTGGTCGCGCCCGCACCCTTCGAGGCGGGGTCCTCTCCGCGCGCCTTGGCCGCACCCGCGTCGGCCGCGCCCGGCGTCGTGGAGGGCCGTACGGCCAGGGGAGAGGAGGAGGGCTTGGGGTCGGGGGCCGGGGTGACCAACTGGCCCACAGGGGCCGCCTTGCCCCTCGCGGCGAAGCCCCAGTCGAGCAGCTTGGAGACCTCCTCCCAGAAACCGCCGGGGTGATGCATGATCACGACGAGGATCGTGTGGCCGTCACGCCGGGCCGCGCCCACGAAGCTGCCCAGGGCCTTGGACGTCCAGCCGTTCTTGACGCCGAGCATGCCCTTGTAGCTTCCCAGGAGCCGGTTGTGGTTGGCCATCTCGTAGTAGGCGGGCGCGGGGGACTCACTGGCCTCGGAGTCGTCGCGGTGCTTCTTCTTCTTTTTCTTCTTCAGGTAGTCCTTGGGCGCGGGGAACTTGGCGACCTTCGTGCTGATGTATTCGCGGAAGTCCGGGATCGCCAGCCCGGCCCGCGCGATCAGGGCGAGATCGTAGGCCGAGCTGCGCTGGCCCGGGGCGTCCAGGCCGTTCGGCGTCTTGGCCACCGTGTCGTACGCCTGGAGTTTGCGCGCCTCCGCGTTCATGTCGGCGAGCGTCTTCTTCAGGCCGCCGTTCGCCTCGGCGAGCGCGACCGCGGCGTCGTTGGCGGACACCATGAGGAGCGCCCGCATGAGGTCGTCGATCGTGTAGATCGGCTCGGGGACGATGCCGACGGCGCTGCCCTCCACGTTGCACGCCTCGTCGCTCGGCTTGACCTTGCGGTTCTTGTCGAGCTTGGGGATCAGCGTCACGGCAGTCAGCGTCTTGAGCGTGCTCGCGGGCAGGTAGTGCCCGTGCGGGTCCTTGGCCGCGAGCACCGCGCCGGTGTCGGCGTCGGCCACGACGTACGCGCTGGCCTCGGTCTTGGGCGGGGGTTTGATCCCGGCCGGCCGGATGATCCCGTGGCCGGCGAGCAGATCCCCGCCTACGGTTCCGTTCCCGGTCACCGCCGTGCCGGTCTCCCGCGGCGTCAGGTCCGGCACGGCCCGCGCGCCCGCGGCGGGAGGGGCGCCGAGCAGCGCCGTCGTCAGCACTCCCGCCGTCGTCACGGTCGCGGCGAGAGCCCGCAGGTTCGTCCCCATAGGTCACTCAGCCTAGCCTTGACTGCCTTCGCATGAAGCGACATATGCCCCAAACGCCACAAGGCCACGCAGGTGGCCGCCCGATACTGTCAGCATGACGAGACGTGTATCGATCTTTCTCGTGGCACTCGCCGCTTTCATGATCTTCGAATGGATCAACCTCGGCTTCAACCTCGCCGACGGGCACGAGACGTCCTTCTACGTCGTCCACGGCGTACTCATCGCGGTGAACATCCTCCTGGCACTGGCGCTCGGGGCGGTCGGCGTGCGGGGATGGATGAAGGGTAGGGCCTGAGCCTGGAACGACCTTGTCCGCTGTGACCTGAGGGTCCACAGGGACCGAACGTGATGGAGGCAAGCTTTGGCGATCGACTTCAATCCCTCGCGTGGCGCGACCCTCGGCGTGGAGTGGGAGCTTCAGCTCGTCGACCGGCATACGCGTCATCTCCGCCAGGACGCCAAGGAGGTGCTCGCCGCGGTTCCCGACCTCAGTGAGGGGCAGCGGCCCAAGGCCATGCACGAGCTCATGCAGTCGCAGGTCGAGATCGTCACCGACGTCTGCCACACGGTGGCCGAGGCGGTGCAGGACCTGAAGAAGAGCATCGGACGGCTGACCGAGGCCGTCGAACCGCGCGGCATCGGGCTCGCCTGCACGGGGACCCACGCGATCAGCGACTGGCGTGACGCGGTGTACGCGCCGAGCCAGCGCTACGTGGAGCTGGTCGAGGACCTGCAGTGGCTCGCCTGGCGGATCCAGACGTTCGGCGTGCACGTCCACGTGGGCGTCAAGGAGCGGGACAAGGTCATTCCGATCGTCAACGCCCTCGCGGCGTACCTGCCGCACTTCCTCGCGCTCACCTCCTCCAGCCCCTACTGGGGCGGGCAGGACACCGGGCTGGCGTCGAGCCGGGCCATCGTCTTCGGCTCGCTGCCCACGGCCGGGCCGCCGCACCTGCTGGCCGACTGGGCCGAGTTCGAGGAGTACATGGACACGCTGCTGCGGGCGGGCACGATCCGCAGCATCAAGGAGGTGTGGTGGGACATCCGGCCGCATCCCGACTTCGGCACGATCGAGGTCCGGATGTTCGACGGCATCCCGACGCCGCGCGAGGTGGGCATGGTGGCCGCGCTGTCCCAGTGCCTCGTGCAGCAGTTCGACCAGCAGATCGACCGGGGGTACAAGCTGCCGCATCCGGCGGCCTGGGTGGTGCGCGACAACAAGTGGCGCGCCACGCGCTATGGCCTCGACGCGGACGTCATCACCGACGACCATGGCTCCACGGCGCCGATGCGCGACGTATTGTATGAACTTCAGCGTGAACTCGAACCCGTCGCCGAGCGGCTCGGCTGTGCCGACGAACTGGCGGTCGTGACCGAGGTGCTGGAGCAGGGGAGCTCATCCGAGCGCCAGCGGGCGATCCTCGCCGACGGAGGGACCCTCCAGGACGTGGTCGACGCCACGGTCATCGAGCTCGCCGAGGACAGGTTCGTCACCTCGAACCCCAACCGTGAGATCGGACAATCGGGCGCCTGACGGGGTAGGCCTGATATGTCCGGCAACAGTGCCTCAGTTCTGACAACGTGCGGAGGCCGGTGTAAATACTGGGCAATCCGCCGTATCGGAGGGTCGCGGCATGGAAGGATTGTGAATGAAGGGTCGGTGGAGGCGAGACGCGCCCGCTCGACCCTTTTGGACTTTTTCGTGACTTTTCATGATCATATGGACGATCCGGTGATCCGTGGCGGGACGGCTCACCGGAGAAGGGAAGACCCGTGGCCACCTCATCGAAGCTCGCAACGCCGGACGCGGCCGTGCCGGGAAGCAACGACCTGGCCGGACAGCTGGCGGAATTCCTTCGCGGGCACAACGATGAGCTGATCGAGTTCCGGCGCGACGTACACGCACACCCGGAGATCGCCTTCAGCGAGCATCGCACGACCGAGAAGATCGCTGAGCGGCTGACGGACGCCGGGCTGACCCCGCACCCGCTGTCGCGCGGCACCGGCCTGTGGGTGGACCTCGGCCGGGACGAGGGCCCCACGGTCGCCCTGCGCGCCGACATCGACGCGCTGCCGATGGAGGACGAGAAGGACGTCCCCTACCGCTCCACGAACCCGAACGCGTGCCACGCCTGCGGCCACGACGTGCACACGGCGATCGTCGTCGGCGCGGGGCTGTTCCTGGCGTCGCAGGCCGACGCGGGAGCGCTCCCCGGCCGGGTGCGGCTGATCTTCCAGCCCGCCGAGGAGGTCGCGGGCGGCGCGCTCGAGGTCATGCGCGACGGCGGCCTCAACGAGGTCGACCGCATCTTCGCGGTGCACTGCGATCCGCGCCTCGACGTCGGTCACGTCGGCCTGCGGACCGGCCCGATCACCGGATCCTGCGACAGCCTGCGCATCCGCGTCGCGGGCCCGGGCGGGCACACCGCCCGGCCGCACCTGACCGTCGACCTCGTCTACGCGCTCAGCAAGATCGTCACCGAGTTGCCGGCCGCGCTGTCGCGCCGCGTGGACCCGCGCTCCAGCCTCAGCCTCGTGTGGGGCCAGATCGCCGCGGGCTCCGTGGCCAACGCCATTCCGGACGTCGGGGTCGCCCAGGGCACGGTCAGGTCGCTCGACGAGGATGCCTGGCACCAGGCTCCCGACCTGGTCAAGGCCCTGCTCGACTCGGTGGCCGGCGCGTACGGCGTGGACGCCGAGATCGACTACCGGCGCGGCACGCCGCCGACGGTGAACGAGGCAACCAGCATCCAGATGCTGCACGACGCGGTCACCCAGATCATCGGCGAGGGGGCGGCCGTGCCCACGCCGCAGAGCCTCGGCGGCGAGGACTTCTCCTGGTACCTCGAGTCGGTGCCCGGCGCCCTCGCCCGGCTGGGCACCCGGCCGGCGGGGGCCGTCGACGAGGTCGACATCCACCGGCCGCAGTTCGACGTGGACGAGCGGGCGATCGGGATCGGCGTCAAGGTCCTCGCCGCCACCGCGCTGACCGCGCTGTGGGGCGGCGCCCGCTGAACCGCGTTCACCGAACCGGCCGAACCCGCTGAGCGTACGCCGCCGTGCCCGACGTCTCCCCCCTGCGCCCCGAGGATCCCCACCGCCTCGGGAACTACCGCCTCGACGGCCGCCTGGGCGTGGGCGGCCAGGGGGTCGTGTTCCGTGGCGCCGGCGCGTCGGGCGGGCCGGTGGCCGTGAAGCTCCTGCACGCGCGGATCGACGACGCCTCCGCCCGGCGCGCCTTCGCCCGTGAGATCGAGGCGGTGCGCCGGGTCGCACCCTTCTGCACCGCCCAGGTCCTCGACGCCGACCTCGACGGCGACCGGCCGTACATCGTGAGCGAGTACGTCGACGGCCCGTCGCTGCGCGAGCACGTGACGGCGGCGGGCCCGCGGACGGGCGGCGACCTCGACCGGGTCGCCGTGGGGACGGCCACCGCGCTCGCCGCGATCCACCGGGCAGGGGTCGTCCACCGCGACTTCAAGCCGGGCAACGTGCTCCTCGGCTCGGACGGGCTGCGGGTCGTCGACTTCGGCATCTCCCGGCTCGCCGACGCCACCGCGACGACCGGGAACCCGGTCGGCACCCCGGCGTACATCGCGCCGGAGCAGCTCGAAGGACGACCGGCCGGGCCGGCGGCGGACGTGTTCTGCTGGGCGCTCACGCTCGTCTACGCGGCGAGCGGGCGGCATGCCTACACCGGAGACACGTACGCGGCCGTCATGGCCCGCATCCTGTACGGCACGCCGGACCTCGGGCCGCTCACCGGTCTGCTGAAAGACCTCGTCGTGGCGTGCCTGGCCGCGGAGCCGGCCGATCGGCCGGACGCCGGCCAGGTGCTGAGCGCCCTGCTCGACCGATCCCCGGGACGGCCGGGTCCGGCGGCGCAGGGTCTGCCCGCGCAGGACCTGACCGCACAGGACCTGACCGCACAGGGTCCGACCACGCTGGATCCCAGCGCTTCCGGATCCGCAGCGGGGCCACGGCGTGAGCCGGAGGACACGCTGCCCGGGGGGTGGACCGACGCCGACCGGGCCGACGCCGAGCCGACCGAACCAGAGCGCCGTCGCGGGCGAGCGCGCGTGGTCGCGCTGGTCGTCTCGCTCGCCGTCCTCGTCGCGGTGGGCGTCGCGTGGGTGCTGACGGCCCGCGAACCCGGGCGCCTGGACGGGACGTGGACGGGTGCCGCCCGCTATCCCTCGGCCGGCCGTGTCTTCCCGGTCGAAATCCGCCTGGCGCCCCCGGCGCGGATGAGGTGGGGCGCCGACCTGCACTGCTCCGGCCGTCTCACCCCCGCGAGCGGGCCGGGTGATGTGCTCGTGCTGACCCTCGACCAGGTGAAGGGCGACGCCTGTTATCCCGGAAGCGTCTCGATCACATGGCGGGGTGAGAGCGCGGCCGACTTCGAGGTGACACGCGCGGGGGAACAGGACGCCCGATACTCGGGATCACTTACCCGCACGAATTAACTCAAATGGGATAAATCTGTCAGAGCCCTTTGTGTGGTGCGTTCTCTGGCGCGCACAACGGGTATCGCGGACGGTGGTACCACCATTCCGGGTTGGAGGTCCGATTGCGGGCGTTCCGGGCGGCGATGGCGGGCGCCGTCGCCGTCGCCGTGACCGCCGCCGCGGGATGCGGCGGCCGGGTGGAGACGGCGTCCTCGCAGACCGGCTCGCTGCGAGTCGGGCTCGTGTACGACATCGGCGGACGGGGCGACAAGTCGTACAACGACGCCGCGGCCGCCGGAGTCGACGAGGCCAAGCGCAACCTGACCGGCCTGCGGGTGCGGGAGGTCGAGGCCGCGCCGGGCGAGCCCGTCGTCCGGAAGGTGGAGCGGGTGCGGGCGCTCGCCGAGGCCGGCTACGACCCGATCATCGCCGTCGGCTACTCGTACGCGCCGGCGCTGGCGCGGATCGCCCCGAAGTTCCCCAGAACGCGGTTCGCGATCGTGGACGAGCCGACGGTGTCCGGTCCCAACATCACGAATTTGCTGTTCGCCTCGGAGCAGGGCTCGTTCCTGATCGGCGCGGCGGCGGCGATGAAGTCCCGCACCGGCGACGTCGGCCTCGTCGGGGGCAACCGGTCGCCGCTGGTCACGAAGTTCGAGGTCGGCTACGTCCAGGGCGTGAAGCACGTGAACCCGCGGGCACGGATCAGGATCGCCTACCTCGCGGGCCCGCACGACCTATCCGGCTTCGAGCAGCCGGACAAGGCGCAGAAGGCCGCGGGGTGCATGTACCGGGCCGGTGCCGACGTGGTCTACCAGGTGGCCGGGGCCTCGGGGGCCGGGGTGTTCCGCGCGGCGAAGAAGGCCGGCGCGTGGGCCATCGGCGTCGACTACGACCAGGCCAAGAGCGCCGACCCGGCCGTGCGCCACGTGATCCTGACTTCGATGATCAAAAGGATCGACGTCGCGGTCTACGACTACCTCGCCGACGTCGCCGACCACACCGTCCGGAGCGGCCGGGTGGTGTACGACCTGAAGCTCGGCGGCGTCGACTACAGCCTCACCGGCGGCCACATCACCGACATCCAGCCGCGCCTGGAGCAGCTCAAGCAGGAGATCATCCACGGCAGGGTCAAGGTTTCCCCAGGCTGACACCGTGGTCACGGTGTGGACTGGGCTCAATAACGGACATGTTGCGGACTGGTGTGCGGGTTTGGTCTATGCAGGTCAAACAACTATCTTCCGTGCAGGGTTGCCGTGCGTTCCTGCGTGCGTGCGACGAGAGTCAGACGGGCGGGGAACGGAAGGGGAGTCACGACCTTGCTCCACAATCGAGTTAGCAGACTGGCCGCCGCCACCGCGGGCGGCGCCTTGCTCATGGCCGCCGCCGCGTGTGGGGGTAGCGACGGCACCACCACGACCGGAGCTTCGGCCGACGCGTCCTCCGCGCCCGCCGCCGCGCAGGTCAAGGTCGGCCTGGCGTACGACATCGGTGGCCGCGGCGACGGTTCCTTCAACGACGCGGCCGCGGCCGGCCTGGACAAGGCCGAGTCGGAGCTCAAGGTCCAGAAGAAGGAGCTGGAGGCCACCCAGGGCGAGACCGACGCCCAGAAGGAGGAGCGGCTGCGCCTGCTCGCCTCCGGGGGTTACAACCCGGTCATCGCGGTGGGCTTCGCCTACTCCGGCTCCGTGGCGAAGGTCGCCAAGGAGTTCCCCGACGTCAAGTTCGCCATCGTGGACGACGACGCGGCCAAGGGCGACAACATCACGAACCTGATGTTCGCCGAGGAGCAGGGGTCGTTCCTCGTCGGGGTCGCGGCGGCGCTGAAGTCCGAGAAGGGCGACGTCGGCTTCGTGGGCGGCGTCGACGTGCCGCTGATCCACAAGTTCGAGGCGGGCTTCAAGGCCGGCGCGAAGGCCGTCAAGCCGGACATCAAGATCCAGAGCAAGTACCTCACCCAGCCCCCGGACTTCGGCGGCTTCGGTGACCCGGCCAAGGGCAAGACGGCCGCGCAGGGCATGTACGACGCCGGCGCGGACGTGGTCTACCAGGCGGCCGGCGGTTCGGGCGCGGGCGTCTTCGAGGCGGCCAAGGCCGCGAACGCGATGGCGATCGGCGTCGACTCCGACCAGGCGGCGCTCCCGGCGTACGCCGACTTCAAGGACGTGATCATTTCCTCGATGATCAAGAAGGTCGACGTTGCGGTCTTCGACTTCCTGAAGAACTACACGACCGGCGCGGTCAAGTCGGGCCCGTCGGTCTACGACCTCAAGGCGGGCGGCGTGGACTACTCCACGACCGGCGGCAAGATCGACGACATCAAGTCGAAGATCGACGAGTACAAGCAGAAGATCATCAGCGGCGAGATCACGGTCCCGACGTCCTGACCTGCGTAATCGAGGGGCCCGGAGCCACCCGCCCCGGGCCCTTTGCTCTACTCTCACTATCACTTGACCGTCACCGGGCACTCCGCGAGGAGGAGGCCGACATTACCGCCGCGACCGTTACGGAACCCGCAGTAGAACTCACCGGGATCACCAAGAGGTTCCCGGGAGTCGTCGCCAACAGCGACATCCACCTCCGCGTCGCCAAAGGGCATATCCACGCCCTCGTCGGCGAGAACGGCGCGGGGAAGTCCACGCTGATGAAGATCCTGTACGGGATGCAGCGCCCCGACGAGGGCGAGATCCGCGTCAACGGGTCGCCCGTGGGCTTCCACACCCCCGCCGACGCCATCTCCGCGGGCATCGGCATGGTCCACCAGCACTTCATGCTGGCCGACAACCTGACCGTGCTGGAGAACGTGGTTCTGGGCAGCGAGCCGCGCCGCGGCGGCCTCGCCCTCGACTTCGCCGCCGCGCGTAAGAAGATCAAGGAGATCTCCGACGCGTACGGCCTGGGCGTACGGCCGGACGTGCCGGTCGAGGACCTGGGGGTCGGCGACCGGCAGCGGGTGGAGATCCTGAAGGTGCTCTATCGGGGCGCCCGCATCCTGATCCTGGACGAGCCGACCGCCGTGCTCGTGCCCCACGAGGTGGACGAGCTGTTCGACAACCTGCGCGGCCTGGTCCGCGAGGGGCTGACGATCCTGTTCATCTCCCACAAGCTGGACGAGGTCCTGCGAGTCGCCGACGAGATCACCGTCATCCGGCGCGGGACCACCGTGGCGACCGTGAACCCCAAGGACGTGACCTCCCGCAAGCTCGCCGAGCTCATGGTCGGCAGCGAGCTGCCCAGCCCCGAGACCCGCGAGTCGACCGTCACCGACGTCGTCGCCCTGTCCGTACGCGACCTGACCGTGCGCACCGGTGACGGGCGTCCGGTGGTCGAGAACGTGAGCTTCGACATCCACAAGGGCGAGGTGCTCGGCATCGCGGGCGTCGAGGGCAACGGCCAGGCGGAACTCGTCGAGGCGATCATGGGCATGCGCCCCTGCGAGGCGGGGGCGCTCACGCTCGGCGGCGCCGACATCTCCCAGTGGTCGACGCTCAGGCGGCGCGCGGGCGGCATCGGCTACATCCCCGAAGACCGCCACCGGCACGGGCTGCTGCTGGAGTCGCCGCTCTGGGAGAACCGCATCCTCGGCCACCAGACCCGCCGGCCCAACGTCAAGGGCCCGTGGATCGACCGCGCCGGCGCGCGGGCCGACACCCGGCGCATCGTCGAGGAGTACGACGTGCGCACCCCCGGCATCGACGTGGACGCGGCCACGCTGTCCGGCGGCAACCAGCAGAAGCTGATCGTCGGGCGGGAGATGAGCGGCGACCCCGTGCTGCTCATCGCCAGCCATCCCACCCGCGGCGTGGACATCGGCGCCCAGGCGGCGATCTGGGACCACCTGCGCACCGCGCGCGCCGCCGGGCTGGCCGTGCTGCTGATCTCCGCGGACCTCGACGAGCTGATCGGGCTGTCCGACACGCTCAAGGTGATCCTGCGCGGCAGGATCGTCGCCGACGTCGATCCCGCGAACGTGACCCCCGAGCAACTGGGCTCGGCGATGACCGGCGCCGGGGAGGGCGTATGAGCGGGTTCGTCGACCGGCTGCTCGGCCGGGTGCGCCTCGGCGGCTGGCTCGCCGTCGCCGCGCCGGTCATCGCGGTCGCCTTCGCGGTGCTGATCACCTCGGTGGTCCTGCTCATCGCGGGCAGCGATCCGGTCGGGGCGTTCACCACCCTCGCCGAGTACGGCACCCAGCCGCGGTCGATGGCCATGATCCTCAACACGGGGGTCATGTACTACATCTCCGCGCTCGCGGTGGCCGTCGGCTTCCGGATGAACCTCTTCAACATCGGCGTGGACGGTCAGTACCGGCTCGCGGCCGTGGTCGCCGCCGGGCTCGGCGGCGCCGCCGTGGTGCCCGGCGTGCTCAACATCGTCCTCGTGATCGTCGTCGCGGTGGTCGTCGGCGCCCTGTGGGCCGCGATCGCCGGCCTGCTCCGGGTGTACCGGGGCGTGAGCGAGGTCATCTCGACCATCATGCTGAACGCGATCGCCACCGGCCTCGGGTCATGGCTGGTCAGCGAGCACTTCGGCGTGCTGACCGGCAACGACCTCGGCACCAGGCCCATCCCCGACGACGCGCACATGCCGGGCATCCCGCTCATCGCCGGCACGCCGGTGCTGGTCAACGGGTTCATCGTGGTGGCGGTCCTGCTCGGCGTCGCGTACTGGGTCGTGCTCAACCGCACCCGGTTCGGCTTCGAGCTGCGGGCGACCGGCAAGTCCGAGTCCGCGGCGGTGGCCAGCGGCGTCAGCGTGAAGAAGATGATCGTCGTCACGATGGTCATGTCGGGGGCGGTCGCCGGTCTGATCGGCATGCCGGAGCTGCTCGGCGCCTCCTACAAGTACAGCAACAACTTCCCGGCCGGCCTCGGCTTCACGGGCATCGCGATCGCCCTGCTCGGCCGCAACAACCCGGTCGGCATGGCGGTCGGCGCGCTGCTGTGGAGCTTCCTGGACAACTCGTCCAACCAGCTCCAGCTGCTCGACATCTCCAAGGAGATCGTCCAGATCATGCAGGGCGTCGTCGTGCTCTCCGTGATCATCGCGTACGAGCTGGTCCACCGCTACCGGATCGTCGCGGAGCAGCGCAGGGTCAGCCGCGAGCTCGCCGCGCCACAGGAGGCGCCGAAGGCGGAGGCGGCGGCATGAGCGAGCGAAGCGAGCGAATCAGTAGGCACTGCGCGTTTCGCGAATGCGACCCCGAGCCGCCAGGCGAGGGGGTGGCATGAGCGAGCGAAGCGAGCGAATCAGTAGGCACTGCGCGTTTCGCGAATGCGACCCCGAGCCGCCAGGCGAGGAGGGCGCATGAGCGGGCCGGACGGAATCGAGGAGACGGCATGACGGCGACGGACCTCCCGGTCGACCGCCCGGTCGAGACGCCGCAGGCGCGGCGCTCCCGGCTGTCGGCGCCGGTGCTCCTGCTCGGCCTGGCCGGGCTCGTGGTGCTGCTGTCGATCGCGCGGCTGGTGACCGGGGCGAACGACATCACCTCGGCGGGCACGGTCAGCGCCGCCCTCGGCCTCGCCGTGCCGATCGGGCTCGCCGGTCTCGGCGGCCTCTGGTCGGAACGGGCCGGCGTGGTCAACATCGGCCTCGAAGGCATGATGGTGCTCGGCACCTGGTTCGGGGCCTGGGGCGCCCTCCAGTTCCACAGCCCCTGGGCGGGCGTGGTCGCCGGCGCCGTCGGCGGGGCGCTGGGCGCGGCGATCCACGCCGTCGCGACCGTGACCTTCGGCGTCGACCACATCATCTCCGGCGTGGCGATCAACATCGTCGGCGTCGGCTTCACCCAGTACCTGTCCCAGCTCGTCTTCGACGGCATGCCGGGCGGCGGGACGAAGAACTCGCCGCCGCTGCCCAAGATGGGCACGGTGAGCCTGGGCTTCCTCGACGACCCGCTGCGGACCGTCGAGGCCAAGCACTGGTTCGTGCTGTCGGACTTCGCGGGCGTGCTGCGGGGCATCACCCAGGGCGTGTCCTGGTTCACGATCCTGGCGATCCTGCTGGTCCCGCTGTCGTTCTACATCCTGTGGCGCACGCCGTTCGGCCTGCGCCTGCGGGCGTGCGGCGAGCGTCCGGTCGCGGCGGAGTCGCTGGGCGTCAACGTCTACCTGTACAAGTGGGCCGCCGTGATCGTCTCCGGCGTGCTCGCCGGGCTCGGCGGCGCGTTCCTGTCGCTGGTGGCCGCGGGGATCTACCGTGACGGGCAGACGGGCGGACGCGGCTACATCGGCCTCGCCGCCATGATCTTCGGCAACTGGCGTCCCGGCGGGCTCGCCGGTGGCGCGGCGCTGTTCGGCTACACCGACGCGCTCCAGCTCCGGCAGGGCGGCATCTCGGTGCACGCGCTGCTGCTCGTCGTCGCGCTGCTGCTCGTCGCCGTGGCGGTCTACCAGCTCGTGCGGCAGCGGCGCGGGGGCGCGGCACTGATCACCGGGGTCGTGGCGATCGCGGTGTTCGTGGTGTTCGCCGTGACGGACACGGTGCCGGAGCAGTTCACCTCGTTCACCCCCCACCTGACCACGCTGCTGGTGCTGTCGCTGGCCTCACAACGCCTGCGCATGCCGGCGGCCGACGGCGTCCCATATCGAAGGGGGCAGGCGAAATGAGCATCGACTGGGAGGCGCTGCGGGTCGCGGCCCGCGAGGCCATGACTCACGCGTACGCGCCGTACTCGAAGTTTCCCGTAGGAGCGGCTGCGCTCGTCGACGACGGCCGGGTCGTGACCGGCTGCAACGTGGAGAACGCGTCGTACGGCGTGGGGTTGTGCGCCGAGTGCGGGCTGGTCTCGGCGCTGCACGCGAGCGGCGGCGGCAGGCTGGTGGCCTTCACCTGCGTGGACGGCCACGGCGAGCTGCTGATGCCGTGCGGCCGCTGCCGTCAGCTGCTGTTCGAACACGGCGGCGCCGAGCTGCTGGTGGAGACGCCCGACGGGCCGATGCGGATGGCCGATTTCCTGCCGTTCGCCTTCGGGCCCGACGATCTGTCGCGATAGAGGGGGAAGTGTGGGGTTCGACGCGATCGAGGTCATCACCGTCAAGCGCGACCGGGGTGAGCTGTCGACCGCCCAGATCGACTGGGTGATCGGCGCGTACACGCGGGGCGAGGTGGCCGACGAGCAGATGTCGGCGCTGCTGATGGCGATCCTGCTCAACGGCATGAACCGCAGGGAGATCGCGGACTGGACCCAGGCCATGATCAGGTCGGGGGAGCGGATGGACTGGTCCTCCCTCGACCGGCCCACGGCCGACAAGCACTCCACCGGCGGGGTCGGCGACAAGATCACTTTGCCGCTGGCTCCGCTGGTCGCCGCCTGCGGCGCGTACGTGCCGCAGCTGTCCGGGCGGGGTCTCGGGCACACCGGCGGCACGCTGGACAAGCTGGAGTCGATCCCCGGCTGGCGGGCGTCGCTGTCGAACGACGAGATGCTCGCCGTGATCCGCTCGGCCGGAGCGGTCGTCTGCGCGGCGGGCGCGGGCCTCGCGCCCGCCGACAAGAAGCTCTACGCGCTGCGCGACGTCACCGGCACGGTCGAGTCGATCCCGCTGATCGCCTCCTCGATCATGTCCAAGAAGATCGCCGAGGGCACGGGGTCGCTCGTGCTCGACGTGAAGGCCGGCTCCGGCGCGTTCATGAAGAACGTGGACGACGCCAGGGAGCTGGCGCGGACGATGGTCGAGCTCGGCACCGACGCCGGGGTGCGCACGGTCGCCCTGCTGACCGCGATGGACCGGCCGCTGGGCCTGAAGGTGGGCAACGCGCTGGAGGTCGAGGAGGCCGTCGAGGTGCTCGCCGGTGGCGGCCCCGCCGACGTGGTCGAACTCACCGTACGGCTGGCCAGGGAGATGCTGGAGGCCGCCGCCGTCCCGGGCGCCAGGGACCCCGAGGAGGCGCTGAAGGACGGCTCGGCGATGGACGCCTGGCGGCGCATGATCGTCGCCCAGGGCGGCGACCCGGACGCGCCGCTGCCGACGGCCGCCGAGTCGGCCGTGGTCGTCGCCCCCGCCTCGGGCACGCTGCGCACGCTCGACGCGCTCAAGGTCGGCGTGGCCGCCTGGCGGCTCGGGGCCGGACGGGCCCGCAAGGAGGACCCGGTGTCGGCCGGCGCGGGCATCGTCCTGCACGCCAAGCCCGGTGAGACGGTCCGCGCCGGAGCCCCGCTGATGACCCTGTACGCCGACGAGGCCGCCAGGTTCGACCGGGCCCTCCAGGCTCTGGAGGGCGCGTACGAGATCGGCGAGGACGGCCTCGGCCTGCTCCCGCTGGTGATCGACCGCCTCACCGCCTGAGGCCGGGAGGGATCGGCTCAGCGGGTGATCAGCAGCGCGCCCATGCCGACGAACAGGCCGCCGGTGAGCATGTCGAGCCTCTTCCGCAGCCGCCGGTAGCCCCTGGTGATCCACGGGCTGCCGGCCAGGAAGGCGACGGCGGAGAACCAGGCGAACGCCACGGCCAGCATCGCGCCGAGCGTGACCGCCCGCATGGCGAGGTCCGTACGGTGGGGGAGCAGGCTGGCGAACAGGGCGCCGAAGAAGACGAGGGCCTTGGGGTTGGCGAGGTTGGTCAGCAGCCCGGCGCGCCACTCGCGCAGCCTGCCCGGACCGTGCGCGGCGACGGCCGGCGCCGCGTCGTCGCCGGCCGGGGACGACTGCTTGCGAGCGGCGCGGATGGTCGCCACGCCGAACGCGACGAGGAACAGGGCGCCGGCGACGCGGGCGGCGATGTAGAGCCACTCGAACCGCTGGATGAGCACGGTGACGCCGAACAGACCGGCGACCGCCCACACGCCGATGCCGGTGACGACGCCCGCGGCCGCGCGTACGCCGCTGCGCCGCGACCCGCCGGCCGAGTGTCTGAGCACGATGAGGAAGTCGGGACCCGGGCTCATCACCACCAGGATCCAGACGCCGAGCAGGGGAAACAACGGCAACCACGACATGGGCGGGTCCTTCCTGGCCGGGCTCGGCCGGCTCTGGACGGGTTCGGCGGGGAGGCGGGGGCGGCAGGGCTCAGCCGGCCACGGGCGAGGCGATGACGACCGTGACGTCCGCCGGGGCGTCGCCGGTGCGGTAGCGGTGCGGGCGGTCGCCCGCGAAGGCCAGCAGGTCGCCCGGCCCGAGGAGGCGCGGGTCGTCGTCCGGGCCGGCCGTGACCTCGCCCGAGGAGACAAGCAGGTGCTCGACGGTGCCGGGCGCGTGCGGGACGCCGTCGAGGTCGGTGTGCGGGGGCACGCGCAGCCGCCACAGCTCCAGGCTGTGCCCGCTGCCGATCCGGCGCAGCAGTTCGCGTGTCGGGCCGTCGGCGGCCGCGGGCGTCGAGGGCAGGTGGACGGGACCGGCGTCGGTGTCCCTGGTCAGCAGGTCGGTCAGGGGGATGTGCAGCGCCAGGGCGACGGCTTCCAGCGTCTCGATCGTCGGATTGCCGGTGCCCGCCTCCAGGCCGGACAGCGTCGCCTTGCCGAGACCGGCACGGCGGGCGAGCTCGGCCGCGCTCATCCCGCGCTGCGCCCGGCGCAGCCGGATCTGCGCGCCGATCGCCGCGGCCGCCCCGCTCATGACGGCATCTTCAACGGAACCATATGTTCACTATAGCGAACGATACTCCGCGTCGCTCGCCGCGAGGGCGTCGCCGAGGGGCGTGCGGTAGTACAGGACCGACCGCCCGGCCCGGCGGCGCCGTACGAGACCGGCGTCGAGGAGCACCTTGAGGTGGCGGCCCACCGATCCCAGCCCCTGGCCGGTCAGCGCCACGAGATGGGTCGTGCTCTTCGGCGCGGAGAGCAGCACGAGCACCCGTGCCCGCGCCGGGCCGAGCAGCCTGCCGAGCGTCTCGGGCGCCGGCGCCCGGTCCGGCTCGGCCAGCGTTCCCGAGCAGGGGTAGACCAGGGCGTAGTGCCGGCCCGCCGTCCAGGCGGTCCACGCCTGGCGGGGAGTGACCGGGACGAACATCAGCCTCGCCCCGCCGATCTGCCTCGGCGGGTAGTCGTAGGTGTTGATCTGCAACCGGTTGCCGCCGAGCCAGCGCATCCCCTTGCGCATGTCGTTCAGCGCGGCGGCCCAGCCGCCCTGGCTGACATGGCCCACGCGGGCGACGATGTCGGCCTCCATGATCCGCCGACGGCGCGGCCAGTCGGGCAGCACGGTTCGCGTCCACACCCACTCCAGCAGGCCGGCCGCGCGTTCGGGCAGGTCGGGACGGCGCAGCGACTCCGGCAACGGGCCGCGCAGCGCCACCTCGATGTCGGCGTGCGCGGTCTCGGGCGGGGTCGCGCGGACGCGGGCCAGTTCCTCCTCGAAGGCCGGCTCGCCCTCGCCGGTCGGAGCGGGCGTGAGGAAGTCGGCGGTCCAGTTGCGTCCCCGCGCGGCCCGCAGCAGCAGCGCCGTGATCGGGTCGCCGGCCAGGCGGGACCGGTAGGCGGGCAGGTGGGCGTCGAGCCATGCCCGCTCGCCCGGATGCGCGGCCGACGCCCTCTCCAGGGTGAACAGGCAGGCGGTGGCCTCGGCCAGCGGGGAGATCACGAACCGGCTCTCCGCGAGGGTGTCGGCGTTGACCAGCCACCAGCCCATGTTTCGCCTCCCGGCGAAAGAATAACGGCGGAGCGCGGCGGTGATCGAGGCTCCCGTCATGCGCACATACCGGGAACTGTTTCGCACCCCCGAGTTCACGCCCCTGTTCACCGTCGCGTCCGCGCAGGTGGCGGCCTCGACGGTGAGCGGCCTGGCGCTCGGCACGCTCGTGTACGGGGCGACGGGGTCGCCGCTGCTGTCGGCCCTGAGCATGTTCGGCTCGTCCTTCGCGCAGGTGCTCGGGGCGACGGTGCTGCTGTCGGCCGCCGACCGGCTGCCCCCGCGCGCGGCGATGGCGGCGCTGGCGCTGGTCCACTGCGCCGGCACGGCCGCGCTCGCCGTGCCCGGGCTGCCGCTGTGGGCGGTGTTCGCGGTCGTCCTCGGCATGGGGCTCGCCGCCTCCCTCGGCGGCGGAGTCCGGTTCGGGCTGCTCAACGAGATCCTGCCCAGGGACGGCTACCTGCTCGGCCGCTCGGTGCTCAGCATGTCGGTCGGCGTGCAGCAGATCATCGGCTTCGTCACCGGAGGCGTGCTCGTGACCACGCTGTCCCCGCGCGGCACCCTGCTCGCGGGGGCGGGGTTGTATCTCGCCGCCGCGGTCGTCGCCCGGTGGGGGCTCACGGCCCGCCCGCCCCGCGCGCAGGGACGGCCCTCGCCCGCGGAGACGTGGCGGATCAACCGCGCGCTCTGGTCGTCAGGGATGCGCCGCCGCCTCTACCTGGCCCTGTGGGTGCCGAACGGCCTGATCGTCGGCTGCGAGTCGCTGTACGTCGCCTACGACTCCCGGCACGCCGGGCCGCTGTTCGCCTGCGCCGCCGCCGGGATGCTCGCCGGTGACACGCTGATGGGGCGGTTCGTCCCCAGGCGGTGGCGCGAGCGGCTGAGCGCTCCGTTGCGGCTGCTGCTCGCCGTGCCCTACCTGGTCTTCCTCTTCCACCCGTCCCTGCCGGTCGCGGTCGCCGCCGTCGTGCTCGCCTCGGCCGGATATTCGGCCAGCCTCCTGCTCCAGGAACGCCTCATGGCCGTCACCCCGGAGGAGATGAGCGGGCAGGCGCTCGGG
This sequence comes from Microbispora sp. H10830, assembly GCF_014161375.1. Taxonomy (NCBI): domain Bacteria; kingdom Bacillati; phylum Actinomycetota; class Actinomycetes; order Streptosporangiales; family Streptosporangiaceae; genus Microbispora; species Microbispora sp. H10830. The sequence continues at coordinate 201,181 of NZ_JABBWX010000003.1, forward strand.
CTGCAGTCGTCCGGCGTGCTCACCATGCAGGGGGTCGGCGCAGCGGTCGCGGGGGCGGTGGCCCAGTTCACCTCGGCCGCGGCCGCCATGGGTGTGATGGCGGTGGCCTCCGTCGCGGTCACCCTCGCGCTGGCGCCCGGCCTGCGGGCCGACGAGGCCGCGGAGGTCCGCTCCTCCGCGCCTGCCGGGAGGGCGGCGTGATCGGCCGTACGAGACGGTGTGCCAGGGTGGTCCTGCCGTGCCGGACCGGCCGGACGCGCAGAGGGGAGAGCCATGTCCGATCAGCGGGGCATCCGGCATGTCGAGATCGGCGTCGCCGACCTGGCCCGCTCGCTCGGCTTCTACCGCGATCTGCTCGATCTCGCCCCCGCCGAGGGGCCGGCGGGAGGTCCGGGTGTCGCCTGGCTGGCGGCGGGGTCCGTGCTGCTCAAGCTGGTCGAGACGGGCGACGGCGATCTCGGCGGCTGGGTGAACGACGACCTCCAGCGCGGCATCCGGCACATCGGCTTCAAGGTCGGCGACGTCGATCTGCGGGCCGAGCGCGTCCGCGACGCCGGGGTGCCCTTCACGCTGCCGCCGCTCGACGCGGTCGGCGGCGTGCGCATCGCGTTCTTCCAGGACCCGGACGGCACCCATCTGGAGATCACGGACAACTATCTGCGGTATCACCGGGTCGCCTCGCCGGAACTGGCCGAGCGGGAACGGCTGGCCGCCCTGAGCAGGCCGCGTACGGCCCCGCCGGTCTTCGACCACGTGGCGGTCACGTCCGCCGACCTCGACGTCGCGCTGGCCTTCTATCGGGACACGCTCGGCTACGAGGTCGTCGGCCAGATCACGCAGGACCAGGACCCGCGAGGCTTCCTGATCACGTACCTGCTGGCCGGGGACGCGGTCCTGGAGGTGTTCACGTTCACCGCCCCCACGACCGCGAGCCCGTGGACCCCCGACCCGTGCCGGCGGGGGTTCCGGCACGTCGCCGTCGCCGCCGAGGACCCGGAGGAGGCGGCCCTGCGGCTGACGGAGGCGGGCGCGAGGGTGGCTCGGAACGATGTGCTGGTGGACGCGGACGGCGTGCCCCTCGTGATCGTCTGACCCCGCCGCATTCCCGTGGTCAGACGTGGGGCCGGGTGTCGACCGGCAGCGGGAGCAGGGCCTCGACCACGGTTCCGCCGCCGGGCCGGGAGGTGATCGCGCAGGTGCCGCCGAGTTCGGCCGCACGCTCGCGCATGGAGACCGTCCCGACTCCGGCACGTGCCGTCGAGGGCGGTCCGGCGCCGTCGTCGCCGACCCGGACCCGCAACGTGCCGGTCCCTGTCACCTCCACCTCCACCTCCGCCGCGCCGGCGCGGGCGTGCCTGCGGACGTTGGTGAGCGCCTCCTGGACGATGCGGTAGACGGCCGTCTCCACGGCGGACGGCAGGCCGGCCAGGTCACCCGACACCGTGACCCGGGTCGCGGGCGGCCCCTCCCCGGCGAGTGCCAGGATCGCCCCTTCCAGCCCGAGGTCGTCCAGCGCCGGGGGACGCAGGCCGTACACGAGCCTGCGGATGTCTCCCGCGACGGCGTCCATCCCCGTGCGCAGGTCGGCGAGCAGGTGGTCGGCGGCCTGCGCCGAGTCCCGCAGCGTGATCCTGGCCATGTTGATCGTCATGGCCATGGTGCTCAGCGTCTGTCCGAGGCCGTCGTGCAGGTCGCGGCGGATCCGCCGGCGTTCCTCCTCCCGCGCGGCCAGGACGCGCTCACGCGAGCGCCGCAGATCGGCGGACACCCGCACCGCGTGCGCCGCGTCCGCGGCGTAGGGGGCGAGAGCGGCCAGCACCCGGTCGTGTGCGAGAGCGAACCGGCGCGGTCCCCGCGAGCCGACGAGGAGGCTGCCCACCAGCTCGCCGTGCCAGACGAGCGGGATCCGCCGGGGATCGGCGCCGACGTCGCCGCTCTCCAGACGGCCGGGCAGCCCGTCGGTGACCTCCACGGCCACGCCGGTGACGCCCAGATTGTCGCGGAGTGCGGTGACCACGGACGCCAGCGCCTCGGCCGGCCCCGCCTGACGCAGCCGTTCGACGAGCCCTTCGGCGAGGAGCCGGGTATCGCCCGCGCCGCCGTACGGCGTGCGCCGCGCCCGCCGCCGCAGCGCACGCCACAGGCGGGGGAGGAGACCGCCGGACAGCCCGGCGGCCAGCACGCCCACGAGCCCGGCGGCGCCGACGCCGGCCAGGTCGAGACCGGTGACCGGCGAGGCGGCCGTAGCGGGGACGAGCATGCCGGCAGGTGCGATCGCGGCGGCCGGTGCCGCCAGGCCGATCACTGCTGAGGCCCACATGGCCTGTGCGGGGTGGAGGACGAGCTCACGACGGGTACTCCTCGGTGGCCGCGGACCATCCGCCGCCTACCGAAAACGATGACCGAGCTCCGTCCCGGTCCGCATGAGTCCGCCGTCCCCTTCCGGGCATGGCAGTTGTCCCGTCCGGATGGGACACAGCCCGCATGGGGCACCGCGGGCGGGCGCGTCCTGCCCGCTCACGTGCCGTGGGCGGCGCCCCCGCTCAGAGGGGGCGAGGCGCCTCGTCCGGGACGGGCGGCGCGTAACCGGCGTTCACGAGGTGGGGGAACAGGTGCGCGGACAGGACGGCCCGATGGGTGGGGGTCGCCTCCGCGTGCCGTCGCCGGCCCTCCTCAGTGACGTGCACGAACACCCCGCGCCGGTCCGCCTCGCACAGCGCGCGGGCGACCAGTCCCTCGCGTTCCAGGCGGGCGATGAGGCGCGACAGAGCGCTCTGGCTCAGGTGGACCTGGTGGGCGAGCTCCTGCACGCGGAACTTGACCGTCCCCGGCTCCGCGCAGGAGAACTGGCCCTCCACGAGGCGCTCCAGCACCTCGAACTCGCTCACGCCGAGCCCGTGCTTGTCGCTCAGCTCCCGCTCCAGCGCGCACGACACCTCCGCGTGCCGGGCGAGCAGCTCGCGCCAGGCCATGACCACAAAGCCGGTGTCGATGTCGTTCATGCGAGACCGCCTTTCTCGGCGCGACTATACCATGCGTGCGCATTAGATGCAACGGCATTAATTGCTTGTGCATTGAATGCATGTGCATGTAAGTTTCCGTGCCATGACTTCCTCCACTCGGGACGAGCGCTGGGGGGCCCGCCTGTGGGGTGCCCTCACCGTCCTTTGCGCCGTCGTCTTCCTCGACGCCCTTGACGTGTCGATGGTCGGGGTGGCGCTCCCGTCCATCCAGGCCGATCTCGGGATGTCCACCTCATCGCTGCAGTGGGTGGTGAGCGGCTACGTGCTGGGATACGGCGGTCTGCTGCTGCTCGGGGGCCGGACCGCCGACCTGCTCGGCCGCCGCCGGGTGTTCCTGACCGCCCTGGCCGTCTTCGCGGTCGCCTCGCTGCTCGGCGGGCTGATGAGCGACGGGACGCTGCTGATCGCGGCCCGTTTCGTGAAGGGCGTCAGCGCCGCGTTCACCGCACCCGCCGCGTTGTCCATCATCACCACGACCTTCGCCGAGGGTCCCGCCCGCAACCGGGCCCTGAGCATCTTCACCGCCTGCGGCGCCAGCGGGTTCTCGCTCGGACTGGTCCTGTCCGGCGTGCTCACCGAGATCGGATGGCGCTGGACGTTCCTCATGCCGGTGCCCGTCGCGATCATCGCTCTGGTGGCGGGGCTGCGGCTGCTCGAGCGGGGCGAGGGGCGCGGCGAGGGCGGCCACGACCTCCTCGGCGCCGCGACCATCACCGCCGCCATGCTGCTCCTGGTCTTCGCCGTGGTGGAGGCGCCCAAGGTGAGCGTGGCGCGCACCGTGCTGTCGCTCGCGGGGGCCGCCGCCCTGTTCGGCCTGTTCGTCTGGCTGGAGCGCCGGGTGCGGCACCCGCTGGTCCGGCTCGGCATCCTGCGCTCCGCGCCGCTCGCCCGGGCCAACATCGGCCTGGTCATCCTGTTCGGCTCGTACGTCGGCTTCCAGTTCGTGGCGATGCAGTACTTCCAGAACCTGCTGGGCTGGAGCGCCCTGCAGACCGCCCTCGCGTTCCTTCCGGCGGGGCTGCTGGTCGCGATCAGTTCGACCAAGATGGGCGGGTTCGCCGACCGCTTCGGCACCGCGCGGCTGATCGTGGTGGGCTCGGTGGCGCTGCTCGCGGGGTACGCGGTGTTCCTGCGGGTGGACCTCCACCCCAGCCTGCTCACGATGGTGCTGCCGGGCATGGTCCTGCTGGGCATCGCGTTCGCGCTGTCGTTCCCCTCGCTCAACATCCAGGCGACCGCCGGGGTCGGCGACGAGGAGCAGGGGCTCGCCTCGGGCCTGCTGAACACCTCCGGCCAGGTCGGCGGAGCCGTGGTGCTGGCGATCGTCACCGCCGTCCTGACCTCGGGGGCGGACGGCGGCGACCCGATCGCCCGCTTCCGCGCCGCGATCGTGGTCTCGGCCGGGTTCGCCCTCGTCGGCCTGGCCGTCGCCCTCACCGGGCTCCGGTTCCGGCGGCAGCCGGTCGAGGCACGGGAGGAGCCGGTGCTGGAGGCGGTCTGACCCGTCCGCCGGTTCCCCGCCGTGGTGGGAGGAGGGGCGTCCCGTTCGCCGGGGCGCCCCTTTCCGCCGTCCGCGTGGCCGCCGGAGCCGGCGCGCCGCGCCGGACCCCGAGGCCGCCGTCCGCCTCTGTCCGGTCAGCCGAGCGCCGACATGAACGAGGCGACGAGACGGGACCGGTCGCCGGGGAGCGCCCGCCCCCCGTGGACCATGAACGACGTCGTGGAGGACTGCGGCACGCCGCGCCCGGCGATCCACGAGATCAACTCCTGGCGGCGGTGGTCGAGGTCGATCCTGATCCGGATGTCCGCGTCCCGGGCCAGATCGGTGATGAGGGCGCGGGCGGTCTCGTCGTCCTCCGCGACGACCGGCCCGACGAACAGCCGGTCGCCGCTCCGCCAGGCCGCCCCGTAGCCGGTGATCTCGCCGTCCCGCTCGGCGATCCTGACCTGCTCGGCGAAGGCGAACAGGCGGGCCAGCAGGCGCGACCGGTCGGCCCCGAAGACCTCGATGTCGAGGGCGCACAGCGCGGCCAGGTCCCTCCCGGGCTCGGCGAGCCGTGAGGCGCTCCGCCCGGGATCCGACCCGCCGTACGGGTCGTCGCCGGCGTCGAAGCGGCCGACCCGGGCCTCGATCACGCCGACCGTCTCGAAGCCGAGCTTCTCGTACAGGGGCCGGCCGTACTCCGTCGCGCACAGGAACAGGGTCGCGTCGCCGGCCTCCGCGAGGACGTGGTCCAGGAGACGGCGTCCCAGCCCTCGCCCGCCGTAGCGGGAGGCCACCAGCATCATGCCGACCGCGGCCGCCGTCCTGCCGTAGCGGGTGAGGACGACCGTCCCCGCCAGTCCGCCGCCGTCCGGCGCGTCGACGCCGAAGCCCTCGCCGTTCTCCAACAGGAGCCGCCACTTGCGCTCCTCCCTCGGCCAGGAGCGGTCCTGCGCGAGGTCCAGGCAGTGGGGCAGATCTGCGAGGCCGAGGCGGCGGACAGGCAGGGCGGACGGGTCTGCGGGCTTCATGGGCACCTTTCCCTCGACGGCCCTCCGACGGTAGCGCCCCCGGCGCCCCGGCCGGTGGCGGAGCGCCGCTGAAGCGTAGTGCGGATATGCGCATATGACGTTATTCCGGATCAACTGACACACTGGGCGGCATGGTCAGGAGGATCGAGGGCCCCACCCGCATCCCGGTGCCGGGCGGCAAGGTCATTGACGAGTACGTCGGGCGCGTCAACAGCGGCGACGAGCAGGTCTCCATCGCGCACATGGTGGCCCCGCCCGGCTGGGAGGAACCCGCGCAGACCCCGGAGTTCGGCGAGTACACGCTCGTGCTCAAGGGGTCGGTCGTCGTGGAGCACGCGGGCGGCACGACCGTGGTCGAGGCGGGCCAGGCGTTCGTCAGCGAGCCCGGCGAGAAGATCCGCTACAGCTCGGGGCCGTCCGGCGCGGAGTACGTGGCGGTCTGCCTGCCCGCGTTCTCCCCGGACACCGCCAACCGCGAGGAGTGAGCGCGGCCAGGCTTAGGATTGCCGGAAGAACGACAGCGGCGAGGAGGGTGCATGACCAGGCTGCCCACGCTGGAGGAGATTCGCAGGGCGCCCAAGGTGCTCCTGCACGACCATCTCGACGGCGGGCTGCGGACCGGCACGATCGTCGACCTCGCCCGCGAATGCGGCCACACGCTGCCGACGTACGACCCGGGTGAGCTGGCGATCTGGTTCAGGGAGGCCGCGGACTCCGGTTCGCTGGAGCGCTACTTGGAGACGTTCTCGCACACCGTCGGGGTGATGCAGACCCGCGAGGCACTGGTCAGGGTGGCCGCGGAGTGCGCCGAGGACCTGGCGGACGACGGCGTGATGTACGCCGAGGTCCGGTATGCCCCGGAGCAGCACACCTCCCGGGGCCTGTCGCTCGACCAGGTCGTGGAGGCCGTGCTCGAAGGCTTCCGGCTCGGCTCGGCCGGGCCCGACGGCACGCCGCGGATCCGGGTGGGCACCCTGCTGACGGCCATGCGCCACCAGGCCCGCTCGATGGAGATCGCCGAGCTCGCCGTACGCTACCGGGACCTCGGCGTGGTCGGGTTCGACATCGCCGGAGCCGAGGCCGGCTATCCGCCCACCCGGCACCTGGACGCGTTCGAGTACCTCCAGCGGGAGAACGCCCACTTCACGATCCACGCGGGGGAGGGCTTCGGGCTGCCGTCGATCTGGCAGGCCATCCAGTGGTGCGGCGCCGACCGGCTCGGCCACGGCGTGCGGATCATCGACGACATCACGGTGTCGGACGACGGCGAGGCCAAGCTCGGCAGGCTGGCGGCGTACGTCCGCGACAAGCGGATCCCGCTGGAGATGTGCCCGACCTCGAACCTGCAGACCGGGGCGGCCCCGTCGATCGCCGAGCATCCGATCGGCCTGCTGCGCCGCCTGTACTTCCGGGTGACGGTCAACACCGACAACCGGCTGATGAGCGGGACGAGCGTGTCGCAGGAGTTCGCCAAGCTGGTCGACGCCTTCGGCTACGACTGGGACGACCTGCAGTGGTTCACGGTCAACGCGATGAAGTCGGCCTTCATCCCGTTCGACGAACGGCTCGCGCTGATCAACGGTGTGATCAAACCTGGCTACGCGCAGATGAAGTGGCGCGCATGAAGCCGCAGGTCTTCCGGTCGAAGGCGGCCTGGCTCCTCGGCTGGCTCTGGATGCTGTTCGCCGCCTGGAACGTGTGGGACCTGACGGCCCACGGCCACCTGCCCAGCGCGCTGATCGCGGGCGCGGTGCTCGGCGTCATCACGGCGCTGGTCTTCGTGATGGCGCTGCGGCCCGCCGTCGTCGTCGAGGAGGGCGGCGTCCGCGTGCGCAACGTGCTGAGGAACGCCTACGTCCCCTGGAGCGGCGTGGACGACGTGTCCGTGACCAATGCCATCGTGATCGAGTCCGGGGACACCACGGTGCGCTGCTGGACGCCCACGGCGACGGCCCGCGAGCGGGTCAGGGCCGCGGGGCGGGCCGCGAAGGCGGCCAAGTCGGCGAACAAGGCCGAGCGGGCGGCGGCCGAGGCCGTCGGCGCCCGCACCCATGCCGACTGGGTGGCCGACCAGCTCACCGAGATGAGCCGGTCCCGCCGGGAGAGCTCCTCCGGCGAGACCGGCGTCACCTGGTCGCCGTCCGCCCTGGCGGCCGTCGCCGCCGCGGTCGCCCTGGTCGTGGCCGCCTTCGTCGTCTCCTGATCACGTAGAGGGACCGGGATCGGGGGCCGTGCGAGGCCGGGGCGGTAATCGTTTGCCGAAGGGGTCTGAGTGCGTCTGGCGCGAGTGATCGTCGTCGTTGTGCTCGCCGCGCTCGCGAGCGTCTACGTGGTCGCGGGTGCGCCGATCGCGCTGGCGGTGCTCGGCGTGCAGGTCCTCTACCTGCTCACGCTCAGGAAGTGGTGGCTGCTGGCCGCGCAGGCCGTCCTCGTCTACACGGCGAGCGTCGCCGGCGGCGTCTCCACCGGGATCCTGGGGTTCCTGGCCGGTTCGCTGCTGCTGACCCGTGCCCATCGTGATACCGCGCGCGTGCTCGCGCCGCTCGTGGTGGCGAGCGCGGCGCTGATCGACGCCGCCCGCGGCGGGGCGACGGCCGACGCGACGATCACCGTGGTGCTGGTCTCGCTGGTCGTCTTCGGCCTCACCCGGCTCGTGGAGCGCGCGGGCGAGATGCACGCCGCCCGGCTCTCGCTGGCCGCCGCGGCCGTGGCCGCCGAGCGGCTGCGCCTGGCGGCCGAGCTCAACGACGGCCTCGGGCGGAGCCTGGAGGTGATCGTCGAGGGCGGCCGCCGCGTGCTCGCGGAGCCGGACGGCGCGGCCGAGGTGCTGGCCTCGGTGACCGCCACCGCGCGTGCGGCACTGACCGACGCCCGCGCCGCCTCAGCGAACTACCGCGCCACCTCCCTCGCTCCCGAGCTGGTCACGGCGCGGGCGATGCTCGACGCCGCGGGAATCGCGGTCGAGGTGCGTGGCGGCCACACCGAGCCGCTCGGTCCCGGCGGGGCGCTGCTGGCCAGCGTGCTGCGCGAGGCCGTCACCGACGTCGTACGGCGGGGCACCGCCCGGCTGTGCGTCATCGAGACGAGCGAGCAGGGAGACGAGCAGGGGGACAGGGTGCGGCTGCGGGTCGTCGACGACGGCCACCGCACCGCCGAGGGCCCCGACTTCGACGGCCTCCGGCTGGAGGAGGCGGGTGGCACCCTCACCACCGGTCTGTCCTCCTCCGGACGCTTCGTGGTGGAGGCGACGCTTCCCCGCGGCCCTTCCATCGAGGCGGCGCCCGGCGAGACGGGCGCCGGCGACGCCCGCGCTCCCGAACTCCCGGCGGACCGAAGGCGGCGACGGCCCCTGCCGAAGCTCGCCCACGACGCGTCGTACGCGGTGTCGGTCACGGTGCTCGCGGCCGTCCTCGTGGGCTTCAGCGTCAAGGCGCTGCTCCAGCTCTCCGGCGCTCTCGTGATCCCGGCCGCGGCGTGCCTCGCCGTGATCGTCGTCATGCAGCTCCGCTCCGTCAACGGGCGTCACATGGCGGCGCTCACCGTGATGGCGGTGCTCACGTACGCGCCCATCCCGGTCTTCGGACCCGTCTGGCTCGGAGCGGCGGGCTTCCTCGCCGGACCGGTCCTGCTCGCGTTCCCATGGCGGGTGGCGTGGCCGATGGCGGCGGCGATCGTGGCGAGCGTCGCCGGGGCCGGGATGCTGTTCGGCCTGCCCGCCCCCGTCCTCGCCAACAGCACGGTCAGCGCGCTCGTCACCGGGCTGGTGGTCTACGCCCTGCTCCGCCTGGCCCAGATCGTGAAGGAGCTCCAGGCCGCGAGGGAGAGCCTGGCCCGCTCCGCGATCGTGGAGGAGCGCCTGCGGGCCGCCCGCGACCTGCACGACCTGCTCGGGCACTCCCTGGCCGCGATCCTTCTCACCTGTGAGCTGGCCCGTCGCCTGAAGTGCCCGCGGGAGCGTGTCGAGGAGATCGTCGCCATGGCGGAGGGGGCGCAGGCGGACCTGCGCTCGGTGTCGGGCGAGCAGCGGGAGCTGTCCCTGGCGGCCGAGGTGGAGTCGGCGCGCACGGTGCTGTCGGCCGCCGGGATCCGGGTGACCGTGGAGCCGGTCGAGCCGAACCTGCCCGCGGAGGTCGAGACCGTGCTGGGCACCGTGCTCAGGGAGGCCGTGACGAACGTGCTCAGGCACAGCGAGGCCCGCCACTGCGCGATCACGATGCGCGCCGACGAGAGCGGGCTGCGGCTGCGGGTGCGCAACGACGGGGTGAGCGCGGGAAAGACGCGGCGGGGGTCGTCCGGCATCGGCAACCTGACCACCCGCCTCGCCGCCCTGGACGGCCGGCTGACCTCGCATGTCGACGGCGACCGATTCACGCTGGACGCCTGCGTGCCGCACCGCGCGCCGGTGCCCGCCTAGATCCAGCCGGCCCCTGGATCCAGCCGGCCCTTAGATCCAGGCGGCCCTTAGATCCAGCCGGCCTCGGTGGCGATGCGCACGGCGTCGGTCCGGTTGCGGGCGTTGAGCTTGGTGACGATCACGGTGAGGTAGTTGCGCACGGTGCCCGCGGCCAGGTGGAGCCGCGCGGCGATGTCCGTGGCGTCGGCGCCGGAGGCGGCCAGGCGGAGCACGTCCGCCTCGCGCGGGGTGAGCGGGTTGTCGGCCAGGTCCCAGGCGGTGACCGCGAGCGAGGGGTCGAGCACGCGCTCGCCGGCCGCGATCTTGCGGATGGCGGCCACGAGTTCGTCCGGCGGCGCCGTCTTCAGCACGTATCCGGCGACACCGGCGCCGAGGGCGCGGCGCAGGTGACCCGGCTTGCCGTACGCGGTCAGCATGAGAGCGCGGCAGGCGGGCAGGCGCGTGCGGAGCTCGGCGGCGGCCGCCAGGCCGTCCAGCCTCCCGGGCATGTCGATGTCGAGGACTGCGACGTCGGGGCGGTGGACCAGCGCGGCGGCCAGGGCGGCCTCTCCGGACTCCACGGTCGCGACGACTTCCAGGTCCTCCTCCAGCCCGAGCAGGGCGGCGAGGGCGCTCCTGATGACGTGCTGGTCCTCGGCAAGGAGTACGCGAATCACGCACATATGTCTACCAGTGTCCGGATCATGAGGACGTCATGGGCAGGAGGTGAAGCCGTCTCTGGGCCGCATGTCCGCTGGTCGGCAGGCTTGAGCACATGACAGAGGTGCTTCGACTTGACGCGGTGAGCAAGGTGTACGGAAAGGGACAGGGCGCGGTGGCCGCCCTGCGTGAGGTCTCGGTGAACATCCCGGGCGGGAGCTTCACCGCCGTGATGGGACCGTCGGGTTCGGGCAAGAGCACGTTCTTGCACTGCGCTGCGGGGCTGGACACGCCCTCCTCCGGCTCGGTGCGGCTTGGCGGCACGGAGCTGTCCGGCATGGACGAGACCCGGTTGACGGAGCTGCGCAGGCAGCGGATCGGCTTCGTGTTCCAGGCGTTCAACCTGGTCTCGTCCCTGACCGTGCTGGAGAACATCACGCTGCCGATGCGGCTGGCCGGGGCACGGGTCGACCGGGCGTGGCTTGAGGAGATCGTCGGGCGGGTGGGGCTCGCGGGCCGCACCGGGCACCGCCCCGCCCAGCTGTCCGGCGGGCAGCAGCAGCGGGTGGCCATCGCCAGGGCGCTGGTGACCCGGCCGCAGGTGGTCTTCGGCGACGAGCCGACCGGCGCGCTCGACACGATGACGGCCCGTGACGTGCTCCGGTTGCTGCGGGAGGTGGTGGAAAGCCTCGGCCAGACCGTGGTGATGGTCACCCACGACCCGGTGGCCGCCTCCTACGCCGACACCGTCCTGTTCCTCGCCGACGGCCGGATCGTGGACGCGATGGCCGCGCCGAGCTCCGAGATGGTCGCCGAGCGCATGACGAGGCTGGGGGCGTACGCGGCATGATCACCGGACTCGCACTGAAGACCCTGCGGCACCGCAGGGCGGCGTTCGCGGGGGCGTTCGTGGCGCTGGTGTGTGCCGCCGCGCTGGTCTGCGCGTGCCTGATGCTGCTGGAGACCGGCCTGCGGGGCGGGGTCGCGCCGGAGCGCTACGCGGCGGCGCCGCTGATCGTCGCCGGCGACCAGAACGTCCACGAGACCGTGACCAAGTCCTCCGGGAAGGTCAAGACGAAGGCCAAGCCGCTCTCGGAGCGGGTCTGGATCCCCGCGGCGGCGGCCGCGAGGCTACGCGGCCTGCCGGGCGTCTCGAAGGTGCTGACCGAGGTGACGTTCCCCGTGAACGGACACGCACTCGGGCACGGGTGGGAGTCGGCGGGGCTCACGCCGTTCGCCATCGCGCAGGGACGCCCGCCGCGTGAGGACCACGAGGTGGTCGTGGACGCCCGCTCCGGCCTGTCCGTGGGCGCGGCCCTGCGCGTGCGGGGCGAGGCGTACCGGGTCGTGGGGGTCACCGCGCAGGCCCTGCCGAGCCAGGACACGGTGTTCTTCTCGACGTCCGAGGCCCGCCGGCTGGCCGGACGCCCGGGCCTGGTGACCGCGATCGGCGTGTTCCCCCGAGTCGATGTGTCGTCGGTGCTCTCCACAGAAGAGCGCCTCGTGGCTCATACGGGGGACGAGCGCGGCACGGTGGAGTTCCTCGACGCGGAGCAGGCGCGGGTGCGGCTGATCAGCCTGGGCGGCGCGCTGGGCGGCACGTCCCTGCTGGTGGCGATCCTCGTCGTGACCGGCACCGCCGCCCTCGCGGTTCAGCAGCGACGGCGCGAGATCGCCCTCCTCCGTGCGGTCGCCGCCACGCCCGGGCAGGTGCGCAGGCTGCTGGGCGGCGAGTCGCTGCTGGTCGGCCTCGCGGCCGGCGTCATCGGATCGGCGGCCGGCATCGCCCTCGGGTTCTGGCTGCGCGGCCGGTTCGTCGAGCTGGGCGCCATGCCGGAGAACCTGCGCCTGGTGGTCAGCCCGTTCCCGGCGGCGGCCGCCCTGCTGGCCGCCGTGGCGGCGGCCTGGGCCGCGACCCGCCTCTCGGTCCGCCGGACCGCGCGGATCCGTCCCGTCGAGGCGTTGGGCGAGGCCGCCATGGGCGAGGGCCGCCTGCCCCTCGGCCGGTCGATCGCGGGCGTCCTCTGCGTCGCCGGCGGGATCGTGCTGACGCTGGTGCTGTCGGGACTCGAGACCGAGGCGGCGTCGAGCCCCGTGACGATGCTGACCGCGCTCGTCTGGACGGTGGCCGTCACCCTGCTCGGACCGGTGCTCGCCCGCGCCGCGACCGCCCTGCTCGGCATCGCGCTGCGTGCCTCCCGCGCCGGATACCTGGCGGCGCGCAACCTGCGGACGGGCCCGGGACGGATGGCCTCCGTGATGGCGCCGCTGACCCTTCTGGTGGCCATGACCTGCACCATCCTGTTCACCCAGACCACGATGGGGCACGCGTCGGCCGCGCAGGCCGCCGCCGGCACCCACGCCGACTACGTGGTGAGCGGCGCGACGGCGGACGCGGTGCGCCGCGTGCCGGGCGTGAAGGCGGTCACCTCGGTGGTGCGCACCTCCGTGCGCGTCGGGCTGGACAAGTACGGAGCGCAGGGCGTCGACGGCGGCGAGCGGCCGATCGGGCAGGCCGTGGACCTCGGCGTCGTGTCCGGCTCGCTCGACGGGTTCGGCGCCGGGTCGGCCGCGCTGAGCGAGTCGGCGGCATCCAGGCTCGGGCTGTCGGTCGGCGAGGCGCTCAAGCTCACCCTTGGCGACGGGACCCCGGCGGAGCTGAAGGTCGCGGCGATCTACTCCCGCGGCCTCGGCTTCGGCGACCTGACCCTGCCGTACGCGCTGGTGGCCGGTCATGTCGACGATCCCTCGGGCACCCTGCTCGTCGAGGCCCCCTCGGTCTCGCGTGCGGCCCTGGCCGCCGTGGCACCGCTGGTGTCGCCGGCGGAGGGGACCGGGACGCAGACGCCGAACGCCGAGGTCGACTACGTGGCCATGGGCCTGATCATCGCGTTCAGCGCGATCGCCGTGGTCAACACGCTGGCCATGTCCACCACGGACCGATCGCGGGAGCTGGCCCTCCTCCGCCTGGTCGGCGCGACCCGGCGGCAGGTGCTGCGCATGCTCCGCCTGGAGACCCTGACCGCGCTGATCGTCTCCGTGCTCGCCGGGACCGGCATCGCGCTGATCACGCTGTCGGCCTTCAGCAGGGGGATGACCGGGTCGGCCCTGCCGTACGTCCCCCCGGCCGGCTACGCGCTGGTGATCGCCGCCGTGGCCGCGCTCGCCCTGGTCGCCACCAGCCTCCCCGCGCGTCTCGCCCTGCGCGCCCGCCCGGCCGAGACCATCGGCGCCCGCCAGTAACCGGGCCGCCGCACCCCCACACGAATCGAAAGCCGAGAATCATGAACCGCATCGCCTCGATCGGCGCAGCCGCCCTGATCTCCCTCACCGCTACCCCGGTCGCGGCTCACGCCGCCACGACCTGGACCTCCTGCGGCACCGCCGCCGGGCTGGACCCCCGCCAGGAGTGCACGACGCTCCAGGTCCCTCTCACGTACGGCAAGCCGGGCGGCACGCTCTCCCTGGCCGTCTCCCGGATCCGTACGGCGCGGCCGGGACTGCGCAGGGGCGTGCTGCTGCTCATCCCCGGAGGACCGGGCAGCCCGGGCCTGAGCAGACCGAGCACGATGGCGAAGCGCCTGCCGAGCGCCGTGCTCGACCGTTACGACCTGGTCGGCTTCGACCCTCGGGGCGTCGGCCAGAGCTCGCCCGTCTCCTGCGGGCTCGCGCACGACGACCTGGCGCCCAGCCGGCTCAAGCCCTACCCCTCGGCCGGCGGTGACATCGGGGAGAACGTCGCGTACGCCCGCAGGTTCGCCGAGGCCTGCGCCCGCAACGGCGGCCCCGTGCTGCGCAGCATCAGCACGCGCAACGAGGCCAGGGACATCGACGCCATCCGCCGGGCCCTCGGGGAGGACCGCCTGTCCTACTGGGGCGTCTCCTACGGCACGTACGCCGGGGCCGTCTACGCCACGATGTTCCCCGGCAGGACCGACAGGGTGATCCTCGACAGCAACGACGATCCCGACCCGCACAAGGTCGCCCGCGGCTGGCTGGCCAACTACTCGGTGGGCGTCGAGGACCGCTTCCCCGACTTCGCGGCCTGGGCCGCCGCCCGTGACGACGAGTACGGCCTGGGGACGGACGCCGCGGCGGTCCGCCGCACCTTCCTGGACCTCGCCGAGCGCCTGGACCGCGCCCCGATCCCGTGGTCCGGCGCCAATCCACCGCGGCTCGACGGCGCGGTCCTGCGGGAGACCATGCTGAACGCGTTGTATTCCGACACCGGGTTCCCCACCCTGGCCGGGCTCATGCGGGCGGGCCTCGGCTCGGGGCCCCTCCCCGAGCCCTCCACCGCGCCGGACGCGGCGCTGCAGAACGCCGCGGCCTCGGTGGCCGCGACGATCTGCGACGACGTCGAGTGGCCGAGCTCGGTCGACCTGCACCGGCGGCTGGTGGCCCGCGACCGGGCGGCTCACCCGCTCACCGGCGGCATGCCGGTGAACATCGGTCCCTGCGCCTACTGGCCCTACCGGCCGGCGGAGGCGCCGGTGCGGGTCACGCCGCAGGGACCGTCCAACGTGCTGCTCGTGCAGAACCTGCGCGACCCGGCGACGCCGTACAGCGGCGCCCTGCGGATGCGCGAGGCCTTCGGGAGCCGGGCGCGCATGGTCGCCGTCGACTCGGGCGGGCACGGGTCCTACCTGGTCAACGGCAACGCATGCGGTGACGACGCCGTCACCACGTTCCTGGTCACCGGCAGTCGGCCGGCCCGGGACACGATCTGCCGGTAGGCACGCTCAAAGGCCGAGGGCGACGGCGAGGTCCTTCTTCAGGTCCTCCAGGTCCTGCGCGGCCCGGACCCGGGCGGGGGCGACGTCGTCGCCCTCGACCGGTACGACGACCTCCAGGTAGCACTTGAGCTTGGGCTCGGTGCCGCTGGGCCGGACGACGATTCGGGCTCCGCCGGACAGGCGGTAACGCAGGCCCTCGGTCGGCGGCAGCCCCGCCACCCCCTGGGACAGGTCCTCGGCCGACTCCACCGTCCGGCCCGCCAGCTCCATCGGCGGGTGCGTACGCAGGCGCTCGATGGCCTTCGCGATCAACGACAGGTCATCGACCCGGACGGAGAGCTGGGCGGTCGCGTGCAGGCCGTAGCGGCGGGCCTGGTCGTCCAGCAGGTCGAGCAGCGACCTGCCGTCCCGCTTGGCCGCCGCGGCCATCCCGGCCACGGTGAGGGCGGCCCCCACGCCGTCCTTGTCGTGGACCGGCGGTCCGGCGTCCGATCCCACGCTGTAGCCCAGCGCCTCCTCGTAGCCGAAGACCAGCCCCGGGCCCGTCTTCATGATCCACTTGAAGCCGGTCAGCGTCTCGGCGTGTCGCACGCCGTGACCGGCGGCGATCTTGGCGAGCAGCGACGACGACACGATCGAGGTGGCGACCAGCCGGTCGTCGCCCGCGGTGTGCCGCAGCACGTGCTCGGCCAGCAGGCCGCCCACCTCGTCGCCGGTCAGCATGCGGTAGCCGCCGCCCGGCAGCGGGGTGCCCACCGCGCAGCGGTCCGCGTCCGGGTCGTTGGCGATCACCAGGTCGGCGCGGGTCGCGGCGGCGAGTTCGAGCGCGAGGTCCATGGCGCCCGGTTCCTCCGGGTTGGGGAACGCCACGGTGGGGAAGTCCGGGTCGGGCATCGCCTGCCGGCTCACCGTGACCGGCACCTCGAAGCCCGCCACGCGGAACGCCTCGGACACGGTCGCGCCGCCGACCCCGTGCAGCGGCGTGTACGCGACCGCGATCTCGCGGGCGTCGCCGATCGGGAGCGCGGCCAGGGCCCGCAGGTACGGCACGACGATGTCGTCGTGGTCGAGGGTCTGCCAGTCGTCGCCCAGCGGGAGGGCGTCCACCCGGCCGACCGCGTCGATGGCGGCGGAGATCTCCTGGTCGATCGGCGGCACGATCTGCGCGCCGTCGCCCCAGTAGACCTTGTAGCCGTTGTCCTGGGGAGGGTTGTGCGAGGCGGTGACCATGACGCCCGCGTCCGCGCCCAGGTGGCGCACGGCGAACGCCAGGACAGGGGTGGGCCACTTGCCGGCCATGAGCGAGGCGCGCAGGCCCGCCCCGGTCAGCACGCGGGCCGTGTCGGCGGCGAACACGTCGGACTTGTGCCGCCCGTCGTAGCCGATCACCACGTGGCGTCCCGGCCCGAGGACGCGGGCCAGCCCGGCGGCCGCCCGCATCACCGTGACCCGGTTCATCCGGTTCGGCCCGGCTCCCAGCGCGCCGCGCAGGCCCGCCGTGCCGAACTCCAGCTTCGCGCCGAAGCGGTCCTCCAGGGCGGCCGGATCGCCGCGTTCCAGGAGCGCGTCGAGCTCCGCCCGCGTCTCGGGATCGGGGTCCTGGTCACGCCACTCTTCGGCGAGCCGTACGAGATCGGTCATGGATGCCCCCTACAGCTTGTCGACGACCTGGGCGAGCAGGACGCCCATCCGGGCGGCCGTGGCCCGGCCGACCTCCAGGACCTCCTCGTGGTTGAGCGGCTCGCCCGCCAGGCCCGCGCCGGGGTTGGTGACCAGGGAGATCCCGAGCACCTCCGCCCCGGCCTCCCGGGCGGCGACCGCCTCAAGCACGGTCGACATGCCCACCAGGTCGCCGCCGAGCGTGCGCAGCATGCGGATCTCCGCGGGCGTCTCGTACGTCGGGCCGCGGAAGGCGACGTAGACGCCCTCGGCCAGCGTGGGGTCCACCGCGCGGGCGAGGTCGCGCAGGCGCCTGGAGTACACCTCGGTGAGGTCGATGAACGTCGCGCCCGTGATCGGGTTGTCGCCGGTGAGGTTGATGTGGTCGCTGATCAGGACGGGGTCGCCGACCTTCTGGGTCTCCGGCCGCAGCCCGCCCGCCGCGTTGGTCAGCACCACCGTGCGCACCCCGGCCGCGACGGCCGTGCGCACCCCGTGGACCACCGGCTCCACCCCGCGGCCCTCGTACAAATGCGTACGTCCAAGGAAGATCAGGGCGTTGAGCCCGGCGGCCGTGCGCACCGCGCGCACCGTGCCCGCGTGACCGGCGACCGCCGGAGGGGAGAACCCGGGCAGTTTCGTCACCGCGAGCTCGGCGACCGTCTCGCCGATCGCGTCCGCGGCCGGGACCCAGCCCGAGCCCATGACGAGGGCGACGTCGAAGGAAGGGATGCCGGTGAGGTTCCTCAGCGTGGTCGCGGCCTCGGCCGCCAGGTCATATGGGGTCACTTTGCTGAGGGTACAGAAGAGCATGAACCCGGCCGATAAGAGCCGGGCCCGTGTCAGTCGCCGAGCTTCTTACAGGGACGGGTGCGCAGCGAGGTGACGTAGTCGTCGGGCGCGCCCGCCTTCTCGGCGGCTTCGGCCAGGATGCCGATGTAACGCGCCGACGGCAGCCCGCCCTCATAGGAGTTCAGCACGTACGACCAGGCGAGCACGTCGCCCTCCAGTGTCGCGACGCGGAGCCGGAGCTTCCGGTAGAGGCCGAGGTCGGTGCCGATCCAGCGGTCGAGGGATGCCTCGTCCCACTCCGGCACGTCGTACAGGACGACGAATACCTGCTCGTCGGCGTCCTCGACTATCGTGGCGAGAGCGCCCTCCCAGCTGACGTCCTCGCCGCCGAAGGTGAGCCGCCAGCCCGGGAGCCAGCCCGTTCCTCGCATGGGCGAGTGGGGAGCCCACTCCGCCATCTGCTTGGGGTCCATGTTGCTGCCGTAGGCCGCGTAAACAGGCACGGCACACAAGCCTAAACCAAGATCCCGAAAGTTGGACGGGGAGCGCGCGCACGGGGGTGTGGCGAGAAAAATCCGCGTAGTCAGCCCGTTACGCGCACCTCGCCGGGAATGCGAAGCCAGGATGCGGGACAATGGAGCATGTGACAAGGATCGTGATCATCGGTGGTGGCCCCGGCGGATACGAGGCGGCTCTGGTCGCCGCGCAACTGGGCGCCCAAGTCACCGTCGTGGAGGAGGAAGGACCCGGCGGGGCGTGCGTGCTCACCGACTGCGTGCCGTCCAAGACCCTGATCGCCTCCTCCGTCCGCAAGCAGGCGCTTCTCGACGCGTCGTCGCTGGGGGTCCGCTTCGACGGCGGCCCTGACCACGACGCCGGCGGCGTCGCCGTGGACATGATCGACGTGAACAAGCGCGTCAAGGAGCTCGCGCTGGCGCAGTCGAACGACGTCGCCGCCCGGCTGGCCGCCGAGGGCGTCGAGGTCATCCGCGCCCGGGGCCGTCTGGTCGATCCCCAGGTGGTGCGCGCGGGCGACCGCACGATCCGGGCCGACGTGGTCATCGTGGCGACCGGCGCCCACCCCCGCGTGCTGCCCGGGGCGGAGCCCGACGGCGAGCGCATCCTCAGCTGGCGCCAGCTGTACGACCTGGAGGAGCTGCCCGAGCACCTGATCGTGGTCGGCTCCGGCGTCACCGGCGCCGAGTTCGCCGGCGCCTACCGGTCGCTCGGGTCGGAGGTCACGCTGGTCTCCTCGCGCGACCGGATGATGCCCAACGAGGACGCCGACGCGGCCGAGGTGCTGGAGGAGGTCTACCGGCGCCGCGGCATGAACGTCATGGGCCGCTCGCGCGCCGCCTCGGTCAAGCGCACCGAGCACGGCGTCGTCGTGACCCTGGAGGACGGCCGCACCGCCGAGGGCAGCCACTGCCTCATGACCGTCGGCATGGTCCCCAACACGTCCGGGCTCGGGCTGGAGGACAACGGCGTGCGGCTCGACCGCAACGGCTTCATCGAGGTCGACAAGGTGTCGAGGACCTCCGCGCCCGGCGTGTACGCCGCGGGGGACTGCACCGGCGTCCTGATGCTCGCCTCGGTCGCCGCCATGCAGGGCAGGATCGCGGTCTGGCACGCGCTCGGCGAGGCCGTGCAGCCGATCAGGCTGGCCACGGTCGCCGCCAACATCTTCACCGACCCGGAGATCGCCGCCGTGGGCGTGTCGCAGCGGCAGATCGAGGCGGGCGAGATCGAGGCGAACGTCGTCAAGCTGCCGCTGGCCACCAACGCCCGGGCAAAGATGCAGGGCTTCAACGACGGTTTCGTGAAGCTGTTCTGCCGTCCGAACACCGGCATCGTGCTCGGCGGCGTCGTGGTCGCCCCGCGCGCGTCGGAGCTGATCCTGGCCCTGTCGGTGGCTGTGCAGCACCGCCTGACCGTGGACCAGCTCGCGCACACCTTCGCCGTCTACCCGTCGCTGTCGGGCTCGATCACCGAGGCCGCCCGCCGCCTCATGTCCCCGCTGACCGCCGGGGGCATCTGACCCGCCCCGCTCCACGCCGGGTCAGTCCGCGCACGCCGCGCCCACGGGGACGCGGGCTGCGGCAGCGCGTGGGCTCAGCGCGCGCGCCGGCCAGATCATCGCTCCGACCATGCAGGTCACCAGGGCGAACGCGAACGGGAAGGCGAACGCGCCGGCCAGCCAGCCGATGACGGAAGGCGCCACGAGTCCCGACATCCAGGTGATCGTCGCGACCCCCGCGACGCCCTCCGCGGGGGTCCGGGCGACCTGGCCCGCCGCCGCGAACACCAGGGGCACGACGACGGCGACGCCGGCGCCGAACAACGCGAACCCGGCGATCACCGGTGCGGGAGTGCGGAACGCGACCACCGCCACGCCGCCGAGCACGGCCGTGACGGCCCCCGCGCGCACCGTCGCGACCGGCCCGAGCCTGCGCACCGCGAAGTCTCCGGCGAGTCGCACCGTGACCATGCACGCGGTGAACACGGTGAAGCCCGCCGCGGCGAGGCCCGCGCCCGCCCCGGTCACGTTCGTGAGGTAGATCGCCGCCCACTGGCCGCTGGCCCGCTCCGCGAAGGTGGCGAAGAAGCCGATCAGGCCGATCAGCAGGACGGCCCTCGGCGGCACAGTGAAGCGGGACGGCGGCTTCTCGTCCGGCGCGGGCGTGTCGTCCAGGAGCACACGGCTTCCCACGGCGCCCACGGCGATCAGCGCCGCCGCCATGAGGGTGAGATGTGCGCGCGCGTCCAGGCCCGCCTGCGCCGCGGCGGCCCCGATGCCCGCGCCGCAGAGGTTGCCGACGCTCCACATGCCGTGCAGGCCGGACATGACCGAGCGGCCCAGTCGCCGTTCGACGAGCACGCCCTGGGCGTTCATGGCCAGGTCGCACATGCCGGCGGCGGCGCCGGACAGGAGGAACGCGGGCACCAGCCACAGGGGCCCCGGCGCCAGCACGGGCAGGACCAGTGTCGCGCACCACAGGGCCAGCAGGGTCCGGGTCGTCGCCTTGGCCCCGAAGCGGTAGGCCAGCCGCGCCGTCATCGGCATCGCGAGGAACGAGCCGATCGGCGGGCAGAGCAGGACGAGCCCGAGAGCGGCCGTGCCCAGGCCGAAGTGGTCCTGGAGCCACGGCATCCGGGTGGCGAGGGTGCCCGCCACCGCTCCGTGTACGGCGAAGACGAGGGCTGTGGCCCGTTGATGTCTGTCTCGCATGGAGATAAATTAACAGGCAGGGTTCCTGATAAAAAGAGGGTTTTTCATGAAGACCGCGACACCCCAGCTCGCCCGGGCCATCAACGACCGGCTCGCGCTCGACCTGCTCCTGGAGCGCGGCCCGCTGACCGCGCCGCAACTGCGCGCGCTCACCGGCCTGTCCCGCCCGACCGTGTCGGACCTGATCGAACGCCTCCAGGTCAACGGCCTGATCCAGGTCACGGGGGAGAGCGGCGGCGACCGGCGCGGCCCCAACGCGCGGCTCTACGGGATCGTCGCCGACCGGGCATTCGTGGGCGGGGTGGACGTGCGGCGCGACGTCGTCAACGTCACGGTCGCCGACATCGCCGGCGTCACCATGGGCGAGGCGACGCGGCCGATCGGGGAGAACCTTCCCGCGCTGGTCGCGGAGGCGCTCACCGAGGCGGCCGGCTCACGTCCTCTGCACGCCGTCGTGATCGGTGCGCCCGGCATGGTCGACCCGCAGACCGGAGACCTCGCGGCCGGGAACGCGGAGCCCGCCTGGCGACCCGGGCTCCTCCCGGCTCTGCGCACCCTGGTCGACGCGCCGGTCATCATGGAGAACGAGGTCAACCTGGCCGCCGTCGCCGAGCACGCCACCGGGGCGGCCGCCGGGCGGGACGACTTCGTCCTGCTGTGGCTGGGCGACGGCGTCGGCGCGGCCGTCGTGCTGGACGGCAGGCTCCGGCGGGGCGCATCCGGCGGCGCCGGCGAGATCGGCTTCCTCGGCCGGCTCGACATCAAGGTGTGCGACCTGCTGGGCGCGCAGGCCGTACGCGGACTGGACCTCCCGGCCCTGGCGGAGAGGGTCGCGACGGCCGCCTTCACGCTCGTGGCCGTGCTCGACCCCGGCCTCGTCGTCCTCGGCGGCGCCACCAGCCTGGCGGGCGGCGATCCGCTGGCGGCCCTGGTCGCCGAGCGCCTGGCGGAGGTCTCGCCCGTCCCCGTGCACGTACGCGTGAGCGGCATCCCGGACAATCCCGTCCTGAGGGGCGCGGTCTCCACCGCCCTCTCGATCGCTCGCGACGCCGTCTTCGGGCAGGGCCGCCGGTGAGCTCGCCGAGGTCAGCGGTGGCCGCCCGTGGCGGACAGCCGTGACCTGACCTCGTGCAGCGCCTGCCGTCCCCGTGCGACCGCCGTGGCCGCCGCCCGCAGGTCGTAGGGCGTCTGGGCGACGTTCAGCGCCTGCTTGGCCGCCTCGTACGCGTCGAGTGCCGCGCGCCACTCATGTGTCGGGCCGCTGACCTGGTTGATCTTCATCTCGAAGTCGAGGGCGTCGATCTCCTCGCCGAAGCGGGTCACGTCCTCCTCGGCGGCGTGCCTGGCCACCGCCATCTCGGCCACGAACCGCTCCTTGCGCCGATGCGCGACGCCCCACAGGATCAGCGTCAGGCTCAGGCCGAGTCCGGACACGACGACGAGGATGAGCGCGGGCGACGGGCCCCTCGGGCGGACGGCGTTCGCGGGCACGTCCTGCTCCCAGGAGGTCGTCCTGTCCGCGGCCGGTTCGTCTCCGGCGGCGGCGCCGGGCGCGACGGCGTCGTCGGGGAGGTTGACCGGCGTGCCCCGCGCCCCGGTGAGGTCCACGTCGTCGGCCTGGGTGAAAGAGGCCTTGTCGACGTTCGCCCCGTGGAAGTCCGCACCGTCGAGTTCGGCCTGGGTGAACTCCGCCTCGGACAGGTCGGCGTCCTTCAGCGAGGCGTGCTCCAGATGAGCCTGGCCGAGCTTGGCCTCGCCGAGCTTGGCCCGGGTGAAGTCGGCCTTACGGCCCTTGATCTGCCCGAGCGTGGCGTCCTTCAGGTCGGCGTCCACGAGACTCGCGTCGGTGAGGTCGGCCTGGGTGAGCACGGCCCGGGTGAGGACCGCGCCGGTCAGGTCGGAATGCGGGAACTCGGCCTGCACGGCGTCCGCGTCGGTGAGGACCGCCCCGCGCAGGTTCGCCCGCTTGGCCTGCATCTGGCCGAGGTCGGCCTCGGTGAGGTCGGCGCCGCGCAGGTCGGCGTAGTCGAGATGCGCCTGGCCGAGGTCGGCCTCCTTCAGCGAGGCCTTGCGCAGGACGGCCCCGGTGAGGTCCTTGCCCGTCAGGTCCACCCCGTCCAGCTTCGCGCCGGTGAGGTCGGCGCACCGCATGACGGGGGGGAGGGCGGCGCTGGTGAGGTTCCTGCCGTGCAGATCGACGCCGCTGCCCGGCTTGCAGGGCGCGGCGGCCGCGTGAGCGGCTGTCGCAGGAAGCGACAGGAACGCGAGCGACAGGAACGCGAGCGACAGGAACGGGGCGGCGACGGAGAGGGGGGCGAAGCGACGCACGGGGGCCTCCTGAGGGGAACATCCCGAGTCTCCCACGCGATCTTTAATCGCACTTGCAATCCGCTGACCGGCCCCGCGACGCCGGCTGTGGTGCACGTGGCCGCAACCCGTGGTCGCGGCCCCCGACATGACGAAGGGGCGGACCCCCGGGTCCGCCCCTCGTCGATGCCGTGCAGAAAGCGCTCAGGCGTTACCAGTCGCCGCCGCCGAAGTCTCCTCCGCCGAAGTCGCCGCCACCCCAGTCGCCGCCTCCGCCGAAGTCACCGCCACCTCCACCGAAGTCGCCTCCGCCGCCCCAGTCGCCACCGCCGGACTCCACGCCCGCGGCGTAGCCGGAGTCGTAGCCGGCGCCGTATCCGCCGTGACCCCAGCCGCCGAACGCGTTGCCGAGCATGGTGCCGACGAGCATGCCGGTCAGCAGGTCGCCGCCGCCGAAGCCGCCGTAGTAGCCGTACGCGTAGGGCTGGTAGGCGGGACCGGCGTCCCAGTAGGGCCTGCGGTGGCCGTTCACCATGACCTCGCGCATCTGCGGGTCGAAGCCGCGCTCCACCGCCTCGGCGTCCGCCGCGCAGGCGGGGACGTCGCGCACCGCGCCGCCGGGGGGCGCCCAGCGCACGTTGCGGACCGACGGGCCGTGCTGCGGGTTGAAGAAGCACGGCGGGAGCCGCTCGGGCAGCGGCTGGTTGTTCACGCGCGCCTTCACGCAGGCCAGCGCGTAGCGGCCGTCCTCCAGCGTCGAGGTCACCGTGCGCAGGTCCTCGGGCCGCTTGATCCCGTCCAGCTCGGTCTTGGCCCGCTCGTAGGAGTCGAGCGCGCGCTGCCAGTCGCTCGCCGTCTCGGCCTGCGGGAGCATCTTGACGTCCACGTCGAGCGCGGTGATCTCCTCACCGAACTTCGTGACGTCCTCCTCGACCGTCTGCTTGACGGCGGCGAGCTCGGCGGCCTCACGCTCCTCACGCTTGCGCTTGTTGCGACGTCCGATGATCCACAAACCGGCACCTCCCACAACCGCGATGCCCAGGATGCCGACGAGCACACCCGAACCGCCGCCGCCGCCGACCGTGCTGCCCTTGGCGCGGGCGCCGTTGACGTCGCCCTCGCGCACCAGGTTCACCCGGTTGATGAAGTCCTTCATGCCGGTGACCACGTCGCTGTTGGAGCTGGTGGACAGCCGGGCCAGCACGCCCGGCGCGTTCCTGGGCAGCTCGGTCGACCCCGCGAACAGGCTGTTGCCGTCGAGAAGGGCCACGGTCGCGCTCGACCGGCCGGCCTTGTCGAGCTCCGACAGGAGCTGCGGGATGTAGGTGCTCACCTGGCTCGTGCTCACGGTGCCGTCGGGCATGGCGACCACGTAGATCTTGGACTTCGAGTCCTTCAGCGCCTGGCGGATCTCGTTCTGCTGGCTCGACGAGAGCGGAGACCCGCTCTGGACGAACAGTGGGTCTTTGGCGTTCTTCCAGGACGACAGGACCGTGGTCGGGTCCGGGGGAGCCGCCGCCATTGCGGACGGCGCGAGCGCGAGCAGAGTGATGAGTCCGGCGAGCAGCGCCGCCAGGGCGGCCCCCACCCGGCCGAGCGGTGTCTTCATGGTCACGGCTTCAAGCCTCCTTCGCCCTACAGGACGAACGGCAGGGCGCGATGGTTCCTCCACAAAAACCTATCGTTCCGCACCCGGGTGGCGGCATGCGTCCTCCTGCCGACGAATGACGGTGGCGTCGGCCGCCGAACCGTCCGCCGCGATCTCGCATCGAACCCCTCATGGATCGAAGACGTGATCAAGGAGTTGCCTTGCGAGGCGTTGCGACAACGACGGCACGACCCGTCTCTTTCGGGTGAGGTGGCGGATGCGCGTTTACTTGGGCATCGCCGCCAAGCGGGCCGGTGCGCCGTTGCCTCCCGTGGGGCTCGCCGCGGCCCGGGCCGCGATCGGCCGTGCCTTCCCCGTGCCCTCCGAGACCGTCACCGCGGAGGAGTGGCGGTCCGTCGCGGGCGACGTGGCGCTGCTGTCGTGGTCGAACGAGCCCGGGGACGGCGCCCTGCCTCTCCTGATCAGGGGCGAGCGGGTCACCGGTGTCACCGGTCACCTCGCCGACCCCGCCGATGCCGCACGCCTGTCGGCGGCCGGTCGCCTGGGGGAGACCGCGTGCCGTACGGGCGGCTGCTTCTCGGTGTTCCGCGCGGGGGAGGGCGAGCTGACGGCCGCCACGGGGATGACGGCGGCCTGCCCGGTGTTCCACGCGGAGACTCCGGACGTCCACGTCGTCGGAAACCGGGCGCTGCTGGTTCACTTGGTCGCCCGCGCCGTGGTGACGGGCGCGGCCCGTCCGGCCCTCGCCTGGAACCTCCCGGCGCTGCAGTCCATGGTCCGGATGGGCTACTTCCTGTCCGACGAGACCCCGTTCGACGGGGTGCGGGCGCTGCCGCCGGCCACCGAGATCGGCATCGTGCGGGGGCTGGGGGTGACCGGCGAGACCCCGCCGCCGGAGGCGCGGCCCCGGCCCGGCTCCGCGCGTGGCGTGCGCGCCCAGGCCGACGAGCTCGCCGCGGCGCTGCTGGCCGCCGTGCGGCCGCTGGCGGCCGTTACGGAACCCGTACGGCTGTCGCTCACCGGCGGCAGGGACAGCAGGCTCCTGGCCGCGCTGCTCCATCACGCGGGCATCCCGTTCACCACGGCCACCTCCGGGCGTGAGGGAACCGCCGACGTCGTGCTGGCACGGCGCGTCGCCGCGGCCCTCGGTGTGGAGCACCGGACGGTCGAGCCGAAGCGGTCGGCGGACGCCGCGCACCTGGTCGTCGCCCACCCCAGGGTCCGCGCGCACAACGTCGTGCACGTCTGCGAGGGCATGCTGTCGGCGTACGAGAACGTGCCGGAGGCGGCGGGCTTCGACCCGAGGCCGCGGATGTCCGGGCACGGCGGAGAGGTGCTGCGGGCGGGATTCCTCCACAACCAGGAGGACCTCGCCGTCACCGCCATGCGGCGCAGGATCGAGGGATTGTTCACCAGGAACGCCGACCTGCTGAGCCGGGAGGCCGCGGATCACGCCCGCGATCTGGCGGAGCCGTGGCGGCGGCGCGGGGAGGACGACCCTGCGGGGACGCTCGACCGGCTCTATCTCACCTACCGCGTCGGCCGCTGGCACGCCGCCTCCCGGGCCGCGCTGCTGCGCGGCGGGACGCCGGTTCCGCCGTTCCTCGACAACCTCGTCGTGCGGACCGCGCTGAGCATCGACCCGATGTGGCGGCGTTCCGAGGATGTGGTCCACCGGTGCATCGTGGCCTTCGCGCCCGCGCTGCGGGACGTCCCGATCGAGGGCAGGCCGTGGCGGTTCGCCGCCGAGCCCGCGGGCCGGACGTTGCTGGGCCGCGTCCGGCGTCGCCTGTGGGACGTCCCGTCGCCGGTCGCCGGCGGAGGCGGCCCCAAGCCCTGGAACTGGCGCGTCGACATGCCGGAGGCACTGGCCGCCGAGCTCCGCGCCGGCGTCCTCGCGTCGGACGGGACGGCCGTCACGGACGAGCTGGCGCGGATCGTGGACGAGGCGGCGGTCGCCGGTCTGTTCTCCGGTCTGTCCGCCATGTCCGGGGGGCGGCCGAAGGCGCGGCGGCCCCAGGTGGCGTGGCACCTGTTCACGGTGGCCGCCATGGTGGCCGACGGCTTCTCCGGCTCCGCGCCCCCCGCGGACGCGCCGATGCGGATCGCCGATCCGATGGACGATCACAGGGGCGATGGCCGCGTGCCTTCGAGGGCACGGGCGTGACGCGGGCCTCCACGGCCGGGGTGGAGGCTCAGGCGTCCTTGATCTCGCACAGGACGGCCCCGGCGGTGACCGTCTGGCCGACGGCGGCCGCGAGGCCGGTGATCGTGCCGCCCTTGTGGGCGGTCAGCGGCTGCTC
This sequence comes from Microbispora sp. H10830, assembly GCF_014161375.1. Taxonomy (NCBI): domain Bacteria; kingdom Bacillati; phylum Actinomycetota; class Actinomycetes; order Streptosporangiales; family Streptosporangiaceae; genus Microbispora; species Microbispora sp. H10830. Next base: position 228,406 of record NZ_JABBWX010000003.1, read on the forward strand.
CATCTTCATCGCCTCGAGGACGACGATCGTGTCGCCGGGCTCGACGGTGTCGCCGTCGGCGACGACGACCTTCACGATCGTGCCCTGCATCGGGCTGACGAGGGAGTCGCCGCTCGCCGCGGCCTTCTTGGCGCCGCCCCCGCCGGACCGCCGGGGCGCCGCCTTCCTGGCCGGGGCGGAGCCGGCCGTTCCCAGGCCCGCGGGCAGGACGACCTCCAGGCGCTTGCCGCCGACCTCGACCGTGATGCGTTCGCGCTCGGCGGGCTCGGCCGCCTCCACGGCCCCCTCGTACGGGGGGATCTCGTTGACGAACTCGGTCTCGATCCACCGGGTGTGCACGGAGAACGGCTCGCCGGTGAAGGCGGGGTCGTCCACCACGGCCCGGTGGAACGGCAGCACGGTCGGCATGCCGCCGATCTCGTACTCGGCCAGGGCGCGGCGCGACCGCTCCAGCGCCTGCTCACGGGTCGCGCCGGTGACGATCAACTTGGCCACGAGCGAGTCGAACGCCTGCGGCACGCTCATGCCGGTCTCGTAGCCGCCGTCCAGCCGCACGCCGGGGCCGGACGGGACGCGCATCGACGTGATCGTCCCCGGCGCGGGCAGGAAGTTGCGGCCCGCGTCCTCGGCGTTGATGCGGAACTCGATGGAGTGGCCGCGCAGCACGGGGTCGTCGTAGCCCAGCGGCTCGCCGTCGGCGATGCGGAACATCTCGCGGACCAGGTCGATGCCGGCGACCTCCTCGCTGACCGGGTGCTCGACCTGCAGCCGGGTGTTGACCTCCAGGAAGGAGATCGTGCCGTCCTGGCCGACGAGGAACTCGCAGGTGCCGGCGCCGACGTAGCCCGCCTCGCGCAGGATCGCCTTGGAGGAGGAGTAGAGGAGTTCGAGCTGCTCGTCGGTCAGGAACGGGGCCGGGGCCTCCTCCACCAGCTTCTGGTGCCGGCGCTGGAGCGAGCAGTCGCGGGTGCTGACGACCACGACGTCGCCGTGGGCGTCGGCCAGGCACTGGGTCTCGACGTGACGCGGCCGGTCGAGGTAGCGCTCGACGAAGCACTCCCCGCGCCCGAAGGCGGTGACGGCCTCGCGCACCGCGGACTCGTACAGGTCGGGGATCTCCTCCATGGTGCGGGCCACCTTGAGCCCGCGCCCGCCGCCGCCGAACGCCGCCTTGATCGCGATCGGCAGGCCGTGCTCCGCGGCGAAGGCGACGACCTCGTCCACTCCGGAGACCGGGTCGGGGGTTCCGGCCACGAGCGGGGCGCCCACGCGCTGCGCGATGTGCCGGGCCTGGACCTTGTCGCCGAGCGCGGTGATCGCCGAGGGCGGCGGGCCGATCCAGATCAGGCCGGCGTCGAGCACGGCCTGGGCGAAGCCGGCGTTCTCGGCGAGGAAGCCGTAGCCGGGGTGGACGGCGTCCGCGCCCGTCTTCTTCGCCACCGACAGGATCTTGTCGATGTCGAGGTAGGTCTCGGCCGGGCTCTGCCCGCCGAGCGCGTGCGCCTCGTCGGCCACCCGCACGTGCAGCGCGTCCAGGTCCTGGTCCGCGTAGACCGCGACACTGGACATCCCGGCGTCTGCGCAGGCCCGGGCGATCCGTACGGCGATCTCGCCGCGATTGGCGATCAGGACCTTGTGCACCGCGTCCATCCTTCCGTCGGACCCCTGGGTTACGAGCCTTGGTGGATTTTATGCACCTGGCGACGCTGGACGGCGTCCGCCCCCTTACTGAGTGGGACTGGTGTCGTGCCTCGCCCCCACCCCTCCACGTCCCCATCACCGGTATGCCGGGTTTGAACCGGCATGTTTTGAAGCGGCATCGCCGGTCGGGTTCGTTAGGCTGATCACTTATGCGGGGACCCGGCCTTCTGGCGACCGTGCTGGCGCTGCTTCTCATGGCACCGCCCGCGCCGCCCGCCCAGGCGCGCGCCGCGCCGGTGCGGTGCGTGCCGCGCAAGGGCGGCATGGGGGTGGCCGAGCCGTGGGCGCAGCGCAGGCTCGACCCGAAGCGGTTGTGGCCGCTCACCACGGGTGAGGGGGTCACGGTCGCGGTCATCGACAGCGGGGTGGACCTGACCCATCCCCAGATCCGGGTGGCCAAGGACGTGGACTACACCGGGACGGGACATCGCGACTGTGTCGGCCACGGCACCGCCGTCGCCGGGATCATCGCCGCACAGTACGTGAAGGGCGTCCCCTTCATCGGCGTCGCGCCGGGCGTGCGGCTGATCTCGCTGAAGCAGACGAACGAGGAGAACGGCGACCCGGACACGCTGGCCAGGGCCATCGTGGACGCGGCCGACTTCGGCGCCGACGTGATCAACGTGTCGATCGACGCCCACGACGATCCGAAGCTGAGGCAGGCCGTGGCGTACGCGCTCGGCAAGGACGCGGTGATCGTGGCGGCGGCCGGCAACACGACCGCGGATGACGGCACGCCGGAGGCCTCCTACCCCGCCGCCTACCCGGGGGTGCTCGCCGTGGGGTCGGCCACTCCGGACGGCAGGCGTGCCGACTTCTCCAACACCATCACTCCCGTCTCCGTCCTGGGGCCGGGCCAGGACATCACCTCCACGTGGCCCGGGCGGTCGTACATGAGCGGGCTCGAAGGCACCAGCTTCGCCGCGCCGTACGTCGCGGGGGTGGCGGCGCTGGTGCGCGCCCGCCATCCGGAGCTGAACCAGGAGCGGGTGCGGTGGCGCATCACCGCCACGGCGGACGGCGGCGTGGGGACGGGCACGGGCGCCGGGATGGTGAACCCGATGCTCGCCGTCACCGCGATCCTGCCGCTGGAGGCAGTGGACGCCCCCGTGATCGCGCCGCCGGCGCCGGCCCCGCTGCCGCAGAACGCGGTGAGCAGGGCGGCTCCGGTGGACCGGGAGGCGATCGACCTGGCGCTGGCGATCGCGGCGGCGGCGCTGTGCGGTGTGGGACTGATCGTGGCCGTGCGGGTGTTCGTGCCGATGGGCAGGCGCAGAAGATGGCGCCCCGGCCGCGAGGGTTGACTCGTCGGCTTTGAGTAATTGACGGTTAAATGTTTTGGCCTGCCGGAAACAGCTGCTTTGTGCCGTGTCCTCTTGGTTGAATGATCCTGATCAGGTCACTTCCAGAAAGGACTGAGATGCACCCTTTACGGCCGGGTGATCCCGAGCAGATAGGCGAGTACGCCATCCTGGGACGGCTGGACGAGGGGCCCCGCGGCGACGTCTATGTCGGCAAGGAGACCGGCGACGACGCCCCTGTGCGGGTGATCAAGCTCTTGGCCGCTGAGCCGGGTTCGGGGCAGGCCGTCCTCGACCGGCTCACTGTGGCCACGCGAGTGTCCAGCTCATATGTGGCCCGCACGATCACGGCGGGCCTGTTCGGTGATCGACCGTATGTCGTCAGAGAACACGTCGAGGGGCGCAGCCTGGCCGCCGCCGTGGCGGCCGAGGGCCCGCTCTCGGGGGAGGCGCTCGAACGGGTCGCGGTGGGCGTGCTCACCGCGCTGACCGCCGTGCACCTCGCCGACCTCGCGCACGGCTCGCTCACCCCGCACAACGTCATCGTCGCGGACGACGGCGTCAAGCTGACCGACGTCGCCGTCGGGCCCCCGTCGGGAGAGCCGGCGTACCGGGCTCCGGAGCAGATCAGGGGCGAGCGGTACGACGCGTACGCGGACATGTTCGCCTGGGCCGCCACGGTGGTCTTCGCCGCGACCGGGCGTCCGCCGTTCCCGCAGGAGCCGCAGGCGGTGCTGAACGCGCAGCCCGACCTCGGCGGACTCGAGGAGCGGCTGCGCCAGGTCGTGCTGCCCGCGCTGGCCAAGGAGCCGGGGCAGCGGCCGACCGCCTACACCGCGATGCTGCAACTGCTCGGCGGCGCCGCCGCCGGGGCGCAACCGGCGGCGGGTCCCGGCGCGACGGTGGCGCTGCCCGCGCAGCCGTCGCAGCCGCCGGTCGGGGGAGTCCCCGTTCCGCCGGTCCCGCAGCAGACGTGGGGTCCCGCGCCCGTGCCCCAGGAGCCGCCCACCTCAACCTGGCAGCCGCCCGCCATGCCGCAGGAGCAGCCCCGGCAGCAGACGTGGGGGCCGCCGACCACCCAGGGCCAGGTCGAGACGGCCAAGCGCAGGCCGTTCCCCGTCGGCCTCGCGGCGGCGGTCGGCGCCGTGGTCCTGCTCTCCGGAGTGGGTCTGTGGGGCGCCGGCCACTACGCCGAGGTCCAGCTGTCGCCGGCCGCCGCGGAGCGCGCCGCGGGCCAGCACGGGACCGGTGGGCGTGTGATCGCGGGCGGCGGGGACGTGGGTGGCGGGACCACGGGAGGCGCGACCGGAGGCGGCGGGCAGGCCCCGACGCCGGCGCCGCAGGTGACGGTGCCGTGGGCGCTGACGTCCGACGATCCCGACTCGCCGGTGCAGCCGCTGGTGCTGCCGAGCGAGTGGCCGACGGACGCTCCGGTGACGCCGGAGCTCACCTCGGTCCCGACGCCCGGCCCGATCGTGCCGGTGCCGACGCAGCCGGTGGTTCCGCCGCCGGCGCAGCCCACCGGCCGGACGCAGCCGACGGCGCATGTGACGACCACCGCCACGGTCACCGCGACGCCCAGCCCCACGGCGAGCCCGGTGCCGACGGAGCCGTCTCCCGAGCCCCCGCCCACACAGTCGCCGAGCCCGGTGGCCACGGAGACGCAGGAGACGGTGCCGAGCCAGGAGCCCACGGTGCCCGCCCGGCCGAGCCCCACGCTCTCGCCGGTGCCGACCACCCAGGCGCCGCCCACGCCGGAGCCGTCGCGGACCCCGACGGCTGCGCCGACCCGTACCGCGACGACCCGCCCGACGATCACCAGGACGGCGACGCCCCGCCCGACGATCACCAGGACGACGACTCCGCCGAAGCCGACCGCTACGCCGAAGCCGACGGTCACGCCGAAGCCGACGGTCACGCTGAGGCCCACGGTCACGGCCAAGCCGACGACCGCGGCGCCGAAGCCGACCAGCACCGCCGCTCCGGCGAGGAACCCCTACAGCCCGGCACAGGTCTGCGGGTCGGGCTTCTACGTGCAGCACAGCAGCCCTCTGGCGGCAGGCACCGTCTATCAGCTGTACAACGCGAGCACGGGGGAGAACTGCGTCGTCACCATCAAGACGGCCGACGTCGGCAAGGCGACGCCCGTCTCCGCGACCCTGGAGGTCCAGGGCGGCGGCATGAAGACCGACAGCGGTAACTACGAGTACTACGCCGGCCCGGTGAAGCTGCAGGCCAAGGGCAAGTGCGTCAGGTACTCCGGCCGCGTCGGCTCGGCCGGCGCCAGCTCTGACTGGGGCAACTGCGGCTGACCGATCCACAGGAAGGCCGGACCGCCAGGTCCGGATTCAGGAAGGCCGGGCGGGCACCCGCCCGGCCTTCCGTCTGCGCTCCGCCTGAGATCCAGCCGTCCAGGGCGTCGATGACGACGGTCACGAGACCCGGCACCACGAGTGGCAGATGCCAGTGCCGGAGGCGGTCATGCCGTCTCATCCGGCGCGGAGACAGAAGGGGTGCCCGGCGGGGCTGGCGTAGACCCGGGAGCCTGTGGCCGGTGAAACAGCATCGTCGCTTTCGGGGCTGAGACGACGGGCCCCGGCAGAGACCGCCAGATGGTCCGCGGCCTCCAGATCGTCGACCGCCAGATCGACGTGCATCTGCTGTGAACGGCCGCCGGGCCACTGCGGTGGAAGATGCTCTGGAGCCAGCTGGATCACGAACGCCGGAAACCCGTCGATCCGGAGAAAATGATGAGTCCGCGTCCGGGTGATGGCGCCGCCCAGCAACTGATGCCAGAAGGCACTCTCGGGCTCCAGCTCGGCAGCCTCCAGGAGCACCGCACTCAGGGTGAATTTCATGACGTCCTCACTTCGAGATTCGTGGTCGTACGAGGCGGGGGTGGGCCTCGAGGACTGCCGGCAGTGATCGGTCACACCGCCGGGATGATGCCTCCGTCGACCCGGAATTCGGCACCGGTGAGCCACTTCGCGCGCGGTGAAGCGAGGAAGGCGATCATCTCCGCGACGTCCTCGGGCTCGCCCGGCCGCCCCATCGGCACGTTCAAATGGTCCACAATCTGCTGTTTGACCTCCTCCAGCCCGGTGCCCTGGGTGTCCGCGATTCTCTGTAGGTGCTCCGTCGACCCCTCCGTGACGACGAAACCCGGCAGGACGCACACCACGCGCACGCCGTGCTTGCCCACGGCGGTGGCCAGCTCACGGCTGTAGACGTTGAGGGCCGCCTTCGCCGCCGCGTACGGCGCCTCGGACGGCTGCGGCACCCGGCTGGCAATCGACGAGACATGCACGACCACGCCGGAGCCCCGCTCCACCATCCCCGGCACCAGTACCCGGTCCAGGCGCACCGCGCTGAGCAGATTCATGTCGAGTTCGGAGCGCCAGGATTCGTCGGAACGCCGCAGCGTCGGCACCGCGCCGGTCGTCGCGCCCGCGTTGTTGACCAGCACATCCACCCCGCCGACAGCGTCGATCACTCGTCGGCCGAGTACCGCCACGCCCTGCTCGGTCGCAAGATCCGCGGGGATGAACGTCGCCGGGAAGCCTTCCGGGGGCGCGCTGCGTGAGGCGGTCAGCACCTTCGCGCCGGCATCGGCGAAACGGCGCGCGGTGGCCGCCCCCAGGCCGCGGCTTCCGCCGGTGACCAGCACGCGCAAGCCGCGGAGACCCTCTTCTGGTACTGCCATGACTACTGCTCCTTAAGTAAGGTGAACCGGACTCCGGAAACTATACTGAACCCGGTTCACCTTAAGGAGCACCTGTTGCCATCGTCACGACCGCTGCGTGCCGACGCCCGGCGCAACCGGGACGCCCTCCTCGCCGCGGCACGCGATGCATTCCTCGCCGGCGAGGCCGACGCGCACGTCGAGGACATCGCCCGGCGGGCCGGCGTCGCTGTGGGCACGCTGTACCGTCACTTCGAAACGCGTGAGGCCCTCGTCGAGGAGGTCTATCGGCAAGAGGTCGCCGAACTGTGCGCCGCGCCACCGGCACTCCTGGAACAGCACGCCCCGGACGAGGCCCTGCGGCAATTCCTGCTCCTGCTCGTGGAGCATGCTGCGATCGGCAAAGGAATGGCCGCCGCGCTTGCGAGCATCATGGCGACAGACTCGCCGGTCTTCGTCGACGCGCGCGCACAGATGGCCGCCTGTCTCGACCGCTTGCTCGCCGCAGGCTCCGGGGCAGGCACGATCCGTGCCGACGTCGACGGCAAGACTCTCCTGCGCGCTATGGGAGGCGTCTGCAACCTGCGCGCCACGGAAGGCTGGCGTGAGGACGCCGCACGGATAACCGCACTCCTCTTCGACGGCCTGCGATGCCGCGCCGACATCACGAGGGCCTGACATGCTCGGGGTTCCGTGAAGTCGGCGTGGTTCGGCACCAGCCCCGGAGCCTTCGACGATCACCCACTCTGGCCCAGGCACGTAGCGTTGCGACGACTCCTTCCAGGCCAGGTTGTCGCCTTTCCGCGATTGCTACTGGGGCCCCTGAGGCTCGTTGAACGGGGTGAGGCCGGGAACGGTCATACTCGCCGGCCATCTTCCCGCTGGTCGCCCGGGGAGACCGCATCGCCGCCCGGGTCGGAGAGGGTCCAGCTCGCGAGAAGGTCAAGGGCGCGTTTCGAGGATGAGCCGGCTTCTGCGGTGTAGACGAAGAGCGTCATATCCGGGTCTCCGGGCAGGGAGAGCGTCTCGTAGTCGACGGTCAGTTCACCGACGAGAGGGTGACGCAGCCGCTTCGAGCCGTGAGTGCGCTGGTGGACGCGGTGCTGGTCCCACCAGTGGGCGAACTCGCGGCTGTGCTCGCGCAGGTCGGCGATGAGGGCGGCGGTGGCCTGGTCGTCCGGGTCGCGGCCGGCGTCGAGCCGCAGGCTCTCGACCGCGGCCCGCGCCTGGACCTCCCAGTCGACGAACAGCGATCGGGCGTCGTCGTCGAGGAACATCCACCGCGCGTAGTTGCGGTGCCGGGGCGGCAGCCGTTCGAAGTCGGTGAACAGCGCTTTCGCCATCTGGTTGGCGGCGAGGACGTCGGTGCGGCGGCCGAGGACGAGGGCGGGCTCGCCGTCGAGGGCGTCGACGAGCTGGTAGAGCCCGGGCCGCACGCGCTGGACACCGCGGGCCCGTCGCCGTACGGGTGCCGCGGTGATTCCGATGAGGTCGTGCAGATGCGCGCGTCCCGCGTCGTCGAGCCCGAGGGCCCGGCCGATGGCCTCGACGACCGCCGGTGACGGGGTGATGCGCCGGCCCTGTTCGAGGCGGGCGTAGTAGTCGGTCGAGACTCCGGCCAGGAGGGCGACCTCCTCGCGGCGCAGGCCCGGGACCCGCCGTACGCGGCCGTCCGGGGGCAGGCCGGCCCGTGACGGATCGACCTGGCTCCGGGCCCGTCTCAGGAAGTCAGCGAGTTCACGGTTGGTCTCGGCCACGAGACCCAGTCTCTCTCCTGCCGTCCGATCCTGACTGGTCCTGTGCGTCCTAGGTCGCACAGTGCGCGGTCGCGCAGGGCGCGATATGGCCCCCCACAGAGGGTCGTGCCGAACCAGGCTGGTGCCGTGCCGGTCGCGGGGCTCCCCGGCCGGCGCCACGGCCACATCCGACAAGCAGAGCATTCGACAAGCAGGGGATGATCATGAGCTTTCCGACAGATCGACCGGCCGTCTGGTTCGTGACCGGCACCTCCCGCGGCCTGGGCCTCGAACTGGTCAAGCAGCTGCTGGCGCGTGGTGACCGCGTGGCCGCCACGACACGGTCGTCCGAGCGGCTGCTCGCCGCGCTCGGCGACGGGATCGACCCGTCGCGCCTTCTCCCGCTCACGGTCGACCTCCGCGACGAGGCGGCGGTCAGGCGGGCCGTGGGGGAGACCACCGAGCGCTGGGGAGGCCTGGACGTCGTCGTCAACAACGCCGGCTACGGCTTCCTGGCCGCGGTGGAGGAGACCGGCGACCGCGAGGTCCGCGACATGCTCGACGTCCAGGTCGTGGGCGTGTGGAACGTGCTGCGCGCCGCCCTGCCCATCCTCCGCGAGCGACGCGGCGGCCACATCGTCAACGTGTCCTCGATCCTGGGCCTGACCGCCGTCCCGGGCTGGGCTCTCTACTGCGCGGGCAAGTTCGCACTGGAAGGGCTGAGCGAGGCCCTCGCCGCCGAGGTGGCGGACTTCGGCGTCACGGTCACCATCGTCGAGCCCGGCTACTTCCGGACGGAGTTCCTCACCGAGGACTCGCTCGCCCTGCCCGCCGAGACGACCGCGCACTATCCGGCCATCCGTGAGATGACCCTCGACCACATCGAACTCCAGGGCAGCCAGCTCGGCGACCCGGTCAAGGGCGCCGGGGCGATCATCGGCCGGGTCCTGGCCGGGGAGGGCCCGCTGCGGCAGCTCCTCGGCTCGGACGCCCACTCCTACGCCGCGGCCAAGGTCGAGGCCCTGCGGGCGAACGTCGAGGCCACCGCGCTCAGCGCGCCCGCCACCGACTTCCCCGCCGCCTGAACGATCAGTATCCGCGGTATCCGCTGCCGGTCTTCATGCCCACCACACCGGGGACGGCCGAGACCGAGCCGTAGCGCGCGACGGCATAGCGGACGCCCGCGATGATGTTGTCCACCGGGTTCCAGATGTCCTTGTGCCCCGGCAGGGACCAGCGGTCGAACGTGGGGTCGATGGTCTGCATCAGCCCCTTCGAGGGGGTTCCCGCGGCCGCGTTCGAGTCCCAGTTGTTGATCGCGTGCGGGTTCCCGCCCGACTCGTGCCGGATGATCATCCAGATGTCGTCCCGGTTCATCTTCCCGGCGGGGTAGCCCTGGGCCGTGAGGATCTCGATGGCCTGCTCGATCCACTCCTTGACCTGGCCAGTGGGTGCGGGCCCGCCGCCGGCCGGCGGCGGGCCGCTCGGGCCGTAGCCGCCGAAGCCGCCGCTCCCGCCCGAGCCGCTCACGCCGCTCAGGCCGGTCCGGCCGTACGAGGCGTACGTCGGGTGCGCCGCGTCACCGGGGGCCCCCGTGTAGCCGGGGGTGCGCCGCCAGTCGACCGTGTGCCCGTGCCGGGGCACGAACTCCTGCTTGCCCGGGTCCGGGATCTTGGCGAAGGTGAGCGCGCCGTCGCGGTAGTCGGCGCCCAGGTGGGAGCCCAGCGTCTTCGTGGCGTCGCCGACGGCCGTGGTCACCTGCTCCAGGTGCGGCCGGGCGTCCTCGACGCCCCGGGAGACGATGCCCCGCAGCCCGTTCTCGAGCTCCTTGTCCGTGGCATCCTGGTTTCGGCCCCGGTAGGCCGCCGCCTCGGCGACCACGTCGGCGCAGATGCCGTCGATCTTCGACTTGGCGCTCTCCAGCGCGGTGGCGACCTTCTCCAGCGCGCCCGCGCACGCGACCAGGGCGTCGTGGAGGCCGTCGGCCGCCTTGCCGTATTTGTTCATGTACCCGACGAAGGCATCGGCGGAGCGGCCCTGCCACGCGGCGTCCACGGTGCGCACGGCCCGGCCCACGCCGCCTACGTAGTCCTGCGCGTCGCGCGCCGCGCCGCGCCACTTCCCGGCGATGTCGCGGATGTCGCCGGGATCGCCGCTCACCTTCTGCGCCATGGCGGCCAGCTCGGCGCCACCCGGCAGGTCAGCGACGCCGCTCATGCCACCCCCTCGCCTGGCGGCTCGGGGTGTCGTCGTGCCGGAGGCGCGCAGGTAACCCAGCAGCGAAACGCACTGTGCTTACCGATTCGCTCGCTCCGCTCGCTCATGCCACCCCCTCGCCTGGCGGCTCGGGGTCGCATGAGCGAAACGCACTGTGCTTACCGATTCGCTCGCTCCGCTCGCTCATACCTGCATCGAGGTGGACGTGGCCTTGTGGGCCGTCCTGACGTTGTCCTGCACGCTCTCCAGCGCCCGCTCCACGCCCTTCAGCTTGGTCCTCGCGTCGGCCGCTTCCGCGGTCAGCGCGGCGTAGGCCGTGTCGACGGCCGCCGCCAGCGTCGCCGCGCCGTCCACGTGCCCGAAGGCGGCCGCCCGGGTGCCGGGCGTCTCGGGCAGGCCGCCGTGCAGGCTCTCGTACTGGCCCCAGGCCTTGCTCACCGCCGTACGGCAGCTTTCGAGCGCTTGGAAGTGGATGTCGAAACCGGCCACGTACCGCTCCTCTCCGCCTGTCACTCTTCCCCGGGAGGAGGCAGGAACGCGGTCTGGGCGAGCCGCGCGCCGAACCTCCTGTCGACGTGGTAGCCCCGGCCGGGTGGCAGCGGATGCGCCCGGACGTTGCCGAACAGGTAGCCCTCGTCCTTGTTGCCGGACAGGATGACGGCGGGGCTGGCCATGTCCTTCAGCTTCTGGATGACCGGGTCGTACATGGCCCGGCCGGCGCCGCCCATCTGGCGCGACAGGACCAGGTGCAGCCCGATGTCCCGCGCCTGCGGCAACAGGTCCACCAGAGGCAGCAGCGGGTTGGACGAGGTGGCGACCAGGTCGTAGTCGTCCACGACGATGTAGACGTCCGAACCCTGCCACCAGCTCCTGTCCCGCAGTTGCTCGGGCGTGAGGTCCGCCGGAGGCAGCCGCTTGAGCAGGGCCCCGCGCACGTTGTTGATCAGCTCCTGGGCGGCGGTGCTCGACGCCGCGTAGCCGATGCGGTGGGCGGTCGCGGCCGAGTCGAGCAGCGACCTGCGGTAGTCGATGACGATCATCATCGCCTCGTGCGGCTGCCGCCTGGCCACCAGCCCCTCGGCGACGAGCCGCAGCAGGTTCGACTTGCCGCTCTCGGTGTCGCCCAGGACGACGAAGTGCGGGTCGGCGTCGAAGTCGAGCAGCACGTTCGAGAGCGTCGCCTCGTCGATGCCGATCGGAATCTTCGGTCCCGTCTCGTCGAGGCCGGGCAGCGAGGCCGCGGGCAGCACCGGCGGCAGCAGCCGGATCGCCGGCGCGGGCGGCCCCTGCCAGGCGTCCCTGACCGCGTGCACCAGCCCGCGGACGCCCGCGGCGAGGTCCTCGGAGCTCTGCACGCCGTCGATGCGCGGCAGCGCGGACAGGAAGTGCAACCCCTCCTTGGTGAGGCCGCGTCCCGGCATGCCCTCGGGGACCGCCAGCGACGCCTTCCTGTTCACCTCGGACTCGTAGGCGTCGCCGAGCTTGAGCTCGACCCTGGTGCCGAACAGGTCGCGGATGCTCGCCCGGAACTCCGACCACTTGTTGGTGGCCGCCACCACGTGGATGCCGTATCCGAGGCCACGGGCGGCGATGTCGGTGACGACGGGTTCGAGCGACTCGAACTCCTGCCTGAGCGTCAGCCAGCCGTCCACCACCAGGAACACGTCGCCCCAGCCGTCGCCGTCGCGGCCGGACTCGGCCCGCATCCGCCGGTAGGCCGCGACGGACTCGATGCCGTGCTCGGCGAAGTCCGCCTCACGCCGCTCGAGGATCGTGGAGATCTCGGCGACCGTACGGCGGACGCGGTCGGCGTCGAGGCGGCTCGCGACGCCGCCCACGTGCGGCAGCGCCTCCAGCGAGGCCAGGGAGCCGCCGCCGAAGTCCAGGCAGTAGAACTGCACCTCGCGCGGCGTGTGCATGAGGGCCATGCTCGTGATCAGCGTCCGCAGCACCGTGCTCTTGCCGCTCTGCGTGCCGCCCGCGACGCCGACGTGGCCCGCGCCTCCCGACAGGTCCAGCCAGTAGGGGTCGCGGCGCTGCTCGAACGGCCGGTCGACGATGCCGACGACCGCGTGGAGCATCCCCCGGCCGCCCCAGCTCGCGGTGGTGAGGCCGAGTTCGGGGGTGACGGACAGCGGCGGCAGCAGGTGGGCCAGCGTCGGCGGCTCGGCCAGCGGGGGCAGCCAGATCCGGTGCGCCGGCGGGCCGTGGCCGGTGAGCCGGCCGACCACGACGTCGAGCAGGCTGTGCCGCGAGCCGCCGGGCTCCTCCGCGGGCGCCAGCTCCCTGGGCGTCTCTGTCACCTCCACGGGCGCGAAGGCGGTGCCGTACTCCACCACGTCGCGCACCGGGCGGCCGGCCTCGCCGGGCGCGGACCGCGCGGGGTCGGCGTGGTGGGGCCCGGACACGTAGGCCGCCTTGAACCGGGTCATCCCCGTGGTGTCGTACTTCAGGTAGCCGTTGCCCGGCGCCGGCGGCAGCTCGTAGGCGTCGGCGACGCCGAGCACGACCCGGCTCTCCATGGCCGAGAACGTGCGCAGGCCGATCCGGTACGACAGGTGGGTGTCGAGACCCCGCAGCCGGCCCTCCTCCAGGCGCTGGGAGGCCAGCAGGAGGTGCACGCCGAGCGAGCGGCCGAGCCGCCCGATCATCACGAACAGGTCGATGAACTCGGGCTTGGCGGTGAGCAGCTCGCTGAACTCGTCGATCACGACGAACAGGGTCGGCATCGGCTTGAGATCCGCGCCCTGCTCCCTGGCCCGCTCGTAGTCGCGCAGCGAGGCGTAGTTGCCCGCGGCGCGCAGCAGCTCCTGGCGGCGCACCATCTCGCCGTGCAGCGCGTCGTGCATGCGGTCGACGAGCGGCAGCTCGTCCTCCAGGTTGGTGATGACCGCCGACACGTGGGAGAGGGACTCCAGGCCGAGGAACGTGGCGCCGCCCTTGAAGTCGACCAGCACGAAGTTCAGGATCTCGGAGGAGTGCGTGATGGCCAGACCGAGCACCAGCGTGCGCAGCAGCTCGCTCTTGCCGGAGCCGGTCGCCCCGATGACCAGGCCGTGCGGCCCCATGCCGCCCTGCGCCGACTCCTTGATGTCGAGCTCGACCACCCGTCCGTCCGCGCCCAGGCCGATCGGCACCCGCAGCCGGTTGCGTCCGGCGCGGGGCTGCCAGATCACCGCGGGATCGAGATGGACGGGGTCGCCCACGCCGAGCAGGTCGGTGAGCGAGGTGTTGACGCCGAGCACGTCCTGCGCCTCGCCCTGGGCGCCGGCGGAGGCGCGCAGCGGCGCGAGCTGCCGGGCCAGCCCCTCCGCCTGGGCATGGCCGAGGCTGTCGGGGTCGCCGAGCCGGTTGCTCGACCGCCGTCCCGCGTGGTCGATCTTGACCATGTGGAAGCCGTCGGGCTGGACGTCCAGCCGGAGCGTGATCGCCTCGGGGGCCGGCCCGGTCACGCCGGACAGGTCGATCACGGTCACGCCCTGGATGGCGTCGGAGCCGAGCTGGCTGTCGTGCGGCACGTGCCCGCCGTCCACGATCACCACGTGGTACGGCAGGGCGTCGGCGGAGGCGCCGGGCCGGAACCTGGCCCGCTCCCTGAGCTCCTCCCCGACCAGCGCGTCGAGGTGGGCGAGGTTCTCCGCCATGAGCCTGACCTGGCCCGCGGCGTCGGCCTGCTCGGGGTGCAGGGCGTGCGGCAGCCACTTCACCCACTCCCAGTGGGGCATCCACTCCTTGCTCGCGCAGATCATGATCCGCATGTCGTCGGGGGAGTGGAAGACGACGAGCTGCGCGATCACGGCCCGAACCAGCTCGCGCATCGCGGTGGGGTCGCCGGTGAGGTGGATGCGGGCGAAGGAGTGCAGGGCGACCGCGACGGGCAGCTCCGACACCGTGGCGTGCGCCCGGACGAACCGGCGCAGCGCTCCGGCCGACAGGGCGTCGAGGTCCTCCACCGGCTTGGTGTCCGGCGGGACGAGCTGGATGGCCAGCTTCTGCACGCCGGTGCCGAGCCGTACGGTCGCGAAGTCGTCGTCGCGCGGCCTGCGCTCCCACAGGCGCGGTCCCATCGCGATCCACCACAGCGAGTCGGGCGGCGGCCCGCTCCACTCCAGCGCCTCCCGCTGCTGCACGGCGGCCCTGCGGACCTTCCTGCGAATCTGGCCCAGGTAGCGGAAGTAGTCGCGGCGCAGCCCGTTGAGCCGGTTCCTGCGCTCACCGGCGTTGCGTCCGAGCTGGCCGACGCTCATGCCGACCATGGAGACGGCGAACAGCCCGCTGGCCACGTACATGAGGGGGTTGCCGTTGCCGCCCGCCGTGAACATCAGCGCCATCGCGGCGCCGCCGGCCAGCATCGGCACGTACGTGAGCATGGACATCAGACCCTGCGGCTGGACCTCGGGAATCTCCGGTGGGGATTCCAGGAGGATCTCGCCACGGGGTGGTTTGGGGCCCGGGCGGCGTTCGGGACGCGAGACCACGACAATGCTCATCTGACTGACTTTTCTACCAGGTTTGCCGATATTTTCGGGCTGTCAGAGAGATCTTCGGGAGAGGATTCCCGCTGTGTCATCGCCGGCCCCCCTTCACATCCAGCAGGGTGTCGTCCAGCAGGGCATGGTTCAACATGGCCCGGTTCAGCAGGGCGCGTTGCCGCAGGCGACCGTGCCGCTGCCACCCCTGTGCCACGTCACCGTGGTCGCCCCGCGCAGGAAGGCGGACCTCGCGCTGCCGTCGGACATCCCGTTGCCGCACGTCATGCCCGGACTGCTCCGGGCGGTAGGCGAGGCGGGAGGCGACGCGGCCGCGGCCCCCGGCTGGGTGCTCCAGCGCCTCGGCGGCCCGCCGCTCGACCTCGGCCAGAGCCTGGGCGCGCTGGGCGTCCTGGACGGGGAGGTCCTCTACCTGCGCCCGCGCGACGCGGTGCTGCCGCCCGCGGTGTACGACGACGTGGCCGACGTCGTCGCCACCGGGACCAAGGAAGGCGGCGGCAGGTGGGAGCCGCGGCACACGAGGCTGCTCGGCATGGGCGTGGCCGCCGGGCTGCTCGCGCTCGGCGCCGTCGTCCTCGCGCTGGCGGCGGCCCCGCCGCGGCTCACCGCCGGAGTGGCCGGAGCCGTCGCGGTGCTGCTCCTCGCCGCCGGGGCCGTGGTGTCCAGGGCCGTCGGCCGGCCCACCGCCGGCGCCCTCGTCGGCTACGCGGCCCTGCCGCACGGCTTCCTCGCCGGGCTGTTCACGCCCGGCGCGTCGGGCGCCGTGCTGGTCCTCGGGGCGCCCAACCTGCTGGCCGGGCTCGCGTACACCGCGCTGGTGGCGACCGTCGGCGGTGTGCTGATCGCCGACGGCGTGGCGGGCTTCCTCGGCGTCGCGGTCGCGTCCGTCGCGGGGGCCGTCGGAGCCGGGTGCGTGATGGTGTTCGGGGGATCGGGCGCCGGGGCGGCGGCCGTGGTCGCGACGGCACTGCTGGCGCTGAGCCCGCTCATCCCCACGCTGTCGTTCCGGATGGCCAGGGTGCCGCTGCCGCCGCTGCCCACCAGCGCCGAGGAGCTGCGCAGCGACAACCAGCGGATCGACGGCCCGCTGGTGCTCCAGCGGACCGCGCAGGCCCACCGGTACGCCACCGGCATGGTCATCGCGATCGCGCTCGCCGGTGTCGCGGGGGAGCTGCTGCTCGTCCAGCACGGCGGCTGGGTCGCCCGCGTGACGGCGGCGACGCTGGCGCTGGCGCTGGCCATGCGCGCGAGGGTCTTCGCGGGGGTCGCCCAGCGGCTGTGGATGGTCCTCGCCGCCGCGGCCGGGGCCGCCGCCCTGGCGTTCGCGCTGGGCACGGGCGCCGACGCCGTCGCCGAGGTGGCCGTGACGATCGGGGTGCTGTGGACGGCCCTGCTCGTGCTCGGCCTCGGTCTCTGGCTGCCCACGGGCAGGCCCTCGCCGTTCTGGGGGCGGGCGGCCGACATCCTCGACGCGCTGCTGATCGTCGCGCTGGTCCCGCTCACGCTGGGCGTGCTCGACCTGTACACCTGGGTGCGCGGCCTGTCCGGCTGACCCCTCGGGTCGCATGACGGCATCTCCCGAATGCGCTGGTCGCCGGTGGCCTCCCGCCGGAGGTCACGCGGCCGGCCGCACGGGCAGCAGCGCGGGGCGCTTGGCGGTGCGACCGTCGCCGGACGACCTGCCGAGGAGGCGCCGCACCAGCCACGGGCCGAGGAACGTGCCCGCCCAGCGCAACTCGGCGCCCAGAATCCGCCACCCGGCCGGATCCACCGGGGGATGCAGGGGCAGCGTCCAGCCGTCGTCGCTGCCGGGCAGGCCGAGCGCGTGGGCCACGGCCGCGGCGATGCGCTCGTGGCCGAGCGGACTCGCGTGCAGCCGGTCGGAGCTCCACAGCCGGGGGTCGGTGCAGACGGCGTGGGGCGCGGTCTCGGCGACCACGACCCCATGCCGTGCCGCCGCCGCCCGGATGCGGTCGTTGAGTTCGAACACCCGCGACCGGAGCGGCCGGGCGATCGGCGCGATCTTCCCGACGTCCGGGAACGTGAGGGTCGCGACGCGGGCCCCTGCGGCCGTGAGACCGGCGAACATCGCCTCCAGGTGCCCGGCCACCTCGGCGGCGTCGAAGCGGGGCCTGATCAGGTCGTTGACGCCGGCGACGACCGTGACCAGATGGGGGCGCAGTGCCAGGGCCGGCGCGAGCTGCTCGTCTCGCACCTCCCCGGCGAGTCGCCCGCGCACCGCCAGGTTGGCGTACGTGACCTCCGGGTCCACGGTCGTGAGCCGCTCGGCGAGCCGGTCGGCCCAGCCCCGCGGGTGGGCGGGGTCGCCGTCGCCGAGTCCTTCGGTCTGGCTGTCGCCGAGGGCGACGTAACGCAGGCGCTCACCGCTCGGCATGGGCCACCTCCGAGTTCCGGGGGGCCCGCGTGGTCCCCTCTCCTGTCACGGCCGCGGTTCCTTCGCCCGGCCCGGCCGCGCTCCTTTCCCGCAGGATCGCCGCGGTCCGCAGGCACCAGTCGCGGTTGCCCTCCTCGAAGGCCAGACCGCGCAGGCAGGTCAGATACGGCCCCACGCGCCCGCCCGTGCGGAGGAACTCCTCCTCGCCCAGGCCGCCGCGCATCTTCCGGAGGATCCGCCGGAACAGGTCGATCTTGGCCTCGGCCATGGCGGCCCTCTCCTCGACCTGCCGGATCAGCGGCCCGGCGTCGACGTGGTCGGCCGCCTGCACCTTGACGAGCAGGTCGTCGCGGATGAACGACGGCTTCGACGCGGCCGCCGCGAACCGCTCCAGCTCGGTGAGCCCGGCGTCCGTGACGTGGAAGAGGCGCTTGGTGGGCCGGGTCTCCTGGACCACCTGCCGCCCCGCGACCAGCCCCTCCCTCTCCAGCCTGGCCAGCTCGGCGTACAGCTGCTGGGGCAGGGCGTGCCAGAAGTTCGCCACACCGACGTCGAACGCCTTGGCCAGCTGGTAGCCGCTGAGCTCCCCGTCGAGCAGCGCCGCGAGGACGGCGTGCCGTAAGGCCATGGAACCGCTCCCTCCGCTCCTTGATAGTCAAGAATATGACTATTCAGAAAATTGAGCATCAGGAGGCCCTTGAAGCGGGTCCACGCGAGCCCTCCATGATTCGGTGAGGAGTCGCCGAGGAGGGGCGGTGTTCCCGGTCAGAGCCGATCGGCGCCTTCGGGCGACGCCCGCTCGTCGAACATGCGGCGGGCGTCGCCGAGGAGGGCGGCCACGTGCGGCACCCCGGCGGCCTCCAGCCCGCCGCGCAGCATCTCCTCCTTCGCCGCCTCCGCGGCCGCCTCGGCCCGCCGTACGGCCTTCAGGACGGCCTCGGCGAGCGCGCGGCTGTCGAGCCTGCGCATGCTGAGCGGGTGGATGTCGACGGCGCGAAGCGTGCCGACGGCGTCGACGGTCGCCGTGATCCGGCCCTCGTCGGCCCTGCCGGTGTACTCCCGCGTGCTCCACTCGGTCGCGAGCTCGTCCATCCAGGCGGCCGCGGCCGTCAGCCGCTCCATGCGCGCCCGGAGCTCGCGCATCTCGTCCACGGTCACTCCTCCCGCAGCAGGGCCTGGACGTACGGGGCGAGAGGGTCGCCGGGCGCGGGCGATTCGGCGAACTCCTCCATGGCCCTCGCCAGCCGCTCGCCCGTCGCGCCCCGCGCGGCGCCGATCGCGCCCTGGATCGCGGCGGACATCGCGACGTGGTCGAGGTCGCGCATCGCCCGCGGGTCGATGGTCAGCCCGAGCAGGAGGCCCGCTCCGGACACCCGGGCCACCACGGCGCCCGTGGCGTCGGTCCCCTCGACCACCTCCTCGTTCAGCCCGTGGAGCAGGTCGGCGAGCGCGCCGACACGGCCCTGGACCTCCCGCACCAGGCCGGCGACGTCGCCTTCCCTGCCCTCGTGGAACGCGGCCGTGTTCTTCATTCGGGGTCCTTGCTCGCCGGCTGCCAGTAGTCGAGAACGTGTGCGCGGTCCGCCACGGCGGGGGTGAGCGTGAGGTCGCGGCGACCCCGCGCCGGGTCGCCTCCCTCGAAGAAGGCGGCCTGCAGGTCGTTGAGCTTCTGCTCCGCCTTGTTGAGGTCGCCCTCGGAGGCCATGTAGATGTCGGCGAACTGCTTGACGAGGTTGCCCAGCGCGCTGGCGAACACGCCCACCTGCGATATCAGCGCGACCCGCCCGGCCGGGTGCGCGCTCATCGCCGCCAGCGTACGGAGGATCGGCGCCGTGGCCGCGTAGAGGCCGAACACCGACAGGTCGTACTCCAGGACCTCCTTGAACTGGCTGTGCATCGCGCTGCTCATCTCGCCGGTGACCCCGTGGAGCTTCTCGTACAGGACCGTGGTGTTGAAGCGGACCCGCCGCCCGAGCAGGTCCGCCGCGTGGCCCTTCCAGTTGGGGCTGACGTCCTGGAAGTAGGAGAACCAGATGTCGGACCTGCCGCTCTCAAGCCGGCCTCCCATCTCCTTCCAGAGCTCCCGGCGGTCGTAGAAGAGGAAGGGGTTGCCGAGGTTCAGCGTGGCCGCCACGTCCAGGGCGAGGGCCGCGACTCCCAGCCCGGACATGGCCGCCGCGGTACGCGTCTGCTGCCGCAGCGGGTTCAACCCCTTGACCAGGTTCTTGAAGAAGCCGGGATCGGTACGGGTGGCGGCCGAGGCGGCGGCCGTGTCGGCCGTCTCGGCCGGTGCCACGGAAACGGCTCGCTGGACGTTGCCGCTCGAGTCCGTGATGTAGAGCTCCTTGGGGCCCGCGGTGGGCCGGCCGGGAACGAACAGCTTGCCCGGCTCGCTGGGCGGGGTCGACATGCGGATCCTCTCAGACGCGCGTCTTCTGAATGGCCGCCTTGCCGGCCTTCTCCGCCGCCACGTAGTTGTCCGCGGCCCTGACCAGGGTCTCGCCGTCCCTGTGCAGGGCGTCGCCGAGGACTCCGGCGGCGTTCGACCAGGTTTCGGAGACGGAGTTGAACCGGTGGACGAAGGTGAGCCCGACGATGGGGACCCCGGCGAGCGGAGCGAGGTTCCAGCCCTGGAAACGGGGCGTGGCATCCCTCAGCCGCCGGACGCCGTCGGCGGAGCCGCCCACCGCGCCGGCGAACTTCCTGATGAAGCCCGTGGCCACCTCGTAGCCGGGCAGGTCGGACGAGCCGCCGCTCGGGCCACCGCTCTGGCCGACGGAGGGCGTGGCCGTCGTCGGCTTCGGGGTCTGAGGCGCGCCCGTCTGCCGTACGCGCAGCGAGTCGGGCAGGCAGGGGCCGGGCGGCGGGCAGGGCGGGGTGTGCGGGCACGGGCTGACCATCGAGGGCACGGACGGAGCCGGGGAGGCGGAGGCCGTCGGTGTCGCCGTCGCCGTGGGCACCCCGCCGGATGACCCCGTGGAGGGTGCCGCGGAGGTGGGATCGGACGTCGGCGGGGCGGTCGAGGCCGGCGGCACCGGGGAGGCCGACGGGCTCGGCGTCGCGCTCACCGAGCCGGTGGGCGACGCCGTCGCGGAGACCGCCGGTGACCGGCTTGGCGAGGGTTCACCGTATGACACGTGATCTTCCCTATCACCGGGCTCCGCGCCCCTACCATGCGCCGGGGTGACGTTTCCGCAGGTAGAAAGCGGAAATTAGGCGTATGTTCACTGACATGTAACGGGTGAGCCCGTAGACCCCGTATGTCTGCCTTGAATGCGTTAGCTTGCCGGTGTTCCGGAAATCGCGGGGAAAAGGGGCTCAAATGGCCGGCGGCGGATTCGACGACTTCGACATCGAGCGATTCAGGGAGCGGGCGGACGCCAGGATCGCGGCCGTCGAACAGCTCCAGAAAGCCCTCTCCTCGCTCGTGGGCCGGGCCAGGGACGAGGACGGCCTGGTCAACGTGGAGTTCTCCAGCCGGGGGCTGAGCGAGCTGGAGCTTCATCCCAAGGCGATGCGGCTGAGCTCGGGCGAACTGGCCGAACGGATCAAGGAGACGATGCGCGCCGCGTCCGACGACCTGTACCGGCAGATGAACCGGGCCATGGCCGAGGCACTCGGGGAGGAGGGCGACCAGACGAGGTTCCTGGACGACCCGGAGGCCGTGCTCGCCCAGGTCAGAGAGGCGGAGTCGGCCTTCGATCGGACGGCGGAGGACGTGCTCGGCGAGCTCGACCGCATCAGCGCCAGGCTCGGTCTCTGACCTCCCCGCCGGGCTAACCCAGCGGGGAGGCCGCCGCGCGGGGCCTCAGCCGATGCGGTCGGGGCTGATGGTGCTCGTCACCCGCCAGACGTCCGGCTCGGGATCGTAGATCTCCCGCTCGCGCTCCTCCTGGCCCTCCGACCCGGCCGCGCCTCCCGGGGCGTAGGGCATGAAGGAGGAGCCCGCGCCGGCCTGGCCGGGCCGCAGGCCGCCGAGGACGGACTCGCCCGCCTGGGCGCCGCCGACGCCGAATCCGGTCCCGAAACCGCCGCGCTGCCCGCCGTACGTGCCGATCACTCCGCCGGGCGGCAGTGTGGTGCCGGGCCCGACCGTCCCGACGGGCGTACGCACGTCGGGGGGAGCGCCGGTGAGCACGGACGGGCTCGTGCCGCCGGGGGCGGTGGTCATGGGGTGTGTGTTGGCCAGGCTGGTCCGGTCGTCGGCGCCGATCACGGGCGGAGCCGTGCCCTGCCCGTCGCCGGAGCCGTTCCCGCTGCCCGAGGAGCCGCCGGGATCCGTGGACTGCGGCGCCGTGCCGGGGTCGCCGGTTCCGCCGGACCCGTTCGAGCCGCCTGAGCCATCCGAACCGTTCGATCCATCCGAACCGTTCGAGCCGTTCGACCCGTCCGAACCGTTGGAGCCGTGCGAACCGCCGGACCCGTCCGAGCCGCCGGACCCCGAGTGGCCGCCGGTCGAACCCGAGCCGCCCGTGGTGGACCCCGAACCGGTGTCGCCGCCGTGCCACACTCCGCCGGGATGGGTCGTGGGCGCGTTCGTGCCGCCCGGGTGGATGCGCGGCGACTGGGTGAGGTCGATGGTCATCGGCTCGATGGCGGGCAGCTCGAAGGCCAGCCCGTCGGCGAAGGCGTTGTTCGCCTGCTGGATGTCCTCGTTGAGCTTGCGGAAGTGGTTACGCGCGGCCTCGTCCGCGTCGACGGGCGGGCTCCCCGTGGTGCCGCCCCCGGCGCCCTCGCCGCTCTTGTCCGTGGCGGCGGGGAAGTTGGCCTGCGCCTCCTTCACCACGCTCGCGTACCAGGACATGGCGGCCCCGCTGGACGCCATGGCGTCACCCAGCGCGCCCGCCGTGGCGTACAGCGCGCGCAGCGCCGACTGCACCTCGACCGCGGCCGGGCCGCGCCACACCTGGGAGAGCTCCTTGGCCGTCCTGCTCAGCGCGGCCTGGATGCCTGCCTCGGATGGGCCGTTGCCGCCGATCGTCCCGCCCACCAGGTCGGCGGCGTCGAGGAACGCCTGGCCGGCCCTGCTCACGTCGTCCGGCTTTGCGGCGTCGAGCTTCTGCTTGATCTGCTCCCGGGTCAGGTTGCCCGGGTCGAGACCGTACAGGGTCTCGTAGATCTTGATCAGCTCCCAGCCGGAGTCGGATCCCATCGCGGTCTATCTCCCTGCCCTCTGGCTCACGCGCTGCTGCTCTTGTGGCCTTTTTCGTAGTTGGCGACCGCCCGCTCGACGGCGGTGACCAGCGCCTCGACCCGGTCGATCAGCAGCTGGTACTTGCCGCTGAGCACTTCGTGGGCCTGTTCGGCGTTCAGCCCGAAGTATCTGGCCGTGTTCCACGGGCCGGCCTCGGCCGGGCCGACGTTGGTCAGGCCCTGGACCTCACCCGCGGTGCCCGGGCCGCTCCAGGTGGCGCTCATGCTCGCCGGAGCGCGACCGCGCAGGCTCCCGAGCTCTTCCCGCAGCCCCTTGAGGACCTGCAGGACCCGGGTGTGCTCGATGTACGGCCCGCCCGCCGCGCCGTCCGGGCTCCCGTCGAGACCCGGCCAGCCCTCGGGCAGGCGCAGCTTCGGCGGCGGTGATCCGCCGCCCGCGTCATGGGTCACGTCACACCTTTCTCGATCATGTCCTGTCGATGCGGGGGGAGGTGGTCGGCTGGTCGCTCATGAAGAAGTCCTCGTCCTCCAGCAACCAGGTGGTCCGCTCGCGTTCCTCGCCTTCCTCGCCCTTGCCCGCGCCGTGCGGCGCGACCGGCAGCATCGAGCCTCCGGCGGAGGGCCGCAGACCCGCCGCGTTCACGCCGGTGACGCCGCCGGCCCCGGACCCGCTGCCGCCGCCCGCTCCGGCTCCGTACCCGCCGTACCCGTTGGCGCCGAAGCCGGTGCCGTGGTTCGTGCCCGCCCCACCGCCGCCGAAGCCGCCGGGGCCGTCGAGCCGCGGGGTGTGGGCGGCCAGGCTGGTGCCCTGACCCGCGCCGTTCGGCCCGCCGCCGTTGCCGCCGAGGCCCGTCCCGTTCAGGCCCGCCCCGTTGAGTCCCGAGCCGTCGAGCCCGTTCAGGCCCGTCCCGTCCGATCCGCCGCCGTCGAGTCCGTTCCCGTTCGGCCCGTCGCCGCCCAGTCCCGACCCGGGTCCGTCACCGAGCCCGTACGGCGGGTAGCCGCCGTTCCCGCCGACGTCGAAGCCGGGCACGTTGGCCGTAGGGCCGGTCCCGAGGTCGCCGAGCGACCCGAGATTCCCCGGGCCGCCCACATCGGTGGAGACGTTCCCGCCCGGGAGGCTCCCCCCGGGGCCGGTGAACGGGTCGAACTTGGGCGGCGTCACGTCGAACTTCGGCACGTCGGTGTCGAGCGAGGCGGGGAACAGGTCGTTGGCGGCCTGCGTCGCCTGGGTGAGCTTCTTGAGATGCTCCTCGGCCGCCTTCATGTCCTTCTCCTCCTTCGACTCCCCGAAGAGGTTGAGGAAGGGACCGTCGCCGAAGACCGACCCGATCGCGCCGCCGATGCCGCCGACGATGAACCCGCCCACGCCGCCGATGACCGCGCCGGGGACCGCCCCGATGCCCGCGAAGGGAGACCCGGCGATCGCGCCGCCCGCGGCGCCGACCGCCCCGGCCTCCAGGGCCGCGTCGTACCAGTCGACGTCGCTCTTGGTGGGCTTCGGGACGTTCTCGCCCCGGAACTGGTTGAGCGAGCTGGCGTACACGTCCAGCGCGGGGACCACGCCGCCCGGTGTCGAGGGCGGTCCGGCGCGGCCGCCGGGGAGGGAGGTCTCCACGATCGCGTTCATCACCGCGACCGTGGAGCTCCTGAGCCGGCGGAGCTGCTCCTTGACCTGCTTGGCGTCGTCGCCCGTGGTCCAGTGCTTGTCGAGCGCGTCCAGATGCCTGTCGAGGGTGTCGACCACGGACTTCAGCTTCTCGTGCACACCCTTGAACTCACCCGACGCCGCTCTGATCAGCTCGGGGTCGGTCTTCCCGAGCGCGGTGCGCAGGGTGTCCAACATGACGACGCCCGGGTCGGACGCGTCGAACGCCGCCCTGATCGGCATCTTCCTCTCGGCCAAGACGCCTCCTTAACCGCTCCCCGTAAAACGGCTAGACCTCCGCCGTGCCGGCCTGCTGCACGCCCGCCTGCTCGCCGGCGTCGAGGTTCCTGATCGCCAGCTCCAGACGCTCGGCGGCGATGCCCAGGGTCGAGGCGATCTCCGCGTAGACGGCGGTGACCGCGCCCTCCGCACTGGTCAGACTCGTGTGGAAACCGATGGCCGCGGGCCAGAACCCGCCGACCGCGTCACGCTGCGAGATCAGCTTCTTCACCGCGCCGCCTTCGGCGAAGGCGACCGGCGTCACCTCGCGCTTGGACGCGCCCGGCGCCAGCAGTTCGAGCGCCTCCTCGAAGTCCTTGCGGGCGTTCCTGAGGGCCGTACGGCTGACCTCTACGCCTCCGGACATGCGTCACCCTCCCGTTCACGGCCGAGGACGGCGCCGGCGGAGAGATCGCCGGTGCCGCCGGCCGTACCGTCGGACGTCCGCTCTACTTGCCGTCGAACATGGCGGCGTTGATCCGCTCCACGTCCTGCATGTTCATGTTGGTGATGTTGATGTTCTTGGCCAGCAGGGACACGATGTCCGACAGGCCCTTGGCCTCCTGCTGCCAGATCCGCCTGGTCTGGTCGTAGGCGTCCTTGGCGCTGCCCTGCCAGATCGCGGTCTTGGTGTTGAGCTTGTTCTCGAGGTTCTCCAGCTCCGTGACCAGCCTGTTGAAGGCGTTCTGGAACTCGGTCTCGCCGGTGTCGAGACCGCTGAAGTTGACCTTTGTGATGTCGAAGTCCACCGTCGCGCTCTCCGTCCGTTACTGGTGGTCGTCTCGGGCTCAGCGGCTGTACGAGGCGGGCGGGGCCTGGTTGATGAGCGCCTCGATCTTGTTGATCTCGGCGGTCGCCTGCGCGTTGAACTCGGCGTAGTTCTTGTTGTTCGCCCTGATGCTCTCCGCGAGGGTCTGCAGGCTGCCCAGGATGACGTCCATGCGCTCGTGCCACAGCAGGTGCACCTTGTTGAACGCGTGGTGCGACTCACCCTGCCAGTGGACCTTGAGGTTCTCGCCGGCGCTGTCCAGGTAGCGCTGGATGCCGCGGATGTTCTCGGCCGCGTCGCCGATCCAGGTGATCGCCTCGTCCAGGTCGTGCCGGCTCACTTGGGCCTGGCTTGCGCCAGAGT
The DNA here is from genome assembly GCF_014161375.1 of Microbispora sp. H10830. NCBI lineage: Bacteria > Bacillati > Actinomycetota > Actinomycetes > Streptosporangiales > Streptosporangiaceae > Microbispora > Microbispora sp. H10830. Next base: position 254,141 of record NZ_JABBWX010000003.1, read on the forward strand.
GCGACATGGTCACCTCCACTGATCCTGTCGAATTCCCCCGACCAGGAGGGTCGGGTGATGACCCAAAAGTCACAGTAATGGATCAGTGGGGGGCTTGCCGGGGCTGTCCGAGATTAAGATTTTGTCACGTCTCTTGCGGTTTTGTCAGACGGCCGGTTAGGGGATTTGTACGATTTGCGAGCTTTGTGGTGACTCGGCCGTAAGTAGTTGAAAACGCAATCTGCCGGGAATCGGCTGGAGGGTGCTGTGACCGATACGAGTGGGGGCGCGACGAATCCTTTCGCCGGCCTCGCGACCTCGATGGGAGCGGGCGGCGCGGTGGACCCCCGCCTGAGCGATCCCGAGTTCAAGATGGACTACGGCGAGGTCACGAAGTTCGGCAACGACGTGGCCGGCCGGGGGCAGGTCCTGGCGGACACGAGTGGCCGGATCAAGAACATCCACCTTCCGATGCTGACCTTCGGCGTGATCGGCGGCGGCCTGAACGGCGTGCACAGCCAGCTGCGGAACCAGACGGCCGACGCGGTGGCGAAGGGTAAAGAGGTCCTGGAGTCCTGGAAGTCGGCACTCGACCAGGCCGTCGAGAACGCCAAGGAGGCCGAGAAGCAGAGCTCGGGCGGGACCGGCAAGGACGGCACGAAGGGCCCCGGGATCGACCCCAAGAGCCTGGGACTCGGCGGCGGTGGCTTGCCGAAGGCCGGGTCCGGCCTCGGCGACAACTGGAAACTGCCGAAGGACAAGCTGGGCACCGACCTCGACGACAGCCTGCGGCATCCGGACCTGCCTGACGGGAGCACCCTGCCCACTCCCGGTGGAAACGGCAACGGCCTCGACCCGAACGGCAACGGCCTGGGCGGCAGTGGTCTCGACCCGAACGGCACCGGGCTCGGCCGGACCGGCCTCGACGGGCTCGACCAGAACGGACTCAACACCCAGAACCCGACCGGCCCCGGCGGCACCGCTCTCTCGGCCTACAACCCGAACCCCGCGTCCGTCCCGACGGTCCCCAACCTCGGCACGACCGGATACGGCCCGGGCGACTACACCACGGGGAACTGGCCCGGCACCGGCGGCACCGGCGGCACGGGCACCGGCGGGTACGGCTCCGGCACCTCCGGCACGGGCGGAGCCGCCGGCTACGGGACCGCCGGCCGCGGCGGCGTGGGGACCGGCGGGATGGCCGGCATGCCGTACGCCCCGATGGCGGGCGCAGGTGCGGGGAGCAACGACGACGGCAAGGAACGCGCGCGGGGCCCGGCGGTGCCGGAGGACGAGAGCACCTGGTTCGGCGACGAGGACGTGGCGCCCCCCGTCCTCGGAATGCATGAGGAGATCTAGGCCATGGTGGACATCTGGAGCGCCCGGAGCAATTTCATCACCGGCGCCGGCCTGGCGGCCTCGGCCGCGATGCTTGAGCCGAGCGCGCTGTCGCTGGCGGGACTGCTCGCCACGATGATCTCCGATCCCGACTCCATGTCGCGGGGCGCGCGCGAGTGGCGCAACGAGGGCGGCGAGGACGGCCAGGCGCCCGCCGACATCGGGCAGCTGCGCAAGGATCTGCACGGACAGCTCACCGCGCTCGAGTCGAACGACCATCTGAAGGGGCGGATGCTGACCGCGGTCAAGCAGAAGTTCACCGAGCTGGACAGCCAGCTCGACGGGCTGGACAGGGGCATGAAGGGGGTCGGCGACAGCCTCGACTCCGCGGCTCAGCTCTATACGGTGGCGAGTTACATCTCGCTGTCGATCGGCGGGGCGGCGATGACGCTGGCGAGCGCCAGCGCCGCTTCCAGGGCCAACCCGCTCGCGATGGCCGCGATCCAGCCCGTTGTGACAGGGGCGATGGCCTCCCTGTCGAGGGTCGCGCAGAGAGTGTTCGCGGCCCTGGGAAAGGTGAGCTGGAAGGTCGCCGCCATCTTCACGGGAGTCACCTACCTCTTCGCCGGCACGCAGCACAAGCTCCCCGGCATGCAGGCCGTCACGATGCAGGCGCCCGACTTCACCAAGGCCAAGGTCGCCTTCGACGGGACCACCGGCGGTCTCACCGATCCCCTTCCCGATGTGGACGACATGCCGAAGACGCCGTCCTTCATGCCGCCGATGACCCTCTGATGGAGTGGGCCGCGAGCGTGTTCGAACGGCGGCTCGGGGCGGCGTACGAGGCGGGTGACCTCGGGGTCTGCCTGGGCATGCTCAGGGACACCGAGCTGGCGCTGCCCGCGCCGCCAGACGGCGACGCCGCCTGGCCGACGATCACCGCGCCCGACCGGGTGTGGCTGCCCGCCTACACGTCGGTCGAGGCGATGCGGGCGGCCACGGGACTGTCGCGGGTCAGGGTCACCTCGCTGGTCGAGCTGGCCGCCGGCTGGCCCGATCCCCGGTGGGGCCTCGCCGTCAACCCCGGCCTGCCGGTGCGCTTCCTGCTCGAACCGGGGACCGTCGCCAGGCTCGCGGTCCCCACCCTCGCCCAGGACCGCAGGGCGGAGCCCGAGCCCGCCCTGCCGGTCGTGCAGAAGCCGCTCACGCCGCACGACCTGCGGACCCATCTCGGCGAGGGGGAGTCGCGCGTCTCCGGCTACTGCCACCACGCCCTCGACGTCGCGCACGTGGCGACGCCGGCCGTGCTCGCCGACGCACTAGGCCGGGGCGCCGACGACGGTCTGATCAGCGGCGAGGGCTCACTGTTCCTGCTGCGGTGGCGCACGGCCGGGCTGAACCTCTACCGCACGCCATATGGCGGGACCGACGAGGCGGGCATGGCGGCGGTGGCGGGCTGGGTCATCGAGGAGCCGCCGTTCGTCGGCATGGGCCTCGCGCCGAACGTCGACTCCCTGGTCCGCGAGTACAAGGTGGACGCCGTGCGGCTGCCGCACGGCTCGGAGATCGTCGAGCTGACCGCAGCCGGGACCGAGGTCGTACGCGCGGTCTACGACGGCGACCTCGGCCGCTGGCTGCCCGGCGAGCACCCGGCGCAGGCCCCGGCGAGCTCCTACCGGGCGTGCTGGCGAGGAGCCGAGTATCCGGCGAATCCGGATCCGGGACACGACGGGCTGCTGATCCGGCTGCTCGGCGACGGGCCGGCCGACGGGTTCGAGGAGCGGGCTCCGGGCCGCTTCGTTCGGTCGGTGCCCGCCGAGGAGTGCGAGGCCGTCTTCCACGTCACGCGGATGTGCGAGTGGCACGGCGCCCCCTGTCTCGTACGGGACGAGCGCGAAGGCGAGTTGCTGCTCGAATACACCGGCGGGCGGCTGCCGGTCGCGCGGGCGCTCGGCATGGAGCGGATCGAGCGGGGCGTCCACCGGCGCTGGGTGGCCCGCGCCGAGGTGAGCGGGCTACATGAGCACGCCGAGCCCCTCGACCTGGGGATCGACGATCTAGCCTGATTCCGGGACGACTCGGATCGAAGGAGCGGACGCAGATGGGCGAGACCGATCCGCACATCCATGTCGAGCAGAAGGTGATGCGGGCCGGTGCCGCCTACCGCAATCTGATCGCGTCGTCGTTGGGGCGCGCGCCCGACGCGCCGGATGTCGTCACCACCGGTTGCGGGCTCCGGGTGCCCTACGCGATGACCGCGACCCGCCCGGAAAGCGTCACCTGCCTCGCCTGCCGGGAACACGCTCACCGGGAGTACCTGCGCTACGCCGAGCAGGTGGAGCGTCTGAGCCGGATGCCCGGGTCGCCCGTCACCGGCGGCCAGGGCGCGGAGGCCGCGCGATGGGCCAGGGACTTCGCGAAGAGGTTCTCCAGCGCCTGATTCGCCGCCGTCTCGACATCCGCAGAGCACGCCGCGGCCGGCTCGTCATGCCCCCGCATGGGACGAGCAGAGCTCTCGCTACTCGAGGAGTTCGGCGGCTTTGGTCATCGGACCTCCCGTGTCACCCGTGTTGAGCGTGCCGATCGGCTCCACCAGCATGATGGCCGTTTCCTCCTCGGCCACCGGGCAGTGCTCGACACCACGGGGCACCACGTAGAGTTCGCCGGGTTCGAGGACGACGTCCCCTTCCCGGAGCTGGATGGTGAGCCGGCCGCTGATGACCACGAACAGCTCGTCGGTCTCCGGGTGGGTGTGCCAGACGAACTCTCCCTTCAGCTTGGCGAGCTTGATCTCGTAGTCGTTGAGCCCGGCGATCTTCTTCTGCGTCCACAACTCGTCGATCTGGGAGAGCTTGTCGGCGATGGTGACGGGATTGAGGGAAACGGACATCGGGTGGCACCTCTCGCTCGGATGCGCACCGCCCGGATAGGGCGATGGCGGATGTGATGAGCGTGGCCTGCTCCCCTGCTGCCCGTCTTGTACGTTTTTAGCGTGATCGCTCACCGCCCGCCGACGATCAGTGCCTGGCGGCCACCGGTGCCGGGCATCGCCGAGGTCTTCCACGCGCACTTCACCGATCACGCCTACCCGGCCCACACCCACGACACGTGGGACCTGATGATCCTCGATGACGGCGCGGTCGACTTCGGACTGGACCGTCGCCGACACGCCGCCGCCGACCTCTCCGCCGTTCTGCTCCTGCCGCCCGGTGTCCGGCATGACGGCAGGACCGTCACCGCCGCCGGCTTCCGCAAGCGCGTGCTCTACCTGGACACCACCGTGCTGCCGGAACGCCTCACCGGTAAGGCGGTGGACGCTCCTATCCTCGCCGACCCACTCCTGCGTCACCGGATCCACCGACTGCATGCCGCTGTCGGTCATCCGGGAGAAGTGCTCGAGGCCGAATCACGCCTGTTCTTCGTCGCGGAGAGACTGCGCTTCCACCTTGAGGCGTTCCAGCACCGGGCACCCGGTCGCGAGGCGCACCGGCTGGCCGTCCAACTGCGCGAACTGCTGGACGCCCGTGTCCGGGCGGGTCTGCCGCTGCGGGAGGCGGCCGCCGTCCTTCACTCCCACCCCACGCACTTGATCCGCTGCTTCACGCAGACCTACGGCCTGCCGCCGCACACCTATCTCACGGGCAAGCGCATAGAACTGGCGCGCAGGCTCCTGCTGAACGGTCAACGGCCGGTCGACGTGGCGACGAGCGTGGGCTTCCATGACCAGGCGCACCTGAACCGGCACTTCACCCGGCACGTCGGCATCACACCCGCGCGTTATGCCGCACCGGTGAGAACCCGTCACGCAGGCGCACCCGTTCGCGTCTCGACCGCCCCGGCTGAACCATCACTAGCCGAATGTCAAAGCGAGGTGTGATAATCCCGCATATTGGACATAGATCATCATCGAGGTGAACGCGGTCGATCGGGGTGATGAACACGACCGGGGCACAGACGCCGGACGCCGCCGGAATGCGGGCGTACGCCGAGGAACTGCGGGCCACGTTCATGCGCCTGCAGGAGGAGGCGCCCGCACTGCACGAGAAGGCGCGTGCCGTGCGGGTGACGGAGAAGTCGCGTGACGGGCTCGTGGCGGCCACCGTCGGCGCGAACGGCGACCTGATCAGGCTCGACCTCGACCCGCGCATCTACCGGCGGCAGGACGCGCGCGGCCTGGCCGACGCCATCACGCGGACCATCCACGCCGCCGTGGCCAAGGCCCAGGACCGGGTCGTCGAGATCTTCGCGCCGCTCATCCCCGCCGAGCAGATGAGGGCGCACATCGACGGTGACCTCGACGCCGTGCTCGAACAGATGTCGATGAAGATGCCGAAGCGGACACCGGAGGGCCCATGAGTGAGCTGTTCGAGGTGAACTACGTCGACATCCGTCCGCAGCAGCTCGCGAAAGGCCTGTCGCAGTGGCATGCCGCGTCGTCCGACGCGGAGAGCGGGTACGCCGCCGGCCTGCGGGAGATCCGGCGGCTCAACGCCGCCGAGCCGTGGGGGCACGACACGGCCGGGACCGCCTTCCACTCCGCCTACATGCAGGGCGGCGGGCCCGAGACGGTGATGAAGCAGGGTGAGGAACTCGCCGCGAAGGTGGTCGAGCTCGGCCCGACCGTACGGCGCAGCGCCGAGAACGCCCGGGGAATGGACGCCGAACGGGCCAGAGAGGTGCGCGAGATCCTGAAGCGGATCTGACCATGACGCACTCCTCCACGACAGGTACGGGCTCCGGCGCCAAGCCGGCCACGACGAACGGCGACGTCACCTCGAACGACGACGGGCTGCCCGAGTTCGCCGACGGCGGCGGCTCGGTCACCGACGTCACCCCCGCCTGGGGCGAGTCGCTGCCCGCCTGGGCCGACGACCTCATCGCCCTGCTCACGGCGGGTCAGACATGGCCGGATGCGAGCGAGAGCCTGCTGTGGCAGCTCGCCCGCGCCCACCGCTCCGCGACCGTGAGCGTCGTCCAGTCCATCGATCCGGTGGGAGCCGCCGCCGTCGCCGTGCTCAGCGGAATGCAGGGCCCGTCGATGCAGGCGTTCCTGGCACGGCTCGGCGAGCACTACTCGGAGCGGTCGGGCCTGCTCGCGGTGGCGAACAACCACTTCGCCTACGCCGCGCAGGCCGACAACTATGCTCGCTCGACCCAATATTCCAAGTTGTCGGACAACGCGGTCTTCTGGATCGCGCTGATCGCCACGTTCATCGCGCTCCTCGCGGCCTTCTACTCCGCCGGGGCCTCCACCCGGTTCGTCGGGCCGATCGCCGCCCGCGCCCGCGCCGAGATGGAGAAGATCCTCGAACAGCTCGCCCTCGTCGCAGGCCGTCCCGCGGCGGCCCAGGCGCTGGCCAGAGGGACCGCGTTGGCCTCGCTCCGGGCCGGTCTGCTCGGCCGCGTCCTCGCCAACCCCCTGGGGAGGGAGCTCTTCGAGGAGATCGGCGAGGAGGTCGCCGGCGACGCCTTCGCCCAGTCGGAACAGCGGAAGGCAGGCACCCGCGACGGCTGGGACTTGAAGATGACGGGCGCCACCGCCCTGGGCGCGGCGGGCGGCGCGGCCGTCGGCATGCGGGCCGCGCGTCCCGTCAGCAACCTGGTCAACAGGACGCCCCTGCTCAGAAGGCTGAACACCGACGCCCCCGGCTTCGGCAACGCGTTCAAGCGTTTTCCCGGCCGGGCGCTGACGACCGGCCTGACCAACGTGATCGCCTCCCCGGCCGGGAGCGTCCTCGCCAACGGGCTCGTGTACGGCCAGTGGGAGATGCCCGACGGTGAGTCGCTGCTCGGGGCCGCCGCGTCGGGCGCCGCCCGTACGAACACGATCAGCCCGTTCAACCCGGACGTGATCGAGGCGGGCATCAGCCCGCGTACGGCCCTGGCCTCGGCGTACGACACCAGCCTGCGTACCGACCTGATCCGCGCCCTCTCCGGTACGTCTCCGGATCCCGCCGCCGGACAGCCTTCTGGCGGCGATCCGGGTTCCGCGAACACGAATACGGCCGGCGGCGGTCAGACCGCAGGCAACGGCGCGTCCACGGGCTCGGGCAGCACGAGCACCGCGTCCGTCGTGGGGCAGCCCTCCGGCGGCCCGCCCGCCGCACAGTCCGGTGCAAGCACGGCGTACTCCGGCACAGCCGGCACCGCCAACGCGGGCGGCGCCAACCCCGGCGCGGCCGGTTCCGGCAGTGCGTCGAACGCGGGCAACACGGGCAACGCGAACGCGGCGGGCCCGTCCGCCGCGAATCCCGGTCAGGCGCCGGCGGCAGCGCAGAGCGCGTCGGGCCAGCCGGCCACCGCCAATCCCGCCCCGGCGACGGGCACGGGCGGTGCCAACCCAGGCGCGGCCGGCTCAAGCAACACGGCCGGCTCAAGCAACACGGCCGGCGCGGCGAACACGGCTGGTGCGAGCAGCGCGGCGGCGGCCAATCCCACTGCCGCCGGCGCGGCGAACACGCCCGCCACCTCCACTGTGACGTCCACGTCGGCCGCGTCCACGGGGACGCCGTCGCCCGCTTCTCCCTCCGGTGGCACCACGTCATCCGCCGCGGCGTCACCGGCCGCCCCGGCACCGGCGGCGTCCTCGGGGACGACCGGCGGCACCACGTCCGGCAGCGCCTCCGCGGCGCACGCGTCGGCTCGCACGGCGATTTCCGATGTGCTGTTCACGATCGCGCCCGACGTGCTCTTCCTGCGTGACGGCCGGGGCGCCAGGCTGACCGGTCCTGACGGAAGGCCGGTGCAGCTGTCGGGCGAGGACATGAAGGCCCTCGCGGATCGGCTGACGACGCGTGCCGCCGAGGGCGTGGACACACCTCGGCTCCGCGCGGAGGCGGCCGCGCTGCTGGGGGCGAGGATCGCCGAGGAGAGCCTGGGGCTCCCGGTCGAGGGGGCCCTCGACGCGCTCGCCCGGCTCGCCGACGCGACGCCGGACAGCCGCGCCGCCGCCGTCGAGGTGGCGGGCGAGGTGCTGGAGGACAACCCGCGCGGCTGGCGGCCCGACCGGCTGAGCGACGCGGGGGCAGGACTGGTGGAGGAAGCGGCGGTCCCGCCGCACGGACCCGACCACGCCCTTCGCGTCGGCCGTTCCTCCGACACCGCCGCGGACATCGTCAGGCGCGCCGAGAGCCTCGCCGGGATCCCGTCCACCTCCGGCACGAATGGGACAGCCAACCCGGCGAGCGGAGGCCAGGCCGCCGCGGCCTCCTCGAACACCGCGGCCTCCTCCACCCCAGGGCCTGCTCCGGCGACGAACTCCGCTCGAACAGCCAACCCGACGGGGCCGGGGACGGGGCCGTCCCGGACGCGGCCGGGACCGCGTACGACCCGGGGGCGTGGCCGGGTGAACGCCCGGCCCATCGCGCGGAGCCTGTTCGTCGCCGACGGCAGGCCGCCGCACCTGGCCGACCTGTCGCCGCAGGAGGCGGAGCAGGGCTTCCTGTCGCTCCACGCGTCCGACGTGGGCCCGGACGTGACAGGACTGAGCACAGCCGGCGAGCGGACGGTCGTCGTGAACACGGGCCGGCTCGGCGCGCAGCACTTCCGGTTCGAGATCGGCAGGGGGCGTGTCGGCAGACTGTCCGACGGCCGTCTCGCCAGGACCAGGGTCCGGTCGGGCACGGCCGCAGACCCCCACGTCGTACGGCTGTCGCCGCGCCTGGCGAACGACATCCTGCCCCGGGTGTGGCTGCACGAGATCAGCGACGTCTTCCAGCGGATGTCCGGCCCCCGGCAGGGCGTGATCCGCTCCTTCCTGAGCCGTACGGCCGAGCCGGACGCCACGGCCTGCGTGACGGCCCGCTATCGCGAGCACGCGCTCCTGGACCGGCAGTGGCGGGCGGCCCCGGCGCAGGAGCGCCCCGCCATCGCGCACGAGATCGAGCAACTGGGGCGCGAGATCGAGAGGCTCGGGCACGTCGCCCCGGCGCCCCCCTGGTCGGCGCCCCGGCCACCCACCGCATCCCAGCCGGCGCCCGACCCGACGACGCAGACCTCCACCGCGCAGAGCCCCACGGCGCAGAGCCCCACCGCGCCCGATCCGGTGGCGGACCTGCTCGGGCTGGCCCGCACCCAGCGGGAGACGCTGGCGAACGCCGCCGACGAACTGCTCAGAGCGGTCAAGGAGAAGATCGACAGCACCAGGGCGGCCAAGGCCGACGCGAAGAAGGCCGAGGAGGCCGCCGAGAAGGCGTCGCAGGAAGAGGACCGCGGCGCCGAGGAACGCCGCCGTAAGGCGCTGGCGGACCGCGACGTCCACCGGGCGAGCGCCGAGCGCGCCCGCCGGAGCAAGGAGGCGTACGCGCGGGCGGTGCGGCGGGCGGTCGAGGCGCGCACGGCGTACGAGACGCTGGAGAACGCCCTGAACGCCCTCCCCGCGGGCCGGAAAGGCACGCTGCCCGCGGAGATCGCCCGGCTGGCCCGGGAGGCGGATGCCGCCCACACCGCCTACAAGGAGGCGTTCGCGGACGCCCTGCCGTCGTCCGAGGCCATGACGGAGGCGACGCCGGCGGGCCGGCTGCCCCACCTCGAACGGCTCACGCAGGTCGTCAACGAGATGCTCGAACGCGCCGGCGTCGACCAGCGCTACGCGCCCGACGAGCTGTCGCACGTGTTGCGGTCGAACTTCAGGTGGCTGGTCTCGCAGGACGGCGTGGTGCTGCGGGTGGGCCGCGGCACGCGGGCCGAGCTGCGGTTGCGGCTGAAGGTCACGGACCTGGTCGAGGTCTTCGGCCATCCGGTGCGGCATTCCCAGTCGATGCTCGGCCAGTTGCCGCAGGGCGGCCGCTCGGCCTCCGCCACCGCCAACCGTGCGGTGCGCCTGGCGCCGAATCTCGACCTGAACGCCCTGACCAAGCCCTGGCAGGACACCCACTGGCTCGGGTTGCTGATGAAGTTCGGCCTGTTCAAGGGGGGCGCCGCTTTCGGCAGGAGCGAGTCGTTCAGCGGCAACGCGTCGGATTTCGCGCTGGCCGGCGCGGTGCAGGACAACGCGGGCGAGGCGCTGGTGCTCGACGGGCTCGCCTCGGCGGAGGTGGAGCTGCGCACCGCGACCGGCACCGAGCGGGCGCGCGTGGACAGCGGCACGGCCGGCGACGCCCGGAGCCTGCAGGTGTATCTGCCGCACACGCACGCGCAACGGGGGCCGGCCGAGGTCACCCGGCTCTCGCGGAAGGAGTGGCAGCGCACGCCGTTCCCCGAGCACGCGGTCACCGGGCTGACCGGGCTGCAGGACCTCGCCGAGCGCACCGCGGAGCGGACCGGCCACTCCGAGATCGGCAGTATGACCCGCGACCAGATCCTCACGATCATGACGGAGGAGCTGCCGGCCCGGCTCGGCGAGGCGATCAACGATCCCGAGGGACTGCGCCGCCCGATCACCGTCAACGGGCGGGTGGTCGGCTATGTGCGGATCAAGACCCGGGTCGTGATGGACACGGCGCGGCCGGTCGGCACGCCGAGCACCAAGCACCGCCTGGAACGGCTGCGCGTGGGGTTCTCGGGCGCGTCGGGCTCGCGCTCGGCCGGCCGGTCCTTCGAGGTCAAGGGCACCGCGGGAGTCCAGCTTCCCGTCGGCGATCGGCACGTGCTCGGCGCCGCCGGTCTCGACGGTTACAAGACCGCCACGCCGCGCCTGACGGGCGGGCTCGGCCGCTCCTGGTCGCGATCGCGGTCGATGAGCGCGGGCGGCACCGCCATCCGGCCGAGTGTGCAGCGCTGGGCGGGCCACACCCAGGCGTACGCGCTGGAGCTCGAGCACACGGTGACCGTGCAGATGAACACCGACGACGCCCCGCATGCCCCCTTGAGCGGCCGGAGCACGGGCCTGTTCCGCATCCCGGAGCCGCAGGCGTACCGCTACGGCCTTCCCGTCGACCGGTCGGCCGTACGGAAGGACGGCAGGCTCAGGGACGACCCGAAGCCCGGCACGCCGAAGGGCCGCCTGCCCAGGCTGCCCGGCTGGTCGCGCGGCACCGGAGCCGGGCCCGCGCTCGTCCAGGCCAGCGAGCGGCCGGAGAGCGTCAGGAACCTCGACGAGGTGCGCGCGAAGGTCGAGGCGGCGTTGCGTGCGCGCGGCCTGCTGCCGGACGAGAACGGCCGGCTGTCGCGTGACCCGCTGACCCGGGCGAGCCAGATCGCCAACATGATCGAGCTGGCCGAGCAGTTCTCCCCGGCCCGTCTGCAGACCGCGTATGACCAGGCCATGCAGGACGGGATCTTCCTCGACCTGGTGACCCAGGGAATCGGCCGGGCCAGCCGGCACCTCACCGTGCGCATCCGGTTGGAGCAGTCGGGCCAGGAGGAGTTCCAGGGCACCAGCGCCGCCGACGTCGTGACCGACCTCGACATCTCGTCGGAGACCTCCGGCCGCTCGGCCGGCCGGTCGCGCGGCCGGGCCCGGGACGTCGGCCCCGGTCTCGGCCTGGAGACGAATCCGGGCGAGGCCGGCTCGACCGGCGGTGGGTTCGGCGCCCACTGGAGCAGGGGGCGCACGTTCTCCACGACCCTCAACGACACGGGCAACCTGGTCACGCTGGCAGAGGGCACCGCTCCGGCGGCGGTCTTCGAGGTCCCCCACAAGCTCACCGTGGACCTGATCGAGGACGACGGAAAGGTCACGCCGCTGGCCCAGAGCGACGACGTGTGGATGCGGGTGCTGCTGCCCTCCGACCTGCTGCCGGAGCAGCGGACCGAGCCCTCGCCCAGCCATCCGACGTCCTCGGAGGCGCTGAGCCTGGCCACCCTGCTGCACGTGGACGGGAGCGGCGTGCTCGACGCCCTTCGATCGGTGCTGCCGAGGGCGATGCGGCCGGGCTCGGTGTCGTTCCACCACCTCGCCGAGGCGTTCAACATGCGCAACCTCATCTCCCACCCGGAATGGCTGCTCGCCGACCCCGCCAGCCCCGCCACGACGTACAGCACCGCCTTGGCCGTTCGCCCGCGCGGCCTGCGTACGCACCGGGCGTCGGCGTGGATCACGGCCCAGCCGGGCGAGTCGACGTTCGTGACCGCGGCCGACCTCGTGATCGGCGACATCAACTTCACGATGGGCGCGCACACCACGCGGATGGAGACGCGCAGTGGACGGTCGGCGGACGCCTCGACCGGCGCGAACGAGGCCCTGCCCGGCCCGCTCGGCGGCAAGGAGGAGGCCGGCGCGTCCGGGGCGGGGAGCAAATCGTCCTCGATCTCCGACACGGCGATCTGGGGCAGGGAACGGCTGGCCATCGACACCGGCAAGCACTACGTGTTCGCGATGAAGGCGGACATCACGGTTTCCGGGGACGAGGCGGGCAACCGGCGGGCCGACGCCGCGCCGCTGCGGGACAGGACGGTCGTCTACTCCCTCCCCGAGCGCGACGCGCTCGACCTCTACGGCAGGGGCGAGCTCAAGCTGCCCCTCGACCAGGTGGCCGACGCGGTGACGCGACTGCTGGACGGCAACCTCCAGCTCGACCCGCGTACGGCCGTGCCGCTGGTCCGCAGATACCTGGCCGACCGGGCGCTGGCGCGAAGGGACGGCCACCCCCGATCCGACCTGGAGCAGAAGCACCCTCGCGCGATGCTCGTCGAACGGCTCGCCAAGGACTTCCCGATGAACCTGGCCGCCGAGGGGAACCGGCTCAAGCGGATGCACGACAGGCTGCCGGACCTGGCCACCCGCGTGGACGTCCCCGACCTGTACGAGGACTCCCTCGGCGAGAGCACCGTGAAGTCGGTCCGGCTCACGACCCCGGGCGGCAAGCGGACCCGGCTGCTCGACGAGGTGCTCGGCCAGATCGGCACGGTGGCGCCCGGCGCGCTGAAGCGCGACCCGGTCCTGCTGCGCAGCCTGTTCGGCGACTTCGCCGGCAAACGCTGGTGGGGCAAGCTCGACGACATGACCGGGTCGGCCGGCTTCGTCAAGACGTACTCGCTCAAGATCGGCCCGCACCTCACCGAGGACGTGACGGTCAGGATCACGGCGGAGCTCCACGGCGACCAGGCGACGTACGGCGGAAACGTCCACAACTTCGGCCAGATCCTCCAGGACTACACGTACACGCAGGAGGAGCGCGCCGAGTCGTCGGGCAAGACGTTCGGCGGCAACGCGAACGCCGGAGCCGGGCAGGACGCCGGGAGCGGCGGCCGAGCGGTCGCCACCGACCGCTCGCACACCGGCACGGCCTCCACCGGCACCCAGCGGACCCGCATCCAGCGTTCGGCGGCGTTCCGCGGCGGGCAGCTCGTCGAGCATCCGGTGACCATCAGGATCGAGGTCGAGCGGTCGTCGGGCCGCGTGCGCGGCGCCGTCGCCAGGACCACCGGCGTCCCCCGGACCAGCCACATCACGCTGCGCGGCACCATGACCCGGGTGCTGCCGGACGGCATGGTCGCGAAGGAGGGCACGGTCGCCGCGCGGCCGCCCGCCCGGCCCGACGTGCGGAGGGTCGTGCCGCCGGAGGTCTTCGTGACCGAGCGGCTCAAGGCCGACGACCTGCTGCGCACCGTGTTCGGCCGGCTCTCCCGGGAGGACCTGCTCGGCGGGGCCGCCGCCATGGAGCACTACGCCGAGCTGGCCAAGGCGCTCACCGGGAACGGGCTCACGACCCGGCTGGAGCGGATGACCGGCCCCGACGGGCACCGGCTCATCCGGCTGCCCATGCCGGGAAAACCCGGCCAGGTGGTGGACGTGCGGATACACGCCGACCTCTCCGAACCCGACCCGGTGGCCCTGGGCCTCAACGACACCGAGCTGGGGCAGGTGGACCGCGAGCAGAACACGGCCGGCACGGCCACCGACCGGGGGCAGATGGCGCCGCTCGGCCGCACGTACAGCGCCGGGCACGCCGTGGGCGCCGGCACCGATTTCGGCGCCGGCGACCAGACCGCGCAGTCGAGCTCGGGCAGCGGCGGCAACCGCGACGAGACCAGCGTCTTCGTGAAGGGCACCGGGGCCAAGGTGCGGTTCCGGGTCGACTTCGGCCTCCGGTTCGAGGTGCGCCAGGTGGCGCGCGACGGCGCGGAGACGGTGCTGCGGACCGTGGACATTCCGCACGGCGCGACCGGCACGGCCCACCTGATCATGTTCCAGCACGCGCTGGAGGAGATGCTGGCACGCCGCGACGCCGGCGTCGCCCGGCCGCTGTGGGACTTCCACCGGCGGAGGGCGGCCGCGCCCGGCGTCTTCTTCTCCCACGACACCGTGCGCGCGCTGGCCGCGAGGCAGCCGTCGTACGACCCGGCCGCCCCCAGCAGAGCGATGGCCGAGGCGCTCAGAGGACGGACGGGGACGTTGCCGGTGGGCATCGTCGCCGACATCGGCCAAATGAATCAGACGCCCGGTTCGACGGCTCTCGTGACGGAGGCGAGGCTGCTCGCCCGCGACCTCGGCGCCGACGTCCACCTCCATCTCAGGCGGCCCGACGGCAGCGTCGAGCGTTATCACGCCACACCCGCGGGCGAGCTGTCCGGCGATCCGTTCGCCGAGGCGCTCGGCACGGTGCCGCCCGGCCTGGTGGCGCTGGCCGAGGGACACGGCCTCGATCTGCGTGACCTGTACGGCGGGCGGTCCGACGGGTTCGCCGACCGGATCGGCGAACGGCTCGACGCCCTCGGCGTCGCCCGGCCGGCGCCGGCCGACCCGGGCTGGCCGGTGCCCGAGACGGCCGCGGACGCCACCTGGGGCGGCACCGCCCTCATCACCGCCCCGCCCGGCAGCGTGACGGCCGAGCCCATCCCCAAAACCGCGTTCGTGGCCGACGGCCGGGCCCCGCACCTGCCCGACCTGTCGAACGACGAGATCCCCGCGGCCGTCGCAGACCTGCGCCCGGCGGACTTCGGCCGGGGCGTCCACGCCGTGACCGCGACGCCGGACGGCACGGTCGTCACCGTCGAGACCGCCCGGTTCGGCACGCAGCGCTTCGTCGTGCTGCCCGAGGACCCCGGCGGCGGACGCCCGGGCCGTACGGAGGTCGACGCGGGCACCGGCCCGCACGTGATCCGGCTGGCGCCGAGGCTGGCCCCCGACGTGGTGGCCCGGGTGCTGCTGCACGAGATCAGCGACACCCTGCAGAAGCGGTCGGCGGCGGAGCAGGGGAGGGTGCGCCGGTTCCTGAACGCCCTCGATCCCGGCTACGACGCCTGTGCCTCCGCCCGCTACAACGAGCACGCCTACCTGTCGCGGCGATGGAGGGCGACGACCTCGGACGAGGAGCGAGCGCGGCTGCGGCACGAGATCGAGGCGGTCGCCCGCGACCTCGGCGCGCGGGGTCAGGCGGCGCCCCCGCCGCCGTGGGTCACCGTGCCGCCTCAGGCGCCGGTCCCCGACCTGTGGGAGCGGATGCGCAGGCTCAGCAACACCTCCGGCTGGGAGCCGCCCGACGACGAGGATGAAACCGTCCCCGCACCGGAGGACACAGGACAGCGAAAGGTAAGGAACGGGTGATGCCCTACTCGATCGCCAGGAGCAGGGACGAGGCGCACCTCTATCTCGACCTGAACCCCTGCGCCTGCGGCTCGGCGGACACCGACTGGGACAGCGGCCTCGCGAGCGTCGAGGGGGAGCTGGTCACCTGTTACGAGGGGCGGTGCGCGGGGTGCGGCGCCGAGCGGGAGCACCTGTTCGGACTCCCGGAACGGGAGGTGACGCCCACGGGCTTCCCGACGTTCGGCGGCGCGGAGCCGTCCGAGTTGCTGGACCCCGGCGAGTGGCTGTGGGTGGCCGACCTGACGGCGGGCAACGTCCCGGACGGCGGGGAGAGGCAGGCGCTGTCCATCGCGCGGGCCGCGGTCGAGGAAGTGATCAAATTCGTTCCGCCCGGGCAGGACGAGGTGCCCGAGGACGCGTTCTGGTCGGAGCGGGGACGCGCCGTGCGCGCCGCCGAGCCGGGGCGGTTCCGCCTCGACCGGCTGCTCGTCGTAAGGGACACCTACCGGGAGCTGGCCGGAGCCTAGAGTAGGGGGAATGGAGCAGGCAGTGTCGATTCCGTACGCGCGGACGCTCGCGGAGGCCCGGCTGTATCTCGCGCTCACCGTGGACGAGGCCGCACGCGAGGAGCCGCCGGTCGAGGGGCCCGAGGCGTGGACGGTCCGGTCCGGCGGGGTCGAGCTGCTCGTGCCGTACGCGAGCGAGGCGGAGGCCAGGGACGAGGGGGAGCGGTTCGGCGTCGGCCTGTCCGAGCTCATCGACCCCGGTCAGTGGCGGCTCGCCGGTGCGGGGTACGCGCGCCGCGCGCTCGCCGACGACCTCGAATACACCGAGGAGCCGGGGGACGAGAGGCTCTTCCAGCGGGTGGTGAGCGGCTGGGAGGCGGCCAGGGACGCGCTTGGGGAGGCGCTCAAGTTCATCCCGCCCGGCGAGGACGAGGTGCCCGCCGAAGCGTTCTGGACCGAGGCGGGGCTGGCCGCCCGCGAGGCGGAGCCCGACTGCTTCCTGCGCGACCGGCTGGCCGAGGACATCGCCTTCTACCAGCAGAATCTGGACGACTTCCGCCGTCTCAACGGCTGACCTACTTGCCGAGCGGCACCGGCACGCGGGCGGCGGCCGGGTCGAGCGCCGGGCCCTCCGGGATGAGATGCAGCAGGTGTGCGGGCACCGGCGTGGCGTCGGAGGCGTCGTAGCCGAGCTTCGGCAGCAGGTCGGCCGAGGCGACGGCGAACCTGCGGCCCTGGTCCGTCACCAGGAAGTAGTTCGTGATCGACCCCAGCTGCCCCTCGCCCGGCAGCAGACCGGCGACCGCCGCCATACCCGGCGGGAGCAGCACCTGGTCGAAGGTCTCCTGGCCGCCCGGGGTCCTGGGCGTGGGGATCGCGATCGAGGAGCCGACGGTCAGGGTCGCCCGTGTCGAGCCGCCGCGGGTGCCGGAGTAGACCGCGCACAGCGGTGTTGTGGAGGCGGGGGAGGTCACCGTGGGCATCGTCTCGGGCATCCCGCCGCCCACCACGCTCTGCTTGGAGAGTGAGGCGTTGGCCGTGGCCGCGTCGATCGGGACGGCCCGCGGGGGGCGCCTGCCGTACGCCGCCTTGATGGCCGGGTCGGCCAGCAGGAGCGTGGCCTGGGTGAGGGTGATCGGCGCGAGGCCGTCGGACAGCAGGACGTACCAGCGGGCGGGGGCGCCCCCGATGCCGGGCACGGTGAAGACCTGCCCGATCGCCGCCGTGACCGTGCCGTCGGGCCCCCGGACCTTCCTGCCGAGGTGCCCCACCTTCGGGCCGCTGAAGTCGGTGCCTTCGGGGATGGCGTTGAGCCAGGTCGCGGGCACCTTCCTGGGCTGGGCGTTCAGGGCGCTCACCACGCTGGAGCTCGCCCGCATCCGCCGGTCGCCCCAGATGACCCACTTCTGCCGGCCGTCGTCCACGACCATGGCGCCGCCGCCGAGCGGCTTGCCGCCGACGTCCACGCCGCCCACCAAGGTGACGTACGGCCGCGGCGCCCCGGTGGCGTCGGGGCCGTCCACCACGCACACCGACCACGGTCCGTGCACCAGCTTGTCCTTGGCCGGCAACGAGTCGGGCGCGCCGGGGATGCCGACGAGCGGCCCGCGCGGCAGCGCGGCCAGCGAGGCGGCGGAGACGTCGCGCACCGTCACGTCGGCGGTGTCGAGCAGCAGCCGGGCGGAGACGTAGTTCGCCACGGGAAGCAGCACGCGCTCCTGCTGGCTGTAGACGTAGGTCGCGCCGGTGTCCTGCTCGACGAGCAGCTGGCCGGGCTCGGTGAGCTTGGTGGCGCCGCCCGGTTTGATCACACCCCAGATGCCGAAGACGGCGAGCAGGAGCACCGACAGCAGGACCCCGCAGAACGTGGCCAGGGTGTGCCGCCGCATCGGCGTCTCCGCGACGTCCGGCTCACCCTGCAGCAGGGCCTGGCCCAGACGCTGCTGCATCAGCCGGTATGCCTGGTAGAGGTCCTTCCGGGTCTGCACGTCACCTCCCTGTCCGAGGGCATGGGAGCCAGCATATTGATCCGGCGGCGTCTCTGTGATCTCCACAGTGTCCCGGCGGTCCCGCTTTGACGTAGGTCGTTGAAACTTGTACGGTTACAGCCACTGTTGTAACACTAATAGTTACATCGCTCGGAATCGACGGAGGATCGACATGGGTCAGCTCTCGGGCAAGGTCGCGATCGTCACCGGCGGCACCACGGGCATCGGCCTCGCGACCGCCAAGCGCTTCGCGGCCGAGGGCGCACAGGTGTACATCACCGGCCGCCGTAAGCCGGAACTCGACAGCGCCGTCGAGGAGATCGGCTCGAACGTCGTCGGGATTCAGGGGGACGTGGCGGACCTCGCCGACCTCGACCGGTTCTACGCGGCCGTCGCCCGGCACGGCCGCCGGATCGACGTGCTGTTCGCCAACGCGGGGGGCGGTGAGTTCGCCCGGCTGGAGGAGGTCACAGAGGAGCACTTCGACCGGACCTTCGCCGTCAACGTCCGCGGTCTGTTCTTCACCGTCCAGAAGGCGCTGCCGCTTCTCAATGAAGGCGCTTCGGTGATCTTGCCGGGTTCCACGGCCGCGACGACCGGAGCCGAGGCGTTCGGCGTGTACGGCGCGACCAAGGCCGCCATCCGGTCCTTCGCCCGGACGTGGGCCAACGAGCTCAAAGGGCGTGGCATCCGGGTCAACGTCATCGTCCCCGGGCCGATCGACACCCCTGGAATCACCGGTCTGGCTCCGGACGAGGAGCAGGCGGGACAGCTCAAGGGCGTCCTGGCGAGCCAGGTGCCGCTGGGCCGCATGGGGCGGCCGGAGGAGGTCGCGAGCGCGGTGCTCTTCCTGGCCTCGGACCAGAGCAGCTTCACCAACGGCGCCGAGCTCTACGCCGACGGCGGCATGAACCAGGTCTGAGCCGGTCTCCCGCTCCTGGCGCGAGCCGGCCGGGCTCCTCCACCCGCCCTCACCCCCCGGGTGGTGGGGAAGGGCGCCGGGCTCGTCGCCCGCCGCCTACTCCCTCTGCCGCGCCAGCACGTCCCGCAGCACGTCGGCGATGGTGGTGCCCGCCAGTTGCTTCCTCATGGCGTCTTCCAGGCCGTCGTACACCTGCCGCAGCGTCGGCTGGATTCCGAAGCCGACCGGACACGACTGGTTCGGCTGCGCGTTGTGCATGCCGAAGAGGCCGCCCTCGTCCAGGGCCTCGTACACGTCCAGCAACGTGATCGACTCGGGGTCGCGCGTGACGACCCAGCCCGCTCCGGTGCCCCGTCTGGCCTCCACCAGGCCCGCCTTCCGCAGGTCGCCCAGGCATCGCCGGATCACGACCGGGTTCGTGTTGACGCTGCCCGCGATGCGTTCGGAGGTGGCCACTTCGTGCCCCTCCCGGCGGTCGAGCACCATCCACGTCAGCACGTGCACCGCGACCGTCAGCCTGCTGTTCGCACTCATCCGCTCGTCCGTCTCCTCTGTGTAACTCACAAGGTTACAGCGCCGCTGGAGGCCGGTCTGTCGCACGGTTCACTGCGGCGGGCGGCGGCCTGCTTGTCTCTCGGCGGCGTCGAGTGCGGGCGTGAGCGGTGCGAGCGTGGCGCGCAGCAGGTCCGGCAGGGAGCCGGACGGCAGGACGAGCCCGCTGGCCGTGGAGGATGCGGCGGTCGTTTGCAGCCATTCTCGGAGAGCGAGGCGAACTGCGGCGGCCACGCTCGCCGCGAGCACGCGGGCGGTGTGCCCGCCTGTGAGGCCGAGGCGTCGGGCGATCGCGTCGCTGAGGGGATGTTCGATCGCGGCGGCGGCGTCGACGAACTCGTCGCGCAGCGCGGGGCGGGTGGTGATCAGCAGGAGCGCGTCGCAACCGGGTTGGCCGGGGTCGGTGTACTGGTCCACGATCGCCTCGACGACCGCCTCGGCGAGGCCGACGTCGGCGGGCCGCTCGGCCACGGCGGCCGCGACCCGTGCTTCCCGTTCGCCGGTGACGGCGGCCACGATCGCCTGCTCCCGGCTGGAGAAGTAGTTGTTGTAGGTCCTGGGGGAGACGCCGGCGGCCTCGGCGATGTCGTCCACGCGCACGTTGTCCGGCCCGCGCTCTAGAGCCAGCCGCAGTGCCGCCGCGCGCAATGCCTCTCGCGTGGCCTGCTTCTTCTGCTCGCGCAACCCGGTCGGTCTCGTCTCCACCGTCCCAGCGTTCCAGAATTGATGCGTGGGCGCAAACTTGCGCGTACGCAACTTTTCTTCCTAGTCTGCCTCCCGGCAGGGAGGATGTCCCAGCGGCCCAGGCGCGCTTCGGCGCTCCATCCGCCCTGCTCTCGTCCGCGTGAGCAAGGGAGAAGACGTGATCACAGATGTCGTCATCGCCGGCGGCGGCCCGAACGGGCTGATGCTGGCCTGCGAGCTGAGCCTGGCAGGGGTTCGGCCGGTGGTGCTGGAGCGGCTGCCGGAGATGAGCGAGGAACCGAAAGCGAACGGATTGCTCGGCCAGGTCGTGAGAATGCTCGACCGCCGGGGGCTGCACGAACGTCTCAGCGACAACCCGGCACCGCCGCAGCCGAACTCCGCGTACTTCATGTTCGGCGCGCTGGGCCTGGACCTGAGCCTGCTGGAGGACAGCCCCGTTTACGCCCTGCCGGTGCCGCAGCGACGCATTGTGCAGGTCCTGCAGGAGCGCGCCATCGAACTGGGCGTGGAAATCCGGCGGGAGCACGAGGTCGTCGGCGTGTCCCAGGACGAGGACGCGGTCACCGTCGATGTCGCGCACCCCGGCGGGGCATACCGGTTGCGGGCCCGATACCTCGTCGGCGCGGACGGAGCACACAGCGCCACCCGCAAGCTCTCCGGCATCGGGTTTCCTGGCGTCACCTATGACCGGATGACCGTCTGCTCAGCGCACGTGAAGCTTCCGGCGGACTGGGTCGATCCCGCGACCGGCGCGCTGCACGTGCCCGGCTACGGCGCTGTTCTGCCGTTCCTGCCCCACCGCACGGAGCACGGCGGGTTCTCCTACGCACCGATGCCCGGTCACCCGCCGCTGGTCAGCACCACAGAGTGGGACCTGCCCACGACCGACGCCCCGATGAACCTTGAAGCGCTGCGGGCGAGCATCCGCCGCGTGCTCGGCGTCGACGTGCCACTGGGTGCGCCCGATGGCCCAGGGCCGCACGTGCTGCGCCGGCTGACCGGCGGTAACACCCGGGTCGCCGACCGGTTCGCCGACGGCCGGGTGTTCCTGATCGGTGATGCCGCGCACGTGTACGCCGCCACCGGGGGAGGACCCGGGCTCAACCTCGGCCTGCAGGACGCGGTCAACCTCGGCTGGAAACTCGCCGCGGTGATCCGCGGCAGCGCCCCGCCCGGACTGCTGAACAGCTACGAGGCCGAGCGGCGACCCGCCGCCCACCGCATGATCCTGAACGCGCGGGCGCAGTCGGCCCTGATAGCCCCCGGCGGCGACGTCACCGGACTGCGCGAACTGTTCACCGAGCTGCTCCGCGACCAGAGCACCGTGCAGCGCCTCGCCGAACTCATCGCGGGCGCCGACGTCCGCTATGACATGGGCGAACCCGACGCGCATCCGCTGATCGGCCGGTTCGCGCCGGACATGGAACTGCACACCCCGGCCGGGCCGGTCCGGCTGGCCGAGCTGACCAGAACCGCACGCCCCCTTCTGCTCGACCTGACCGAACGAGCGTCGCTGGCGCGGACGCTCGACCTGCGGCACGACTACGTCGATATCGTCACCGCGCGCCCCCAGGTCCCGGCGCCCACCGCACTGCTCCTTCGCCCGGACTGCTACGTGGCCTGGGCATCCGCATCACCCGAACCGGATCCCACGGAGATCGAAGCGCTTCGGGCCGCCGTACAGCGATGGTTCGGTGGGCTTTCCGGGCGTTAGGAAAAAGGGGAATGGAGTGGCGGAAAAGCCAGATTCTCCCGGGCTTCGATATAGCCGCTCGGCATAAGGGGTTCACAAGATTGACAAACGATTTACGGTGAGGGCGGCCCCTTTGTCGATGAAGGAGTGACTGAATGGGTAACAGCTTGCTCGGCGGCGACCCCGCGGAGATGCAGAGCATGGCCGCGCAGTTCAGCCAGCAGGCGGACCAGGTTCGCGCCACGATGGCCAACCTCGACCGTGAGGCGGCCAAGGTCGGCACCGCCTGGACCGGCCCCGGCGCGCAGCGCTTCCACGACGCCTGGCAGAGCTACCGGGCGGCGTTCCAGCGCATGGCGGAAGAGCTCAACGAGGCCTCCCGGGTCATCACGACCTACCGCGGCAACATCGAGTCCGCCACCCGCTGACCGGCACCCGCAAACCGCCGGCCGCCGGCCGTCATGAGTGCCATGGCGGTCCGGCGGCCTCCTCATGTCACCGGCGGCTCGGTCGAGGCCCCGGGGCTCAGTCCGGCACCGCGGCCTGGATCGGGGTCGCGGCGCCCGAGACGACCAGCAGGCCCCGCCCGGGAGGCCCGCCGACGGCGCCGCGCGGCAGCCGTACGGCGAACAGGTCCCCGTCGGCGGGGCTCTGCACGTTGAGCAGCAGGCCGGTCCTGCCCTTGCGCGCCTCGGCGGCGAACCCTCGGTAGGCCGTCGCCAGGTCGCCCGTGGCCCCCGCGATGAGCAGGCCGTGCTCGCCGTCCCGCCCGGTGCGCAGGATCTCGTCCAGGGCCAGGCCGAGCGCGGAGTCGGGGGAGATGAGCTCCGCGTCGTCCACGGCCACCACGTAGCGCTCGTGCCCGGCGACCAGAGCGAGCGGGTCGAGGGCGCCCGGCAGGCCGCCGAAGTCGTCCGCGCCGCCCCCGGTCACGCTTCTGGCGTTGCCGTCCAGCACGGCGAGCACCCCCGGCGCCCCGGCGAGGTCGCGCAGCGGGCTGCGTCGCGGGGTCACGACGAGCACGGGCGTGCCCCGGTCGAGCAGCGAGCGCGCCGCCGTGACCAGCGCGGACGACCGTCCCGAGCGCGGCGGCCCCGCGACGACGGCGGCCGGTCCCTGGCCCTGCAGGTCCACGCCCATCGGGGTGAGGGCGTCGCCGCCCGCGCCGAGCAGCGCCCACAGGGCCGACGGCGGCCGGTGCGACGGCGCCAGGTCGAGCGCCTGGCTCGCCGTGATCCGCATCGGCAGCGCGTCCACCCGCAGCGGCGGCTCCGACGGCCAGGCCCACTTCCCGAGGGTGTCCGAGCCGCCGAATCGTGCCGCCGCCGTACGGGCGAGCTCCTGCAGGACGGCCACCTGCGCGGGGCCGGAGGGGTCGTCGCACAGCAGCGCGATCTGGCTCTCCGCCAGGCCGTGCTCGCCGACGGCCAGGGCCCTGCCCGGGGGCATGGTGCTCGGCAGGTCGCGCATCGGCAGCCCGGCGAGCCCGTAGTCGGCGGGGTCGGCGAGCCGCAGCACGAGCCGGTCCTCGAAGACGGTGGAGATCTGCCCGAGCAGGCCCGACCGGTCGGAGGTGACCACGGCCCGCAGCCCCACGGCCGGCCCCTCCCTCAGCAGTTGCAGCATGGCGTCGACCAGCCGCCCGTAGTCGTAGTTCTCGAACGCGGCGACGTACCCCTCCCAGCGGTCCACGAGCAGGACCAGCCAGGGCAGCGCGCCCACGCCCGTGCGGTCGCGGGCGGCCCGCGACCGGGCGGCGGCGCGCGCCTCGGCCAGCGAGGCGTACCCGGCCTCGGCCAGCAGGTGCTGACGGCGCCCGACCTCCGCGCGCAGGCGGGTCAGCAGGCGCTCCACCCGGTCGAGCTGGTCGCGGGTGACGACCGCCCCGCAGTGCGGCAGCGCGACCAGCGGCAGCAGCGCGCCCGACCCGCAGTCGACGGCGTGGACGTGCACGTCCTCGGGGGAGGCACCGGCCGCGATCGAGCCCGCGATCGTCCGCAGCGCGCTGGACCGGCCGCTGCGCGCGCCGCCCGCGATCAGCAGGTGGCCGCCGTGCCGCGGGTCGAGCGTGAGCGGGCGCCGGCCCTGCTTCCAGGGCAGGTCCGTCACGCCGAACGGCAGCGGCGGCACATCCTCGGCCCCCGGCCGGTAGGGCGCGGCGCCCGCGAGCAGGCCGCCGGAGGAGTCCGCGGCCCCGACGTCGAGGACGACCTGGTCGGGCAGCGGCGGCAGCCACGGGCTCGGCTGCCGGGGCATGTCGCTCCCGGCCTCCCGCAGCGCGTCCACGAGCAGGGCCAGGTCGGTGCCGCTCGCCGCCTGGGCGGGCGGGGCGGGCAGCGGGTGGCCGAGCGCCTGCCAGGGCAGATCGAGGACGCGCACGTCCTCCCCCGCGTCGGCCGCCCCCGCACTCCGCGGATGTGGTGTGCGGCCGCCGATCCTGGCCGTCTGCACCGCCACGGGCGCTCCGGAGCCGGCCCGCACATAGCAGCGGCCGGGCGTCGTCCGCGAGATGTGGGCGGCGTCCGGCACGTCGATGACGTCGGCCGACTCGTTGGCGTCGGTGACGCGCAGCGCGATCCTGAGCGAGGTGTTCGCCTGGATGTCGGCGGTCACCACACCGCCGGGCCGCTGGGTGGCGAGGATCAGGTGGATGCCGAGCGAGCGGCCCCTGCGCGCGATGTCGACCAGCCCCTCGACGAAGTCGGGCAGCTCCGCGACCAGGGCGGCGAACTCGTCGATGATCAGCACGAGCCGGGGCAGCGGCGGCAGGTCCTTGCTCCCGGCGGTCTCCGGCACCGGCGCGGCGAAGATTCCGCCGCCGCGCGCCCGCCGGACGCCGCCCGCGCCGAGCACCCAGGTGGCGCCGCGCGCCCGCTGGTAGTCCTCGATGTCCTTGGCCCCCGCGTCCAGCAGCAGGCGTTCCCTGCGCCGGATCTCGGCGGCCAGCGACGACAGGGCCCGCTGGGTCAGGTGGCCGTCGAGGTCGCTCACCATGCCGACCGTGTGCGGGAGCCGTACGCACTCCTTGAAGGCCGCGCCGCCCTTGTAGTCGATGAGCACGAACGTCATCTCGTCGGGCCGGTTGGCCACCGCGAGCGAGCAGATCAACGTCTGGAGCAGCTCCGACTTGCCCGCGCCGGTCGTGCCCGCGACCAGGGCGTGCGGCCCGTCCCTGCTCAGGTCGACCTCGAACGGGCCTTCCGGTCCCACGCCGATCAGGGCCCGGGTCGTACGGCCCTGCCGCTCGGCGAGCGCGGCGGGGTCGAGGGACACCTCCAGCAGGTCGAGCAGGCGGACCGCGTCGGGCAGGGCGGCCGAGGGGTCGTCGCGGCTCACGTCGCGCAGCGGGGCCAGCGCGCGGGCCAGGCGTTCGGCCCAGGACGGCGAGACCTGGTCGGCGCGGATGCCGGTGATCGGGTCGAGCCCGCCGCCGTGGAGGCGCACCCCGCCCTCGCGGTCGCAGGACACGACCGTCGCGCACTCCTCGGGCAGCAGCCGCTCGTCGTCGTCGATCGCGATCGTGTAGACCCCGGCGCGCGGGCCCTGCCGCAGCACCTGCGGCATGCCGGGCAGGCCGCGCAGCACCTGCGCGCCGTCGAGCACGACGAGCACGTCGAACGGCCGCTCGTCGTAGGCCGCGAAGGCCGGCTCGGCGGGCCGGTTGCCGCTCGCGCGCCCCAGGTCGTCCCAGCCGGCCGGGCCGCCGGACAGGCGGGTGCCGCGCGGCACGCCGGGGTAGGGCCCCGAGCCGTTCTCGGCGTCGAGCCGCTCGGTCACCAGGGCGGCGAGTTCGGCGACCCGGCGCGCGGCGGCCTCGGGGTCGGCGCCGACGAGCGCGGCGCAGTCGGACGACAGGGCGCCGCCACGGGCGGCGGCGTCGGGCGCGCAGTGCGGCAGCCAGCGCACCCAGCCCCACTGCCCGGCGCCGTCGGCGTTGGCGGACAGCACGACGACGGCCAGGTCGCGCGGGCTGTGCAGGGCGGCGGCCTGGCCGACGAGCCAGCGGGCGCAGCCGAGCGCGACGTCTCTGGGACCGGTGAGCCCGGCCACGCCGAGACGCCGCATGACCAGCGCGACCGGGACGTCGTGGCAGGGGGGCGGCTCCCGGCGGGGCGCGTCCTGGGGCGTGCCGCTCTCGGGCTCGAACTCCAGGTCGGCGGGCAGGTCGGCCAGCCCCAGGCGCAGCCGCAACGCGTCGCGGTCGTGCACGCGGCGCTCCCACAGCCGGCGGCGCGGCCCGGTCGCGGTGAGCAGCACCTCGGCCGGGTCGGGCGCGCCGCCGCGCCTGGCCTCCTCGTCCTGCCGCACCGCGCGGGCCACCTCCTCCTCGAAGGCGGCCATCCGCTCGCGGTACGCCTTGACCGCCCGGCGGTGCTTCTTCCTGCCGTGCCTGCGGTCGCTCACCCACTGGCCGATCATGATCAGCGGCGTCATGAACGCGATCAGCAGGTAGTACCACGTGTGGGTGACGGCGGCCATGACCACGCCGAGCACGGCGGGCAGCAGCGCGGCCAGCAACTGCAGCCGCATCCCCTCGCCCCGCTTCGGCTCCGCGGGGACGGTGAACCGCCGCTGCCGCTCCGGCCGTTGGAGGCGGGGCGGGCGGTTGTAGGCGAGCCCGCCGTCCGGCAGCGCGTCGAGGTGGGCGTCCGGCGGCAGGACCGGCCCCAGAGCGAACACCGAGCCGCCGCAGGTGAGCATGGCCCCGGCCGGCCACGGCGCCGCCTCCGTGAGCGGCTCGCCCGCAAGCCGGGCCACCGGCTCGCCCCCGGGGGTCGCCGGCTCCACGGTGGCCGTGCCGGGGGCCAGCCGCACCATCAGCGCGACCGGCGGCATCCTCGGGTCGGGTACGGAGATCGCGCACGCGGGGTCGGCGCCGATCGTGTGCGCGCCGAGCCCGATGCGATGGACGGCCCCCGCGCCGGGGCCGCCCACGACGCGCAGCTCCGCCGGCCCGCCGGGCTCCTCGGTCACCGTCGCCCCTGCGGCGTGGCCGTCCACGGCCACCAGGTCGCCATCCCTGAGCAGGCCGAACACGGGCGCGTCCGGGTCGACGGGCCGGCCGTCGACCCACAGCTTCACCTCGCCGGACGGCCGGGCCTGCCGGTCCCCCCGGTCCAGGTCGTACGGCGCGCGGGCGTGCGGGAGCCGTACGACGTTGGCCGGGCGGGCGGCGGCGCCGCCGTCGAGCGCGGCGGCGAGGGCGGCGACCGTGGTGCTCTCGTCGCCCTCGACCAGCACGTCGCGGCGGCCGTCCTCGCCGACCACGGTGAGCGTTATCCGCATGCGCGAACTCCCAGAAGGCGGTTGTGCGGCGGCCTCGCGGAAAGCGTTTCATCCCGGGGCGTCCCCGTGAAGATCTCCGGGTGTGCGGGCCGCGCGGCCCGCGGGGACACGCTAGCCGCGACTCCCGCGCTCATCTGGGCGTTTCCCGGAACAGGTAAAGATGCCTGTCATCGCGCGCTTCGTGCGACACCGTCGTGACATGCCTCCCGTGTATGCCTGCCGTCCGCCATGGCGCGAACAGTGTGAATAGTGTGACAACCGGGAAAGAAGTGCAAACGTACTATCACGAAATTTCGTGTCAGTAAAGCCTTGTGTTGATATGGCGATAGATCCACTCCCGTTGACAGGCGTATTCCTAACGGATAAGCATGGGTCGCCGCTTCACGGCACTTATGGCGGCGCGAGCTGGCCATAATGGAGTGAATTCGCAACAAACGGCAAGACCGTAAACAGATTCGAGCGGCCCGAAAACAGATGGGCGCTCTCATCCCTGGGAGTCCCCCACCCATGAGGATCAGCGAGAAGACGTCGCAGGACGGCCGGGCGCCCGCACGGCCGGGCCTGTCCGGGCCGGCCGCACGCAGGCTGCCCGTTCCGCCGAGGGAGCGCAAGCCCGCGCTCGCCGCGCTCGCCGTCCTCCTCATCCTGGGAGGCGCGCTGGCCACCACGCTGCTGGTCATGCGCAGCGGCGACCGCGTCTCGGCCGTGCAGATCACCCAGCAGGTGGGGGCCGGGCAGCTGATCCCGCAGTCCGCGATGCAGGAGGTGCAGATCGCCGACACCGGCGTCGACTACGTCCCCTGGCGGTTCAAGGACCAGGTGGCCACGACGTACGCCGCGGTGACGCTGCTGCCGGGCACGCTGCTCACCCAGCGCATGACCGCCACGACGACCGACCAGGTCGGGCCGGGCAAGGCCAAGGTGGGCCTGTCGCTCAAGGCCGGCCAGATGCCCAGCGACCTCAAATGGAGCGACATCGTCCAGGTGATCTACGTGCCGTCGGCGGGCCGGGGGTCGGGCAGCGCCCAGCAGAAGGTGCTGGCGACCGCCGCCCGCGTCGAGAGCGCGTCGTCCGGGCGGTCCGGGGGCGGGCTGGTCACGATCGTCGTCGACACGTCGATCGCGCCCACCATCGCCCAGTACGCCTCCAGCGGGGAGATCGCCCTCGTCACGCTCCCGGGGGTCAAGTGACGTGGCGCTGATCGTGCTCGCCGCCGACAAGGGGGCGCCCGGCGTGACCACCGCGGCGACCGCCCTCGGCGCCGTGTGGCCCCGTCCCGTGCTGCTGGCCGAGTGCGATCCCTCCGGCGGCGACCTCGCCTACCGGCTGCCGGGCGACGACGGGAGCGTGCTGAACCCCGGGCGCGGCCTGCTCAGCCTTGGCGCGGTCGCGCGGCGCGGGCTCCACGCGGAGCTGATCTACGAGCACACGCAGCGACTCGTCGGCGGCCTCGACGTGCTGGCCGGCCTGACCAACGGCGAGCAGGCGACCGGCCTCACCTGGCTGTGGGGCCCGCTCGGCCGGGCGTTCGCCGCCCTGCCGCAGGCCGACGTGCTCGCCGACTGCGGCAGGCTCGGGCTGCATCCCCAGATCGGCGACCTGGTGGCCGAGGCCGACCAGGTGGTGCTGTTCACCAGGGCCAGCCTCGACCACGTCGCCCACCTGCGCGAACGGCTGTCGCTGATCGGGCGGAAGGTCGGGATCGTGGTGATCGCCGACCCCCGGTCGTACCGGTCGTCGCTGGAGGAGATCCGGCGCATCGTCTCCGGCTGGGACGTCGCCTTCGTCGGCGGTCTCGCCTACGACCCGAAGGGCGCCGAACTGCTGCGCGGCCAGTGGGGCGGGCGGCTCGACCGCAGCCTCCTGATCCGTACGGCCAGGGAACTGGCCACGCGCCTGGCCACGCAGCTGGCCGCGGGCGGCGAGACGGCGGCACCGCCCGCCGCCAGGTGGGCGAAGAGGGAGCCGGAGGTGCGGTCGTGAACTCCCAGCGGCGGCCTATCGACCACGGCCTGGTGAAGCGGTTCCGGCAGGAGGTCGGCGACCGGCTGGCGCACCAGCGGCGGCTCGACCAGGCGAGCGGCGTGCCGCCGATGTCGGGGGAGGACGAGCGGCAGTTCGCCCGGGCGCTGATCGCGCAGGTGCTGGAGGAGCACGCGCGCAGTGAGATCGGCGTCGGGCGCACTCCGCCCACGGCCGAGGAGGAGGAGGCGCTGGCGGCGGGCATCCACGCCGCGCTGTTCGGCGTCGGTCGCCTCCAGCCGCTGCTCGACGACCCCGAGGTCGAGAACATCGACATCAACGGCTGCGACCGGGTCTTCGTCGGCTACGCCGACGGCCAGGAGCTCATGCACGATCCCGTCGCGGAGACCGACGAGGAGCTCATCGAGCTGATCCAGATCCTGGCGGCGTACTCCGGCCTGTCGTCGCGGCCGTTCGACACCGCCAACCCGCAGCTCGACCTGCGCCTGCCGGACGGCTCCCGGCTGTCGGCCGTCATGGACGTCACCGTGCGGCCGGCGCTGTCGATCCGCCGCGCCCGCCTCGGCAAGGTGTTCCTCAGCGACCTCGTCGGGAACGGCACGCTCACCCCCGAGCTGGGCCGATTCCTCACCGCCGCCGTGGCCGCGCGCAAGAACATCATGATCGCGGGATCGACGAACGCGGGGAAGACGACGCTGCTGCGGGCGCTGGCCAACGAGATCCCGCCGCACGAGCGGTTGATCACGGTGGAGCGGGCGTTGGAGCTGGGACTGGACCAGTTCCCCGAGCTGCACCCGAACGCGGTGGCCTTCGAGCACCGCCTGCCCAACGCCGAGGGGCAGGGCGAGATCACGATGGCCGAGCTGGTGCGGCGGTCGCTGCGCATGAACCCCTCGCGCGTGATCGTCGGCGAGGTGCTGGGCGACGAGATCGTCACGATGCTCAACGCGATGACCCAGGGCAACGACGGGTCGCTGTCGACGATCCACGCCAACTCCAGCATGGAGGTGTTCAACCGCATCGCGACCTACGCGCTGCAGGCCGTGGAACGGCTGCCGATCGAGGCCACCCACATGCTCATCGCCGGGGCCATCGACTTCGTGGTGTTCATCGAGAAGCGCAACGACTACCACCGGGGAGGCACCCTGCGGCGCTACGTGTCCAGCGTGCGGGAGGTCACGGGCTGCGACGGACGGGTGCTGTCCTCGGAGGTGTTCGCCATGGCCGGCGACTACCTGGTGCCGCACGCCCCGATCTCCTGCGCCGACGAGCTGGCCGCCCACGGATACGACCCGGCGCGGGGAGCGTGGCGATGAGCGGCCTGCTGCCCGCGCTGCCTCCCGGTGTCCTCGACCCCCTGGTGCTGCTGGCCGGGGCCGCGGCGGGTGGCGGGCTCTTCCTGCTCGCCCTGGCCGTCTACGGCCTGCGCCCCCGCCCGGCGACGCCGGACGGCCGGGCCGAGCGGATGCGCCTGCTGCGCGCCCTGTCCACGAGGTCGGCGATCGCGGCCGTGACGGGTGTCGTGGTGCTGGTGGTGACCGGCTGGCCGGTCATCGCGGCGGGAGCCGTGCTGCTGGTCCTGGCCTGGCGGGGCTTCACCGGCGGCGCGGCGGAGGAGCGGGCCGCCATGCGGCGCCTTGAGGGCCTGGCGGCGTGGACGGAGTCGCTGCGCGACACGATCGCGGGGGCGGCCGGGCTCGAACAGGCCATCCCCTCCTCGATCCGGGCCGCGGCCCCCATGCTGCAACCACACCTGCGGGCCCTGGTCGACCGGCTGCACACGCGGATGCCGCTCGCCGACGCGCTGCGGATGTTCGCCGACGAGCTGGACGACACCTCGGCCGACCTCGTCGTGGCGGCGCTGATCCTCAACTCGCGGCTGCGCGGGCCGGGCCTGCGCGACGTGCTGTCGGCCCTGGCGGTCTCGGCGCGTGAGGAGCTGGACATGCGCCGGCGCGTGGAGGCCGAGCGCAGGTCCACGCGCAAGAGCGTGCAGATCGTGGTCGGCACCGCCCTCGCCTTCGCCGCCGCGCTGGTCGTCTTCAACCGCTCCTACGTCGAGGAGTACGACTCCGTGCTCGGCCAGGCCGTGCTCGTCGTGGTGGCGGGCCTGTTCGGCGCGGGGTTCGCCTGGATGCGGCGGCTCGCCCGCTTCGACAAGCCGGCCAGGATCCTCGCCCCCTACCACCGCCCGCGGTCCGCGGTGGCCGCGCAGGCGCAGCCGCCGGCGGCGGAGGTGATCAGGTGATCGCGACGGTGCTCTGCGGAGCCGTGCTCGGCCTCGGGCTCTTCCTGCTGGTGCGGGCGCTGTTCCCGCCCCGGCCCGGCCTTACCGCCCGGCTCGCCGCGCTCGACCAGGCCCGCGACGGCAAGGGCGTGCCGCTGGCGCCGCTGATCGCGCCCGAGGAGGACGTCAGCGAGTTTCGCCGCATGCTCGGCCTGCGGCTCGCCCGGTTCTACGCGGCGCGCGGGTGGGAGGCACGGTCGACGAAGGCCGACCTCGCGCTGCTCGGCAAGTCGTTCGAGGGGTTCCTCGCGACCAAGCTGCTGCTCGGGGTTTCGGGCCTGCTGGCGTTCCCGCTCCTCGTCGGCTGGCTCTCGCTGATGGGATGGGGCGTCTCGGTGCAGGTGCCGCTCTGGTCGGCTCTCGTCGTCTGCGTGATCTTCTTCCTGCTGCCCGACGCGCAGATCCGGCGGGACGCCGCCGTACGCCGCCGGGACTTCCGGCACGCCGTGGGCGCCTTCCTCGACCTCGTGTCGATGAACCTCGCAGGCGGCAGGGGCGTGCCCGAGGCGCTGATGATGGCGGTCGCCGTGGGCAGTCCCGTCACCACGCCCGGGGCGCTGAACGGTGCTGTCAACGGCGCTGCGAACGGCCCTGCGAACGGCGCCGCCTCCGCTGTCATCGCCGGGGCCGCGGACGGCGCGGGTCCCGCCCCCGGCTCCAACTGGGCGATGGAGCGCATCCGCGAGGCGCTGGCCAACGCCCGGATCGTCGGCATCACCCCCTGGCAGGCCCTCGGCCGGCTCGGCGACGAGATCAACGTGGACGAGCTGCGGGACCTGTCGGCCGCGCTCGGGCTCGTGGCCGACGACGGCGCCAAGGTCCGCGCCTCCCTCACGGCCCGCGCCGCCACCCTCCGCCGCCGCGAACTCGCGGAGGTCGAGGGCAAGGCGGGTGAGCGGTCCCAGTCGATGCTCGTCGCGCAGCTCCTGCTGTGCGCGGGGTTCGTGATCTTCCTCTCTTTTCCCGCAGCCATGAAGATGTTGGGGGCCTGATGCTCTGGTTCCACTATCTGATCGCCGTGCTCCACGTACGGCTGGACCGCGCCAGGAACGCTCCGTCCAGGGGAGCCTCCGCGGTCGAATGGGTGATCATCACCGCCATCATCGCCGGAGTCGCGCTCGGCCTGGCCACGCTGATCAAGCAATTGGTCGAGCAGAAGCAGTCCGACATCCAGAACAGCTTCAGCGGCGGCGGCTCCGGCGGCGGCGCGGGCGGCGGCGGGGGTAACGGGGAGTGACGGTGCAGGGCGTGACCGGCCCCCGCGCCCCGACCGCCGCGCGCAGCGAGCGGGGTGGGCGGGTCGAGCGCAGCGGGCGGGGTGAGCGGGTCGAGCGCAGCGAGCGAGGTGGGACGGGCGAGCGCAGCGGGCGGGCTCGGCGAATCCGGCGACGTGGGCGGGGCGGGCGTGGCGAGCGGGGTGCCACGGTGATCGAGCTCGCCATGCTCATGCCGATCGTGCTCGCCGTCGTGCTGCTGATCGTCCAGGTCACGCTCTGGTTCCACGGACGCCAGGTCGCCGACGCCGCCGCGCGGGAGGGCGCGCGGATCGCCCGTGCGGGCGGCTCCGACGGCTGGCAGGAGGCGGCCGAGGGCAAGGCGCGGCAGATCGTGCAGGCGATCGGACCGCAGTTGCTGAAGAACGCCCAGGCGCAGGCGTGGGAGCAGGGCGACCAGCGCGGCGTGGAGGTGACCGGCAGCGCCGTCCAGGTGGTGCCGCTGCTGCCCGCGATGACCTTCACGATCACGTCACGCTTCGGTGGGCCCATCGAGTGCTTCCGCCCCGACGACGGCTCGGACGGCTGCGAATGACCCGGTCGGAGCAGGGCTCGATGACGGCCGAGACGGTCATGCTGGCCCCGCTGTTCCTGCTCTTCCTGCTGTTCCTCGTCGGCGCGGGCCGGATCGTGGAAGCCCAGGGAGAGGTCAACGGGGCCGCACGGGACGCCGCCCGGGCGGCCTCCGTGCAGCGCACCGAGGCGGAGGCCGAGTCGGCCGCGAAGGAGGCCGCCGAGGCATCGCTCTCCGGCGACTGCTCGCCACAGGTGGACATGTCCGGCAGCGATTGGAAGATGGACGGCTTCGTCCGGATGACCGTGACCTGCGAGCTGAACCTCGACTTCCTCGGGTTCGGCGCCGCCAAGCAGATGTCGGGCACCTCGGTCGTGCCGCTCGAACGGTATCGGAGGGTCAAGTGACCCCGCAGCGTCCGCGTCGCGGGTGTGGTTCGCGTGTCCGTGATCGCCGGGCCGCTCCGCGTCCCGCCCGAGTCACGTCAACGGTGCCGTGCGCCCTCATGAGGGTGCCGTCGCCCGTCGGAGGCGGGCGGGTGCGGGAGCGGGGCTCCATGTCGGTGTTCGTGGTCCTCTTCTCGGGGGTGGTGTTCCTGCTGGCCGGGCTGCTGGTGGACGGCGGGGCCGCCATGAACGCCCGCCTCAAGGCCGCCGACATCGCCGAGCAGGCCGCCCGCGCCGCCGCCGACCAGATCGACGTCGAGACATTGCGGGCCACCGGCCAGGTGCGGCTGCTCGCCGACGAGGGCGCGGTGTGCGGCGAGGCCGAGAAGATCACGGCGGACCAGGGGGCCGAGGGCGTACGCATGACCGAGTGCACCGTGGGCGGCGGCCAGGCGGACGTCACGGTGGCGGTGTCGGTGCACTGGGACGCCTTCTTCCTGGCCGCGCTGGGCTTCGCCGGCTCCGACATGGAGGCCGAGGCCACGGCCGCTCCTGATCCGGGGGAGGCGTGACAGGGACACGGCCGCCGGGCGGCCGGCGGGAGGAGTTCGACCGCGAGGCCCAGCGGGGGGCCGGGCGGGGGGCCGCGCGCGGGGTCCCGGGAGGCGGCATCCCCGGCCCGGTTTCGCGGGCGGATCGCGAGGCATCGGCAGCCGGTACGCCCGGGCGGGGCCCGCGACCGCGCCCCGAGGGCATGCCGTCCGTGCTGGGGCCGCAGCGGGCGCCCGAGCACTGGCACGACGACCGGCCCGTACGGCTGCGGGCCCGGCGTACGGCCGGGGACGTCCTCGCCGGCCTCGGGGCTCTGGTCGCGCTGGTGGGCCTGGTGGGCGGCGTGCCGTACGCGCTGCTCCGGCTGGCCGGTCCGCCGATCAGCGGTGACCTGCTGAACGCGGACCTGTTCACGAGCCAGGTCGGCCCCGAGACGATCATCGCGATCCTGATCCTCCTGGTGTGGCTGGCCTGGCTGCAGCTGTTCCTGTGCGTGGTCGTCGAGGTCTACGCGGCGCTGCGGCGGGTCGGCATGCCGGCCCGGGTGCCGCTGTCGGGCGGCACCCAGGCGCTCGCGAACCGCCTGGTCTCCGCCGTGCTGCTGCTGTTCACCGCGACCGCCGTGGCGATGCCCATCGCCCGCGCGGGCGCCGCCGCCCCGATCCGGCCCCAGGTCGCGGCGCTGTCGGCGCCGGTGCCGCAGGCCGAGGCGGAGCGACCGGCCCTGCACGCCAGGGAGGTCAAGAAGGTCTACGTGGTGCAGCCCCCGCACGGGCGCCACCACGAGAGCCTGTGGGAGATCGCGGAGAAGTGCCTGGGGGACGGTCGCCGCTATCCGGAGATCTACCGGCTCAACCAGCACAAGGAGCAGCCCGACGGCAGCCGGCTGCACATGGCCGACCTCATCCGTCCCGGCTGGGTGCTCGACATGCCGGACGACGCCAGGAACGTCCACATCGTGCCGGTGGACGAGGACCGGCCGGAGACCCTGAAGGAGCACCGCCACGCACCCGCCGAACTCGACGGCGACACCCGGTACGCCGGGGGAGGGGCGACCGGCGGCGACGTCCACGCCGACCGGCACGCGACTCCGGACCGGAACCCGACGGAGGACCGGCACGTGACGGAGGACCGGCACGCGACTCCGGACCGAAACCCGACGGAGGACCGGCACGCGACGCCCGACCCGCGTCCCACCGCCGGTTCGCACACCGGAGGCACATCGGGAGGTGAAGGGGACACCACTCGCCCGGACCAGGGATCCGGCGACGGCGCTCGGCCGGGCGAAGCCGGGCGGTCCGGAGACGCGCGCCACGAGCGGGGCAGGGCGACACCCGAGCCGGGCAAGCCGGGGATCGTGCTGCCGCCGCCCGCGATGCCGCAGGACACCCCGTCGGAGCCGAAGGGCCGGACCGGCGACGCGAAGGACACGCCCGCCACCACCCGCGCGACGCCCACCCCGCGTCCGATCATCACGACCACCGTCCAGCCCGCGATCGCGCCCGCGGAAGCGGGCCACCGCACCGTCGACGAGCGGCAGGGCGGGCCGGTCCTCGCCGACTATCTGGCGGCCTCGTCGCTGGCGGCGGCCGGGCTGCTGGCCCTGCTCGGCCGCAGGCGGCGGGAACAACTGTGGCGCCGGGCCTTCGGATGGCGCATCGCCCGGCCGCGCGGAGACGCCGCCGAGGCCGAGGTCGCCATCCGCCTCGGCGCCGACGCCCCCGGCAGCCGCATGCTCGACATCGGCCTGCGCCTGCTCGGCCGCCTGCTGGCCGACGCCGGCCGGCGCCCTCCGACGATCTACGCCGTCCACCTGTCCAACCGGGGCCTCGACCTGTGGATCCACCCGGCCGAACAGGACGCGCCCGAGCCGTGGGAGTCCTGCGACGACGGGCAGGTGTGGCGCCTTCCGGCCCACGAGGGACGCCGCATCGACGAGCACGTGCTGGCCGGGGTGCCCGCGCCCTACCCCGGGCTGGTCTCGCTCGGCACCGGACAGGGCGGCCGGGTCCTGGCCGACCTGGAGGCCGCCCACGGCGTGATCGCGATCACCGGGGCGCACACCGTCGCCGCGCTGTCGGCGCTCGCCGTCGAGCTGGCCACCAACCGGTGGTCCGACCGGATGCGCATCACGCTCGTCGGCTTCGGCGAGGAGCTGACCCTGCTCGCGCCCGAGCGGATCAGGACGGCGAGCAGCCTGGCCGAGGTGCTGCCGGAGTTCGAGGAGCGTGCCCGCCACGACGGCGACGTGCTGACCGGCCGCATCCACAGCCGCGTGGCCGACCCCGCGTACACCCCGCACTACCTCCTGTCGGCCATTCGCCCCGACGAGGACGAGGCGCGTCGCCTGGCGCTGCTCGGCAAGGGAACGCGTACGGCGAGCGGCTTCGTGATCGCGGGGGAGGTGCCGCACGCCACCTGGACGTGGGAGGTCACCGACGACGGCCGGGCCCGCGTGGACGCCCTGGGCCTGGACATCGAGGCGCACCTGCTGCCGCGCCGGCACTACGACGCCGTGATCGGCCTTTTCCGCACGGCCCGGCAGCAGGAGGGCGAGCCGCTCACGCCGGTGGTGGAGCGGCTGAGCGAGGAGCCGCCCTCCATCGAGGTGCGCATCCTCGGCCAGATCGAGATCAGCCCGGTGAACCCGCTCGAAGAGGGCCGGGCGGCACTCGCCCACGAACTCGTCGTCTACCTGGCCACCCATCCTGACGGAGTGCACCCGGCCGTGCTGGCCGGCGTGCTGTGGCCGCGTGGCGTGCAGCTCGCGGTGCGCGACGCCACGATCGCCAGGGTCGCCGAGTGGCTCGGGCGCGACTCCGAGGGACGCCCTCACCTGTTCCTCGACCGGTCCGGGCGTCTGCGGCTCGGGCCGGAGATCCGTACGGACTGGCGGCTGTTCCAGGACCTCGTGCGGCAGGCCGGCGAGTGGGCCGACGCCGCCGCTCCGACTGAAGGCAAGCCCGGTGACATGGAGGCCGATCTGCTGGAGCGCGCGCTCACGCTGGTGCGCGGCCCGCTGCTGAACGGCAGGCCGCCCGACCGGTACGCCTGGCTGGCGGCCGACCCCCTGGAGTACGACGTGACGGCCTGGGTGGCGGACGCCGCCCACGCGCTGTGCGAGATACGGCTGGCCCGCCACGACCCGCACGGCGCGGTGGCGGCGGCCCGGTCCGGGCTGCTGCTCGCGGCCGACGACGAGGGGCTGTGGCGCGACCTCCTCCGGGCGGCGCACGCCACCGGGGAGCCCGTCCGGCTGCGGGCCGTCGTCGACGGCCTGCTGCGCCGCGCCACCTCCCATCCGTACGGCGGCGGGATGGCCCCGGAGACGGAGGCGCTCATCGACGAATTGCTGCCCGACTGGCGCCGGACCGTCTCCCCGGACCTCAGAAACCCGAACCCCGGAAATCCGAACCTCGGAAACCCGGCGGACCTCAGAACCTCACGTCTCGCCTGATCGGAGCCCCAATGCCAGGGAGGTCCTCCTCCGAATCATGCCGATCCGCGCATAGCGCTGGCTCGTCCCCGACGGCCGTTTCTAGGGTGACAGCGGCGGGGGATCGCGTACTGCGGAGGACCCGGTGATGCGTCCAGGACTCGCCACGGCGTCGCTCGCCTCGGCCTGCGCGCTGCTCCTGTCGGCATGTACCGCGCCGGACGCGGACCGCGGCTTCAGCCCCGGCGGCGGCGTGGCACCGGTCGCGGCGACGGCCTCAGGGACGCCGGGCCCGCAGCCGGGCACCGAGACGGTCACGGCGGCGCCCGGACTGACGATCGAGATCGAGTGGCCGCTCGAGCCCGACCCGAAGCGGTCGGCCGTGATCAAGGCGTTCGCCGACGACTTCACGGCGCAGTGGCGGGCCGTCGGGACCTCCGGCGGGGACCGCTCGTACGTGAAGGGGATCGATGCCGAGTCGTCCGCCTACATGGACGCCGTCACCTGGGTGCAGGGGTTCCTCAAGGACAGACAGTCGGCCCGGGGCGTGGCCAGGCTCTACGCCCTGCGGGTGCCCTCCGTCATGGGACGCGGGGCGGAGGCCGACGGCTGCGTCGACCTGACCGGCGTGCGGCTGACCGACCAGGACGGCACCCCGCTGGCCCGTCAGCCCGCCTGGCTCAAACGCCCGCGGGCGGTCTTCCTGCAGACCGCCGGCATGGGGCACGGCGACGACGGCGTCTGGCGGATCCGGCTCTACCGCCACGCGGACTATCCGGACGAGCGCGCGAAGGAGTGCCTGAGATGAGGGCCATTGCTGTGACGTCCCTGCTGGCGGGGGCCCTGCTCGCGGTGTGCGCGCCACCCGCCGCCGCCGATCCGGACGTCGGGGCGCACGGCGAGGCGTTCCAGGAGGGCAACACGGCCGGCGTCAGGCTGACCAACTCCAAGATCGGCCTGTCCGGCAACGGGCTCGGCGGCAAGAGCGACGGCTACCGGATGCCCCGCCCCTGCTGGTATGAGCCGAACAGTTCGGCGGACGACATGCGCAACCTCCAGGCGCAGCAGAAGAAGCAGGCGGTGGAGGCGGGGTTGAACTACGACGTCGATCTCGGCAAGTTCGGCAGCAAGATCGGCGACAAGGGTCAGTGGTGGGGCGTCGCCTACGACGCCGGCAACCCGGACGGGCCCTCGTGCGCCGCCGGGCTCGAGCCGCTCGTCTGGGTGCCCGAGGGAACCACCCCCGCCGGAGGCATCACGCTTGAGCAGCTCATGCAGATCGCCCGGGCCGCGCTGACCGTGCCGGAGCCGAAGATCAAACTGAGCCCGGACGCCAAGAGCTACGTCAACCTGGGGACCTGGGTGTGGCTGGACGGAGCCGAGGCCGCCCCCCGGTCCGTCACCGCCACGCTGCCCGGGGTCATGTCCGCCACCGTCACGGCGACGCCGGACCACCTCGAAATCAAGTCCGGCACCAGCGGCGACCGCGCCGAGGTGTACGACAAGGGATGCGGCGCCACCGGCAAGCCGTACGTGAAGGGCGCAGACAAGGACGGAGAGGGCAAGCCGGAGTGCGGCGTCGTCTACCTGCACTCCTCGATCGACCAGCCGAAGAAGGTCTACACGCTCACCGTGACGAGCGTCTGGAACGTCGCCGGCAACGGCAACCAGGGCGGCCAGGTCGTCCCGTTCGCGTACGACCCGATCCAGGTCGCCGCGACCAGGGACGTGCCCGTCGGCGAGGTCCAGAGCATCGTCAAGGATTGACCCGTCCCCGTCCCCGCCGTCCGGGGGTGGGGCGGGCGTCCGATGACCCGCCCCCGGACCTCGGCCCCGCAGGCGGGTCAGGCGCGGGACTCGTGGGCGACCAGCCACTCCTTGACCGGCGTGCCGTAGTAGTAACTGCCGTAACCGCCGGTCGAGGGCACCACGCGGTGGCACGGCACGAACGGCGCGATCAGGTTCTGCGCGCAGGCCGACCCCGCGGCCCGTGCGGCCGTCCTGGGCAGCCCCGCCTTCTCCGCGAGCTGCGCGTACGACACGGTGGTCCCGGCGGGCACGGCGCGCAGCGCCTCGTACAGGCGCTGTCGCGTGGGGGTGCCGGGCTGCTCGACGGGGATCCGGTCGAGCGCGTCGACCTTCCCGTCGAGGTACTCCCGCACGGCCTCGGCCGCGTCGCCGAGATCGTCCTCCCGCAGGGGAAGCGCCCGCAGGGACGGCGAGAGCCGGGCGAACATCTCGCGGGGGTCGGCGGTGAAACCGGCCGCGACGAGCACGCCGTCGCGGGCGAGCAGAGCGAGGGGGCCCACCGGGGTGGGCACGGTCTGCGTGATGATCATCTGTCGTGTCCTCGTGGTGTGGTGTCTGGATTGTCGGAGGCGTGGCTCCACAGGTGGAGCGCGGCGTACGCGCGCCAGGGCCGCCATCGCTCGGCCTCGCCCGCGGCGACGCCGAGCCGTTCCATCGTCCTGCGCAGCACGAGGTCGCCCTCGGGCCACGCGTCCGGGTCACGCAGCGCGCGCAGCGCGATGTAACCGGCCGTCCACGGGCCGATCCCGGGGATCTCCAGCAGCCCGGCGGTGGTGTCGGCGGGGTCGCCCGCGCCGTCGAGGTCGATCGCGCCGGAGGCCACCGCCTCGGCCAGCGCCCTGATCGTGGCGACCCTGCGGGTGGTGAGCCCGAGGCCGTCCAGGTCGGCCGCGGCGAGCCGGTCGGCCGTGGGGAACAGCAACGGCACCTGGCCGGTCACGGCCGCGTCGGGGTTCCCGTTCTCGTCGGCAGAACGGTCGGGGACGGCGGGGACGCCGGCCCGGGCGGCGATGCGGCCCAGCAGGGTGCGGGCCCCGGCCACCGAGATCTGCTGCCCGACGACCGCCCGGACCGCCAGTTCGAACCCGTCGTACGCTCCCGGCACGCGCAGCCCGGGACGGGCCGCGACCAGCGGCGCGAGCGACGTCGAACCGAGGATCTCCCGCACCGCCCCGGGGTCGGCGTCGAGGTCGAGCAGGCGGCGGCAGCGGGCCACCAGCCGGGAGAGCAGGTGCGTCTCGGTGGTCCGCACCGTGAGCCGGACATGTCCGGCGGCGGGCCGCAGCGTGATCGAGCCGCCCGGCACGGCCCGCGTGTAGGCCGTCACGTCGTCCCCCGACCGGCAGACCGCCTCCACCGAGGGGATCGCCCGGGCGGCGAGGAAGCGCAGCACCGACTGCGCGTCGTACGGCTCCCGGTGGCCGAGCCGCAGGGTCAGCCCGGTCGTGAGGGCGACCGGACCCCCCTTCTCGTGCACCGGCCCGTTGGCCCTGCGCAGCTCTCCCGGCGCGAAGCCGTACGACTCCTTCATGGCCGCGTTGAACTGGCGTACGCTGCCGAACCCGGCGGCGAACGCCACGTCGGTGATCGGCAGGGTGGTCTCGGTGAGCAGTTGCTTGGCGAGCAGCAGCCGCCGGGTGCGGGCGACGGCGAGCGGCCCGGTGCCGAGTTCGGCGGCGAACAGGCGGTGCAGGTGCCGCTCGGTCACGTGCAGGCGGCGGGCCAGCCCGGCGACGCCGGACTCGTCGGCCACCCCGTCGTCGATCAGCCGCAGCGCGCGTCCGACGAGGTCGGCGCGGACGTCCCAGCCGGGGTCGCCGGGGCTGAGCTCCGGACGGCAGCGGCGGCAGGGCCGGAACCCGGCGGCCTCGGCCGCGGCGGCGTGGCGGTAGAAGCGGACGTTGCCCCGGGCGGGGGTGCGGGCGGGGCAGATCGGGCGGCAGTAGATGCCGGTGGTGGTGACAGCCGTGTAGAAACGCCCGTCGAAGCGGGAGTCCCGCGCGGAGACGGCGAGGTAGCACGCGTCGAAGTCGAGCTGTCGTGTGGTCACGTACACGACGTTATGCGCTGGCCGCCGATGCGGACTGGCGGAAATCGGACGCGGCCGTCAGGATGCCGCGGCAACGCGGAGGGGCCCCGCGCGAGACCGGGCGGTGAGCCTGGAGTGCTCCCGCGCGAGCTGGGACGCTGGATCAGAACGCCGGCGTCACTTGCTGGAGATGCCGACCCCGAGGTCGAACTCGCGGTAGACCCGGGCC
Source organism: Microbispora sp. H10830 (assembly GCF_014161375.1). NCBI lineage: Bacteria > Bacillati > Actinomycetota > Actinomycetes > Streptosporangiales > Streptosporangiaceae > Microbispora > Microbispora sp. H10830. Next base: position 296,020 of record NZ_JABBWX010000003.1, read on the forward strand.
CAGAAACCGTCGCGCAGCCAGACCCGCGCCTCCGGATAGGGCCGCAGGGAGTGGCCGAGCTCCTTCTCGGCCTCGATGAGCAGCTCGGTGTCGATCACCGTGGGCAGCAGCGGACCCGGCAGCAGGTCGCGGATGTTGTCGCGGCCCCGGGTCAGTATCCATTTCTGCGCCACGTGCTCGCCGACCTCCTCCACGCGGGGCCGGCCCGGGCCCAGCTTGGCGACCTGGCCCATGGGCGTCTTCGGCGGCATCGGCTTGACCGTACGGCCCGCGAAGACCTGGGCGGGCGACGGCGTGGGCACAACGGGCACGGGCACCGGGGCGCGGGTGAAGAACGGACGCAGGAAGTCGGCACTGATGATCTCGACGGTGTCCGACTCCCAGACGAGCCGCTCGGCCTGGTTGGTCCCGAACGGCGGCTCGACCCCCCACAGGTGGATGCGCACGCCGTACGCCTGCGCGGCCTCCACGGCGGGCACCATGTCCTCGTCCCCGGCGATCAGCACGGTGTCGCTCACGGCGTGGTGGCGGGCGAGGGCCTCGAGGTCGCTGCGGATCTGCGCGTCCACCCCCTTCTGCTGGCCACGGGCGTTCAGGTTGCCGAGCCTGACCTTGACCCAGGGCAGCTGGGCGATCACACGCTGGTCCACCGTGGGCACGCGATCGCGGGCGGCGTCGTACCAGTAGACGCGCAGCAGCTCGCCCGGAATGCGCTCGAGCGCGTGCTTCTGCAGCGCCTGGATCAGCTCGTCCGCGGCGACGCGGTACTCCTTACGCTCCTTGGCGCCTAAGAGAACTTCACCGGCGGCCGCGTAAAGGTAACCGACGTCCACGAGAACGGCATACTTTGCGGCAATGCCATGTGCGCTGAAGTCCGGGATGGCCATGGTGTCCTCCTGGACTCGTCACTAGTTGATCGGCTGACTATATTCCCCCGCTTTCTAGATAGTCCCAACTCTTGAGCCAGTTGACACCCTGTTCCGGCGATGTAATCGGTCCGTAGTCGTCGCGGATGGCGTCGGAAGACGTGTCACCCGCCGGGGAAGAAGGCCCCCCGCCAGGCTCCCGGGCCGTGCGGGAGGCCCAGGCGCAGCCGATGTGCCGGATTCCTCCAGTTTGCCGGGCTCGTTTCCGGTGCCGCCGGCCGGGTGGCGCGCGCCGCCGCCCGCGCCGCCAGCGCGGCGACGAGGGCGGCGGTCTCCTCGGGGGTGGCGTCCCCCCGGACGATGCTGAGGTACGGCTCGCGACTGGTCACAGCGGAATGTTCCCGTGCTTCTTCGGGGGCAGCGTGGCCCGCTTGTTACGGAGGGCGCGCAGCGCGCGGACGACCTGGACCCGGGTGTCCGAGGGCCGGATGACCGCGTCCACGTAGCCGCGCTCGGCCGCGAGATACGGGTTGGCCAGCGTGTCCTCGTACTCGCTGATGAAGCGGGCCCTGTCGGCGTCCGGGTCGTCGGCGGCGGCCAGCTCGCGCCGATAGAGGATGTTGACCGCGCCCTGCGCTCCCATCACGGCGATCTGGGCGGTGGGCCAGGCCAGGTTGACGTCCGCGCCGAGGTGCTTGGACCCCATGACGTCGTACGCCCCGCCGTACGCCTTGCGGGTGATGACGGTGACCAGCGGCACGGTCGCCTCGGCGTAGGCGTAGAGCAGCTTGGCGCCGCGCCGGATGATGCCGTTCCACTCCTGGTCGGTGCCCGGAAGGAAGCCCGGCACGTCGACGAAGGTCAGCACCGGGATGTTGAAGGCGTCGCAGGTGCGCACGAACCGGGCGGCCTTCTCGGAGGCGGCGATGTCGAGCGTCCCGGCGAAGCTCATCGGCTGGTTGGCGACGACGCCCACAGAACGCCCCTCGACCCGGCCGAAGCCGACGACGATGTTCGGCGCGAAGCCCGCGTGGATCTCCAGGAACTCGCCGTCGTCGAGGACGTGCTCGATGACCGTGTGCATGTCGTACGGCTGGTTGGCCGAGTCGGGGATCAGCGTGTCGAGCTCGCGGTCCTCGTCGGTCGTCTCCAGGTCCGCCTCGACGTCGAAGGCGGGTGCGTCGTCCATGTTGTTGGACGGCAGATAGGACAGCAGCGCCTTGGCGAAGTCGAGGCAGTCCTGTTCGTCGGACGCCTCGTAGTGGGCGACGCCGGAGCGCGAGTTGTGCGTGTGCGCGCCGCCCAGCTCCTCGAACGTCACCTCCTCGCCGGTCACGGTCTTGATGACGTCCGGCCCGGTGATGAACATGTGCGACTTCTCCTGCACCATCAGGACGAAGTCGGTCAGCGCGGGGGAGTACACGGCGCCGCCCGCGCACGGGCCCATGATCAGCGAGATCTGCGGGACCACGCCGGAGGCGTGCACGTTGCGCTTGAAGATCTCGGCGTACAGGCCGAGGGAGACCACGCCTTCCTGGATGCGCGCGCCGCCCGAGTCGTTGATGCCGATCACCGGGCAGCCGGTCTTCAGCGCGTGGTCCATCACCTTGACGATCTTCTCGCCGAAGACCTCGCCCAGCGAGCCGCCGAACACGGTGAAGTCCTGTGCGAACACCGCGACCGGCCGGCCGTCCACCGTGCCGTACCCGGTCACGACCCCGTCGCCGTACGGACGCTCGCGGTCGAGGCCGAAGGCGGTCGCCCGGTGCCTGGCCAGCTCGTCGAACTCCACGAAGGAGCCCTCGTCCAGGAAGGCGGCCAGCCGCTCGCGGGCCGTCATCTTGCCCTTGGCGTGCTGTTTCTCCACCGCCCGCTGGGAGCCGGCGTGGGCCGCCTCGCTCCGGCGGCGCTCCAGGTCGGCGAGCTTGCCGGCGGTGGTGTGGATGTCGATCTCGGGGGCGCGTTCGGCGCTCATCGCCCGCTCACCGTTCCTCGCATGCTCAGCGGCCCTCGGGTCCCGAACGCCGCTCCGGGTCGCGTCGAATCCATGGCCGACAGGTTAACCAGGCCGGGGCCGCGCGGTCGCGCCGGGTCGCGCTCACCGGGATCGCAATCGCCCGGGTGGGAACTCTCCACAGGAACGCGGCCCGTGTGCCATTCGTTCGGCTTTACGACGGCTTTATATAAATGGGGGCTCCATGACGGACGCCGTACGCACGCAGGGGTTGTACAAGCGCTTCGGGCAGCAGGTGGCGGTCGGCGGGGTCGATCTGGTCGTGCCGAGGGGCAGCTTCGCCGGCCTGGTCGGTCCCAACGGCGCGGGCAAGACGACGACGCTGAGCATGGTCACCGGGCTGCTGCGTCCGGACGGCGGGCGGATCGAGATCGACGGCCACGACGTGTGGACCGACCCCGTCGGCGTCAAGGCGCACATCGGCGTGCTGCCCGAGGGCCTGCGGCTGTTCGAACGGCTGTCCGGCCGCGAACTGCTGATGTACGGCGGCCAGTTGCGCGGCATCCCCCTGGACGAGGTCGGCAGGCGCGCCGACGAGCTGCTCAAGGTCATGGACCTGGTCGAGGCGCAGGACAAGCTGGTGGTCGACTACTCCACCGGCATGCGCAAGAAGATCGGCCTCGCGGCGGCGCTGCTGCACAACCCGGGCGTGCTGTTCCTCGACGAGCCGTTCGAGGGCGTCGATCCCGTCTCCGCCAACACGCTGATCGAGGTGCTGCGCAGATACACCGCGTCGGGTTCCACCGTCGTCTTCTCCAGCCATGTGATGGACCTGGTCGAGCGGCTGTGCGACTGGGTGTCGGTGATGAACCGGGGCCTCGTCGTCGCGCAGGGCCCGCTCGACGACGTACGGCGGGGCCGCACGCTCAACGAGGCGTTCCTCGACCTCGTCGGCGTGCGCGGCAACGGGGAGGAGGGCCTGTCGTGGCTCGGGTCCCCGGCATGACCTGGCTGTTCGTCCGGCTGAAGCTCAGCCTGGTGCGCGGAGGCCTGCGCGGCGAGATCGGCAAGCAGGTCGGCTTCGTCTTCTCGCTGGGCGCCGCCCTCCTCGCCGCCGTCGCGGGGTTCGCGCTGCTGTCCCTCATCCGGTTCGCGCCGTCCGACGCCGCCCTCGACCTCGTGTCGGCGGCGTTCGCGATGTTCGCCGTCGGGTGGATCGCCGTGCCGCTGATGGCCTTCGGCCTGGACGAGACGCTCGACCCGGCCCGGCTGGCCCTGTTCCCGCTGACCACCCGGCAGCTCGCGACCGGCATGCTGGCCGCGTCGGCGACCGGCCCGTGGCCGATCGCCTCGCTGGCCGCGCTGTTCGGCGGCGTGGTCGCGCTCGCCCACGGGCCGGGCGGGGTGCTGCTCGGGGTGCCCGCGGTGGTCCTCCAGTTCGCCTTCTGCCTCACGGCCTCCCGCCTGGTGACCACCGCGCTGTCCGGCGTGCTGCGCACCCGCAGGGGACGCGACCTCCTCGCGGTCGCCGCCGTCTTCGGCGTGCTGCTCTTCCAACTGCCCAACCTGCTGATCAACCGGGGGCTTTCCGGCGACCCCACCCGGATCCTGGCGTCGGCGGGGGACGTCCTGCGGTGGACACCGCCGGGGCTGGCCGCGCACGCGATCGCCGACGGCGGTCTCATCGGCGTCGCCGAGCTGATCGTCGTCGCGATGGCGGTCGTCGTGCTGGGGTGGCTGTGGATCGCCGCGCTGCGGCACGCGCTGGTGCGGCCCGACGCCTCCAGCCAGGGCGGCGGCTCCGTCCGGCGGTCCGGACGGGTCCCGTTCGGCCGGTTCCTGCCGGACGGCATGCTCGGCGCCGTCGTCACCAAGGAGCTGAAGTACGCCGCAAGAGAGCCCCGGGGCCGGGTGAACTGGATCGTCGCGCTCTTCGTGAGCGTGGTCATCATGTTCTCCCTGCGGGGGCCGGACGGCACGGCCGGGCCGCAGTTCGTGGTCGGGCCCGCCTGCCTGGCGGCCGTCGTGATCGGGCTGCAGGCGGCCAACTCCTTCGGCATCGACGGCAGGTCGCTGTGGATGAACGCGGTGGTGTTCTCCACCCCGCGCGACCTGCGTACCGACCTGGCCGGCCGGCACCTGGCCATGGCGGTCATCGGGGTGCCGCTGCTGACCGCGGTGTCGTTGATCGCCGCGCTGGTGGCGGGCGACGCCGTCTGGGCCCTCGCAGCGGCGCCGGTCGCCTGGGGCGTGCTCGGCGTCGCCATGGGCGTCGGCGCGCTCACCAGCGTGACCGCGCCGTACACCTACCCCGACCGCCTGAACGCCTTCAGCGGCGCCGCTCCGGGGCAGGGCGGACAGGCGTTCGTGGCCTCCTTCGCCACGATGCTCGTCACCGGCGTGCTCACGCTGCCGGTCGTGCTGCCGGTCCTGTTCGGCCTTTCCTGGTGGGCCGTGTTCGCCGTGCCGTACGGCGTGGCGGCCGCCTGGGCGGGCCGCCGGATCGCCGCCGGCGTCGGCTTCGCCCGCCTCCCCGAACTCCTCACCGCCGTCTCCCGCCCCACCTGACCGTGGTGTTTCGCCGCAGTCCAGACACGGCCGCGCTCTCGCGTAACAGAGGAGTTGCGAAGTTCTTGCGGTGGTGGCGGGGGATACGGCCCGCCTCTATAACCGTTTTGGACCGTTCTAGGGGAGAAGTGATGGGCGAAAACAGGCGGCTGGGCCGTGCGATCTTGGCGCCGGTGGGCGCGGCGGCGCTGAGCGGACTGGTCATCGGGGGGCTGGCGCGCCTCCTGATGCGGGGCGTCGCGCTGGCCGTCGACCAATCGACCGGCCTGTCCCTGGTGGGCACGGTCGGGATCCTCGTCGCGTTCGTCGTGCTGGCCCTGCCGGCCGCGGTGACCGCGACCGCGCGTCCGGCGATCATGCATGCCGGTCGCTGGGTGACCGCCGCGCTCACGGGGCTGATGGCCGCGAGGACGGGGCTAAGCGACGCGAAGATCATCGTCCTGGCCGACGACGACCAGTTGACGCCGATCACCGTGCTGGTCGTCGCGTTCGCCGCGATCGTGGTGGCGCACGGGCAGCTCGCCCAGCACCTCACCCGCCGTTTCAGGGCGCTCCCCGAAGCCCCGGCCGAGGCGCTCCGCACCCCGGACGTGCGACCGGTCTGACCTGCGTGATCGAGTGGTCTAGTCCAATTGGTGAGACCGCCCTCAAGCTCCCGAGCGGGATTCGCTAGCCTTCCAAACATGGCCGCCATCGCTCCTGCCGAACGACACAACGCCGTAGCGGAGATGCCGGACGAACTCCGCGCTGACGTGCGCCTATTGGGTGGACTACTGGGTCAGGTGATCGCCGAGCACGGCGGCCCCGACCTCCTCGCCGACGTAGAACGGCTCCGGAAGGCGGTGATCGCGGCCCGGCGTCAGGAGACGACGGCCGACGAGGTCGCGGCCCTGGTGGCCGAATGGCCCGTGGACCGCGCCGTGCAGATCGCCCGAGCCTTCACCTGCTACTTCCATCTCGCCAACCTCGCCGAGGAGCACTACCGCATCCGCATCCTGCGGCAGCGCGACAAGGACGACGTGCCGCTGCGCGAGTCCCTCGCGGAGGCCGTGCAGCGGCTGCGCGGGGACGACCGGCTCCACGACCTGATCGACGGGCTGGAGTTCCGGCCCGTGCTGACCGCCCACCCCACGGAGGCGCGGCGGCGGGCGATCGTCACCGCCATCCAGCGGATCAGCGCCCAGCTCGACGCCTACAACACCCCCGGCCGGGGCACCGCCGAGCGGGAGGAGGCCCACCGGCGGCTGCTCGAGGAGATCGACATCCTGTGGCGGAGCGCCCAGCTCCGCCACACCAAGCTCGACCCGCTGGACGAGGTCCGTACGGCGATGGCGGCGTTCGACGAGACGCTGTTCCGCACGGTGCCGTTGATCTACCGCTCGCTCGACGCGGCGCTCGGGTCCGGCACCGGGACGCGGGAGCCGCTGGCCAAGGCATACATCCGCTACGGAAGCTGGATCGGCGGCGACCGCGACGGCAACCCCAACGTCACCGCCAAGGTGACCAGGGAGGCCATCCAGATCCAGGCCGAGCATGTGCTGATCGCACTGGAGAACGCCACCACCCGGATCGGGAGGTCGCTCACCCTCGCCAGCGTCTTCACGCCGCCGTCCGCCGAGCTGCGGGCCGCGCTCGCGCAGGCCGAGGACGACCACCCCGACATGGTGTCGGAGATGGCCACCCGGTCGCCGCGGGAGCCGCACCGCCAGTGGCTGATGTTCGTGGCGGCCAGGATCGCCGCGACCCGCCGCCGCGACCTCGACCTCGCCTACCGCGCGCCCGCCGAGCTGCTGACCGACCTGCGGCTCACGCAGGACTCCCTGCGCGGGGCCGGCGCCGTACGGCAGGCGTACGGTGAGCTGCAGCACCTGATCTGGCAGGTCGAGACGTTCGGCTTCCACCTGGCGGAGCTGGAGGTGCGCCAGCACTCGGCGGTGCACGCGGCGGCGCTCAAGGAGATCGCCTCAGGCACGCTGTCGGAGCGCACCGAGGAGGTCCTGGCCACGATCCGGGTGATCGGGTGGATCCAGGAGCGCTTCGGCGTGGCCGCCTGCTCCCGCTACGTCGTCTCGTTCACCCGCTCGTCCGACGACATCGCGGCGGTCTACGAGCTGGCCAGGCACGCCCTGGGCGACCGCGCCCCGGTGCTCGACGTGGTCCCCCTGTTCGAGTCGGGCGAGGACCTCGACAACTCCTCCGCCGTGCTGGAGGGCATGGTCAACCTGGAGCCCGTGCGCCGGCGGCTCGCCGAGAACGGGCGGCGCATGGAGGTCATGCTCGGCTACTCCGACTCGGCCAAGGAACTCGGCCCGGCGGCGGCCACCCTGCGCCTGTACGACGCGCAGGGGGCGCTCACCGCCTGGGCCGCGGCCAACGACATCAGGCTGACGCTCTTCCACGGCCGGGGCGGCGCACTCGGCCGGGGCGGCGGCCCGGCCAACCGCGCCGTGCTCGCCCAGGCCCCCGGCTCGGTCGCCGGCCGGTTCAAGGTCACCGAGCAGGGCGAGGTCATCTTCGCGCGATACGGCCACTCGGCGATCGCCAAGCGGCACATCGAGCAGGTCACCAACGCCGTGCTGCTCGCGTCCACCTCGGCGGTGGAGTCGAGCACGGCCGCCGCGGCGGCGAAGTTCCGCCGGCTTGCCGACACCGTAGCCGTGGCCTCCGAGCGCGCCTATCGGGCGCTGACCGAGGCCCCGGGCTTCCCCGAGTGGTTCGCGCTGGTGAGCCCGCTGGAGGAGCTCGGCTCCCTGCGGCTCGGTTCCCGGCCCGCGCGGCGCGGCCTCGGCGCGCCCCGCTCCCTGGACGACCTGCGGGCCATCCCGTGGGTGTTCTCGTGGGCCCAGACGCGGGTCAACCTCCCCGGCTGGTACGGCCTGGGCAGCGGCCTGGCCGCCGTGGTCACCGACGGCGGCATGGCCGAACTGCGCTCGGCCTACCAGGAGTGGCCGCTGTTCGCCGCGATGCTGGACAACGCGGAGATGTCGCTGGCCAAGACCGACCGCTCCATCGCGTCCCGCTACCTGGCCCTGGGCGGCCGGAGCGACTTCGTCGAGCAGGTCCTCGAGGAGTACGACCTCACGAGGCGGCTGGTGCTGGAGGTGACGGGCCACGCCCGCCTGCTGGAGAACCGGCGCGTGCTGTCGCGTGCCGTGCAACTGCGCGATCCTTACGTGGACGCGCTCAGCCACCTCCAGCTGCGGGCGCTGTCGGCGCTGCGGGCGGCGGGCGACCTGTCGGAGGAAGAGCGCGAGCGCCTGTCCACGCTGCTGCTGCTCAGCGTGAACGGCGTAGCGGCCGGCCTGCAGAACACCGGCTGACGACGGCGTGCGAACCGGCCGGGCGCTCGAACCCGAGCGCCCGCCCGGTTCGACCGCCGGTTCTGATCACGGCGTCTCGGCCGCCTGCTCGACGTCGATCCGCTCGGGACAGGCGTAGATGTTGAAGCGCTCCTCGCGCAGGAACCCCACGAGCGTGATGCCGAACTCGCGCGCCAGATCGACGGCGAGCGAGGAGGGCGCGGACACGGCGCACACGATCTGGATCCCGGCGCTCGCGGCCTTCTGCATGATCTCGTAGCCGACCCGGCCGCTGACCAGCAGGACGTGCCGGTCGAGGGGGGTCCCGCCGCCGAGCAGCGCCCAGCCGACCAGCTTGTCGACGGCGTTGTGCCGCCCCACGTCCTCCCGCACGGCCAGCGGTGTGCCGCCGTCGGGGGTGAACAGTCCGGCGGCGTGCAGCCCGCCCGTCCTGCCGAACACCCCCTGGGCCTCCCGCAGCCGGTCGGGCAGGCCGTACAGGGTCGTTGCGCGCACGGTGACCGGCGGGCGCGCGGCCGGCACGGCGCAGCGGTCGCGCAGGGCGTCGAGGCTCGCCGTGCCGCAGACGCCGCACGCGCTCGACGTCAGGAAGTTCCGCGCCGTGGCGGCGAGGTCGGGGAGCCGGGAGGCGGCGAGCCGCACGGTCACGGTGTTGTAGCGCGCCTCGGGCTCCAGATCCTCGTCCGTGCAGTAGCCGATGGCGGCGATGTCGCCGGGGCCGGCGATCCCCTCACCGTGCAGGAACCCCGCCGCGAGCTCGAAGTCCGCGCCCGGCGTCCGCATCGTGATCGCCACCGTACGGCTCTCGCCTCCGGCCAGGAGCCGGATCTCCAGCGGTTCCTCCGTGGCGAGGTCGTCACGCCGGTCGCGTACGGCCGATCCGGACACCCTCCGGACGCGTGACCGCGTGACGGGCCCCAAACGGGCAGTGGGCCGCGCCGCGCCGTCCCGTTCCATCTGTTTCCTCCTCGACGGCATGGCTGCCGTTCTTTCCCGTACGCAGCCTGCCACGCCACGATCAGTATGGGTCAGCAGGGGTCAGCAGGGGTCAGCAGGGGTCAGCAGGGTCAGCGGTCGTCCGCCGGGTGGCGCCCGGGGGGACCGGGGAGACCGGGGAGACCGGCGCACAGGCGGGTCACGGCGTGCACGACGGACGCCACGGGGATGTCGGCCATGCAGGCGGGGCCCGCAGCGGACAGCGGGCATTCGGCCGTCCACCAGCACGGCTGTTCGGTGATGGCCGTGGGCCTGCGGTGCGGGCAGCCCGGCAGCCCCTGCAGGTCGGCGGAGCCCGCTCCGTCCCCGGAGCCGATGCCGTACCTGCCGGCCCAGGTGGGCCCGAACAGCCCGACGGTGGCCGCTCCGGCCGCCGCGGCCAGCCGCAGCGGCCCGGTGTCGCCGCCCACGACCACGCCGCCGCGACGCGCCACGGCGGCGAAGCACGCGGCGAGCCCGCGCAGGCCGCACCGCGGCAGCACGGCCACCTCTCGGCCGAAAACGGCGGCCTCCGCGGGGCCCCGCTTGGGCGGCGCGTCGGGCGTGAGCAGGAGATGGCCGCGCCGGGCCAGCGACGCGGCGAGTTCGCGCCAGCGCCCGGCGGGCCACCGCTTCACGTCCATGCCCGCGTCCGTGATCAGCACGACCGGGGCCCGCGCCGCGTCGGCCGGAATGCGGCGGGCGAGCGTGCTCTCGCCGTACGCGATCTCGGCCGGCGTCAGGCGCACGGCCGGACGGACGAGGGCGTCCTCGGGCCGCAGCAGGCCCTCGGCGAGCAGGATGCGCAGGTAGCGCCCGCCGACCGGCTCGTCAGCGGGCGGGCGGCGCCACAGATCGGTGACGCAGCGGGCGCCCGAGGCGGCGAGGAGATCCGGAATGCCGTCGTAGCGGGTGGTGGTGATCGCGAGATCCGGGCGCCGGGCGGCCAGCGCCTCGGCCACCGCCTCACGCTCCGCGCCCGCCCCGCCGTGGCGGGGGGTGAGCACCCGCGTGACGGCGGGGTCGCCGCGCAGGAGGGCGGCGCCGGGCTCGTGGGTGAGCACGCGCAGCGACCCGCCGGGGCTCCCGCGGGCCAGGCCGTGCACGACGGGCAGGAGCATGAGCAGGTCGCCGATCCCGCCGAGCAGGTCGACGACCAGGATCTCCCGGTACGGCTCACGCATCCGGGCGGACGAGCGGGCGGCGCGGGCCGGCCAGGGTCTCGTACAGCGCGCGGTGGGCGGCGGCGACCCGGGACCAGGAGTGGCGGGTGGCGAGCCGCCGGGCCGCCCTGCCCATGCGCCGTCCCGCCTCGGGGTCGTCGAGCAGCGGCGCGACGGCGTCCGCGACGGCGGCCGGGTCGCGGCGGGCCCTGATCACGGCGACGGCCGCTCCGAGCGGGAGGGCGGGGTCGGGCTCGTCCGGCACGGTGACCGCGGTGGGCAGCCCGTGCGCCAGCATCGTGAGCAGCGCGCCGCTCTTGATCGTCACCCCGGCGGTGAAGGGCAGCACGCCCGCGTCGGCGGCGTGCAGGAACTCCGACACCCGCGCGGCGGGCAGGTGCCCGGTGAACGTCACCGCGTCCGCGACGCCGTGCCGCGCCGCCAGCGCCTCCAGTTCCGCCCGGAAGGCCCGGGCCTCGGCCTCCGGCAGCGCCTGGGAGGTGAAGCCGCCCACGACCAGCAGGCGCAGGCGGGGGCGGGTCGCGCGCAGCGCGGGCAGGGCCTCGACGAGCTGCCGCACACCCTTCACGGGATGCACGAACCCGAAGAAGGCGAGCAGCGGGTCGTCCGGGTTCATGCCGAGCCGGTCGCGCACCCGCACGCGCGCCTGCCGTCCGCCGCCGTGGTCCACGACGTTCGGGGCCAGCGGCACCTCCACGGCGGCCCTTCCGACGCGCCGCCTGACCTGCCGGGCGTGAGAGGCGTTCGTCACGACCACGAGAGCGCTTGCGGGCACCAGCCGCCCGGTCTCCCGGTCCCACAGGCGGGCCCGTTCCAGGGGCCGCCAGAGGGGGCCTGGCACCCAGCCGGGGGCCGCCCACCAGCCGTACTCGTGCAGGGTGGTCACCAGCGGCGCGCCGGGCGGCAGCAGGGGTGGCAGCAGTCCGGGGAGCCCGGAGAACCGGTAGGCCGAAGGGGCGAACTGCACGTGGACCACGTCCGGGCGCAGCCGCCGCACCCGACGGGCGGCGTCGAGCGTGGCCGGCAGCCAGTGCCAGGGGGAGCGAGCCCCCGGGGACCCCACGGGCACCCCCACCGCCTCGACTCCTGCGTCGCCGAGCGCGCCGACGAGCCGTTCGACGTAGTCGCCGACGCCGTCGCGGTCGGCGGGCCCGGGACCGTGGACCATGGCCACGCGGATCCGGCCACCCTTCGTCACGGTCACGCCTCCCCGTCCTCGGCGTCGCTGCCCCGGAGGTGCCCGAGGGAGTTTCAGGGCAAACCGTGCTTTTATGGGGCTTTATGTGCAGTTTTTGAGGGGTACGCGCAGGAGATGGAGCATCCCGCGGCGCTCGCAGGCCCACCGGTCCCGTGGTGGGGGCTCGCCCGCGTGCTCGTGATCCGCCCCGACAACCTCGGCGACGTCGTGATGGCGGGCCCGGCGCTGCGGGCGCTGCGGCGGGCCGCTCCCCGCGCCCGGCTCGATCTGCTGGCCGCCCCCGCGGGCGCCGCCGCGGCCGCGCTGCTCCCCGAGGTGGACGGCGTGCTCACCGCCTCGGTCTCGTGGCAGAAGACGGGCGGGGAGGAGGTCCCGGTCACCGACGACCTGGATCTCGTCGAGCGGATCGGGTGGGGCGGCTACGAAGCGGCGGTGATCCTGACCTCGTTCTCCCAGGCCCCCTGGCCGGCCGCGTACCTCTGCCGGCTCGCCGGGGTGCCCGTACGGGTCGGCATGTCCAAGGAGTTCGGCGGGGCGGGGCTGACCCACTGGGTGCCCTCGCCGCCGGACGAGACCCATCAGGTGGACCGCGCGCTGCACCTCCTCGAACGGGCGGGCGTCCCTCCGGTCGAGGGCAGGCTCCGCGTGCGCGTGCCCGCCGAGGCGGCCGGTGCGGCCCGCCGCCTGCTCGACGGCCGGCCAGGAGGGGACGGCCACGCCGACGGTCGCGGAAGGCGGCCCTGCGCGCTCATCCTTCCGGGAGCCTCCTGCTCCGCGCGGCGCTACCCGGCCGACCGGTTCGCCCGGGTGGCAGGGCTGCTGACGGCCGCCGGGCTGCGGGTCCTCGTGGCGGGCACGGCCAGGGAGGCGCCGCTCGTCGAGGCCACCGGCGCCGGGGTGCCCGGTGCGGTCCTGCTGCCGGGCCGGTTCGACGTACCGGTCCTGGCGGCGCTCATCGACGCCGTCGACGTGGTCGTGTGCAACAACAGCGGCGGGGCCCACCTGGCCAGCGCGCTCGGCACGCCCGTGGTCGTGCTGTTCGCCGGCACCGAGCAGGTGGAGCAGTATCGGCCGCGGTTCGGCCCGGCGTCGATCCTCACGGTGCCCACCGCCTGCTCGCCCTGCCGCCAGCTCGCCTGCCCCTTCGCCCTCGACTGCCTCGACATCCCGCCCGAGCAGGTCGCCGCCGAGGCGCTGCGCCTGGCAGACGAGCGCGGCGGCCCCTGGTGGCAGACGCCGGCGGGCACGCGGGACGCCCGATGACGACGGCCCCTCGCCGCCCGGCTCCGGCGGATGCGCGCCCTGGAGTCCGTGCCCGCGGGCCGGTCCTGCCGATGATCGGACCCGCGGGTTCCGGCTGACGGACGGCGTGGCGGCGGAGGCGGCCCGGGGGCCGATAGCCTGGGTGCGTGCCCGACTCGCCGTACGCCGATCTCGACCGGCCCCCGCTGTCCGAGACCGCGCTGACCAGGGCGCTGGTCCGCCCAGGCTCGCTGTGGTCGTCCGTACGCGTCGTCGAGCGGACCGGGTCCACCAACGCCGACCTGGCCAGGACCGTGCGCGAGAGCCCGGCGGAGGGCGCCGTGCTGGTCGCGGAGTCGCAGTTCGCCGGCCGGGGCAGGCTCGGGCGCCCGTGGACGGCGCCGCCGCGCTCGGGGCTGACGTTCTCGATGCTGCTGCGGCCGGAGGTGCCGCTCGCCCGGCAGGGCTGGCTGGCGCTGCTGGTCGGTCTCGCCGCCGCCTCGGCCGTACGGCGGATCGCGGAGGTCGACGTGCGGCTCAAGTGGCCCAACGACCTCATGGTGGGGGAGCGCAAGCTCGCCGGGATCCTGGCCGAGCGGGTGGACCGCATGGTGGTCGTCGGCATGGGGCTCAACGTCTCCCTGCCGCCGGAGGAACTGCCCGTGGAGCGGGCCACATCCCTCGCCGTCGAGAACGCCGCCTGCACCGACCGCGACCCGCTGCTGCGCGCGATCCTGCGGGAGGTCGAGTCGCACTACCGCGACTGGAAGGCCGCCGACGGCGACGCGGACGCCTCTGGCCTGCGTGCCGCCTACCTCGCCCGGTCGTCCACCGTGGGGCAGGAGGTCAGGATCGAACTGCCCGGCGAGCGGGTGCTGACCGGCCTGGCGACCGGCGTCGACGCGTCCGGCCACCTGCTCGTACGCGCCGGAGACGGAGAGCACACGCTCAGCGCGGGCGACGTCGTCCACGTCCGCCGCGACACGTCCCGGGAGAACGGCGCCGCGGGCTGAGCGAACGCATGCAATCCACCGGCGATCGTGTCACGATTTGCGCCATGGGTCTTCCCGATCAATACCTGGCCGACGGCGAGCGGGTCGTTCTATCGTTCCATCCGCACTGGAAGCGTCTGATCCTTCCGGTCCTGGCTCTCATCGTCGTGCTGGCCGCCGCCGTCGCGGCCTTCGTCCTCATCCCCGGCGACTACGAGTACGCGGGGTACGCCCGCGGCGCGGTGGCCGTGGTCGCCTTCGTTGCGCTGGTCCTGTGGACGATCGTCCCCTATCTGCGCTGGGTGACGACGTCCTACACGCTGACCTCGCACCGCTTCGCGATCAGCACGGGAGTGCTGAACAAGTCGGAGGACGACATCCCGCTGGCCAAGGTGAGCAGCGTGAGCTCCGACCAGCGGCTCTTGGAGCGCGTCCTGGGATGCGGCACGCTCCGGGTCGAGTCGGCGTCGGAGAAGGGCGACATCGACTACCGCGACATCCCCCAGATCCAGCGTGTGCGGCACGAGCTGTTCCGGCTGGTGGAGGATGCCGCTGACGGGAACATCGACGGGGACTGAACGCGGCGCGGCCCACGCGCCGTGCGGGGGAGGGGGACGTGGACATCAGCGGGCGGCCCGGTGCCGACGACATGCGGCGGCTGTTCCTGGGGCCGGCGCCGGCCTACACGCGGAGGCAGGTCGCCGAGGCGGCCGGCATCCCGCAGGACCTGGCGGCGCGGATCTGGCGGGCCCTCGGCTTCGCCACGTTCGCCGACGACGCCGTCGCGTTCACCGAGGCCGACCTGGCGGCCCTGCACCGCATCCGCGACCTGCTCGACGCGGAGATGCTCGACGAGCGGACCGTCATCCGCATGGCCAGGGCCCTCGGCCGTACGACCGCGCGGCTCGCCCAGTGGCAGGCCGAGATCATGGTCGACGCGCTGATCGAGCCCGGCGCGCGGGCGGGGGAGGACGCGCTGCGGCAGGTGATGGACACGGTCAGCCGCCTGCTGCCGGACTTCGAGCAGACGCTGGTGCACGTCTGGCGCTCCCAGCTCGCCGCGACCGCCGGCCGGCTGGTCTCCCTCGCCGAACCCGGCGAGGACGTCTCGCCGACCAGGCCGAGGCTCGGGGTCGGGTTCGCCGACCTCGTCGCCTTCACCCGCGTGTCCCGGGAGCTGGACGAGCTGGCGCTGGCCGACCTGGTCGAGGGGTTCGAGTCGCGGGCCTCCGACGTGATCGCCGCCCACGACGGCCGGCTGGTCAAGACGCTCGGCGACGAGGTGCTCTTCACCGCCGCCGACCCGAGGACCGCGGCCCTCATCGCCCTCGACCTGCTCGACGAGCTGAAACGGGACGCCGAAGGGCCCGACGTGCGGGTCGGGCTGGCGTACGGCCCGGTGCTCCCGGCGATGGGCGACGTCTTCGGCACGACCGTCAACCTGGCGGCCCGGCTGACGGCCATCGCCAGGCCCGGCACGATCCTGGCCGACAGCGAGCTGGCCGCGGGCCTCGCCGGGGCGCCCGGCGTCGACCTGGTCAAACTCCGCCGCCGTCCCGCCCGTGGGCTCGGCGTGGTGGAGCCGTATGTTCTGAGGAGATCCAGCCGAGAGAGTTGAGGTGCAGGACATGCCGTACGAAGTCCAGGGCGTGGTGGCGCGCGGCAAGGGAGAGGCGGTGACGCTGGAGACGGTCGTCGTGCCGGACCCGGGGCCCGGCGAGGCCGTCGTGAACGTGCAGGCCTGCGGGGTCTGCCACACCGACCTCCACTACCGCGAGGGCGGCATCAACGACGAGTTCCCGTTCCTGCTGGGCCACGAGGCCGCGGGCGTCGTCGAGGCGGTCGGCGAGGGCGTGACCGAGGTCGAGCCCGGCGACTACGTGATCCTCAACTGGCGGGCGGTGTGCGGGCAGTGCCGCGCGTGCCTGCGGGGACGGCCGTGGTACTGCTTCAACACCCACAACGCGGCGCAGAAGATGACCCTGGCCGACGGCACCGTGCTCAGCCCGGCGCTCGGCATCGGGGCCTTCCTGGAGAAGACCCTGGTGGCGGCCGGGCAGTGCACGAAGGTCAACCCGGCGGCCAAGCCGGCCGTCGCAGGCCTGCTCGGCTGCGGCGTGATGGCCGGCCTCGGGGCCGCGATCAACACCGGCGGCGTGACCCGGGGCGACACGGTCGCGGTGATCGGCTGCGGCGGCGTGGGCAACGCGGCCATCGCGGGCGCGCAGCTCGCCGGGGCCCGGACGATCGTCGCGGTCGACGTGGACGACCGCAAGCTCGACTGGGCTCGCGGCTTCGGCGCCACGCACACCGTCAACTCGCGCGAGACCGACCCGGTGGAGGCCATCCGCGAGCTGACCGGCGGGTTCGGCGCCGACGTCGTGATCGAGGCGGTGGGCCGTCCCGAGACGTACAAGCAGGCCTTCTACGCCCGCGACCTGGCCGGGACCGTCGTGCTCGTCGGCGTGCCGACGCCGGAGATGCAGCTCGAACTGCCGCTGCTCGACGTCTTCGGCCGCGGCGGCGCGCTCAAGTCCTCCTGGTACGGCGACTGCCTGCCCAGCCGTGACTTCCCCATGCTGATCGACCTCTACCTGCAGGGACGGCTCGACCTCGACGGGTTCGTCTCCGAGACCATCGGTCTCGACCAGGTCGAGGAGGCCTTCGGCAAGATGCACCGCGGGGAGGTGCTGAGGTCGGTCGTGATGCTCTGACGCTCAGGCGAGGGGCGGCGCTTCATTGCGGAGTGCCGCCCTTTTCTGTGCCTTGGATCACATAGGCAAGCCTTACCAAAGTGAGTTATCTTAGGTATGCCTAACCTTCCTCATGATCCCTGAGAGGCGACCCATGTACGTCTGCATCTGCCGCGCGGTCACCGAGAGCGAGGTGCACGACTGCATCGCCGAGGGGGCGAGGACGGCTCGCCAGGTGCGCGATGCCACCGGTGCAGGGGGGGACTGCGCGTCTTGCGTCCGGAAGATCTGTGCGATCCTGAAACGGTCAGAGGACCTGGTCACCAGCGCATAGATCGAGGAAGCTTATGCAGGGCGACAAAGAGATCATCGCGCTGCTCAACGAGCAGCTCACCTCCGAGCTGACCGCCATCAACCAGTACTTCCTGCACGCCAAGCTGCAGGAGAACTGGGGATATACGAAGCTCGCCGCCATCACGCGGGCGGAGTCCATCGACGAGATGCGGCACGCGGAGGAACTCACCGACCGGATCCTGTTCCTGGAGGGTCTGCCGAACTACCAGAAGCTGAACACCCTCCACATCGGCCAGACCGTCAGGGAGCAGCTTCAGGCCGACCTGGATCTGGAGCTGGGCGTGGTCAAGCGGCTGCGGCCCGGCATCGCCCTCATGCGGGAGCGGGGGGACATCACCTCGGCCACGCTCTTCGAGCGCATCCTGGCCGACGAGGAGCACCACATCGACTACCTGGAGACCGAGCTGGGCCTCCTGGAGAGCCTGGGCGAGCAGCTGTACCTCCAGCGGTACGCGGAGCCGCCGTCGTCCTCCTGAGCCGGTGCTCTCCCGGCCGTCGCTCCCGGTCGCACGGGAAATCAGATGGACAACGCCCGTCGTCATCGTTTCGGCGGGCGTTTTTCGCGCCATTATCCGCTTTCCAGCGACGAAGTTCGGAATGGTCGAGAATGAGGCGGAAGATCGCGCCGCTTGCGTGCTGACTATCCCGGATTTATCAGTGTTTGCCCAGGTCAATTGATGAGTCAACGACAAGTCAAAAGGCGCGCTGTAGCCGGGAAACGATCGCACAAGGTCCTACGATCGCACCATGACCTGCGTACTTCTCGCCGAGGATGACACCTCGATTTCCGAGCCGCTGGCGCGAGCCCTGCGCCGGGAGGGCTATCAGGTGGAGGTGAGCCCCGATGGCCCGCAGGCCCTGGAGAGGGCCTTGTCGGGGGGCGTCGACCTGATTGTTCTCGACCTCGGCCTTCCAGAGATGGACGGGCTGGAGGTCGCGCGCCGCATACGCGCGGAGGGACACGGGACTCCGGTCCTGATCCTCACCGCCCGTGTCGACGAAGTCGACACCGTCGTCGGTCTCGACGCCGGGGCCGATGACTACGTCACCAAGCCGTTCCGCCTCGCAGAACTGCTCGCCCGCGTGCGGGCCCTGCTCCGGCGCGGAACATCGGAGACCCCGGTGGTGCAAGGCGTCCGCATCGACGCCGACTCCCGCCGGGCCTGGATGGGAGACAAGGAACTGCACCTGACCACCAAGGAGTTCGATTTGCTGCGCGTGCTCGTACGGGACGCGGGCAAGGTCGTCACCCGCGAGCAGATCATGCGCGAGGTGTGGGACACGAACTGGTGGGGGTCGACGAAGACACTCGACATGCACATCTCGTGGCTGCGCCGCAAGCTCGGCGACGACGCGGCCAAGCCGCGCTACATCACGACCGTCCGAGGGGTCGGCTTCCGTTTCGAGCGCGAGTAGCCGCCGTGGGGCGGTTGCGGGGGAGGGGCTAGCACGTGCGCCGGCGCCTGCTTTCCTCCATGCTGCTCGTCGCGGTCATCGCGGTACTGCTGTTAGGCGTGCCCCTGGGTGTGGTCGTCGTGCGCTTGATCAGCGACGAGGTCGCCCAGGAGCTCAGAACGGACGCGGGCCGGCTGCTGCTCGGAGTGGAGTACTCCCTCAGCCAGGGGCAGGGGATCAGTCCTGACCAGCTCGCGCGGAACTACCCGGACCGATACCTCCAGGTGTTCGTCCGCGGGAAACCGCCGATCGTCGTGGGCTCGCCTCCGCCGGCAGGCCGTGATCTGACCGAGGAGGCGCGCTCCGAGAACGGTTACGTACGCGTCAGCCGCGACGCGGCCCAGATCCACCAGGACACCCAGGCGCGGCTGGTGCTCATCATCGCGCTCGCGGTCGTGGCCCTCGGGGCCGCGATCGGGCTGGCCACCGTCACCTCGCGTCGCCTGAACCTGCCGCTCCAAGATCTCACCAGGATCGCCGAGCGGCTGGGCTCGGGCGACGCGAGGCCGAGCAAGCACCGTTACGGGATCCCAGAGCTGGATCTCGTGGCCGAGGTGCTGGACCGCAGCGCGCTGCGGATCTCCGACCTGCTCGCGCGGGAGCGCGAGTTCGCGACCGACGCCTCCCATCAGCTGCGCACGCCGCTGACCGGCCTGAGCATGCGCCTGGAGGAGATCGTCGCGGCGGCCGACCAGCCCGAGGTGGTCCGCGAGGAGGGCGAGGCCGCGGTCGTGCAGGTCGAGCGGCTGACCGCCGTGATCGACGAACTGCTGGCCGCCGCCCGCCGCCAGCGTCATGCCCAGGCGGCGCCGATCGACGTGGACGACGTGGTGGGCCAGCAGATCACCGAGTGGGAGCCGGCGTTCCGCCGCGCCCACCGGTCGCTGGTGCTCGCGGGCGACCGGGGCCTCAGCGCGCTCGGCACGACCGGCGGGCTCAGCCAGGTGCTGTCCACCCTGCTGGAGAACTCCCTCAAGCACGGCGACGGCGTGCTGACGATCAACACATCGAGTACGGGCAGGTCTGTGGTGATCGAGGTGGCCGACGAGGGCCCGGGCATCCCGGAGGCCCTCGGCCACCGGGTGTTCGAGCGGAGCGTGAGCGGGGGAGGGGGCACCGGCCTGGGGCTCACCCTCGCCCGTGCCCTGGTGGCGGCCGACGGCGGGCGGCTTGAGCTGGTCAAGCGCCGCCCGGCGACCTTCGCCATCTTCTTACGCCACACCCGCGACAGTGGACGTCATCGTGTCGTGAGCGGCCCCGCCTGACGGTTCAGCTGAGGGTTCAGCTGGTGGTGAGGGGGTCGGCTTGTGCCTTCACGTCGGGGTGGGGCCGCGCGCCGACCCTCTCGACGGCCGCCTCGACGGGCTCCTCGGCCAGCTCAGGGGCCGCAAGGAACACCCACTTCTTGTACGACCAGAGGCGGAACAGCGTGCCGAGCCCCACGCCGACGAACTGGGCGATGTTGTAGCTCACCGCGTCGTGCAGGCCCAGCGAGTAGGTCACGAAGCCGATGATGAGCAGCGGGGGCAGCAGCCCGATGCCGTTCAGCAGGAAGAACAGGACGTACTCGCGTGCCAGGCCGCTCTGCTCCCGATGCCGGTAGGTCCAGAAGCGGTTTCCCAAGTACGCGAACGTGGCGGCGACGATCGTGGCCACGACCTTCGAGAACAGCGGGCCCATGCCGACGCCGAACCGCAGCACGTTCGTGCCGCCGAAGTCGATGACGAACGCGATCGCGCCCACCAGGCCGAACTTGATCAACTCGTGGATGAGCGCGGCGAACCGCTCGTAGGCACGTCGTAGAAACTGCACGTCCCGCACGGTCCTTCCTGATCGGCGGCCATGGCCGGCGGCGAGGTCTTCTCAGGCTACCGGTAGCAAGCACAAATCGGGGTCTTGCCGCAACCTTCGCCCGCTTCGTCCCAGGTCATCAAAGAACATTTCAAGAAAAATCCTGCTATGTGGGATGAGCGGGCGCTCTTCGCACTACGCTCTCGCCCGACCAGGATCACTTCGTTCGGGGAGGTGCGCGTTCTGGAGGGGTGGCCTTTCTCGTGTTGCGCAGACTCACGGCCCTCGGTCTCGGCCTCGTCCTGCTCGCGGGGTGTGGGACCGAGGGCGTGCGCGAGACCCCGGCCGAGCCAGGCACCACGTCCCCGGCGACGGTCGAGATCACCGCAGCCGACGCGCAGGCGGCCTTCGACGGCCTCGGCGGCCTGTCCGGCGCCTGGAAGGACCGGGACTGCGCCGAGATCGAGCAGCTCACGACCGGTGTGGAGAGCACCGTCGGGAGCCGCGTCTGCGCGGCCGCCCGCGAGGGCCGCCCGGTGCCCGCCTTCCGTGCCTATCGGGATCCGGAGTTCCTGCTGCCCGCCCGGGAGGACGGCGAGGACGGCGCCTGGTTCGCCGTGCTCGCCCGCAAGCCCGAGCCGGCCTACTTCGTCTTCGTACGGGCGGACGGCCGATGGCGGCTCGGCGCCGGGCCGATCCCGCTCGTCGGCAAGGCGCCTGAGGTGGAGGGCGGCGTGGACGGCGAGGCGAT
This sequence comes from Microbispora sp. H10830, assembly GCF_014161375.1. NCBI lineage: Bacteria > Bacillati > Actinomycetota > Actinomycetes > Streptosporangiales > Streptosporangiaceae > Microbispora > Microbispora sp. H10830. The sequence goes on from NZ_JABBWX010000003.1 coordinate 317,363, forward strand.
CGACGCCGCGGCCGACCCGGACGCGGCCGTCGGGGCGCGGCTCGCGCCCACCCGGCACGTCGCGTTCCTGACCGATCCCGCCGGGGTGAACGGGGACGGGGTCAGCGGGGTGCGCTTCGCCTCCGGCGATCCCATGCGCCGCCTTCTCGCGGAACTGGTCCGCGCCCCCGGCAGGGTCCGTCCCGATCACCTGTCCACCGACGTGCGCATCGAGGGACCGGCCCGCGCGCTCGCGCTGCCCGGCGGCGGATCGCTGGTGTTCCACGCGCTGCGCGTCGTCTTCACCCAGAAGCCGGGCTCGGGCCGTCACTCCCTCGTCCACCCCCGCTACCGGGCCGCCGACGTACGCGCCTTCACGGGCGGCGCGGCCACGACCGTCACCGGCAGCGAGATCCTGGTGCTGGCCACCAGGGTGGCGAAGGACAACACGATGACGACGGTCGGCATGCGCCGGGTCCTCGCCGATCTCGCCGAGGGCTCCGGCTGACGGTTTTCCTCGCGCAATAGGTAGGCTGACCTGTCGTGAACAGCTCGAACGTTCCCCCTTCCGCACCCGTGACCGCGCCCGTGGTGGGCATGGTCGGCGCGGGCCAGCTGGCGAGGATGACGCAGCAGGCCGCGATCGCGCTCGGCATCGACCTGCGCGTGCTCGCGAACACCCGTGACGAGAGCGCCGCCAAGGTGATCGTGGACACCCGGCTCGGCGACTACCGCGACCTCTCCGATCTCCGGGAGTTCGCGAAGGGGTGCGACGCCGTCACCTTCGACCACGAGCACGTGCCGACCGAGCACATCCGGGCCCTGACCGCCGACGGCCACGCCGTACATCCCGGGGCGGACGCCCTGGTCCACGCGCAGGACAAGGCGGTCATGCGGGAGCGGCTCACCGAGATCGGCGCGCCCTGCCCGGCCTGGGCCCGCGTCGAGGACCTGGCCGGTGTGGAGACGTTCGCCGAGGAGCACGGCTGGCCGGTCGTGCTGAAGGCCGTGCGCGGCGGCTACGACGGCCGGGGCGTGTGGGTCTGCGAGACCCCCGACGAGGCGCGCGAGGTGCTCGGCACCGGTGTGGCCCTGCTGGCCGAGGCGTTCGTCCCGTTCGAGCGGGAGGTCGCCGTGCTGGTGGCCCGGTCCGCGCACGGCCAGGGCGTCAGCTACCCCGTGGTCGAGACCGTGCAGAAGGACGGCATCTGCGTCGAGGTCATCGCGCCCGCGCCCGGCCTTGGTGAGGAGCAGGCGGCGGACGCCCAGCGTGTCGCGCTCACGATCGCCCGCGACCTCGGCGTGACCGGGCTCCTCGCGGTCGAGATGTTCGTCACGAAGTCCGGGCTCATGGTCAACGAGCTGGCCATGCGCCCCCACAACAGCGGCCACTGGACGATCGAGGGTGCCCGCACCTCGCAGTTCGAGCAGCACCTGCGGGCCGTGCTCAATCTGCCGCTCGGGTCGCCGTCGATGACCGCGCCGGTCGTCGTCATGGCCAACCTGCTCGGCGGGCCCGACCCCGACGTGTACTCCCGGTATGAGCACGTGATGGCCAACGACCCGGGCATCAAGATTCACTTCTACGGCAAGGACGTCCGGCCCGGCCGCAAGATCGGGCACGTCACCGCCCTCGGGACCGACCTCGACGAGGTGCGGGCCCGCGCTCACCACGCCGTCACCTGCCTGAGAGGACCTGTGGATGCCTGACGTCGGGATCGTCATGGGGAGCGACTCGGACTGGCCGGTGATGCGGCAGGCCGCCGAGGCGGTCGCGGAGTTCGGCGTGTCCTTCGAGGCCGACGTGGTGTCGGCGCACCGCATGCCCGCGGAAATGATCGAGTACGGCTCCCGCGCCGCCGGGCGCGGACTGAAGGTGATCATCGCGGGTGCGGGCGGCGCGGCCCACCTGCCGGGCATGCTGGCCTCGGTCACCCCGCTGCCCGTGATCGGCGTCCCGGTGCCGCTGAAGTATCTGGACGGCATGGACTCGCTGCTGTCGATCGTCCAGATGCCGGCCGGGGTGCCCGTGGCGACCGTCGCCGTCGGCGGGGCCCGCAACGCGGGGCTGCTCGCCGTACGGATCCTGGCGGCGTCGGACGAGGGGCTGCGGCGGCGGATGGAGGAGTTCCAGGACACCCTGCGGGACCAGGCCCACGCCAAGGGCGAGCGCCTGCGCGCAGAGGCGGCCCAACTCGGTCAGTAGGCACAGCTCGGTCGGTAGACCCGGCGCGGTCAGCGACCGGTCGCGCGGCGGGTGAGCCGGGAGGGCAGCCACGCCGACACGGCCAGTGCGAGCACCGTGAAGCCGACGGACCACCAGAACGTGTGGCCGAAGGCCGCCGCGGTGTCCGGCGGCCCGCCGGGATGACGGGCGAGTTCGCTGTCGAGGACCACGGCCAGCACGGCGGTGCCGAACGAGCCGCCGATCTGCTGCAGGGTCCTCGTGATCACGCTGGCATGCGGCACCCGGTCGCGGGCGAGTCCCTCGTACGCGCTGGTCATGATGGGAATCGTGACGGCGCCGAGGCCGATGCCGCGCACGACCAGCGCGGCGACGAGCCACCACGTCTCGATGCCCGGTCCGGCCCAGGCGAACGGCAGCGTCCCCAGCGCCGTGACCGCCAGGCCCACGGCCGTGACCGGGCGCGCGCCCAGGCGGTCGGTGAGCGTGCCGGCCGGTCCCCTGCTCAGCAGCACGCCTATGCCCTGCGGGGCGAGCAGGAGGCCGGCCGTGACCGCGTCCCGGCCGCCCACCTGCTGGAAGTAGAGAGGGATCAGCAGCATCGCGCCGTACAGGACGAAGCCCGACAGGAACATCAACGCGCTCGCCGCACTGAACGAGGAGTTCCCCAGCAGCCGCACGTCGACGAGCGGTGTGCCGTCCGTCCTGAGTGCTCGTACGGCGAAGCAGGCGACGAGCGTGGCGCCCGCGACGAGCGGCAGGAGCACCTCGGCGTGGCCGAAGCCGCCGCCGGCGCCGACCCGGGAGAGCCCGAAGATGATCGCGGCGATGCCCGGGCACAACAGGGCGAGGCCGATCCAGTCGAGCGCCGCGTCGCGGTCGCGTTCCCCTGAGGGCATGAAGCGCCAGGCCAGCGCGAGCCCGGCCAGGCAGAACGGCACGTTGACCCAGAAGATCCAGCGCCAGGTGAGGTGCTGGACGATCAGGCCGCCGAGGACCGGGCCGAGCACCGGGCCCAACAGGGCGGGCAGCGCGATGACCGCCGTGGCGCGGCCGAGTGAACGCCCGTTCGCGGCCTGGACCAGGAGCGTCTGCATGACGGGCAGCATGAGACCGCCGCCCGCTCCCTGCACCACCCGGCAGACGATCAGGGTCGTCGCGTCCGGGGCGAGGCTCGCGCCGACGGATCCGGCCAGGAAGAGCGCGAGCGCGGCCAGCCAGACCTTCTTGCCGCCGAAACGGCCGGTCAGCCAGTTCGTCGTCGGCACCGCCATGCCGAGGGCGAGCAGGTAGCCCGTGGTGATCCACTGGACGGTCGAGACCGGCACGCGCAGTTGCCGTCCCAGGGTCTCCAGTGCGATGTTGACGATCGTCGTGTCGAAGACGACGGCGAGGGCGCCGGTCAGCATGACGAGCGAGAGCCGGACGAATCCCGGGTCGAGGCGTTCCCGGGCGGGGGATGGCCGCAAGGCGCTCACGGTGACCTCCGGACGACAATTAGATGCACTCGTGTATCTAATCGGCCGGACGTCGCGTCGTCAATAAGATGCACTCATGTATCTTGAGGGGGAGTCGTGCCAGAGAAGACCGCAAGCCGGCGGCGCGGGGCCGAGTTGGAGGAGGCGTTGCTGGACGCCGCCTGGGACGAGCTGGTCAGCGTCGGCTATGGCGGCTTCACGTTCGAGGGCGTGGCCGCACGCGCCCAGACCAGCCGGCCGGTCGTCTACCGCCGTTGGGCCAGCCGGGCAGACCTGGCGATAGCCGCGATCGGCCACTACGGCCGGAAGGACCCGTTCGCGGTGCCCGACACCGGTTCTCTCCGCGACGACCTCGTGGCCCTGCTGCGCTGGATGTCGGAGCGGCGCGGCGAGTTGGCGGTGGTGATGAGCATGCAGATGAGCGAATACTTCGCGGAGACCGACTCCACCTTGGCCGACCTGCGGGAGCGGCTCCTGGCGGAGCGCGGGGGACCCCGCCTGATGGAGCAGGTCCTCGACCGCGCCGCCGCGCGCGGGGAGATCGACCCTCGGCGCATCACCGCGCGGCTGGCGGACCTGCCGGTCGACCTGATCCGTCACGAACTCCTGATGACCGGGCGACCGGTCTCCGAGGATGTCATCGCCGAGATCGTCGACGACGTCTTCCTGCCCCTCGTCCGCCTCAGGGCGGGGTGACGGCGCTCCTCGACCGCCCCGGCCGTACCTGGGCAAGCACGGTCGGCGGGGTCGGCCGGGTCGGCCGGGTCGGCGTGGTCGGCGTGGTCGGCGTGGTCGGCGGGGAGATCAGGGGCGGCCGAGGGCGCGGTAGTCCCAGCCGGCTTCGCGCCAGGTGTCCGCGTCGAGGGCGTTGCGGCCGTCGACGATCGTGCGGGCGGTGACGACCGTGCCCAGCTCCTCGGGGTCGAGGGCGACGAACTCCTGCCACTCGGTGAGCAGCAGCACGACCTCGGCCCCCTGCGCGGCCTCCAGGGCCGACCCGGCGTACCCGAGGTGGGGGTGGGCCGCCCGCGCGTTCGACAGGGCGGCCGGATCGTAGACCGTGACCTGCCCGCCCTGCTCCGCGATCTTCACGGCCACGTCGAGCGCCGGCGAGTCGCGGATGTCGTCGGAGTTAGGTTTGAACGCCGCTCCCAGCACCGCGACCCTGCGGCCGTCGAACGCCCCGCCCAGGAGGTCGCGGGTGAGGTCGACCGTCCGGACACGGCGGCGCAGGTTGATCTCGTCGACCTCGCGGAGGAAGGCGAGCGCCTGGTGGGCGCCGAGCTCGTCGGCCCTGGCTGTGAACGCCCTGATGTCCTTGGGCAGGCAGCCGCCGCCGAAGCCGAGGCCGGCGTTGAGGTATCTGCCGCCGATCCGCTCGTCGTAGGACAGTGCCTGCGACAACTGGGTGACGTCGCCGCCGGCGGCCTCGCAGACCTCGGCCATGGCGTTGATGAACGAGATCTTCGTGGCCAGGAACGCGTTCGCGGCCGACTTCACCAGCTCGGCGGTGGGGAAGTCGGTCACCACGATCGGGACCTCGCCCAGGGGCGCGTAGACGTCCCGCAGCACCTTCTCGGCCCGCTCGGAGGCGACCCCGAGCACGATCCGGTCGGGGCGGAGCGTGTCCTGCACGGCGAAACCCTCACGCAAGAACTCGGGGTTCCAGGCCAGCTCGACCTGCATCCCGGCGGGCGAGAGCCGTACGAGCTTGTCCGCGAGGCGCTCGGCGGTGCCGACCGGCACCGTGGACTTGCCCACGACCAGGCACTCGCGGTCGAGGTGGGGGGCCAGCGACTCGACGACCGCGTCGAGGTAGGAGACGTCGGCGGCGTACCCGCCCTTCGTCTGGGGCGTGCCCACACAGATGAAGTGGACGTCGCCGAACTGCGCCACCTCCTCGTAGGAGGTGGTGAAGCGCAGCCTGCCCGAGTCGAGGTTGCGTTGGAGGAGCTCCTGCAGGCCGGGCTCGTGAATCGGCAACTCGCCGCGCTGCAGTCGCTCGATCTTGCTCTGGTCCACGTCAAGACCGAGCACTTCGAAGCCCAGTTCGGCCATGCACGCCGCGTGCGTAGCACCCAGGTATCCGGTCCCCAGCACAGTGAGGCGGTACGGCACGGCATGCTCCCCTCTTACCGACTCTTTGTGATCTGGCATGGTACCGGCCTAGTCAACTGCCCTGTGAGCCACCTGGGCAAACCAGCCTTGGCCCCCACGGTACGGCTCCGGACGTGCCAGGTCGACGCCAGGCCATCACTTCCTCGCCCCTGTCAGGGCGTTGTGTCAAGGAGGGGGTCGTACTGACTGGTAACTTTCTAGTCGGACGTCCTAGTATCGGCGTTATGAGCTTCCCTCTCTACGCCCCCGCTGAGGAGCACGAGATGCTCCGCGAGACGGTCCGGGCCCTCGCCGACGAGAAGATCGCCCCGCGTGCCGCGGCGGCCGACGAGAACGAGGAGTTCCCCTGGGAGGTCTACAAGGACCTCGTCGCGGCCGACCTGCACGCCGTCCACATCCCCGAGGCGTACGGCGGGGCGGGCGCCGACGCGCTCGCGACCGTGATCGTCATCGAGGAGGTCGCCCGCGCGTGCGCCTCGTCCTCGCTGATCCCGGCCGTCAACAAGCTGGGCACCGTGCCGCTGCTGCTGTCGGCGTCCGAGGAGCTCAAGCAGCGCTACCTGACGCCGGTGGCGCGCGGGGAGGGCATGTTCTCCTACGCCCTGTCCGAGCCGGAGGCCGGCTCCGACGCCGCCTCGATGAAGACCAGGGCCGAGCGCGACGGCGACCACTACGTGCTCAACGGCACCAAGATGTGGATCACCAACGCGGGCGTGTCGGAGTACTACACGGTCATGGCCGTGACCGACCCCTCGGCCGGCGCCCGCGGCATCTCGGCGTTCGTGGTGGAGAAGGACGACGAGGGCGTCTCGTTTGGGGCCAAGGAGAAGAAGCTCGGCATCAAGGGCTCGCCCACGCGCCAGGTCATCCTGGAGAATGTCCGCATCCCGGCCTCGCGGATGATCGGCGAGCCGGGCACCGGGTTCAAGACCGCCCTGGCCACGCTCGACCACACCCGCATCACGATCGCCGCCCAGGCGCTCGGCATCGCGCAGGGCGCGCTCGACTACGCGCTCGGATACGTCAAGGAGCGCAAGCAGTTCGGCAAGCCGATCGCCGACTTCCAGGGCCTGCAGTTCATGCTCGCCGACATGGCGATGAAGCTGGAGGCCGCCCGCCAGCTCACCTACGCCGCCGCCGCCAAGTCGGAGCTGGCCATGAACGGCACTCGGGTCAAGGACCTCACGTTCTTCTCCAGCGCCGCCAAGTGCGCCGCCTCCGACGCCGCCATGGAGATCACCGTCGACGCCGTCCAGCTGCTGGGAGGGTACGGCTACACGCGGGAGTTCCCGGTCGAGCGCATGATGCGCGATGCCAAGATCACCCAGATCTACGAGGGCACCAACCAGATCCAGCGCATGGTCATGGCCCGCCAGCTCCTCAAGTAGCCCCTGACGTGCGAGAACCCCGTCTGCCGTTCAGGGCGGGCGGGGTTCGCTGTGTCCTGACAGGACTCCTAACGATCACTGTTCCGTCCCCGCTCCGTGAGAGACGGTGCGGTGCCCACCGTCGTGGGCAACACCATTGCGGTCAGGAGGGCATGCCATCACTGTTTTGATAGGCCCGGCATGACGCGTTCCCGATCGTTCTTCGGCAGCGCGTAGACGTGGTCGGCACCCAGCTTCTTGATCTGTCGGCGGACCCGGATCACCTGCTCGTCGAGTCGACGTCTTCCAGGGCGAGGCCGAAGAGTTCGCCTTGTCGGAGCCCACAGGACGCCGCAATCACCGGGACCGGACGGAAGAGATCGGGGTGAGCGTCGATCAGCGCATGGAGGCGCTCGTCCGACCAAGCGATCAGCCCTGATTGTTTTCGGTCACACCACGAGGTGGTGACGTTGTCCACTGATCGCGGTTGTCGACCAACGAGGTCAACCGAGCCCACGAAGTCGATCTGCAGGTCGCCGTGCAGCCGAGAGGCCGAATTCGTGGGCTGTGTGTGGAACTTTCAGGCTGTCCTCCTGAACCGCGGCCGGGTCGTTACGGGGCGGCCAAGGCTTGACCTGGAGACGCACCAAGTCAGGGGGGCCAAGTTTCTCCGGTTCCGCCTGGCCGCCCGCCGCCGCGCGACTGCAGCGCCTTGACTCGAGTGAAGCGTCCGGTCAGGCTCCTCGATTGTTGACCGATAGATCGATTGACGGGAGCGTCGATGATGGGTGCTCAACGGCGGCGGAAGCTGCGATCGGCCACGACGCTCGGCGTAGCGGTGTCCTTCGTGGCGGGGACTTTGACCGCCCAGGCGGCCCTGGACCCGGCTGCGGCGGCAGCGGGTCCTACGTTGTCGGTGGACCTGTCCGCCGCCCGGCACCCGATCAGTCCGGACATCTACGGCATGAACGGCGCCGACCCGGCGTTCGCCGCCGAGATCGGCCTGCCGGTGGCGCGCTGGGGCGGCAACGCGAGCACGCGTTACAACTTCAAGAACCACACCTACAACACGGGAAGCGACTGGTACTTCGAGAACATCGTCGCCGGGCCCGACAACACGGTCGAGGCGTTCGTCAAGACCAACCAGGCCCGCGGCAGCAAACAGGTCGTCACCGTGCCGATGAGCGGGTGGGTGGCCAAGGACTCGCCCGCCCAGCACCCGTTCGCCTGCGGATTCCCTGCCAGCCGGTTCCCCGCTCAGGACGGATTCGACCAGTGGGACGCCGGCTGCGGCAACGGCAGGCTCAACAACGCGAACCTCACCGGGGCGGTGCCCGAGGACACCTCGATCCCGGTGGACGCCTCATTCGACGGCGAGATGGTGTCGCATCTCGTGAGCCAGTTCGGTACGGCGGCGCGCGGCGGCGTGTCGATCTACGAGCTCGACAACGAGCCGGTGTTGTGGAACTCCACGCACCGCGACGTGCACCCCGAGGCGGTCTCGTACGACGAGCTGGGCAGCAAGAGCACCGCGACCGCCGCGGCCATCAAGGCCGCCGACCCGAGCGCCGCTGTGCTCGGCCCGTCCGGCTGGGGATACTGCGAGTGGGTCGCATCCGGGGTGGACGGATGTGCGCCGGGCGCTGACGCGGCCGCGCACGGCGGGCTCAACCTGTCGCAGTGGTTCCTGAAGAACATGAAGGACTACAGCGACGCGCACGGCGGCAAGCGCATGCTCAACTACTTCGACCAGCACTACTACCCGCAGATCAACGGCGGGAAGGACCCCGAGTCCAACGCGTGGCGGCTGCGGTCCACGCGTTCGCTGTGGGACCCGACGTACGTCGAGGAGTCCTGGATCGGCCCCACGGGCGTGAACGCGCCGCCGCTGCAGTTCATCCGCAAGATGAAGGAGTGGGTCGCGCAGTACTACCCCGGCACGAAGACCGCGATCACCGAGTACAACTGGGGCGCGCTGGACGACATCAACGGCGCCCTGGCGCAGGCCGACGTTCTCGGCATCTTCGGGCGTGAGGGTCTCGACCTCGCGACCATCTGGGGCGAACCTCAGCCGACGCAGCCCGGCGCCTACGCGTTCCGGATGTATCGCAACTATGACGGCGCGGGGAGCCGGTTCGGCGACGTGAGCGTGTCGGCGGCCAGCAGCGATCAAGGGCAGCTTGCGGTGTACGGGGCGCAGCGCTCGCGCGACAAGGCGCTGACCCTGATGGTCATCAACAAGACCGGCGGTGATCTGACCTCACCGTTGTCGATCGCCGGACTGCACGGCAACGCCAGGGCGCAGCGGTTCACCTACAGCCCGGCCGATCTCAACTCGATCGTGCGCGGTGACGATCTCATGGTGCACCAGGGCCGGGTCGCTGCGACGTACCCGGCGAATTCGATCACCCTGCTGGTCTTGCCAGGGCATCGGCGTTGATGGTTCCCGGGAGGGCGCGGCCCTGGTCGGCCGACCTCTCCCGGCCTGGACGCGTAATCACCTCGCAGGCGAGAGTTTCCAGCGGCAGGATCTCTGTGAAGACCGGACGGCGGCGCCAGTAAGATCCGACCGGCGTGGATGTTCGCGAGCTTCGGCGCCGTCGGGACGCTGATCGCCTGTCGCCGCCGACCGGCCTTCCGCTTACGAACAGCGACGATTCACCGAGGGCCGCGAACGCTGACGACAACGTCGGCCACCACGAGCACGCGTCGGCGTTGGGGCCTCGTGTGATGTGCGGTCAACTCGGCCAGGGCGAGCCGAGGATGCGCTCGACCGTCGTCGTACGCCGGAAGCCGGGGATGAAGTGCTCGAGCACGTCGGAGTTCACGGTGCCGTTCGTGGTTTCCGGGCGGTTCTTGAGCCCGTCGACGTAGGCGCGCAGAAACTCGTTCTTGAAGTCCCCTCGGGGGTGGACGGCGAGAATCTCGCCCAGCTGATCGTGTTCCAGTCCGTCCAGGCCGAAGCCGATCGCGTCGGTCAAGACGCCGAGGTGTGTGCTCGCGATCTCCGGGGCCATCCGGCCGGGGATGCCCGGCGTGGTGTGCAGCGCGATCGCCGTCCAGACGGTCTCGGCGGCGGTCGTCGAGAAACCCCGGTCCAGGAGGAACTTGCGCGCATGGTCGGCACCGTCTACCTCGAAGCGCTGCTCGACATCGGAAAAGGGAGTCAGGAGGCCGATGTCGTGGAACATGGCCGCCAAGTAGAGCAGCTCCGGATCCGGTTCCACACCGAGCTTGTGAGCGTGAATCAGGCCGAAGAAGTAGACCCGCCGGGAGTGGTGGTAGATGAGGGGGCTGGTCGTCTCCTGGATGAGCGCGGTCACTTCGGCGACCGCCGCTGTCTCAGGAATCTCCAACCCCGCGATGACCTCTGGCATGACCCCTGACCTTCCGGGAATTATGTCGGGCTATAGACCGTGTGTCCGACTTCCATGCTCCCCGCCGATCGGCGTGCGCCGCCGCCTTCGTCCGGCCAGGAATCACCTATATCCAGACAGGGCGAAATCGCAGCCGGGTGCTCCACCGCGACCACGTCGCGCAGCAGGGCCCCGCGCGTGGCCTGCGACTTCGCGTCGTCCGGTCGCGGCTGGAGGATCCCCGCGATCTCCGATGACGATGTGCTACCAATGAACGGTGTCAATGCCTCCTGCGTCGCCGGCCCGACAGCGGTCGGTGCCGGCGGGATCCGGCCGGCCATCGCGCGGATCCGGCTCCGGTGGGGCCGGAGTGGCGGACGCCGCCCCCCATCGCGTCGCGATCCTCGTCTACGACGGAGTGACGTTGCTGGACGTCGCCGGTCCCGCGGAGGTGTTCAAGGAGGCGAACCGGTTCGGTGCCGACTACCGGATCGTGCTGCTGTCGCCGACCGGTGCGGACGTCACGTCGAACCTCGGGGTCCGGATCGCGGTGGACGGCGCCGTCTCCTCGGAGACGGCTTTCGGTACGTTGCTGGTGGCCGGGTCCGATCTCTATCCGCGCGCCCGTGTCCCCGGCGACCTGGCGGACGCCGCGCGGATACCCGCGGCCGCGGCCGGCCGGGTCGCGTCGATCTGCACCGGGGCGTTCGTCCTCGCCGCCGCCGGCCTCCTCGACGGCAAGCGCGCGACCACGCACTGGAAGGTCGCGCACGAGCTCGCCGCCCGGTGCCCGGCGTGTCGTGTCGAGCCCGACGCGATCTACGTTCGTGACGGAACCACATACACGTCGGCAGGGGTGACGGCCGGCATCGATCTGGCGCTCGCCCTCGTCGAAGAGGACCACGGGCCCGACCTCGCGCGCGACGTCGCCCGAGCCTTGGTGGTGTACATGCAGCGTGCGGGTGGCCAGTCCCAGTTCTCGGCACCGCTGCAAGGACCGCCGCCCCGCTCGTCGGCTCTGCGTAAGGTCACCGACTTGGTGACGGCGAACCCCTGCGGGGACCACTCGCTCGGTGCGCTTGCGAAACACCTCAACGTGAGCACCCGGCACCTCACCCGACTTTTCCGCGACGAGCTGTCCACGACACCGGCCCGCTACGTGGAGGACATCCGATTCGACATGGCCAGGGCGCTGCTCGACCAAGGACACACCGCGACGCAGGCCGCGGCCCTCGCCGGGTTCCCCAGTTACGAAAGCATGCGGCGGGTTTTCGCCAGGAAGTTGTCGATCAGTCCCGCCGCCTACCGACGCCGGTTCAGCGCGGCCCGCCTCGTGAACGTGGATCAGGCGCAAGCCGGGTAGCGCCGCCGCATCGGTCGGCAACGACGCCCCCGGGCTGTTAGCCGCCAACCCTCTGGGCAGCCGTGCGAGGTGACGGCGACAGGGCGATCGCCACGCCTGAAGGGCCCGGCCTTCGCAGAATGGTTCGAACCAGAAGAATTCGGGGCAAATGTGATCCCTATGTCATAAAGATCCGCGATCGTAGAGGAGTGCGCACGTGGCTCGGTGATCAGGTGAGGAAACGGCTGGGTACGTTCGGCCTGATCGTGCCCTCTATCGCGCAGTGTGCCGTGGGCGCGGCGCTGGCCTGGATCGTCGCCGTTCACCTGCTCGGCCACGCCCATCCCCTCTTCGCACCCATCGCTGTGATGATCTGCGTGGGTCTGGGGCTCGGGCAGCGGCTGCGCAGGGTGGCCGAGCTGGTGGTCGGCGTCAGCCTGGGCGTGGGCATCGGCGACCTGCTGGTGTCCTGGATCGGCTCGGGCCCCTGGCAGCTGGCACTCGTGATCGCGCTGGCGATGACCATCGCGGCGCTGCTGAACAGCGGCGAGCTGTTCGTGTCGCAGGTCGGGTCGTCCGCGGTGCTGGTCGCCATGCTGGTGCCGGGCGAGGACGGCGGCGGGCTGGACCGGATGGCCGATGCGCTCGCCGGCGGCATCATCGGCATCGCCGCGGTCGCACTGCTGCCCGCCAGCCCGCTCACCATCGCGGGCAAACATCTGTCCGGCGTGCTGGACGCCTTCTCCACCGTGCTGGAACAGGCGGCGGAGGCGATCGAGAAGGGCGATATGGACCTGGCCGCCGAGGCACTGGAGTGCGGCCGCAGGACCCAGACCGCGGTCGAGGATTTCGCGGCGGCGCTGGAGAACAGCAAGGAGATCATCAGGATCTCGCCGCTGCGCTGGCATCACCGGGCCAGACTGGCCAGGTACACGACCGCCGCCCTGCCGGTGGATCTGGCGCTGCGCAACGCACGCGTTCTGGTCCGCCGCACGCTCGCGGCGATGGGGGAGGCGAGCCCGCCACCGGTCGCCCTGGCCGAGTTGCTGCGCGAAGTCTCGGAGGCGGCGCTGCTGCTCCAGCTCGAACTGGGAGCCGGACGGGAACCGATGTTGACCAGGCAGGCGTTGCTCGCCGTCGCCGCACGGGAGCGGCCCAAGAACCTGGGCTTCTCGGCGAACGTCATCATCGCGCAGCTGCGCTCCATCGCCGTCGACCTGCTCGAGGCGACCGGCATGGATCACGACGCGGCATCGGCCGCGCTGACCCCGCTGAACGAGCTGAGCGACGAGAGCATGCGCGGCTGAGATCGAACGCCTGCCCAGCGTCGCCCGGGGACGGCGGCGGTCAGTTCGGGCAGGCGTCGCGGCAGCCACCGAAGCGCTCGGCGTCCGGCGGGACGAAGCGGGTCTCCTGCGTTCCGCGCAGCGCCTCGGTCATCGCCTTCTTCCAGATCAGGCCTGGCACCGACGTGCCGTCCACGTGCGAATAGCGGCGGCCGCCGATGGTGACGTCCACCATCGGGTGCCGCACCGGGCCACGAGAGTCGCCGAGGCTGACGGCCGAGGCCAGGCCGGGGGTGTAACCGGCGTACCAGGCGGTGCGGGAGATGTCGCCCGTGCCGGGCATGCCCGCCGCCTCGCGGCCGACGCCCTTGAGTGAGCTCTTCGCCAGGACGTCCGACAGCACTCCGGTGACCGCGTCGGCGACCGCCGGGTCCAGGACCTGCACGCAGTGCGCTGGGAAGGGGCGCCCGGCGCCTGAGCCGTCGCGGATCTCCGTGATCACTCGTGGCTCGCAGAAGCGGCCGCGGGCGGCGAGACTCGCGTACGAGTTGGCCACCGAGACGGGATCGGCCTCAGTAAGGCCCAGCGCGAAGGTCTCGAACTCCTGAAGCGGCTTTCCGTTTGCGCTCCTGAGCCCGAGCCGCTCGGCCATCCTGATGGTCTCGCACAGGCCGACCTTCTCCTGCAATTGCATGTAGAAGGTGTTCACCGCGTCCTGGGTGCCCGACCGCAGGGTGACGAACCGGGTCCCGCCTTTCTCCCGGTTGTGCAGGGTGACAGATATATCCGCGACGGCCCGGCCCGCGCAGTCCTTGAACTTCGAGTAGCTCCGGGGACGGTACTCGTCCGAGACCATGAACCCGTCGTCATACCGGAAACCGGCGGCGAGCGCGGCGGCCAGGGCGTAGGGCATCGCCGTCGTGCCCTGCTGGAAACCCGGGCCGTCGGCGGGATCACGGCTGGTGACCATCGCCTTGACGGCCCCTTCGCCTGGGACGATCATGACCTGCGTGGCGACCTGCGGGTCGTCGCGGTGGACGTAGGCGTCGACGGCCTGTTGCGCCGCCCGCTGGAGCCGCTGGTCGATCGTCGTCTGGATCGTCAGGCCGTCACGGGTGAGCAGTTGGGGATCCTCGGAGAGAAGCCGCCCTTTGACATACCGGCAGAGATAGGGATATCCGCTGTTCGCGCAGTCGCCGGAGAACTCCTCGATGACGGCGCCCTCGGCATCCAGTAGCACGCTTTTCCGGGCCGCGGGGGAAGCGGAGGCCGCCGCGGTGGAAACCGAGGCCACAGGCTCCTCGTCGACGTCGCCGCCCGCCGGGTTCCGCAATAACAGGAAAACCGCGACCACCGCACCCAGCGTGGCGACGCCCAGGAAAACCAGAAATGCCTTCATCGTCGCCCTTCGGTCGCCCAAGGCCGCGTTTCCGTCACGCCCCGGTTGTCTCGCCGGGCCGAAACGTCCTTCCATGATGCAGTCCCTGCACCACACCGGCCAAATTCGCGCGGGCACCGCGGTGCCCATTCCTCGACAGGGTGATTTCGCCGATGACGGCCGCAGGCGGCGGTCATTGCCGATGGACATGCCGTTATTCAGTTTTCAGCCCAGCCGATGAACGATTCGATGGCCATCGGAAGCGTTCGCCGCCCCGCGGTCAAGAGTCCGCAAGGCGTACATCGATGAAACGTCGCTGTGGAACGGCTCACCACATGCGCCGGGGCGTGGCGGGAATCGCCAGGCGGGCGGGGCGTTCGTCCCCGATACATCGCCGCGTGTAGCCGTCGTATACCCGGCGTCCCGCGGTGGTTCCTAGCGTGGTGGGCGACCCGCCCGCCCGACCGGGGATGAGGACGCCCGTGGCCTATCTCTTCGCCTTCTTCCGGCTGCTCACGGGGATCGTCTTCCTCATGTCCGCGGTGAGCAAGCTGCGCGGGCGGGCGGCGTACGAGGAGTTCACGGTGGCCACTCGCGCCCTCACACGGCTGCCGGCCCGGCCCGTCGCGGCGCTCGTCGTCACCGTCGAGGTCGCCGTCGCGCCGCTGTTGGCCTGGCCGCCCACCATGCTCGCCGGCTTCTGCGTCGCGCTCGGGCTGCTCGTGGCCTTCACCGTGGCCATCGTCGCCGCCATGCGGCGCGGCAGGCGGGTCCCCTGCCGCTGCTTCGGCGCCTCCGCCGTTCCGGTGGGCCCCGGTCATCTCGCGCGCAACGCCGTGCTGATCGTCGCGGCGGCGGCCGGAGCGGTTCAGGCCGGAATCGGAGCGGTTCCGGCCTGGACCGGAGCCGTCCCCGCGGGTCTCGGGCCGGCCGGGCTCGCCGCGGTCGCCCTGGCGGCCGGAGCCGCGGCGGCCCTGCTGTCCGCGATCGGCGAGATCGCCGGTCTCTTCACCAGTTCACCCTGACGGAGGTAGTTCCTCATGCCGTTCCTGACAGCGCTCGTCCTGGGCGTCGGCGTCCTGTGCCTGATCGACCTGGTGCTGACGGTCGGGGTGATCCGGCGGTTGCGGGCGCACGAGGAGATGCTGTCGGCGAGGCCGGTGGTGTCCCCGTCGATCGTGCTCCCGCCCGGGGCGACGATCGGCGGCTTCTCCGCGGTGAGCACCGACGGCGTCCACGTCTCCGACGAGACGCTGACCGAGCCGGTCCTCGTCGGCGTCTTCTCGCCCGGGTGCTCGGCCTGCCACGACCGCCTGCCGCAGTTCGCCGAGCGCGCGCGATCCTTCCCTGGAGGACGCGGCAACGTGCTCGCCGTGCTCGTCGGTACGGAGGAGGAGGTGGCGGACGAGCGGCGGACGCTGGAGCCGGTCGCCCTGGTGCTGATCGAGGAGTACGGCACCGGCCTGACCAAGGCGTTGCAGGTGAACGGCTTCCCGTCCCTCGCCCTGGTCGACGTGCGCGGGAGGGTCGTCGCCAGCGGGACCACTCTCGAGGACCTCGACAAGATTCCCGTACACGCGTGACGGCGCGGGTGCGGGGCCTCGCCGGAGCGCGGGCGGTGGTCACGGCTCTCGGCATGGCCTGGCGGGCCGGCAGGGGGCTGACCATCGCCTTCGCCGTCCTCAGCGCGCTCATGGCCGGCCTGCCGGTGACGATCGCCTGGTGCACCAAGCTGGTCCTCGACGAGATCGCCGGCGGCCGGCCCGGGGCCGGTGTGACCTCGGCGCTGGGCGCCGCGCTCGCCGGGTGCGGGGTGCTGACGGCGCTCGGGCCGCAGATCGTCCAGTACGTCAGGGACGAGAGCGGGCGCAGGATCGGGCTCGTCGCCCAGGACAGCCTCTTCAGAGCCACCGAGCGGTTCGTCGGCCTCGCCAGGTTCGAGGACTCCGCGTTCCTCGACCGGATCCGCATGGCCCAGCAGTACGGCGGGGCGACCCCGGGCATGGTGGTCTCCGCCGCCCTGGGCGCCGCCAGGACGGTGATGACCGGCGCCGGGTTCCTCGTCTCCCTCGTGACGATAAGCCCGTGGATGGCCGCCCTCGTGGTCGGCGCCGCGGTGCCGTCTCTGGCCGCGGAGCTTTGGCTGTCCCGGCGGCGTGCCGCCATGCTGTGGGGCATCGGCCCGGTCGAGCGCCGCGAGTTCTTCTTCGGTGAGCTTCTCGTCAACGTCCGGGCGGCCAAGGAGCTGAGGCTCTTCGGCATCGGTGCGCATCTGCGCGGGCTGATGGCCGCCCAGCGGCGGGCCGCGAACGCCGAGCGGAGCCGCACGGACCGGCGGGAACTCGGCGTCCAGGCCCTCACAGGGACCACGGCGGCGCTGGCGACCGGGGGCGGCCTGCTGTGGGTTCTCCTCTCCGCGGCGAACGGCACGGGCGGGGTCGGCGACATCGCGCTGTTCCTCGCCGCCGTCGCCGGAGTCCAGGCGGCGGCGAGTGGTCTCGTCGTCGAACTCGTCACCGCGCATCAGCAGGTGCTGCTGTTCGGCCACTACCTCGCCGTCCTGGACGCCGAGCCGGACCTGCCTGTCCCGGCCCGGCCCCGGCGGGCCGGTCCGCTGCGCCGGGGGATCGAGCTGAAGGACGTGTGGTTCCGCTACTCGCCCGGCCATCCCTGGGCCCTGCGCGGGGTCAGCCTGACCATCCCGTACGGCAGCGCGGTGGCGATCGCCGGGAGGAACGGCGCGGGCAAGAGCACGGTGGTCAAGCTCCTGTGCCGGATGTACGACCCGGAACGCGGCTCGGTCCTCTGGGACGGGATCGATCTCAGGGAGATGGACCCGGCGGAGCTCCGGGCGCGGATCGGGGCGGTGTTCCAGGACTACATGGAGTACGACATGACCGCGGCGGAGAACATCGGCCTGGGCGATCTCGCCGCGCTGGACGACCGGGGGAGGATCGAGGCGGCGGCGCGGCGGGCGGGCGTGCACGGCGTCGTGAGCGGCCTGCCCCGGGGGTACGACACCATGCTGTCCCGTATCTTCCCCGGCCCCGCCAAGGAGGGCCCCGCGGAGGACGGTCCCGCGGCGGACGGCCTCGCGGAGGACGGTCCCGCGGCGGACGGCGGCGGCGAGGTGGGCGTCCACCTGTCGGGCGGGCAGTGGCAGCGGCTCGCCCTCGCCCGCGCCTACCTGCGGGGCGAGCGGGACCTGCTCATCCTGGACGAGCCCAGCTCGGGCCTCGACGCCGAGGCGGAGCACGAGATCCACCAGGGACTGCGGGAGCACCGCCGCGGCCGTACGAGCCTGCTGATCAGCCATCGGCTCGGTGCCGTGCGCGACGCGGACCACATCGTGGTCCTCGACGGCGGACAGGTCGCCGAGCAGGGCACGCACACCGGGCTGCTCGCGTGCGGCGGGATCTACGCCCATATGTTCGCCCTCCAGGCGGAGGGCTATCGGCAGCGGGAGGACCGGAACGCCGACGCCCCGCGCGACCGGCTCTCGGGGGCACGATGACACCCGCCCTGCTCGTCCTGCTCGCATCGGCGCTCGGGGGCGTCGTCGTGATGGCGGCCAGGCGGACGTTGCGCGTCGTCGAGGTGCAGGGGGAGAGCATGGAGCCCGGCCTGTGGCCCGGTGACCAGGTTCTCGTGCGCAGGCTGCGGCCTGGCCGGCAGGTTCGGCGCGGGGACATCGTGGTCATCTCCCGCGTGGGCCCGGGGGAGGGCGTCGCGCTCGACGGCGGCACGAACCTGGTGATCAAGCGGGCCGCGGCCGTGGCCGGGGATCCGATCCCTCCGGGATTCGAGGCGTTGGGGGAGACCCGGGTGCCGCCGGGGCGGCTGCTCGTCCTCGGGGACAACCCGTCGCGCAGCACCGACTCCCGGCAGTGGGGGCTCCTTCCGGAAAGCAGGATCACCGGTGTCGTGCTCCGGCGGTTGAACGCGTGAACCAGGTGAAGCGAATACAGGAAATCGTGTATCGGGGTAATACGTCCCTGATCGAAGCCGCTCCTAATGTCGGTCACCGAAAAGGAGTCCTTCAGAAGGAGGAACTGAATGACACGGACGATTCAGCGGCTGGCGGACCGGATGGTCGCCCGGCTGGTCCCGGCCACCCGCGCGGAGGCGGTCAATTGCTGGTATGAGGGCTCAACCTGCGTCCAGCGCTACTGCTGCAGCGGGTCGGGCATCCCCAGCGGCTACTGCACTCCGTGGCAGTACCTCTGCTAGACGAATACAGCGGAGCGCCCTGTCGCGCAAACGCCCCTTGTGTAAAGGGCGCTCCGCTCTCGCATCGTCACCCTAGACGAATGCCGCCGAATTCCCGCTCTCGTGTTTTCCGGCGGTTCTGGCGATCTCCATGGCGTACAGGCGGGTGAGGTCGTTCATCCGGTAGTGGTCGGGTGCTATCGACTTCATCAGGCGGAGATCGGCCAGCCTGCCGAGCGCCGCCCACGCCGTGCGCCGGTCGCATCCGAGGAGCCCCGCCGCGGTCGTAGACCCGCAGTCGGCCATGCCTCGCTCGCCGAGGCGGTGGAACAGGGCGAGCGCGCTGCCGTTCGCCGTTCCCCCGCACTGCCGCAGGGCCTGGTAGTCGAGGTCGAGGGCGCTCCGCACGGAAAGGTCACCGCAGGTCAGCAGGTCGAGCCGGTGCTCCTCGCAGGCCAGCATGTCGGCGAACGCCGCCAGCGTCCACTCCCGCCTGACCGCCAGTCGCTTGCCCGCGATCCGCAGCGCGAGCGGCAGGTTGTCGCAGAGCCGGGCCACTCTCCTCACCTGCTCGGGGTCGACCCGGTCCCGGCCGCAGAGCCGGACCAGCAGCTCGTACGCCGTGTCGTCCGTCAGGGGAGCGAGCGGCAGATGGTCGACATCGTCGAGCGCCGCGAGCACCCTCCGGCTGGTGATCACGAACCGGCAGTCCGGGCAGGCGCCGATCAGAGACCGCAGTTGCCCCTCGTCGGTCACGTTGTCGAGGAGGACGAGCACGCGCCTCTCGGTCGTGGCGGTCCTGAACTGGAGCACCGCGTCGTCGAGGTCCGGAGCGATCTGGTCGCCCGCCAGCCCCAGCAGGCTCAGCAGCCGCGCCGGCGTCTCGTACGCGCCGGGCCGGGGAAGGGACCGCAGATCGACGTGGAGCACGCCGCCGGGGAAATCCGGCGCCGCCATCCGGACGGCATGCAGGGCCAGGGCCGACTTGCCCACCCCCGCCGGGCCGTGGACGGCGACGGGCCGCGGGGGAGAGGCGGCGATCGCGGCCACGAGCTCATCCAGCTCCAGATCCCGGCCCACGAGATTTCCGGACCCCGCGACCGGCGTCGGCTCCGCTTTCGGCGCAGGCGCCGGGTGGTACGGGCCGGGGGCGGGGGGCGGGGGAACCGCGCAGAGCGCCGGGTCCCGGTTGAGTATGCTCCGGTGCAGCTCGGCCAGCTCCGGCCCGGGCTCGACGCCCAGCTCCTCCGCCAGGAACGCGCGCGCCTGCCCATAGGCGGACAGCGCGGCCGCGGAGTCGCCGGTGCGATACAACGCGAGCATGAGACTGCCCCACAGCCGCTCCCTGGTGGGATGGGCGGCCACCGTCTCACGGAGCTCCGGCACCGCGTCGGCGTGCTCGCCCAGCATGATGCGGGCCTCGGCCTGCGCCTCCAGGGCCAGGCAGCGCTGCTCGGCGAGCGCGTCCAGGCGGGGGCCGAGCGCCGCCGACCTGGGCACGTCCTCGGCCGGTGCGCCCCGCCACCGGGCGAGGGCCGCCGACAGGTGCCGCAGCGCCGCCTCCGGCCGCCCGGCGGACAGCGCCTTCCTGCCCTGCCGCAGGGCATCGGCGAACTCGGTCACGTCGAGCTCGCCGGCGTGCGCGGTGAGGACGTAGCCGGGCGGCCGGGCCGTCAGCCGGTCGCCTTCGCCGAGCGTGCCCCGCAGCCGGTTGACGTAGGTGCGGACGTTGGCGACGGCGGAGTGGGGCGGCTCCTCGTCCCACACGGCCGTGATCAGCCGGTCGATCGACACGACCCGGTTGGGTTCGAGCAGCAGCGCGGTCAGCAGGGCGCGCTGCTTGGGCGAGCCGAGCGGGACCGGCCTGCCGTTCCTCCTGACCTCGACCGGGCCCAGCAACCCGAACCGGAGGCTCAATCCGCCCTCCGGAAGCCCGAGGGCGCGGACGTACGCGTCCAACCGCATGATCGGTGCACGAGGGGACCTCCATAGGCGTCGGAATCCCCACGAAGATCCCTGCCCGCCGTAAACCCCCACAAGGTCGGCGAGCGTCCGGAACAGTTCCGGATCGCGCCTACCGGGGCAAGTGCGTGATTAGGGGGAGGCCAGGCGGGAACCGACTACCCCATGACGGGTACGGGCGACGGGGGCCTGTCCGACCGCGTTCTCCAGGTGGCGACCCGCTTGTTCGCCGGGTTGGGTTACGACGGCACGGACATGCGGCAGATCGCCGACGCCGCGGGCACGGATGTGGCCTACGTCAGGCGGCGGTTCGGCGACAAGCGCGAGATCTACCTCGAGGTCATGGATCGCATGAACAGCGCGCACAACGCCGTCCTGGAAAAGGGGGTCAAGGACATCGTCGGCGCTTCGCCCGAACAGAAGATCGTCGCCATGCACCGGCTCCTCGACCGATACATCGACTTCTGCCGCACGCAGCCGGAGTATCCGGCGCTCTACACCCACAGGTGGCTTTCCGACGCCACCGACATCCCCGAGCTTGAGCCGATGTACGCCGCGCCCGCGGCGCAGTTCGTGATCGACACCATCGCTCCCCTGGTGACCGCCCCGGACGTGGACGTGGACTACACCATCAACTCGGTGATCTGGTGCGTCCACAGCTTCGTGCAGAGCGGCGTGTACGACCGGTCGGGCCGGCGCTACGACCACGACCATCCAGTCGCGCTGTGGCGCTTCCGCAGCTATCTGCATCAGATGGTCCACCGTACGCTCCGCCTGCCGGGGGAGCCCCCACCGCTGGAGCGTCCCTCTCGTAGGTGAGACGGAGACCGTCGGCTTGCGGGCGGTTGACGATGTCTCGCCTCCTGCCCTAACTTCGTCTCCATAAGGGACGAAGTTAACTCGTTGTCGTTGCGGGGCTTCGTCATGGGCGTGGTAGTAATGAGACCCGCGGAGGAGGCCGTACAGACAGAGTTGGTGCACCATGACCGAGCGGTACCTCGGCGTCGTCGGCATCGGCGAGGCGCTGGGCGTGAGCCGGCACGCGGTGCACAAGTGGCGCTCCCGCTATCCCGGCGGTTCGGAGCGCCCGTTCCCCGAGCCCGATGTCGAGGTCGACGGGACTCCCGGCTGGCGGCCTGACCGGCTCGCGGAGATCATCGAGTGGCGCGACGGCCTGCCGGGCCGTGGCGCGGGCGGCGGACGTCCTACCGCCGCACGACAGGAATACCTGAAGGAAGCGGCGGCGCGAGGCATGGACCGGGACGAGGCGCTGCGCGCGCTCGTCACGTTGTCCGAAGATTTTCCCGAGATGACCGAGCCGGAAATCTGCGCCTGGCTCATCGGGCACTGGCGGAGATAGCACTTCCCCCGATCAATCCATCACGAAGGCGATGACGCATGCCCGAAATCGGCGGCGAGACCGCACCCGGATTCGAAGCGGTACGTGAGGCGTTCGCGGCCAACCTGGCCGGCGGACAGGAAGTGGGCGCCGCGGTCGCCGTCTACCTGCACGGCAGGAAAGTCGTCGACCTGTGGGGCGGAATCGCCGACCCCGGCACCGGCCGCCGCTGGGAGCGCGACACCCTGCAGGTCGTGTTCTCCACCACCAAGGGCGTCACCGCCGCCTGCGCGCATCTGCTCGCCCAGCGCGGCGAACTCGACCTGGACGCACCCGTCGCCGTCTACTGGCCGGAGTTCGCGGCATGCGGAAAAGACCGGATCCCGGTCCGCTGGCTGCTCACCCACCAGGCCGGACTGCCCGCGCTCGATCACCCGATCACCCCGGCGGAGGCGATCGCCTGGGAACCCATGGTGACCGCACTGGCCGCGCAGCGGCCGTTCTGGGAGCCGGGCACCGACCACGGCTACCACGCCCACACGTACGGCTGGCTGGTCGGCGAAGTCGTCCGCCGGGTGACCGGCCGAAGTCTCGGCACGTTCCTCGCCGAGGAGATCGCGGCGCCGCTCGGCCTGGACCTGTGGATCGGGCTGCCGGAATCCGAGCGGCACCGGGTCAGCCGGATCGTCTCCGCCCCGATCGACCTCGGCGCGCTGGCCGGGATCGACCTGGACGCCCTGCCCGAGCCCGCGCGCGAGGTGATGAGCGCGTACGCCGATCCCACGTCGCTGACGATGCGGGCGATGACCGTCGTCACGCCGATGCTGAACCACGACGACCCCGCCGAGCAACTCGCGGAGATGCCGTCCACCAACGGCATCTGCACCGCCCGCGCGCTGGCCCGCTTCTACGCCGCGCTCATCGGTGAGGTCGACGGGCATCGCCTTCTCTCACCCGCCACTCTGGCGGCGGCGACCGCCGAGCAGGTCAGCGGTGTGGACCGCGTCCTGCGCGTGCCCGTCCGTATCGCCACCGGTTTCGGCCTGCCGACACCCGGCGCCTTCTGGTACAGCCCGAGCGCCTTCGGGTTCCCCGGCTACGGCGGATCGCTCGGCTTCGCCGACCCGGCGACCGGCCTGGCCTTCGGCTACGTCATGAACCACATCCGGGAAGGCGTACCGGACCGGAGGGCCGCCACGCTCCTCGACGCGGTCCGCGGCGCGATCAGGGCCGGAGCTCGGTAGCCGCGGGGGCGCAGGCGAAGAAGTGTTCGATTCTGGCCTGCTACAGCGGTTCGGGCTTCACCACCGAGCTGCCGGCCTCGGCCGCCGGGGACCCCGGTATCCGCCTGATCGGCCTGGACGACGTCTACGCCCCGGGTGCGTTCGGCTGAAGCCCCGCCGGTCAAGCGGACCGCAGTTCGGCCTGTCGGCCGACCCGCGATCTGTCCCGGGCTCCGCACGAGGGCGGTCACTCAGCGGGGGAAAGCGGCCCCGGCCCTTACACGACGGCCGGGGCGGTCACTTCTTGCAGATGTTCTGCGTGGCGGTGCGGGCGGAGGGGGTCGCCTGCGGTGTGGGCGTCGCCGGCGTGGCGGAGCCCGCCGGCGCGGCCACCGTCACCTTCTTCACGTCGTGGTTCTTCTGGCCCACGACGACCTCGATGCCGGTTACGTCCGGTTGCTCGCGCAACTCGGCCCCCGGGATGGCGGCGGCCACCGTACGCGCCGAGTCCTCGCGGCCGGGCGGATAGCGGATGACCGTGGTGGTGAAGTCGCGGCGGGCCGTGTCGCCCGGGGGCGACGGCACCATGAACCCGGCCTCGACGAGACGGGCCTTCGTGGTCGCGCCCAGGCCGGTGATGAGCGTGCCGTTGAGCACCTTGACCGAGATGCGGCCCGGCGGGATCGTGAGTGCCGTCGGAGAGGCCGTGGGCCCTGCCGAGGGGAAGGCGCTCGCCGACGCCGCGGGGCTGCCCGAAGGAGACGCCGAGGCCTTCGCCGACGGCTTGACGAGGGGCTGGTCGGCGTCGATCCGCTGGAACAGATCGCGGGCGGCCGTCTTGTCCCACAGCACCGCGGACTCGCCCGTGGGCGCGTGGTAGTTCACGTCGGCCAGCGGCACGGTCGCGAACGACACGTCGTCGGTCGAGACGTCCTTGAACTGGTTCACCATGCCGAGCAGGTCCTTCTGCAGGGCAGGGTCCACGGTGAGCGTCTTGAACGTGGAGTCGAGGAACCCGGCGAGCTTGGCCGGGTTGGCCAGCGTGCCACCGCTGAGCGCCTTGCCCAGCAGCGCGGAGATGACCTGCTGCTGCCGGTCGATCCGGTCGAGGTCGGAGCGCGCCGTGGCCCTCGTGCGGGCGTACGCGAGCGCGTTGACGCCGTCCAGCGTGTACGTCCCCGGCTGCAGGTTCAGCTTGGTCTTCGGGTCGTCGATGGGCACCGGCGTGCAGACGGTGACGCCGCCCAGCGACTCCACCACGTCGATGAACCCGAGCACGTTGACCTCGACGTAGTGGTTGACGCTCAGGCCCGTCGCCTGCTCCACCGTCTTCACGGCCAGTTTGGCGCCGCCGAACTGGTACGCCGAGTTGATCTTGTGCTCGCCCTGGCCGGGGATCGTCGTCCACGTGTCCCGCGGCAGGCTGACCACGGTCACCCTGCGGTGGTCCTCCGACAGGTGGATCACCATCATCGTGTCGGTGCGCTGCCCGACGTCGCGGCCGAGATGGAGCTGGTTCTGCTGGCGCCTGGTCAGGTTGTCGCGCTTGTCCACGCCCACCAGCAGGATGTTCATCGCGCCTGTGGATTCGGCCTCGCTCGTTCCGGCGTCCACCGAGTGGATCCGGTTGACCGCGTAGTTCGGCGCCAGCCACGCGACGCCCGATCCGATCAGCACGACTCCGGACAGCGAGCCCGAAATGACCAGGGATCGGAGATTTGATCTCCGTTGGCGGGCGCGTTGCGCCGTCAGCCTTACCCCGCCGTACCCGTCGCCCCCTACGCGGACGCCGGAGTCCTCCTCATGGTCGCCGGGCATTCCCGTCCTCCGGTTGCCGTCTCCACCCCCCCGTACAGTAGCGTGAGCGCCGCCATGAAGCCCTTTCCCGACTCGCGACAGTCGAGCCAGAATCCCGCGCGGCCCTGGCCGCCGGTGTCGGTGATCATGCCGGTGCTCAACGAGGAACGGCACCTTCGCGACGCCGTACGGCAGGTCCTCGAACAGGACTACGAGGGCCCTCTCGAGGTCGTCATCAGCGTGGGCCCCTCCCACGACCGCACGCAGGAGGTCGCGGACGCCATCGCGGCCGAGGATCGCCGTGTCGTCGTCGTGCCGAACCCCACGGGCCGCACCCCCAACGCGCTGAACGCCGCCATCGCGGCGTCCCGCAACCCAATCATCGCGCGGGTCGACGGGCACGCGATCCTGCCCCGCGACTACCTCCGTACGGCCGTGGAGACGCTGGAGCAGACCGGCGCCGACAACGTCGGCGGCATCATGGCCGCCGAGGGGATCACGCCGTTCGAGCAGGCGGTGGCCTGCGCCATGACCTCGAAGATCGGCGTGGGCAACGCGCGGTTCCACACGGGCGGGGAGGCGGGCCCGGCCGACACCGTCTACCTGGGCGTCTTCCGCCGCAGCGCCCTCGACCGGGTGGGCGGCTACGACGAGCACTTCCTGCGCGCGCAGGACTGGGAGATGAACCACCGCATCCGGGAGACCGGCGGGCTGGTGTGGTTCCAGCCGAGGATGCGCGTCACCTACCGTCCCCGGCCCAACGTGCGCGCCCTGGCCAAGCAGTACTTCCACTACGGCCGCTGGCGGCGGGTCGTCTCCCGCACCCACCAGGGCACGATCAACCTGCGCTACCTCGCCCCGCCCGCCGCCGTGGCGGCGATGGCGCTGGGCCTGGTGGTCTCGCCCTTCTTCTGGCCCGGCCTGATCATCCCAGGGGGCTATCTGGTGGCGATCCTCGCGGGCTCGGTCCTCACCGGTCGCGGGCTGTCCGGCGCCGCGCTCGTACGCCTGCCGGTGGTGTACGCCACCATGCACGTCTCGTGGGGGACGGGCTTCCTGACCAGCCCCCCGAAGCTCAGCAAGCCCCGTCCCAAGCCCGAACGGGCGAGGTTAGAGGATCTCTTCGAAGACTGAGGTGTCCAGCGTGAAGCCGATCGGGTGGGGGATGTGGATCTCCCGCCCGAACGGCACCGTCGAGGTCACCTGGTACTGACCCTCCTTGGGGTCGCTGTAGACCGTGACCGACGCGGGCCTCGTCAGCGGGTCCACGAGGAGCATCACCGGGACACCGCCCCCGGCGTAGATCGCCGGCTTCTTGTTGCGGTCGTCCTCCGCGCTCCCCTTCGACACCACCTCGGCGACCAGCATCAGACCGGAAGAGAAAAGCTCCCGGTTGCCCCAGCGCGGGCAATCCTTGGGGGCGAGGACGAAGTCCGGTTCTACCGGGTCCCGGCTGCCGTCGATGCACACGTCCACGTTGCCGCTGAAACCCTCCCACCCTCGCTCGTCGATGAGGGGGATGAGCGCGCGGAAAAGGCTCATGGCCGCTCGGGCGTGTTCGGGGGTGCCCACAGGGCTCACTATCAGTCTCCCGTCGATGATCTCGGTCCGCAGACCCGGAAGTGGGGGCAGCGAATCGAACAGCTCACGAGGAGTGCCGGGCAGTGGCCGCTCGGGTACGGGTGCCAGAGCAGGGCCGTGGGGTTTGCGTGAGATCGCGACCATGGGTAGGTGTCCCTTCGTGTCCGCGTCGATACGCTGAGTTGACGCGGTCAGTATCTCACTCGTGAACGACAGGATCGAGGGCGTTCAGGCCGAGGGAGCGGGCGCGCGCCTCGGCCCGTGCGGCGGCACGCCGTACGGCCTCCTCGAACCGGGCCAGCGGGTCCGGATGGTCGGCGCCGAGCAGGTAGGCGCGCAGGGCCCGCCGGGCCGCGGCCATGTCGTCCTCTCCCGGCACGCCGAGACGGCGCAGGATGTCGGGAAGCTCCGCCAGGTCGGGCCCGAGCAGGTACGCCGCCCCGGCGGCCGGGTAGCGCTCGCGGAACCGGTCCGCGGGCAGGCCCGCCACGTTGGCCACGACGTACGGCTTGCCGCTGGCCACGAAGTCCGACACCACGCTGGAGATGTCGGAGACCAGCACGTCGGCCTCGTTGAAGCACTCGTACAGCGACGGCTCACGGCCGGTCACGGCGACGTGGGGCATCCCTGTGCTCTCGTGCAACAGGGCCAGGATCCTCCGGTGCGCCGCCCTGGCCGCCGGCGAGCGGTGACCGGTGAGCGGGTGGGGCTTGTAGATCACCCGCACCCGTCGGCCGAGCAGGGCGCGCACGATCGCGGGTCCCATGGCGATGAGCGAGCTGTGGAACAGGTCGTCGCTCCACCCCTCCCACGTGGGCGCGTACAGGACGGTCCGGTGCGGCGCCAGCCCCTCGGCGTACGGGCTGGTGCGCAGCACCCCGGCGAGCTGGGGGCGGCCGACCTCCTCGACGGCCTCGTCCCGCACGCCCACCTGGGCGCGCAGATAGCGGTCCCGCCCGGCAGGGCCGGCCACCCAGACCTCGTCGTACACCTTCGTGTACGGGTTGAAGGACGCCTCCTTGTCGCTGTCGCCGTGGCCGATGAACACGCTCCGCACGCCCGGCACCCGGAGCATGTGGATGTTGTTGCCGACGTTGGCGGGGAACAGCGCGACGCGCACACCGTCGAGCGCGCGGAAGTTCATGAGGTCGACCGACGAGGGGATGCACACGACCGGCAGCGTCGTCGTGCCGAGGGCGGTCGCCAGCGACCGGTCACGCAGCACCACCAGCGTCCTCGGCGTGATCCGCTCCAGCGTGCCGAGCCACATGGTGGCCTGGTAGACCGCCGTGACCGGCCCCGAGAAGTACATGACGACCTCGGGCCGGTAGGCCGCGACCCAGTCGTCCACGGCGGAGAGGACCCGCCGCCGGTCGCCCAGATGCCTGGCCCGCTTCGCGTGGGCCAGCAGCGCGACCACGGCGGTGACCTCCAGCACCAGGGCCGCGACGGCGCCCGCCACGCCCGTCCAGCCCAGGCCCATGGGCGCCGTCGCCGCCGCGGGCAGGACCGCGAGCGCGTCGAGGTAGAGCAGCCGGGCGCCCCGCCAGGCGAGCAGCGCGCGGGGCGGCGCGGGCGGGATCCGCAGCGCGGGCAGGTCGATGTTGCGGGTCACCACCGGCATCAGGTTGTGCCGGCGGTCGACGTGCTCGGCCAGCCACGTCTGCACGGCCCGCAGGCCGTGGAACAGGAACAGCCCGGCCGCGAGCGCCGCGAACCACAGTGGCCGGCCCGGCGCCAGCCGCGCCAGCAGCACGACGGCGGCCGTCTCACGCGACAGGAAGCGGACCGTGGCCCCGAGGTGGGCCCTGCTCAGCGCCCCCGCCGCCCGGCCGGGCAGCGCGGCCTCCGCGGCGTACGACAGCGGCACGAGCACCGCGAAGGTCGCGGGCAGCGGCCACACGGCGGTCGCGAGCAGGGCCGGGTACGACGCGAGCGTGAGCGCGGTGAACGCGCCCCTGCGCCCACCGGCCAGGCTTCTCAGGGCCGGCCGCCGGATTATCGCGACCAGTGCGTTCGGGGCCCTGCGCCCCTTGATGTTTCCCCCCATGGGCGAGTGCCCGTCCCTCCGTACATGGTTGCGGTCATCGGCTGAGCCGTACGTCCACGACCTGTCCCGTGAGGCGGGACAGCAGCACGTCGATGCTGGTGCGGGCGACGGCGGCGGGGGAGAGCAGTGTTCCGGCGGGTTCGTCGCCGAACGCGCGCAGCCGCATGGGGGTGGCGGTGCGCTCGGGGTTGACGCAGTTGACGCGGACACCCTGGCAGGCCCACTCGTCGGCGAGCGCCTGGGTGAGGTTGACGACGGCGGCCTTCGTGGAGGAGTAGAGGCTGTAGTCGGCCCGGCCGCGGGTGTACGACGAGGAGGTGTAGAGGAGCAGGTGGCCGTGGGTCTCCATCAGGTACTTCACGGACGCGCGGGCGATGTTGACCGGTCCGAGGTAGTTGACCCCGATGGTCTCCTCGATCGTGTGCTGCCCGGCCTCGCCGAGCTTGCCCATGTGCAGCACGCCCGCCGTGTTGACGACGTAGTCGATCCGGCCGGTCTCGGCGTACACCCGGGCGAGCGCGTCCTCCACGGCGGCGACGTCCTCGACGCGCACGCCGTTCTGGCTGCGGGAGAACGAGTGGACGCTCGCGCCGTGTCTCCTGGCCAGCGCGACGATGTCCGCGCCGATGCCGTAGCTGCCGCCGAAGACCACGAGCGTACGGCCCTCGAGCCCGGCCCGGTAGGCCTCCTCGTCCAGTGCGGGCGCCGTGTTCTCGGCGAGCTGGAAGAGCTTGTCGGCGATGAAGACGTCGACCGGATGGGTGACCTTCATGTTGTGCTCGCTGCCGGGCACGATGTAGATCGGCACGTCGGGCAGGTAGCGCAGCACGACGCCGCAGTCGTCCGTCGTGGGCAGCGAGGGGAACTCGGGGTCGGCGAGGGCCCGCTCGTACGCCGCCCGGATCACCGACAGCCGGAAGCACTGCGGGGTCTGCCCCCGGCGCAGCCGGGAGCGGTCGGGGATGTCGCGGATGATGTCGCCGCGCGGGCCGGGAGCGGCCACCACGATCGTGTCGGAGGAGGGGATCGCCACCTCGACCGCCTCGTAGCGTTCGAGCGCGGCCACGCACTCGCTGATGATGCGGGGCTCGATCAGCGGTCGTACGGCGTCGTGCAGCAGCACGTCGCACTCCTGCTCGCCCAGCGCGCACAGCGCCCGCCAGGTCGTCTCGGTGCGGCTCGCGCCTCCCTCGAGCACCCGGCCGACCTTGGTGTAGCCGTTTCTCCTGACGAGCTCCTCGGCCTCGGCGACGAAGCCGGGGGCCATCAGGACGACGACCTCGTCGATCTCCGGGTGGCCGTCGAACACGTCGAGCGTGTGCTCCAGAATCGTCTTCCCGGCGATCTTCAGAAGCTGTTTCGGGGTGTTGAGGCCCACGCGCTGGCCGACGCCGCCGGCCAGCACCACCCCCACCCTGCGCAGACGCGATTCGGCGATCATGATGTCCTCCCCGGAGGAGACCATACCCGTGCCGGAAGCCGGAGAAGGTGATTGCCACCTAGTGATCACTCGGTTACTTTGCGAGGTGAGCACGTGCGGTCGACGTGAAGCGGGTTTCCATATGGGGGCGGATCCGAGCAAGCCCGGTACGTCACGGGACACAGAGACGGTGGCGGTCGTCCTCGCGACCTCACCGGCCGCCGGGCTGCCCTGGTCCGACGGCGCCCGGTCCGACGGCAGCCTCCTGGAGCGGCTCACCGCCCAGCTCCTCACGCTGCCGGTCCGCGAGGTGCTGGTCGTGGTGCGGAGCCACGACGCCCAGGCGGGAGGGTGGGAGAAGGGCGCGGAGAGCGGCCCGCGGCATCAGATCTGCGTCAGCGACGGGCTCGCCGAGGACCTGCGGATCGTGGCCAAGACGGCCCGCGCCTCGACCTCGCCGGTCGCCGTGCTGGCGGCCGACGTGGTCGCGCACACCGAGGCGCTGTCGCTGCTGCTCGAACATCCCGCGCGCCCGACCGGCGCGATCGTCGCCAGCGGCGACCCCGCCCCGCTGCGGCCGCCCGTACGGACCGAGTGGGGCCGCGTCGTGTCGGCGGGCACGTCCTTCCACGAGGTCGAGTGGGCCAACGGCACGTTCCGCGGCGTCCTCCAGGTCGGGGAGGCCCACCTGGCCGGGCTGGCCGACATCGCCGAGGACCTGGCCGACCTGGCCCAGCGCCGCCACCTCGGGCGGGTCGGCGACGGAGAGGTTCCCGAGCTGCTGCTCACGGGCCTGGTGCGGGCGGGCGTGCAGGTGCACGCCGTCGCGCTGAACACCCTGCACTGCGGGCGGGCCGGCACGCGCCCGGCCGCCGAGCGCGCGGTGCGCGAGCTGGCCGACGTCGACGAGGCGCAGGCCAGGCTCGACGCCGCGGTGAAGAGCGGCGACGGCTTCTTCACCACTTACTGCGTCAGCTCGTGGTCGCGTCACCTCATCCGTCCGGCGGCCCGTCTCGGCCTGACCCCGAACACGGTCACCGGCATCTCGGTCGGGTTCGCCGCCATCGCCGCGATCTGGTTCTCCGACGGCCGCCGGGCGGGGCTCGTGGTCGGCGCCGCCGCGCTCTACCTGTCGTTCGTGCTCGACTGCCTGGACGGGCAGCTCGCCCGGTACACGCGCCGGTTCTCCCCGCTCGGGAGCTGGCTCGACGCGATCTGCGACCGGCTCAAGGAATACCTGGTGTACGTCGGCCTGGCGGCCGGATACCTGGCCGGCTCCCGGGAGCCGTGGGAGATCTGGGCCCTGGCGGTGGGCGCGATGATCCTTCAGACGATCCGCCACGTGGTCGACTTCTCCTACGCGGGAGCGATGGCCGACCGGGCCAGGGCGGCCGGCCTGCGGGCGGCGGCCCCGCGTCCGATGGCCGTGCCCTGGGACGAGGCGCCCGCGGCGGCCGCCGCGAAGGGCACCGGATCGGTGCTGGCGCTGTCGCGGCGGCTCGACGCGCTGAGCGGCGCGAGGGGCGTGGCCTACTGGGCGAAGAAGATGATCGTCCTGCCGATTGGGGAGCGTATGGCGCTGATCTCGGTGACGGCCGCGCTGTTCGACGCGCGGGTGACGTTCCTCGCGCTGCTGGGCTGGGGCGCGGTGGCCCTGGCCTACACGGCCGCCGGGCGGATGGCGAGGTCCTTCGCATGAGCGAGCGTAGCGAGCGAATCGGTGAACACAGCGTCTGGCGCATGCCGCTCCGAGCCGAAGGCGAGGAGGTGGCATGAGCGAGCGTAGCGAGCGAATCGGTGAACACAGCGTCTGGCGCATGCCGCTCCAAGCCGAAGGCGAGGAGGTGGCATGAGCCGCCGCCCCCGCGAGGCCGGCGGGAAGGCCCGGGGCGCGATCTCCGTGCACATGACCCCGGTGCCGCGCAGCGTCGTGGTGGCCTACCGCGACGACGGCCCGCTGTCGAGGGCGATGGGACTGCTCGTGGCCGGGCAGCTCCCGCCGCTGCCGCCCGCGGTCGCGGGGGCCTTCGTAACCGCCGTGCTGCTGGTGCTCGGCATCGCCGGGGCCGACGACTTCGCCGTCTTCGCCCCGGCGGTGGCCCTGCTGCTGGCCGGGGCGGGCAGCGCCCATCGGCACGACGGCCGGCTCGACTGGCTGGCGCCCCCGATCCTGCGGATGACCGAGTATGGCTTCATCGCCTCGGCCGGGTTCGCCCGCTCCGTCCCGCCGGCGCTCATCGTCGCGCTGCTCGGCGCGATGGCCTTCCACCACTACGACACGGTCTATCGGCTGCGCCAGCACGTGTATCCGCCGCCGTGGCTGGCGACGGCCGGGCTGGGCTGGGACGGCCGGATGCTCGTCGTCGCCCTCGGCGGCCTGCTCGATGTGGTGACCGCCGTGTTCGTGCTGCTCGCGGTCTACCTGTGGGCCCTGTTCGGCTGGGAGAGCCTCACCTGCTGGCTCGCCGCCCCCCGCACGCCCGACGAGGCCGTGGAACCGGCACCCCAGGATTAACGTCAGACCAACGGTGGATTACCCAACCGGGGTGCCGAGCCAACTAACCTTTGGGGTTACTGTCTGACGCTCGACCTCAAGGAGTGCGGGAAATTGCTCGGAATGGTGCTGGCCGCCGGAGCCGGACGTCGCCTGCGGCCGTACACCGACACGCTGCCGAAGGCGCTGGTGCCGGTCGACGGTGAGACCACGATCCTCGACATCGCCCTGCGTAACCTGGCGGCCGTGGACCTCCGCGAGGTCGTGGTGATCGTCGGCTACCAGGCTCAGGCCGTACGGGAACGGCAGGCCGACCTGGAGCGGCGCCACGGGGTGAAGCTCACGCTTGTCCACAACGACAAGGCCGAGGAGTGGAACAACGCCTACTCGCTGTGGTGTGCCCGCGACTACTTCTCCCAGGGCGCGCTGCTGGTCAACGGCGACACCGTCCACCCCGTGTCGGTGGAGCGGACCCTGCTGGCCGCCGAAAACACCTCCGACATCCTGCTCGCCGTCGACGACGTGAAGTCGCTGGCGGACGAGGAGATGAAGGTCACACTGGACGACGGCCGGCTGAAGCGGATCACCAAGCTGATGGATCCGGCCGAGGCGTACGGCGAGTACATCGGCGCCACGCTGATCCGGCCGGGCGCGGCCGAGCGGCTCGCCGACGCGCTGAAGGCCACGTTCGAGCGCGACCCGCAGCTCTACTACGAGGACGGCTACCAGGAGATGGTCGAGCGCGGCGAGAAGATCGCCGTCGCGCCGATCGGCAAGGTCGAGTGGGTCGAGGTGGACAACCACGACGACCTCGCGAAGGCCCGTGAGATCGCATGCCGATACTGATTTCCGCGGCCTTCTGAGGAGTTCGCATGCCGATTCTGGCAAGGATGCTCCCCGCGCCTCTCACGATGGAGGTGCGGCGGGGCGCGATCGCGCAGCTCGGCACCCTGCTCGCCGACAGCAGGGTGGCCACCTCCGGCCGGGTCGCGGTCGCGGTCGGCGTCGGGCAGGGCGACCGCATCGCGGAGGTCATCGCGCCGTCGCTGGGTGAGGCCAAGGTGCTCCGGGTGGCGGACGGCACCGTGGACGCGGCCGTGTCACTCGGCGCGGACCTGCGCAAGGGCAACTACGAGGCGGTGGTCGGCGTCGGCGGCGGCAGGACGATCGACGCCACCAAGTACGCCGCGTCGCTCGCCGGCATCCCCATGGTCGCGGTCGCCACCAACCTCTCGCATGACGGCATCTGCTCGCCGGTGGCCTCACTCGTGTACGAGGGCGGCAAGGGCTCGTTCGGCGTCCCCATGCCGCTGGCGATCATGGTGGACCTCGAGTTCGTCCACGACGCCCCGCCCTCGCTCGTCCGGTCCGGGATCGGCGACGTGCTCAGCAACCTGTCGGCCATCGAGGACTGGCAGCTCGGCAACACCGAGCGGGGCGAGCCCATCGACGGGCTGGCGATCTCGATGTCGCGCACCGCGGCCGAGGCCGTGCTCGGCCGGCCGGACTCGATCGAGTCGGACGCGTTCCTGACCGTGCTCGCCGAGGCGCTGATCCTGTCGGGGATGTCGATGGTCATCGCGGGGTCAAGCCGTCCGGCGAGTGGCGGCGATCATGAGATCCTTCATGCTGTGGACCAGCTTTTCCCCGGCACCTCCAACCACGGTGAGCTGGCCGGCATCGGTGCGGCGTTCTGCTACTTCCTCCGTGAGGACGCGCACCGGCTCGGCCAGGTGACCGGCTGCCTCGGGCGGCACGGCCTGCCCGTCGTGCCCGGCGACGTCGGCCTGACGACCGAACAATTCACGGCCGCGGTGATGCTGGCCCCCAGCACCCGGCCCGGCCGCTACACCATTCTTGAGCACCTCCGGCTGTCGGAGCACGAGGTCCGTGGGAGAGTTGAGGACTATGTCCGCGCCGTCGGTCGCTGAGCTTCGCGCGGTCGCCCAGCCGCAGACCACCATGGACCGCCGCAGCGGCGAGCACTGGGCCGGCCTGCTGTACATGCGGCGCCTGTCCATCTACGCCACCTGGCTGCTGGCGAAGACCCCCATCTCGCCGAACCAGGTCACCGGCCTGATGATCGTGTGCGGGGTGGCGGCGGGCGCCGTGCTCGCCCTCCCCGGCTTCTGGGCGGCGCTGGGCGCGGCCCTGCTCATCCAGGTCTACCTGCTGCTCGACTGCTCGGACGGGGAGCTGGCCCGGTGGACCGGCCGCACCTCGATCACCGGGGTCTACCTCGACCGGGTCGGGCACTACTTCGCCGAGGCGGCGCTGCTGATCGGGCTGGGCTTCCGGGCCTCGGAGACCCTGCCCGACTGGTACACGGTCATGGGCGTGGCGGCGGCGCTCGGCGCGATTCTGATCAAGTCGGAGACCGATCTGGTCGACGTCGCCCGCGCCCGGTCGGGCCTGGTGGCGACCACCGAGACGGCGGCGCAGCAGTTCACCTCGCCGCGGCTCGCGCTGGCCCGCAGGGCCGCGGCGGCGCTGCGGTTCCACCGGGTGATCCAGGCCGTCGAGCTGTCGCTGATCGTCGTGGTCGCGGCGGTGCTCGACAACTGGTTCTCCGCCACCCGGATCCTCGTGGTCGCCTGCGTCGTCATCGCGGGAGTCCAGCTCTTGCTGCACCTGGTCAGCATCCTCGCCTCCCGGCGGCTGTCATGAGCGCGTCGTTTCCCGCCCGGCGTGCCGATCGGCCGTACATTCGCGGTTGGGTAGGGGTTTGGTGGCAGTTCCGATACCCTTATTCCACGGTAAACCAGGCAGATTCCGGATTGCCCGGCCATACAGACTCGGTGATCATGAAGTCGTGTGTAGTGCGCCCCACGTCGAGGCGATGACGCGGTGAAAATCTCCTGTGTCATCCTCACTATGGGCAACAGGATCGCCGAGCTCGACCGGGCAGTGGAATCCGCGCTCACCCAGACCGACGGCGACATCGAGGTGGTCATCGTCGGCAACGGCGCGGACGTGCCGGAGCTGACCGCCCAGCCGCTCCCCGGCTCCGTCGCGACGATCAAGACCGTACGGCTGGAGCACAACGCGGGCATCCCCGAGGGGCGCAACCGCGGCGTGCAGGAGTGCTCGGGCGACATCGTCCTGTTCCTGGACGACGACGGCTGGTACGCCAACTCCAAGGTCGCCGCGCACGTCCGCGAGCGGTTCACACACGAGCCCGACCTCGCCGTGATCAGCTTCCGGGTGATGGACCCCGAGGGCGGCTCGGTGCAGCGGCGGCACGTGCCCCGCCTGCGGGCCGGCGACCCCGAGCGGTCCTCTCCGGTGACGACCTTCCTCGGCGGCGCCTGCGCGATCCGAAAGTCGGCGTTCCTGCAGGTCGGCGGGTTGCCCGAGCGGTTCTTCTACGCCCACGAGGAGACCGACCTCGCCTGGCGCCTGCTGGGCGAGGGCTACCGCATCGAGTACGACGCCGAGACGGTCATGTACCACCCGCTGGTGCTGCCGTCCCGGCACACGGACTTCTACCGGCTGAACGCCCGCAACCGCGTCTGGCTGGCCCGGCGCAACCTGCCGTGGCCGCTCGCGATGTTCTACCTGCTCAACTGGGTCGTGCTCACGCTCGTACGCGAGCGCTCGATGCCCGCGATCAAGGCGTGGTTCCGCGGCTTCTTCGAAGGGCTGCGCGAGCCCGCGGGCGAGCGCCGTCCGATGGCCTGGCGCACCGCCTGGCGCATGCTCCGCCTCGGCCGCCCGCCCATCGTCTAGCGGTTCGTCGTTCTCGCCCCCCGGCGTGACCGGGGCAAGCGGCCGGCGTGACAGGGCGGGCTCGCGCCCGATGCGTACGAACGTACACTCCGGGTCGTGGTGGACTACCGGTGACAACGTCTGGATCGGCGGCGGCGCGATCATCCTGCCGGGTGTGACCATCGGCGAGAACACCGTGATCGGGGCCGGAGCGGTCGTCACCAAGGACGTCGGCGCGAACGTCGTCGCGGTCGGCAACCCGGCGCGTGTGACACGGCGGCTGTGATGGCCCGCCGCCACGACCCGGAGCGCCGCGACCGCATCATCGACGCCGCGATCGACAGCATCGCCGTGACGGCCGAGCGTGAGCACGCCGCGTCAGCGGGTCGCGTGGCGGGCGGTGCGGACCGCCAGGGCGGCGCAGAGCAGGGCCGCGGCGAGGACGGCCACGACGAGCGGGGACGGCCCGGCGGGCAGCCCTTCCACGCGGACCGCGCCCATGTAGTCGACGGCCGCCGTCCCGTTGACGGCGAGATACCACAGGCCGAGGTAGACGACCTGGAAGACCCGGTGCGTACGGCAGGCCGCGCCGAGCGCCAGGGCGAGCGAGGGCACCAGGAGCGCGCCGCCCGCCCATGACCCCACTCCGGGCCAGTCGGCGGCGACCGCCATGCGGGCGAGGGGTCCCACGCCCGTCAAGGCCGTGAGGACTACTCCGGCCGCCCACTCCGCGAGCAGCCCGCGCCGGGGTGCGGGATAGGCGCCGAGCAGCCCCTCCACGCCGTACTCCGCTCGCTGGGTTCCCAGCCGTGACCAGATCAGCACCGGCCATATCCAGGCGAACGGGAGCATGGTCGCGGGCTCCGGCGTGGCGAAGGCGGCCGCCGTCACCCCGGCGGCCACGAGCCACCACCAGCGCGAGACGCCCTGAAGGAGGATGCGCAGCTCACCGGCGAGAAGCCGTCGCAACGCCCGGCCCGGACGCGGCGCCACCCGGGGCGTGGTCCGGAGGGCCGTCCGGAAGGCCGGTCGGCCGCCCTCTGCGGCGACACCCGGCTCGTACGGCGTGACGGCCGGGGCGGTGAGACGACGCGCCGGGTCGAACCGGGCGAACCAGAGGCACGGCAGCAGCGCCAGGACGACCGCCAGCAGGACCACGACGAGACGGCCGCCGAGGAACGCGCCGGTGACGGAGAAGCCGTCCCAGTGGAAGGTACGCAGCGGCCTGGCGACGGAGGTCAGGCCGAGGCTGAACTCCCGGCCGTGCACGTCGACGCCTTGGGCGGCGAGGGCGGCGCGCATCGAGTCGGCGGGCTGGTGCACCCCGAGACCGCCGAGAGGCGCCTTCCGCGACTGTCCGCCGATCAGGAGGACCAGGGAGACGACGAACCAGACCACGTTTCCGAAGCCGCCCCGAAGCAGCGGCACGGTTTCGAACAGCACCGCGGCCGCCGCCGTCAGCGCCAGCGGGGGCAGCGTGATCGTCACGAAGGGCAGCAGGAGCGCCACCGGGTCCACGGCTCCGGACTCGCCGCGGGCGAGCTGCATGATCGGCGCGGTCACCGCGAGCACGCCCGCCATCGAGGCGAGCACCAGGAAGTCGCTGAGGAACTTCCCCAGCAGGTAGGCGGACGTGCGCAGTGGCGTGGCGGCGACGAGCTGGCCCACGCGCGTGCGCTCATCCCGGCCGATCGCATCGCGTACCAGGTAGAACCCGCCCAGAGTGAGCCAGAGGGCGCCGGCGAGCGCGGTCGCCGTCCCGACCCAGGCGCTGGTGTAGACGCCGCGGTAGCCTCCGACGTCCAGGATCACCCACCCGGAGTCCGCGGGCGGGACGGCCAGCCGGGCCAGGCCGACCGCCGCCAGCAGGATCACGGCGTACGCGGGCCGCCGGACCCGCTCCCGGAAGTCGGCGACGGCGAGCGCGATCGTCGCCCGCGCCGTGACCCGCGCCGTGACCCGTGGTGTGATCCGTGCCGTCATCGGGCCGCCTCCCGGACGCCGCCGCCCACGACGGCGAGGTACAGGTCCTCCAGGTCGGGAGGCACCCGTACGGCGCCGGCGGCCGGCGGCGTGTCCGACAGGAGCCGCAGACGGATGCCGTCCGCCGTGCGGATCACACGGCCGGCCGGGTGGCGCTCCCGCAGGGCGGCGGCCTCGGAGGGCCCGGCGACCGTCTCCCAGACGTGGCCGTCGACCTCGGCGAGCAACGCCTCGGGGGTGCCGCGCCGCAGCAGCCGTCCCCCGGTCACGACGGCGACATCGGACGCGACGGACTCGATGTCGGACACGATGTGCGTGGACAGCAGGACCACCCGGTCCTCCGCCAGGTCGGCGAGCATGGCGCGGAACCGCACCCGCTCCTCGGGGTCGAGCCCCGCCGTCGGCTCGTCCACGATCAGCACCCTCGGGTCGGCCAGCAGGGCCTGGGCGATGCCGACCCGGCGCAGCATGCCGCCGGAGTATCCGCCGAGGGGCGTGCGGACCGCCTCCGTGAGGTTGACCAGTTCGAGCAGCTCGTCGATACGCGCACGCGCCGCACGCGCGGCCAGTCCTTTCAGGGCGGCGAGGTAGGAGAGGAACTCCCGCGCGGTCAGGTGCGGGTAGACGCCGAAGTCCTGTGGGAGATAGCCGAGAACCCCGCGCAGCGCGTCGGGCCGGGACACCACGTCGGTCCCGTCGAACAGGACTCTGCCGCCGGTCGGCCTGGTGACCGTCGCGCAGATGCGCATCAGCGTCGACTTCCCCGCGCCGTTCGGGCCGAGCAGGCCGAGCAGCCCCGGGCCGCACCGCAGGGTGACGCCGTCGACCGCGCGCTTGCCGCCCTTGTAGGTCTTGGTGACGTCCACCAGTTCGAGGGCCGGAGTATCGATCATCTCGTTCCCCTCACCCGGGCAGGCCGCGCAGATCGGTCGTGCGGCCGTCGCGCAGCACCCTGACCTCGCGGGGCACCTCGACCCTGAACCGGGCCGAGCAGTCGGCCCACCCGGAGCATCCGGCGTTGAGATCGAGCGTGTTCCCGTCGAGGGTCTGGCTGGAATGGGGGTTGGTGCCGTGCACGTCGAACCACAGGGTGACCTTGATGTCCTTCCTGTCCGTCGCGACGAGGTCGGCCGGGGTGTCGTGTGCCCGCACGTTCAGCGTCCTGCCGCTGAACGTGAAGGTCTGGGACACCGGTGCGGCCTTCGACGCGTCGGAACAGCCGCTCAGAACCGCCGCCGCGAGCACCGTCAAGGCACACCACACCGTATTGCGCGTAGTCATCGGATCCTCCGGGGTGAAACCGTCCCGAGCAGGATCCGCCGCGGGCGGCCGGGCCGGCATCTGCCGTTCGGCAGATATCCGGGGTCCGATGGCGCGCCGCTCAGCGGCCGGCGCGGCTCCTGGCACTTCGCGGAACGGGGAGGACGGCGGCGACCTGCCAGCCCGCCGCCTGGCGGTCGGCGTGGAGCGCGCCCCCGAGCGCCTTCACCCGCTCGGCCAGGCCGATCAGGCCGGTGCCTCCGCCGTGCCGGTCGTCTCCCGCGAGGCCGGTCGGACAGGTGCCGCCGTCGTCGGTGACGGACACCCGCAGGGCCGGGCCGTCGGCCGCGTCGTCGGCCGAGTTGTCGACTGGGGCGACCGCGACCACCACGCGGGTCGCGGAGGAGGCGTGCCGCCGCACGTTGGTCAGCGCCTCGAGCACGACGGCGTACGCCGTGCTCCCGATCTCGGGGGCCGCGGGGAGGGCGAGGTCGCCGGGCATGTCGAGCCTGGCCGGGATCCTTCCGGTGGCCGAGAAACGGCCGACGAGGTCGGGCAGGTCGGCCAGGCCGTAGACGCGGGTCGGCGGCGGTTCCTCCGCCGCCCGCTCGTCCGGGTCGCGCAGCGCGCTCACCATATGGTCCATGGACGCCAGCGCGCGCAGCCCGGCCTCCTCTACGCGTGCGGCGAGCTCGCGCGCCTCGTGCGGATCGAGCTCGCCGAGCTGCGCCGCCTGGGCCTCCAGGACGATCCCGGTGACCTCGTGGGCGACGAAGTCATGCAGGTCGCGGGCCGTCTCCAGCCGCTGGGCCCGCCGCGCGTCCGCCACCGCGCGCACCCGCCGGTCGTCCAGCGACCTGAGGTACAGCGCCACGGCGGCCACGGCGGCCACGGCGATGAACGACAGGAGGCAGGCGATGACCGAGGCATCCGCCGTCGGGCGCGGCATGCGCAGCGTCAGCCGCAACGGCAGCGCGACGGCCGTCGCGACCCCGAGCGCCGTCCCGATGACCGCCGCCTGCCGTCCCGGCAGCCGCCGCACGACCCGTCCGAACAGGAGCAGCAGTGCGCCCATCTCGACGGGCAGCCACAGCCCGGCGAACTGGTGCCGCCCCTGGTAGACGAACGTGACGGCGAAGGAGACCAGCACGACGACGGTCGCCGCCGTGGCGAGGCCGATCCGCCGGTAGGGCAGGCGCGTCAGCGCGACGGCGACGGCCAGGGTGGCGGACAGGGCGACGACGAGCGCGTGCGGGGGAGCGAGGACCGCCGGCGCCGGCACCATCACCACGACCACGGCGCACAGGAAGGCGCGGACCCGGGACCTCGTCATGCCACCGAGGGTACGCACACGGCGGGGACCGTCAGCGTCCCCTGTTCACCGCGCCCTGTTCACCACACCCTGTTCACCGCGCCCCGTTCAGCGCACCCTGGCGTACCCCAGCTCCCAGGCGCGTACGGCGATGCCGACCCGGTTGCGCACGCCGAGCTTGCGCTGGATGCTCGCCACGTGGGTCTTGACCGTGCCCGGCGAGATGAACAGCTCGGCGGCGATGTCGGCGTTGGTCTTCCCCTCGGCCACCTGACCGGCGATCTCGATCTCGCGCTCGGTCAGCGGTTCGGACGGCGGCGTGTGCCGGAGACCGCCGCCGGTGACGTGTCTCAGCAGCCGCACCGTGACCGAGGGGCTGATCAGGGTGTCGCCGGCCACGGCGGCCCGGACCGCCTCGACCAGGAGCGCGAGGCCCGAGCGCTTGAGCAGGAACCCGGACGCGCCGTGCCGCAACGCCGGGTAGACGTACTCGTCCAGGTCGAAGGTCGTGACCACCACGACCTTCGTCGGCACCGATGCGCCGGGGCCGGCGAGAGCCCGGGTCACCTCGAGCCCGTCCATCCTGGGCATGCGGATGTCGACGAGCGCCACGTCCGGCTGGAACCGCCGGGCCATCTCCACCGCGGCCACTCCGTCGGCGGCCTCGCAGACGACCTGGATGTCCGGCTGGCTCTCCAGGATGCGGCGCAGGCCCCGCCGCACCATCTCCTGGTCGTCGGCGATCAGGACACGAATCACCCGCCGATTCTTCCAGCCCCGCAGGGAACGGCCCGCGGCGGCGTCACGCCCGTCCCGGCTCCTCGAACGTCATCGACACGTGCTCGGCCGTGGCCGTCATCAGGGCCCGCCGGGGCAGGCCGAGCTCGCTCAGCTCCTTGGCGATCGGGTGGTTGCCGAGGCGGATGAGCGCGCCGCCCGGCCGCCAGCGGATGCCCCGGGCACGGACCGTCCACGGGATGCGGCGGGTGACCCCGTCCAGGTGGGCGTAGGCGTCCGGCACGGGCAGCGCCTCGCCGAGCAACGGCACGGGCGTCGCCGGGATGCCCGGCCTGACCAGCAGGTCGACGACCATCCGGCCGTCCCTGCGCAGCAGACACCGCTTGTACGGCGAGCCGAGCCGCAGATCCACGTCGGCCAGCTCCTTGGGGAAGCCCCAGATGGTCCGCCCGGCCTCCAGCGTGAACGCCTGGTCGACCGGCAGCCAGTGGACGAAGGCGCCCGACCCCGCCCCGCGCAGGTCCTTCAGCCCGGCCAGCGGCCCGCGCCTCGGCGGGGGACCCGCGTCGGCCGGCCGTACGAGGAAGGTGACCCCGAACTCGTTGTAGGAGCCGAGGTCGGAGTCGTGGTAACGGACGAACACCAGCGAGCACAGGGCCTTGCCCGGCAGGACCTCGGTGACGTCCATCCTGGAGTACGCGAGGACCGCGCGGGCGGCGTCGGCCCGCACCAGGTAGGCGGCGAGGCAGACCGAGGCGTCGCGAACCTCCACCGGCGTCTCGACCCTGCGCCCCTGGACGACATGGCTTGCCATGGTTCCAGTACAGCAAAGCCCGGCGGCCGTGCGACAGCCGTACGGCGGCAAGGTTGTCCCAGCCCTGTTTTCCGGCGGATGTCGATATCCGGGGCGGTCGTTCGTGTAGAGGGTGAACAGGCCCGCGCCGGGCGGGCCTCGCCGCGGAGGTGTACGAGACCATGAGGCACTATCTGCTCAGCATCCAGCAGCCCGACGGCGGGACGCCCCCGCCGGAGGTCCTGGAGCCGATCATGCGGGACCTGGCGGTCCTCAACGAGGAACTGCGCGCCGCGGGGGCGTGGGTCTTCTCCGGCGGACTGCACGATCCGGCCACGGCGACCGTGGTGCGGGTGCGCGACGGGGAGGACGTCGTCACCGACGGCCCGTACACCGAGGGCAAGGAGCACGTCGGCGGGCTGACGATCGTCAAGGCGCCCGACCTCGACGCGGCGCTCGAGTGGGGTCGCAGGCTCGCCCGCGCGACCACGCTCCCCGTGGAGGTGCGCCCCTTCGCGGGCGTCGTGGAGGGCGATGACGACCGGCAGTAGGGACCCCGACGTCGAGCGGGTGTTCCGCGAGGAGTACGGCCGGGCCGTCGCGGTCCTGGTCCGCCACTTCGGCGACATCGACGTCGCCGAGGAGGCGGTCCAGGACGCGTTCGCCGAGGCGGTGCGGCGCTGGCCGCGCGACGGGACGCCGCCGAGCCCGGCCGGCTGGATCATCACGACCGCCCGCAACCGGGTGATCGACCGCCATCGGCGGGAGTCCCTGCGTGCGGACCGGCACGCGCGGGCGGTGCTGCTGCACGCCCCCGGCCACTCTGACGACGAACCGGCCGAGGAGGGCCCCGTGCACGACGACCGGCTCCGCCTGATCTTCACCTGCTGCCATCCCGCGCTCGCCCCTGCCGCCCGGGTCGCGCTGACGCTGCGCCTGCTCGGCGGCCTCACCACGGCCGAGATCGCGCGGGCGTTTCTGGTCCCCGAGCCGACCATGGCCCAACGGCTGGTCCGGGCCAAGGCCAAGATCCGCGACGCGGGGATCCCGTACCGCGTTCCGCGCGAGGCCGACCTGCCGGACCGGCTCCGGGCCGTGCTCGCCGTCGTCTACCTCATCTTCAATGAGGGGCATACGGCGAGCGCGGGCGACCGGCTGGCCCGCGACGACCTGTGCGCGGAGGCCATCAGGCTCGGCCGCCTCCTGGCCGCGCTGATGCCCGACGAGCCGGAGGCGATGGGGCTGCTCGCGCTCATGCTGCTCGTCCACGCGCGGCGCGACGCCCGCACCACCCCGGCCGGCGACCTCGTGCCGCTGCCGGAGCAGGACCGCGGCAGGTGGGACCGCGCACTCGTCGCCGAGGGCCAGGACATCGTGCGGGCGTGTCTGCGGCGCGGCCGGCCGGGTCCCTACCAGATCCAGGCGGCGATCAACGCGGTCCACGCCGACGCGCCGATCGCCGCCGCCACCGACTGGAGGCAGATCGTGAGCCTGTACGACCACCTGCTCGCCCTCGCCCCGAACCCGGTCGCCGCGCCGAACCCTGTTGTCGTG
The DNA here is from genome assembly GCF_014161375.1 of Microbispora sp. H10830. Lineage (NCBI taxonomy): Bacteria > Bacillati > Actinomycetota > Actinomycetes > Streptosporangiales > Streptosporangiaceae > Microbispora > Microbispora sp. H10830. The sequence goes on from NZ_JABBWX010000003.1 coordinate 361,275, forward strand.
CTGAACCGGGCCGTCGCGGTGGCCGAGGTGGACGGGCCGCAAGCCGCGCTCGCCCTCCTGGACGATCTCGGCCTGGACGGCTATCACCTGTTCCACGCCGTCAGGGCCGACCTGCTGCGGCGGCTCGGCCGGGCCGGAGAGGCCGCGCGGGCGTACGAGGCGGCGATCGCCCGCACCCGGAACGCGTCCGAGCGGGCCTTCCTCGACCGCCGCCTGCGTCAGGTGCGGGAATCGAGTGGGTGACGCGACCGCCGCGCCCACCGGGACGGGCGCGGCGGTCGGCACGGGTCGCTAGACGTTCTGCCCCGACAGGTTGGTCAGGCGGCCGGCGGGAGAGCGGTCCGGCAGGGCGGCGACAGAACTCGGAGCCTGGGCCCACCGCTCGAGCAGGGCGACGAACTCCCCGGCCACGGCGGGCCAGTGGAAGTGGTTCAGCGCCTCGACGTAACCCCGCGCGCCCATCGCGGCACGCCGTTCGGCGTCCTCGCGCAGGCGGAGCACGCACTGCACGACCGCGTCGGCCACCGCGCCGACCTCGCCGAACGGGACGATCGTCCCGCAGTCGACCCGCCCGACCAGGGACGCCGCCCTCGGCAGCGGGGTCGTGACGACGGGGATGCCGCGGGCCATGTACTCGACGACCTTCGTGGGCGTCGACTCGCGGTAGTTGGGCACGTCGTGCAGCAGGGACAGCCCGGCCAGGGCGCCCTCGGCCATCCGCAGCGCGTGGTTGTTGGGGACGTACCCGAACCAGTCGAGCAGCCCCGCGCGCTGCGCGTCGCGCAGCATCGGACGCACCGCGGCGTCGGCCGGTCCGATCAGATCCAGGCGGATGCCGTACGGCCGGAGCCGCCGGGCGATCTCCACCATCTCGGCCGCGCCGCGCGCGAGGGAGATGTGGCCCACGTAGACGATCCGGTGGTCCCCCGGCGGCGCGGGCGGCGTCTGCGGCACGTACGTGTGGTTGGGCACCACGGGATGCGCGCCGGGGAAGCGCTCACGGTAGGACTCCTCGGCGAGGATGAGGTGGAGGCGCCGCTCCGCCCTGCCCTCGACCGCGCGGATCAGCGGCGGCAGGACGCTCCGCACCGGCCCCGGCAGGTACGCCTTGGCGTTCAGCGCGCCGATCGTGTCCTCGTGGACGTCCCAGACCGTGGGCGGCCGTTTGCGAGGCAGCGCGAGCAGCAGCTCGATGTCGTGCACGAGCAGCAGGTCGGCGTCTCGCACCGCCGTGCGCAGGGCAGAGGTGGCGGCCCGCAGCGCCTTGGCGCGGTGCAGCCCCACGGCCCTCGGCACGTCCACGGCCCGGATGCCCGGCCGCGGCGTCACGTTGCAGTGCGTGAACGGCGCGACGAAGGTGACCTCGTGCCCGGCGTCGAGCAGCGCCCGGATCTGCCGGTGGGTGATCCGGGCGTCCTCGGGGTGATGGACTGTCGTGCCGACGCATACCCTCATATGGGGAGGCTGACTGCACCGTCCGAAATGACCGGATGCGCTGGGTGAATGCCCCTCGAAATGCCGCTTAACTTCCGGTGCTCGCCGGCTGCGGCGCTCGCCCGCTCGGCCTCCGGTACAACCAGGTCAGCCGGGGTTCGAGCAGCCACTTGAACGCCGTACGGGTGATCGGCAGGCACAGCACGATGGCCAGCGCGAAGCAGGAGCACGCGATGGCCGCCACGCCGAGCGGGCCGTGCAGCCAGGAGAGGCTGAGCCAGCCCATCTCCTTGGCGATCATCACCGGCACACCGTGCAGCAGGTAGCAGTAGAGCGTGCGGGTGCCGAGGTCGGTGAACCACGTCTGGCGCCGGGGGATCAGCGACATCACGGCCGCCGACATGGCCAGCGCGGCCACCAGCAGGCCTGTCCGCAGCAGCATGCCCTTCCACCAGACCAGGTGGAGGTCCTTGTAGCTGTCCTTGTAGTAGATCGGGCCGAGCTTGATCGAGTAGTTCTGCACCAGGAAGATCGCCACACCCGCGGCGCCCACCAGGACGACCACCGACAGCGCCATCACCCAGCGCTGCTTCAGGAAGTCGAAGACCCCCGGCTTGAGCACGAGGCCGAGGACGAAGAACGGCATCAGGCCGAAGAAGCGGTCCATGCTGAAGTCGCCGGACAACTCGGAGAACCCGGAGAACAGATATACGGCGATCGAGATGACGAACGGATACTTCATTCGTTTCCACACGGGTGTGGACAGTCGCCAGAACAGCAGCGCGAGCAGATACCAGTTCAACCAGGCCGGGTCCATGATCGTGATGCTGAACTTGTGCCCGAAGGCGGTGCGCAGCAGGGCATACCCCAGCTCGACGATCACGTACGGCACGAGGAACGTGTCGACCAATTTGTTGGTCTTCGCGTTGGAGTTCCAGAAGTTCCTGGACAGGTAGCCGCTGACGATGACGAACAGCGGCATGTGGAAGACGTAGATGAACAGGTACGCCGCCCGGGAGGAGTCGGCCGCCAGCGTCGGGACCAACGAGTGCCCGATCGGCACCAGGGCGATGCCGACGAACTTCACGTTGTCCAGGTAGGGGTCGCGCGGCTTCTTGGCCCGGGGCGCGGGCTCCTGCTCGGGCTCGTCCTCCAGGCCGTCACGCTGTCCCGTGCCCCGGGCGAACGGGTCGTCCGGCCGGACGGGCACCTCGGCCCAGGCGGGCAGCGGAGCGCGCAGCGGCCTGCCGAGAGGACCGGTCTGGCGGGGGTCGTTCGCGCCGCCGAAGCCGTCCTGGGAGCGCCGCCAGGGGTCCCACTGGGCGGGGTCGCCGGCCTCCTGGCCGGGCCACGCGGGAGCCGGCGCGTCCTGCGCGGGCGCGGGGCTGAAGGCCGCGTCCGGGGCGGCCCCGGAGAAGGCGTCCGGCACACCCCGGCCGCCGCGCGGGCCGCGGGTGGTCTCGGGGAACGGCGTGGCGCCGAAGGGGTCGTCCGGTGTGAAGACCGGGCCGGCGCCGGACGGGGGAGTGTCGAGGAAGGGGTTCGCCGTCCTGCCGGCGGCGGCCGCCGGCGGCTCCGGGAAGCCGGGAGGTTCGGGGAAACCCGGGGGTTCGGGAAAGCCCGGAGGTTCGGGGAAGCCGGAGAACCGCGTCCCCAGCGGCTCCGGCCCGGCGCCGAAGGCCGGGGTGGGGAAGGCCGGGGATTCGCCGAAGGGAGGCGTGGGGACGTCGGAGCCGTCCTGCGGGCCGGGCGCGGACGACCGCCGGGTGGCGCCGGGGAAGGCGTCCGCGAGGTTGCGGGGACCGTGCTCGGGGAACGTCTCCGGCCACGCGGGGCCGTCGGCGGCGCTCGCGCGCGCCACAGGACGCTCTGTGTCCTGACGATCTGTGTCTGTACGATCTGGGCCCCGGCCGGCGGAGAAGTAGTCGAAGCCCTCCGGCTGCGGGGCGGACGCGGGCGGCATGCCCAGGCGGGAGGCGCCCGGCTGGCGCGGCTTCCGTACGGGCAGGGGCTGCTTCTCGTACGGCGGGGCGCCGGTGGGTGTGGAACCGGTGGGCGTGGAACCGGTCGGCGCGGCGCTGCTCGACGAGATGCCGGGCACCCCGGCGCCCCGCGGCTTGCGCACGGGCAGGGGCTGCTTCTCGTACGGCGGGGCGCCGGCGGACGTGGAACCGGACGCCGCGGCGCTGTTCTGTACGGCGCTGTTCTGTACGGCGCTGTTCTGCACGGCGCTGGGGCCCTCGGCGCGCCCGGCTTCGGCGGCCGCGCCTGCCGCGCCACCCGTGCCTGTCGTGCTGCCCGGGGCCGTCTCACCGCTCTCGTGGCGCCCCTGCGCCGATGCGATCGCGCTCTCGTCGCCGGGAGCCGGAAGACTCCCCTCGTGACGCCCGTGCTCGTGCCGCTCGTGGGTCTGGGAGCCGGGCCGGCCCGCGCCCTGCTCCGCCTCCGGACCACCCGCGGTCTTCGGCTCCCGCCGCGGCAGGCCGCCGTCCGGAGCGGGCCAGTCTCCGGTGATGCGGCCTATCACTCCGGTGGGAGCCTCTTCGGCATCGGGGTCGTTGCCTTGCGGGGATCCGGGAACCGGCGGGTGATGGCGGGTGTCACTCACGGGAGAAACGCTCAGCTATCTGTTGGAGGCTCGGGGGAACGGCCACGCCTGGCGTAGCGTCGCCGCGTCCTTTCGGACATTAGCGAAGGCGCCCCGGCGCATCAGCCCGAACGGGCGAACAGGGCGCGTTCGCCAGGTGTTCACCCTAACGTTCTTGGACACTGATGTCGCCTCTGAGGCCGAACATAACTCCTGTGACATCTGTCGGTTCTGTTGTCAGACCGTCGGAGACGGGACGGCCGGGGCTCCGTTCTCATGGGACGGAACCCCGGCCAGGATGTCGGCAGGGTGTGACGCGTGTCAGCTCGCGCAGATGTTGGTCTCGGAGGTCACCGCGTTGTCCCCGACCTGCAGGGGGACGCGCACGCCCTTCCAGTCGGCGCCGATGACGAGCTGGATGATCGGCCCGCGCACCTTGCCCTTGGGCGCGTCCGGCGGGGGCGAGGACGGGGTGAACGGCGTGACCGGGCCGCTCGCCACCTTCCCGGTCTCCGGGCTGACGGGGTTGATCAGCTTGCCGACCAGGATCTTCGAGTAGTTCCAGCCCTGACCGGTGTAGCGGACCACGGTCTTCGGCTGGTCGGTGCCGTCGGGCTTCCTCGCGTCGCCGACGCCGACGACGTTGAAGCCGAGCCCGGAGAGCTCCTCGGCGACCTCCTTGCCCCGGCCGGGGGTGTTGGTGCCGTTGAACACCTGCACCTTGACCTGCTGCGGCTTGGTCACCACCGGCCCGGACGGCGAAGCGGCCGCGCTCGGGGACGCGGTGGGAGTCACCTCGGTGTCGTTCGCGATGGCCTTGAAGAGGTTGCCCGCGGCCGGCTGCTTCCACTGGACGCGGTTCTTGTCGGCGACGTACGGCTCCCACGGCACGGTGGTGGCCTTGAAACCCTTCGCCGAGAGCTTCTGCGCGCTCTGCGCGATCTTGATGAGCTCTTCGGTGTTGAGCGCGTCGTCCATGGTGACGGACTTGGCCGCGGCGGCGATGAAGTTCTGCAGCTTGCCGACGTCGGTGAGTAGCGCGCTGCTGGTCGCCTTCTTGACCACCTGGGAGAGGAACACCTGCTGGCGTTTGATCCGGGAGATGTCGCTCCCGTCGCCGAGTCCGTGCCGCAGCCGTACGTAGGCCAGCGCGGTCTCGCCCTTCACCAGGTGCTTGCCCTTGGCGAGCGTGAGCTTCGACTGCTTGTCGTTCACGTCCTGCGGCAGGCAGATCTCGATGCCGCCGAGCGCGTTCACGATGGACTTGAAGCCGGTGAAGTCCACCTTCACGTAGTGGTGGACGCGGATCCCGGTGAGGCTCTCGATCGTCCGGCGCGTGCAGATCATCCCGCCGTCGGAGAACGCGGAGTTGATCATGCCCAGGTGCGCGGGAATGAGCGCCCTGTTCCTGTTGTAACAGGCGGGGATCATCACCATGGAGTCGCGGGGGAAGCTGAGCAGCGTCGCCCCGTCGCGGTTGGGCGACACGTGCAGCAGCATGATCGTGTCGGTGCGCTCGCCGTCGTTGACCAGGTGCTGGCCGTACTTCTTGTTGTCTCCGGCGCGGGTGTCCGAGCCCACGAGCAGCACGTTGATCGCGCCGGTCTCGTTGACGGGGCGGTTCTTGTCGAGGTCGTCGGTCGACGCACCTCTGTTGATCAGCCCGATCGTGCTCCGGTAGACCTTGTAGGCCGTCAGCGTGCCGATGACCAGCACGCACGTGAGCACGACGCTGATCCAGCCGCCGATCCCCAGCCCAGACCGGCGGCCGCCGCCCCCGCCGCGCCGGCGGGACGGCCTGCCGTCCGGAGGGGGGAGATCGCCGCCACCTCTGGACGCGCGGCTCGGGGCGGTGGGCGCGGTGGGGGCCGGGCTGTAGCCGGTCTCCTCGTCGCCACCGCGCCTGCGGCCACGCCGCCGCGGCGGCTCCTCCTCGTGAAGGGGCTCGGGTGGCCCGCTCGGCTCGGCGCGCCGCCCGCCTCGGCGGCGTCCCTCGTCGTACGTCTCCGGCGGGTAGTCGTCCCTGGGCGGTCGCTGCCCGCCTCGTCTCCCCGGCATCTCCGCGTAGCCCGCGGGGGCGGTGGCCACCGGCATGTCGGCGTACCCGGCGGGCGCGGGCGCCCCTCTGCGGCCCCGGGGGGGCTCGAAGGCGCCGTCGTACGAGCCGTCTTGCGGGGGACCCCAGATCCTCTGGTCGGACGGAGCCTGCGGAGGACTGGAACGCGCGGCGACGCGCCTGCGCTCGCTCACCGCACGCCTGCCCAGGAAGCGACAGCCGGGCGGCACGGCGCGGCGGCCGTACGGCAAAGTCTGGCGGCCGGACGAGTGGGCGAGAGGCCGCAAGGATTACTGGTTCGCTCGCACACTTGTCCTCCTTGCCTGGCGATCACATGTCGCGCTCCGAGGGTAGGTCACTGGAGCGTCTGCGGGCGCCGCGATTGGGAGGATCCAGGGCGCGATCACGCCGTGCCGCGTCCCCCTGATCCAGGGGCAGAGCATACTAAACACCGACATTTTGGGTATGAGATTGAGTTTCCCTTTACCTGGATTTGATGTTGGGAGGGCTGTCTGGCCAGGTCAGCCGGTCATGTCCGCCGGCGGAGCCCCCGGACGGACAGAGCGGCGGCCAGGCAGACAAGCGGCACCACGGGCAGGACGTAGCGGTAGTCGAACTGGGCCGTGGCGGGCGGGACGAGAAGCAGCGCCCAGGCCGTCGCCCAGGCGATGCCCCAATTCGAGTGGCCCCAATTCGAGTGGCCCCAATTCGAGGAGCCCCGGTTCGAGCGGGCGCGTCGCGCGGGCGGCCGTCGTGTCCGCGCCGACCGGGTCCGGACGAGCCAGGCGGCCGGGGGTGCCAGAAGGAGCGCCAGCAGCGCCGTCCCCGGCAGCCGTACGACGTCCTGGTAGGCCCGCATCAGGCCGGCGAACGGCTCGGAGATGCGCAGCGTGATGGGCCCGCCCTCGTAACGCTGCGCGAACTCCTTGCCCACCACGGCGGGGTTCCGCCCGGGCGGCGGCGGCACGGTCTCCGGAAACTCGTAGTACCCGTACGTCTCGGCGTCGGGATAGACGGGCCGCCCGAGCGTGAACGACCTGCCGAGCTCGGTCAGCGTGCCGCGGAGGTAGTCGAGCGGCTGGCTGCGGATCGCGAGCGAGGCGAACCTCCCGGCCAGGGTGTCGGTCTCCTTGGTGAACGTGATGCCGGGCAGCCGGACCAGTGGGGCTTCGGGGTTCCAGATGTACTCCTGGGACGCCGGCCGGGACGCGGGGGGCCGGGAGTCGCACAGCACGGCGAGGTCGGCCGGCGGCTTCATCACCGAACAGTCGGCGAACGCCATCGTGCGGGCGTAGAGGAAGACGCCGTTCGAGCCGACCAGCCCGACGCGCTGGTAGGTCGCGTAGAACCAGCCCGCGTAGCCCGCGACCGGCAGGAGCGCGGCCACCAGGAAGGGCACGGTGAGCCTGGCCACCGCCCGGCCCGGGCGGCCCGCCCCGCTCGCGCCACGCACGCCGTACGCGAGCAGGACGAGCGCGAAGACGGCGATCAGCGGCAGCCCGACGGTCCTGGTCAGCGTGGCGGCGGCCAGCACGAGGCCGAGCGCGGCGGCCGAGCGCGGCGTCAGTGGGCGGCGCATCGCCAGGCACACCGCTCCCACGACCAGGAACGTGAACAGCGAGTCGGAGACCAGCAGGTGCTCCAGCTCGATCTGGTACGCGTCGAGCAGCACCGGGACGCAGGCCAGGACGGCCGCCCACGAAGGACCGCCGCGCCGCAGGACGGTCACGTAGAGCATCACGCCGACGAGCAGCCCCAGCACGTGCTGCACGGTCACGACCAGGGCGAAGCTGTGGAACGCCTCCAGGAGCCTCAGGAACATCGAGTAGCCCGCCGGGCGGACGAGGTCGGGCCTCGGCCGCATGGCCGTCACGACGTACGTGTAGGAGTCGGGGAACCACAGCGCGGGCCGGTAGCCGAGCGCGGTCACCAGCCGCAGGAGCGCCCCCAGCCCGAAGACCACGAGGAAGAACCGATGCCTGCGCGCCCACCCGGGGAGCTCCGCACGCGCCCAGGCCACCGGGTGGAACGGATCGCGAGGCGCCAGACGCTCACGGACCCGGCTCCCGAGCCGCCCGCCCGCTGGACCATCGCCCATGAGCCCCCGGTTCGCGAGCCGTCCCTCCCCAGGCGCCGTGGGCGGCTCTGGGGACGGCGGCTCGCCTGGCCGGGTGGGTCCGGGGCGTTCGCGCGGGTGCCCGTCCCGCTCCGGCCAGGGCGCCGAGCCCCGGCTGTCCGACACCCTCATATGCCCCCCCGCCTGCTTCCCGGCGTACGCTACCGGCTCCGTACGACCCCTGTGCGGGGGCCGCCCGCGCCTGTGGACAACCGCGACGCGCGCGGCCGGCGTGCTGCCCGATGAAGGCGGGGCGCGGGGGTGGGCCGCTAGTCTCGGGTGCATTCCAGTGCACAGATCCGGCCACTCACGTGGCCGCACACGGCTGCCATCGGAGCAGGAGGCGGCGGGCAGGACGCTCGCGGCCGTCTCCGTCGTGCCCGCGCTCGCGCTGAGCGGGTGGCTGCTCGCCGGGCTGCCGCTGCTGCTGCTCGGGTGGTTCCGGCCGCTGCCCACGGCGCTGCTCGGCGGCGCCGCCACCCTCCTGCTGTGCGCGGCGGGCCTGCGCCGCCTGCCCGCGACCGCCACGCCGCACCGCTGGGCGACGGCGGCCACACTCGCCGTGGCACTCGGGTCGGGAGTGTTCAACGGGCTCCTGCACGGCGAGCAGCTGATCGTCCGGCGTGACCCGTCGACCTACGCGCAGTACGCCGTCTGGCTCGCCCGGCACGGGGCGCTGCCGATCCCGGTGGGGGACTTCGGCGGTCCCGATCCCGCGCTGCGCTTCGACAGCATGGGCGTCTACATGACCGGCGACGGGATCGTCCCCCAGTTCATGGCCGGGCCGCCGATGACCTACGCGATCGGCCACTGGCTGGGCGGCGTCCCGGGCCTGCTGCTCGTGTCGCCCGTGCTGGGCGCGCTCGCGGTGCTCACCGTCGCGGGGACCGCCGCGCGGCTCACGGGCGCGCGCTGGGCGCCCCTTGCCGCCCTCGTGTTCGCGGTCAGCCTGCCGATCATCTACACGTCGCGGACGACGTTCAGCGAGATCCCCTCCCTGATCCTGCTGTTCGGCGCGATGAACCTGCTGCTCGACGCCCGGGCCCGGCTCAGAGCGGCACTGCCCGGTGCGGGCTTCCCGTCCGCGGCGCTCGCGGGGCTGTCGTTCGGGCTGGCGCTGCTGGTGCGCATCGACGGCCTGCGCGACGTGCTGCCCGTGCTCGCCTTCGCCGGGGCGCTCGTCGCGCTCCGGCGGATCCCCCGCGCGAGGCCCTTCCCCGAGGGGCGGCTGGGCGTGCCCCTGCTGACCGGCCTGGTCGTGGGCGGCTTGTGGGGGTTCACCGGCGGCTACGTCCTCGCCCGGCCATACCTGGAGTATCTGTCGGGCTCACTCATGCCCCTGCTCGCGATCTGCGCCGTCGTCGTGGCGCTCACGGTCGCCGGCACGGCTCTCGCGCCCTGGATCGTCGTCCGCGCGCGCGGGCTCCTCACGGGAGCCGGGTGGCTGCCCAACGCCGCCGCGGCCCTGGTCGTGCTGGTCATGGCGGGCTTCGCCGTACGGCCCTGGGTGCAGACGGTGCGTCGTGACGCGGTCACGCCCGAGGACAGGCTCACGGCCGACTTCATCGAGAAGACGCAGGTCGCCAACGGCCTCGCGAAGGACATGTCCCGGCTGTACTACGAGCATTCCCTCGACTGGGTCTTCTGGTACGTCGGGATCCCCGCCGTCGTGCTGGCGACCGTGGCGGCGGCCGTGCTCGCCCGCCGCCTGACCAGGGGCGGTCTGATGAAGGGAGAGGAGTTCGGCTGGCTGCTGCCGCTGGCCGTGATCGGGTGGACGACGGTGACGACGCTCTGGCGTCCCGCGATCACCCCCGACCACCCCTTCGCCTCCCGCAGGCTGGTGCCGATCGTCATCCCCGGCCTGGTGCTGCTCGCCGTCTGGGGGCTGCGGTGGCTCTCGCGGCGTCTCGCGCGTACGCGCTGGTTCGCCGCCCGTCGGGGACGCTCACGGGCCGCTGTCGCGGCGGGGGCGCTGCTGCTGGCGGTCCCGCCCGCGATCACCTCGATCGGCACCGCGTTCACGCCGGTCAACAGGGGAGAGGCCGCCGCGGTGGCGGGCCTGTGCCGCGCGATCCCGGCGAACGCCTCCGTGCTCATCGCCGAACGCGTCACGGGCGACCGGTTCACCCAGGTCGTGCGCGGCCAGTGCGGGCTGCCGACCGCCCGGGTGGTCTATCCCCGGGGCTTCGACGTGCCGCCCCGGGCCGACGTGCTGCGCCTGGTCGAGGCCGTCCGGCGCACCGGCCGCGTGCCCGTGCTGCTCGCCGCCGAGCCCGAGCAGCTCATGGCGTACGGCCCGGCGACCCGGGTGATGAGCCTGCACACCCGGCAGGACGAACGCTCGCTGGTGGACCCGCCCAACGGCACCTGGTCGCTCACCATCGACGTCTGGATGACCGTGCCCACCCAATAGATCTAGGGTTCGGCGTGTGAACTCCCCTGCGACGGAGGAATCGTCCTTCGGCGACGATCGTCGTGAGCCGGAACCCAGGACGGGCCTTCTCCGGAAGCCGCTGGCCGTCGCCGGACTGGTGGTCGTGCTCCTGGGGGGACTCGCCGGGCTCGGGCTCGCCGGGTGGCGGATCTCCGAGCAATTCCGCTGGCCGTTGCCTCCGCCCGAAACCCCCGCCCCGCTCACCGGGAGGTTGTCGGTCTTCCTGTGCGTGGACAGTTCGGACGAGTACGCGCCGAACTGCCTGTACGGTGCCGCGACCGCCGATGACAAGCGGGCGATCGAGGCCGCGCTCAGGTCGCTCCCGGAACTTCGCGGTTTCTCCTTCGAGACGAAGGAACAGGCGTACGAGAAATTACGGAGGAGTGCCGGTGATGACCCGGCGGGTCTGGAGTTCGTGCGGAAAACGGGAGTCGACGAGATGCCCGAGTCCTACCAAGCCACCCTCGGTCCCGGGGACTGGGAGGCGGTCCGGCTCCGCATCGACGACTTGCGCGGCGTCTTGGCCACAGAGATCTACGGCGACAGCCTCTGGAGAGGAGTCGCCGACGTCGGGATCGCGCTCTGTCCGGAGATCGGCAGCGACTTTCCGCGGTGCCGGGGACGTGAAAGGGTCTCAGATGAGGAAAAGGCGGCCGTGATCGACCGGATCAGGGACCTCGACGGGGTGAAGGCCGTGTACGTCGAGGACGCCGCCCACGCGCGCGTGAACAGGCGGCGGATCCTCTGGCGGCCGGACACTGAGGATGTCGACGTGCGCGCCCTGCCTGAGGCGTTCTATATCGCGTTCGACCGTCCACCGGCGAAGACCGAGATGGAGAAGATCTTCCTCCCTATGCCCGGCGTCGCCCAGGTGGTGCCGGTGTCATGACGCTTCCCGAGGAGCCTCAGATCGAGGAGATGACGATCGGCGAGAGCGGTGGCCGGTGGAGAAGGCCGCTCGCGGTCGTGACGGCGGCCGTGCTCGTCGTGGCGCTGGTGGCCGGAGGGGTGGTCGCCTACCGGGCCTCCCGGGAGCCGTCCCCGCCGCCGGACGGGCCGTGGCCTCGTACCGGCACCTTTCTGGTGCACCTGTGCGGGCCCCCGTCCCCTTATGACGCGCAGTTATCTGATGAATCGCAGTCCTTGGACGAGTACTGCCCGTCGGGTGCGGCGACGGCGTCCCAGCGGCGCGAGGTCGAGCGCGTGCTCGCGAGCCACGCGGAGACCCGGGGATACCGGCGACTCGCGCAGGCGCAGGCCCTCGCCATCGCCCGCCAGAACGAACGCATCGGCGACCGAGGACGCCGAGCACGCCCTGGCCGTCATGCGTCATGTGCAGTGGGTGGACCGGCCGGAGTTCTACCACGCGGACCTGATGCCGGAGGCCTTCCACGTCATGTTCGTCGGCCCGTGGGATTTCGCCCAGGTGCAGCGGGCCTTCGCCGGTATGCCGGGCGTCGTGAAGGTGGTGCGGCATGGTCACCCTTAAGGGCTCACCTAGCCTCCAGGTGAGAGCTCTCGCGGTCGCGGCGGCGGTGCTTCTGGTGGCGTCCTGCGGGACCGCCGGGCCGCCCGCGCCGTCTCGGCCCGTCTCGTCGCCGTCCCCGTCCGGATCCGCCATGGAGGGGCCGCAGCCTGACGATCCGTGGCCGGGCACGAGTGCCCTCACACCCTTGCCGCCGCCGGACGGCCCGTGGCCGGAGACGGGACGACTGGCCGTGTTCTTCTGCGCGCGCTCCACCGTGTTCGACGCCTGTAACGACCGGGGAGTCGCCACGCGGGGAGAGATACGGAAGGTGCGGGCGCTGCTCGGGGCCGCGCCGGAGGTCGAGAAGGTCCGCTTCGTGTCGCAGGCGGAGGAGTTCAGGCGAACGCGAGAGGCACTGCGGGACAGACCCGAGCTGCTGGAAGGCGCGGACCCCGCGGACGAGTCCGCGTCCTACATCGCGCGGGTGGGTCCGGGGGACTGGCCCGCGCTGGTCCGCCGCCTCTCGAAGGCGGCGGGGGTGTCCAACGCCTTCGTGATCCGCGACGACTACTGGCCGCGCAAGGCCGACGTCATGGTCCAGCTGTGCCCCCGGGCCGACCTCAGCGAAGGGCAGGGAGGGCCCTGCGAGGGGCGAGGGTTGGCCACTCTCGCCGAGAAGAACGCCATTCTGGACCGCATCGGCGATCTCCCCGGGCTGGAGAAGGTCTATTTCCAGGCCCGCTCCCACCAGGCCCCGATGTGGCGTCGCCGGATAGTGCCGGAGGAAGACTTCGGCGCCTACCTTCCCGAGGTCTTCTACGTGAAGTTCACGACCCCGCCGGTGCTGTCGGAGGTCAGGCGGGCGCTGCGCGGAGCGGCCGGGGTGTTCCTGGTGGACCCGGTCGACGCGACCACGAAGGACAGGAGGCTGTGACGGCGGCGTCCGCGAAGTGAGACCGCGATTTGGTGGGGCAGAGTAGCCTAGCCGGACGTGACCACGCCCGAGACCTCTGGAAGCGCCGTGACTCCCGCAGAAACCCCGTACGTCACGATTGTCCTGCCGTGTTACAACGAGCAGGACCACGTCGTCGCCGAGGTCGAGCGCATCTGCGCGGCCATGGACGCCAGCGGATACACCTACGAACTGCTGGCCATCGACGACTGCTCGACCGACTACACGCTCGGGCGTCTGGGGGAGGCCGCGCCGCGCTTCCCGCACATGCGGATCAGGGCGTTCCACCGCAACGGCGGCTCGGGCACCGTACGCAGGATCGGCAGCCAGGAGGCCCGCGGCGAGATCGTCGTGTGGACCGACGCTGACATGAGCTACCCGAACGAGCGCATCCCCGAGTTGGTCCAGATCCTGGAGAAGGACCCGACGATCGACCAGGTCGTCGGCGCGCGCACCACGGAGGAGGGCTCGCACAAGTTCCTGCGCGTGCCGGCCAAGTGGTTCATCCGCAAGGTGGCCGAGCGGCTGGCCGGGCAGAAGATCCCCGACCTCAACTCCGGCCTGCGGGCCTTCCGCAAGTCGGTCGCCAAGCCCTATCTGCGGCTGCTGCCCCCCGGCTTCTCCTGCGTCACGACGATCACGCTGGCGTTCATGTCGAACCAGCACGACGTCTACTACCTGCCGATCGAGTACGCGAAGCGGGCCGGGAAGTCGAAGTTCAACTTCGTCTCCGACGCCTACCGCTACATCCTGCAGGTGCTGCGGATGGTCATGTACTTCAACCCGCTCAAGGTGCTCATGCCGCCCGCGCTCTGGCTCGTCGGGATCGGCCTGGTCAAGGGCGTGTACGACATGATCAGCCACCTGGCCTTCTACCTCACCAGCAACACCGTCGTGACCTTCCTGTCCGGCATGCTGATCGGGGCGGTGGCCCTGCTGGCCGACCTGATCGTGCGATCTCGGGGTGATGTGTGAGGATCGCGATCGTCGGCCCGACGTATCCGTACAAGGGCGGCGGGGCGCAGCACACCACCGAGCTGGCCCACCGGCTGCGGGCGCGGGGCCACGACGTGGTCATCGAGTCGTGGCGGGCGCAGTATCCCTCGTTCCTGTACCCCGGGCAGCAGACGATCGACAGCCCCGAGGGCGAGCCCTACCCCGGCACCCGCCGCGACCTCGACTGGCGGCGGCCGGACGGCTGGGTGGCCTGCGGGCGGCGGCTGCGCGGGGCCGACCTGGTCGTGCTCGCCGTGCTCAGCCCGGTGCAGGTGCCGGCGTACCTCGGCATCCTGTACGGCCTGCGCCGCCGGGCGCGCGTGGTCGCACTGTGTCACAACGTGCTGCCGCATGAGACCAAGCCGTACGACAGGCCGCTGATGAAGGCGCTGCTGCGCCGGGTGGACGGCGTGCTCGCCCATTCGGAGCAGCAGGCGGACCTCGCCCGCGCGCTCACCGACGCGCCGGTGCGGGTGGCCGCCCTCGCCCCGCACCTGCCCGTGCGCGGCGCGCGGGAGGCGGCGGGCCGGGGGCCCCAGGGCAGGCTGCTCTTCTTCGGCATCGTCCGGCCCTACAAGGGGCTCGACCTGCTGCTTGAGGCGCTCGCGCAGGTGCCCGACGTACGGCTGACGGTCGCGGGCGAGTTCTGGGGCGGCCTGGAGGACACCCACGCCCTGATCGCCCGGCTCGGTCTGGCCGGCCGGGTCGAGATCCGGCCGGGATACGTGGCGGCCGAGGACGTGCCCGGGCTGTTCGCCGGGGCCGACGCGCTGGTGCTGCCCTACCGGTCGGCGACCGCCAGCCAGAACGTGTGGCTCGGTCACGAGCACGGCGTGCCGGTGATCGCCACCCGGGTGGGGGCGCTGCCCGACAACGTACGCGACGATGTGGACGGCCTGCTGGTGGAGCCGGGTTCGGCCGGCGCGCTGGCGGAGGCGATCAAGCGGTTCTACGAGCCGGGGACGCCGGAGCGGCTGCGGGCGGGTGTCGCGCCCGTCGATCCCGAGCCGCACTGGGCCGCCTACGTGGACACGTTGCTGGCCGCGTCGGAGAGCTGACCGGCCGGGGCGGTGCGGCCGCGGGCGAGCAGGAAGCCGAGCCCGGCCCAGGCGGCGTCGGCGACGGTGAACATCACGCGGGACACCACGGCGATGGCCAGCGCCCTCGGCGTGTCGAGCACCGGGGCCAGCGCCACGACCATCGCGCCCTCCCGCACACCGATCCCGGCGGGCACCACGACCGTGAGGATGCCCGTGGCCCAGGCCAGCGCGTACGCCCCGGCCGCGACGGCGTACAGGGACGGGCCCGCCGGGCGCACACCGCCGACGAGGACCCACAGGTGTACGCCGTACACCAGCCAGCCGGCCATCGTCCAGGCGGCGGCCTTGGCCATCTCCGCGCCGCTGAGCACCCGGTCGAGCGGCTCCCTGCGGGCGACGCGCAGGGCGAGGTTGAGCCCCCAGGCCATCACCCGCGGGTGGAGGCCGACGAGGATGACCGGGACCAGCGCGAGCAGCCACCACGCCTGCCTGGCGATCTGCTGCGACAGCGTGGCCGCGGCGAGGGCGAGCGCGCAGCCCAGGGAGGTCACCAGGCCGAGGGCGGTGGCGCTGAACGTCCGCCGCGGCGGCGCGCCGTGGTCGCGGGCCAGCTCGATCATCGCGGCGAACGCCCAGACCGAGCCGGGGATGTACTTGCCGAGCTGACCGACGAACAGCACCCGCGCGGCCACGCGCAGCGGCAGGGGCGAGCCGAGCCCGGCGAGGATGTCGCGCCAGGCGACCAGCATGAACCCCAGCCCGGCGAGCACGGCCAGGAACGAGGTCCCGAGCGACCACCACGACAGCCGCGACAGGGCGGCGGAGGTCTCCGTCCAGTTCCGGGCCAGGCCGTACGCCAGGAAGGCGAGCGCGACCAGGGCCAGCAGCACCCGCAGCAGCGGGCTGGAGCGCAGGCGGTTCAGCAGGCGCGGCACGCGCCCCAGAGTAAAGCCTGAAGCTACTGATCGGTAGGTCCGCCGCGCGGGTTATCCACAGGGTCGGCTGATCGGGAGACGGGGGCGGGGCGGGCACGGGTACTGTTGGGCAGCGTGAAGACGAGGGTGAGCGGAGGACGAGGGTGAGCGCGGAACGCGCGGCCCAGCTCGAATACTCCGAGTTCCAGGCCGCGATGCTCGACGAGGACAAGCGCAGGCGCAAGGCCGCGAAGATCATCGCCGTGCTCGCGCACTTCCTGGGCAGGGACGCGGCCAAGCCCGGCGAGGCGCTGTCGGGGCTGACGGTCGGCGACGTCGGGTGCTCGGCCGGGTTCATCGCCGACGAGCTCGCCGCCGCGGGCGCACGCCACACGCTCGGGCTCGACATCGACGTCCCGGGCCTGCGCAAGGCGTCCGACCGGTTCGGCGAGCGGGTCGGATTCGTCTGCGCCGACGGCTCCCGGCTGCCGTTCCCCGACGGCTCGATCGACGTGCTGGTCTTCAACCACATCTACGAGCACGTGGTGGACCCCGACGCCGTGATCGCCGACATGCACCGGGTGCTGTCCGACGACGGCGTGCTCTACCTGGGCCTGGGCAACCGGCTCGGGGTCGTGGAGCCGCACTACAAGCTGCCCTTCCTGTCCTACCTGCCGCCCGCCGCGGCCGACCGGTATGTGCGGGCGTTCGGCCGGGCCGACCACTACTACGAGCGCTTCCGCACCCGGCCAGGGCTGCGGCGGATGCTGGCGGACTTCCACGTGTGGGACTACACGTTCCCGGTGCTGGCCGCGCCCGAGCGGTTCGCCGGGGGCGAGCTGTTCCCCGGTGCGGCCGGCCGCGCCGCCAAGGCCACGCTGGAGCGGACTCCGCGCCCGGCCCTGCGGGCGCTGCTGCCGGTCGTCCCCACCTATCTGTGGGTCGCGACCAAGACGCCCCGCCGTCCCCTCGGTGCGCCGCTCCCGCAGCCGCCCGAGCCGGTCCGTACGTCCCGATGAGTCGGCGCAAGGCCGTTCGCGCGCTGTTTCTGCTCGTGGCGCTGGGGTTCGGCGTCTGGGCGGTGGCGAGTCAGTGGACCGCCGTGACGGACGGGTTCGCCCGCCTGTCGTGGGCGGAGCTCGCCGGTTCGCTGGTGGCGGTGCTCGGAGCGCTGCTGTCGGGGATGCTCATGTGGCGGGCGCTGCTGACCGACCTGGGTTCCCCGCTGGCGTTCACCGACGCGTCCAAGATCTTCTTTGTGGGCCAGCTCGGCAAGTACATCCCCGGGTCGGTGTGGCCGATGCTCGCGCAGATGGAGATGGGCCGCGACCACGGCATCCCCCGGCCGCGCAGCGCCGCCGCCTTCTTCCTGACGTATCCGATCTACCTCGGCACCGGCCTGCTGGTGGCCGTCGTGACGCTGCCGGTGCTCGCCGGGCAGTCGGTCGTGAGATACGCCTGGCTGCTGCTGCTCGTTCCCGTGGTCGCCGCCGCCCTGCATCCGAAGGTGGTCAACGGCGTCATCGCCTTCGGACTGCGCACGCTGCGCCGCCCGCCGCTCGAACGACCGCTCACCCGGCGCGGCGTGCTCGTCGCGTGCGGCTGGGCCCTGGCGGGCTGGGCGGCGTACGGCGTGCACCTGGCGCTGATCGTGCACGGCCTCGGGGCGGGCGGGCCCTCGGCCGTGATTTTGAGCTTCGGCGCGTTCGCGCTCGCCTGGTGCCTGGGGTTCGTGTTCGTGATCGCCCCGGCAGGCGCCGGCCTGCGGGAGGTCGCGATGGTGGCCGCGCTCGCCCCGGTGCTCGACCGGCCGGCCGCGATCGCCGCCGCGCTGTGCTCCCGGCTCATCGTGTCCGTCGGCGACCTGGTGTGCGCCGGCGTCGCCGGTCTGGCCTCACGGCGCGCGGTCCGTACGCGGGAGGAACCCGTAGCACGGGCCTGAATCCGTGGAATCGGCGCGGGTCGCCCATCCGGAGAGATGATCCTCACGTGATATCGCTCACGTTTCGGGGGACGTCGGAAATAGAGTGACAGGGAGGGATGCGGGGGAAGGCGTCAGTTCGTGGCGCGGGGCCCCTGGCCCCTGCCGGAACACCGCCGGAACCAGCGGGACCGCGCGGGCGGGGAGCGATCCTCCCGGCCTTGTGCGGGCCCAGTGAGGGGAGCGATTCACTTGACACCCCGGGTGCTCGTCGACGCCGCCGCGGTCCCCGCCGATCGCGGCGCCCTGATCAGGTATGTCGATGGACTGGTCGCGGCCCTGCACGAGGCGGGCGCGGACATCGCGGTGGTCTGCCAGCGCGCGGACGCCGAGCGGTACGCCGCCCTGGCCCCCTCGGCGCGGATCCTCTCCGGACCGCCCGCGATCACCAACCGGAACAAACGGCTGGCCTGGGAGCAGACCGGGCTGCCGGTCCTGGCGCGGCACGCCGGTGCCCAGGTGATCCACGCCCCCTACTACTCGATCCCGCTGGGCTCGGGCCTGCCCACGGTGGCCACCGTCCACGACGTCACCTCGTTCACCGACCCCGACCAGCACGACCCCGTCAGAGCCTCGTTCTTCCGGTCGGCCACCCGCACCGCCGTACGCCACGCCAACCGGGTGATCGTGCCCTCGAAGGCCACCATGGACGAGCTGGTCCGGGTGCTCGACGCCGACCCCACCCGGATCGACGTCGCCTATCACGGAGTGGATCCCACGTTGTTCCACCCGCCGGCGCCCGAGGACGTGCGCCGGGTGGCCGGGCGCATCGGCCTGCACGGCCGGCCGTACGTCGCCTATCTGGGCGCGCTGGAGCCGCGCAAGAACGTGCCGAACCTGGTGACCGGGTTCGGCCGGGCGGTCGGGCATCTGCCCTCGCCGCCCGCGCTGGTGCTGGCGGGCGGCCCGGCCTGGGACGAGGAGGTCGACGCCGCCATCAGCGCGCTGCCGCCCCGGGTGAAGGTCGTGCGTCCCGGCTTCCTGCCCTTTGCCGACCTGCCGGGCTTCCTCGGCGGGGCGCTCGTGGTCGCCTCCCCGTCGCGCTGCGAGGGGTTCGGCCTGCCGGTGCTGGAGGCGATGGCCTGCGGGGCGCCCGTGCTGACCACCCACCGTGCCTCGCTGCCCGAGGTGGGCGGCGACGCCGTGGCCTACACCGAGCCCGACGCCGACAGCATCGCGCGGGCACTGCGGGCCATGCTGGAGTCACCGGAGCGCCGCGAGTCGCTGGCGCGGGCGGGCGTCACCCGGTCACGCGAGTTCACCTGGCGGCATTCCGCCGAGGCCCACCTCGTCGCCTACCAACGGGCCGTCGAAGGCTAAGAAGGCGAACGCCACAGGCCGAGTCGCCCGCGCAGCGCCGCCGCATCGCACGCCGCACGGAGTCATCCGCTATTCGGCCTGGCACCGTCCGGAGCTTAACCCTTCAGTTTCGTTGAGATATCCGCAGACGCAGCGGAGCTCGGCATGTGCTGCTCGGTGGCGTCCCGATTTGCGGACGTC
Source organism: Microbispora sp. H10830 (assembly GCF_014161375.1). NCBI lineage: Bacteria > Bacillati > Actinomycetota > Actinomycetes > Streptosporangiales > Streptosporangiaceae > Microbispora > Microbispora sp. H10830. Next base: position 380,756 of record NZ_JABBWX010000003.1, read on the forward strand.
CGTTTTTGCTGCTCATGTTGGAGCGAAATTAACCCTGGTATCGCCCGGTTTGGGGTTCGCGAACGGAGATTCCGCGCCTGTCTTGAAACGTCCGCACAACGGTCGGCGGCGGCGAGCCATGCGGAGGGCCCGGCTAGGCTACCCTCGCGGCTGTGAGGGAGAGTTCTGTGCGGTCGCCGGATGGTCTTGAGGCGATCCTTCTCGTGGGCGGCCAGGGCACGCGTCTGCGGCCGCTGACACTCAGCACGCCCAAGCCGCTGCTTCCGACGGCGGGGGTGCCCTTCCTCGCGCACCAGCTGGCCAAGGCGCGGGCGTACGGGGTGCGCCGGGTGGTCTTCGCGACGTCCTATCGGGCCTCCATGTTCGGCGAGGCGTTCGGGGACGGGTCGGGCTTCGGCCTGGAGATCGTCTACATGACCGAGGACACCCCGCTCGGCACCGGCGGCGCGATCCGCAACGCCGCGCGGGCGCTGACCTGCCCGCCCGAGGCGCCGGTGCTCGTGCTGAACGGCGACATCCTGTCGGGCCACGACATCGCGGCGCAGGTGGATCTGCACGTTTCACGGGGGGCCGCGGTGACCCTCCATCTCACGGAGGTGGACGACCCGTCGAGGTTCGGCTGCGTGCCGACCGACGACGACGGCCGGGTCAGCGCCTTCCTGGAGAAGACGCCCAATCCCGTGACGAACCGGATCAACGCCGGCTGCTACGTGTTCCAGCGCTCGGTCATCGACGCGATCCCCGAGGGCCAGGTGGTGTCGGTGGAGCGGGAGACCTTCCCCGGGCTGATCTCGGCCGGCGAGCTGGTGCTCGGCTACGCCGACACGTCGTACTGGCTGGACGTGGGCACGCCGGCGGCGTTCGTGCAGGGCTCGGCCGACCTGGTGCTGGGCAAGCTCGGCTCGCCCGCGCTGCCGGGTCCGGTGGGCGAGAGCCTCCTGCTGGACGGGGCCGTCGTGTCGCCCGAGGCCAAGGTCACCGGTGGCACGGTGGTCGGCGCCCGGGCCACGGTCGAGGCCGGCGCGAGCGTACGCGGCAGCGTGCTGTCCGAGGACTGCCACGTCGCGTCCGGCGCGACCGTCGTGGACTCGGTCGTCGGCGTCGGCGCCCGCGTCGCCTCCGGCGCCGTGCTGCGCCAGGTCGTCGTCGGCGACGGCGCGCTCATCGGCCCCGGCAACGAGCTCACCTCCGGTATACGCGTCTGGCCGGGGGTAAATCTGCCCGAGTGTGCGGTCCGCTTCTCCAGCGACGTCTGAAATGATCCGAACGGCTTCCACCGGACGGCGAAGCGAGCGGCACTGGCGGCCGCCGGCGCCGTTCGACCTCGCGCTGACGCTGTCGCCGCACCGGCACGGGGGAGGCGACCCGGCCTGGCGGCGTACGCCGGACGGGGCGATCTGGCGCACCTCGCGCACCCCCGAAGGGCCCGGCACCCTGCGCGTCACTGTGAGCGGCGGCGAGGTCCTCGGGCAGGCGTGGGGGCTGGGGGCGGACTGGCTGCTGGAGACGCTTCCGTCGCTGCTGGGCGCCGACGACGACGTGGCCGGCTTCGCCGCGACGCTCGCGCGGCTCACCCGCTCGGGCGATCCCCGGCAGGCCCGCGCCGCCGCGTTCGTCGCGGGACTGGCCGGCCGTGCCGGCGGGCTGCGGATCGGGCGCTCCTTGCGGGTCTTCGAGGCGCTCGCGCCCGCCGTGCTGGAGCAGAAGGTGGTCGGCAGGGAGGCGTGGAGGGCCTGGCGGTTCCTCATGGGCCGGTACGGCGAGCCGGCCCCGGGCCCGGCCCCCGAGGGCATGCACGTGATGCCGCCGCCGGAGGTGTGGCGGGCGATCCCGTCGTGGGACTGGCACCGGGCGGGCGCGGAGGCCGTACGGGCCAGGACGATCGTCAACGCGGCCCGGCACGCCGAGAAGCTGGAGCGCACCACGGAGGCGTCGGCGGAGGCGGACCGCCTGCTGCGAGCGCTGCCGGGCATCGGCGTGTGGACCTCCGCCGAGGTGCGCCAGCGGGCCCACGGCGACCCGGACGCCCCGAGCGTGGGCGACTTCCACCTGCCGGGGATCGTCGGCTACGCGCTGACCGGGCAGAAGACCGACGACGACGGCATGCTCGACCTGCTCGAGCCGTTCCGGGGACACCGCCACCGTGTGGTCCGGCTGATCGAGCTCAGCGGTGTCAGGCCGCCGGCGCGCGGCCCGCGCATGGCCCCGCGCGACTACCGGGCCTTCTGACCACGTCCGGCGCGCCGCGCGCCACCGGCCTCGTGTGTCTTCAGGTCCTGGTTGATCCCGCAGTGCTCGACCCCCGCGTGGCACTGCCCGCTGAGGGTGTTGGTGAAGACGCTGACGCTCGACTCCTGCTGGAGGCCGGCGAACGCGAGGCTGTTGTTGCCGGCGGGGGCGTTCACGTTGCGCCTGCCCATGGACACCTGCCGGGGGGCGCTGGCGATCGCGGGCGTGTTGGCCGTGTTGCGGCCGTCCGTGACCTGCTTGGCGTGGCCCTTGCCCGATCCGCCGCCGTGCCCGGCGTACGGCGCCGCGAACGCCTCGGCCGCCGGCGCCGACAACCCGATGACGAGCGTCGCGACGGCCAGCGACCGGACCCCTGAGGCTAGACAAAACGCCCCATTCGCCCCGATAACAGCCACCGAATTTCCCCCGTTCATCGATGTGGTCCCATCGCTAATACCCTCCGGCCGCAAACCGCCTGGCGGGCGTACGCCATGACTTCTCCCGTACGGGCGGCCGGGGGCTGGGTGCGCCGGACGGACCCACGCCTCATAGGGTGCGGCGTATGACGGCGAAGCGACCCCCGAACGTCAGCTCCGACAGCGGCACCCGCCGGGCACTCGCGCGGGCCAGGGACGGCAAGACCCTCGACCTCGCCGAGGCGGCGATCCTGCTGCGCGCCCGCGGCGACGACCTGGACGCCCTGCTCGCGCACGCCTCGCGGGTCAGGGACGCGGGACTGGAGGCCGCCGGACGGCCCGGCGTCATCACCTACAGCCGCAAGGTGTTCATCCCGCTGACCCGGCTGTGCCGGGACAGATGCGGCTACTGCACGTTCGCCACCGCGCCGCACAAGCTGCCCAGCGCCTTCCTGTCCCCGGACGAGGTGCTGGAGATCGCCCGCCAGGGCGCGGCGATGGGCTGCAAGGAGGCGCTGTTCACGCTCGGCGACCGGCCGGAGGACCGGTGGCACCAGGCGCGCGAGTGGCTCGACGCCCACGGGTACGACGACACGCTGTCGTACGTCCGGGCGATGGCCATCCGGGTGCTGGAGGAGACGGGGTTGCTGCCCCACCTCAACCCCGGCGTCCTGACCTGGAAGGACCTGCAGCGGCTCAAGCCGGTCGCGCCCTCGATGGGCATGATGCTGGAGACCACCTCACGGCGGCTGTTCACCGAGAAGGGCGAGGCCCACTACGGCTCTCCCGACAAGGACCCGGACGTACGGCTGCGCGTGCTGGAGGACGCCGGCCGCTCCAGCGTGCCGTTCACGACGGGCCTGCTGATCGGCATCGGCGAGACGATCGAGGAGCGAGCCGAGTCGATCTTCGCGATCCGCCGGGTGGCCAGGGAGTACGGCGGCATCCAGGAGGTCATCGTCCAGAACTTCCGCGCCAAGCCCGACACGGCCATGCGCGGGATGCCCGACGCCGACCTGCACGAGCTGGCCGCGACGATCGCGGTGACGCGGCTCGTGCTCGGCCCGAAGGTTCGCGTGCAGGCGCCGCCCAACCTGATCGGCGAGGAGTACGCACTGATGCTGCGGGCGGGCATCGACGACTGGGGCGGCGTGTCCCCGCTCACGCCCGACCACGTCAACCCCGAGCGCCCGTGGCCGCAGATCGACGACCTGGCGGCGCGGACCGCCACGGCCGGGTTCAGGCTGCGCGAGCGCCTCACGATCTATCCCGAGTATGTGCTCGCGGGGGAGCCGTGGCTCGACCCCCGGCTCACCGGGCACGTCGCGGCGCTGGCCGACCCCGCCACCGGGCTCGCGCGGGAGGACGCCGTGCTCGCGGGCCGTCCGTGGCAGGAGCCCGACGGCGGCCTCGTCACCGGCGGACGGGCCGACCTGCACACCGCCGTCGACGCCGAGGGCCGGACGGGCGACCGCCGCGCCGACTTCGACAGCGTGTACGGCGACTGGGACGCCCTGCGCGAGCGTCTGCCCAGCGGCGGACGAGACGGGGCCGTGAGGGCGGACGTGCGGGAGGCGCTGCGGCAGGCCGAGGCGGACCCGGCGCGGCTGACCGACGAGCAGGCGCTGACGCTGCTCGACCTCGCCGGGGACCAGTCGGGGGCGGGCGCCGACGACGCCGGCCTGGAGGAGCTGTGCCGGATCGCCGACGGGCTGCGCCGCGAGGCGGTGGGCGACGACGTCACCTACGTCGTCAATCGGAACATCAACTTCACCAACGTCTGCTACACCGGCTGCCGCTTCTGTGCGTTCGCCCAGCGGCGCACCGACGCCGACGCCTACACCCTGTCGCTGAGCGAGGTCGCCGACCGGGCGCAGGAGGCGTGGGAGGCCGGGGCGACCGAGGTGTGCATGCAGGGCGGCATCCATCCCGACCTGCCTGGCACGGCCTATTTCGACATCGCCCGCGCGGTGAAGGAACGCTGCCCCGAGATCCACGTGCACGCGTTCTCGCCGATGGAGGTCGTCAACGGCGCGAGCCGTACGAACCTGTCGGTCGAGGAGTGGCTGCACGCGGCGCGGGAGGCGGGGGTCGACTCGCTGCCCGGCACGGCCGCCGAGATCCTCGACGACGACGTGCGATGGGTGCTGACCAAGGGCAAGCTGCCCGCCCGGGAGTGGATCGAGGTCATCACCACCGCCCACCGGGTCGGCGTCCCGACGACCTCGACCATGATGTACGGCCACGTGGACACCCACGAGCACTGGGTGCGCCACATCCGGCTGATCCGTTCGATCCAGGAGGAGACGGGCGGGTTCAGCGAGTTCGTGCTGCTGCCGTTCGTGCACCACAGCGCCCCGATCTACCTGGCGGGGATCGCCAGGCCGGGGCCGACCGCGCGGGAGAACCGGGCCGTCCACGCGCTGGCGCGGATCATGCTGCACGGCGCGATCCGCAACATCCAGTGCTCCTGGGTGAAGCTGCGCGACGACCTGTGCCGGGACGTGCTCGCCGGAGGCGTGAACGACCTCGGCGGCACGCTCATGGAGGAGACGATCAGCCGGATGGCCGGCTCGGAGAACGGCTCCTACAAGACGATCAGCGAGATCGCGGCCATGGTCGCGCCGACCGGCCGTCCGCTGCGCCAGCGCACCACGTCGTACGGCCGGCCGAGCGAGGAGCGGGCAGAGGCGGCCCGGCGCAGCGACGGGGTGTGCCAGTCGGTCCGCGGGCCCCTGCTCACGGTCTCGCCCGTCGTGCCTCGGGAGTAATTGGACGCGCTGTATATAACAAGTTCTATTTCGCTCTTGCGCCGCACGCGGGGGGGATGGGCAGAATCACAATGCCGCTGCACCGGTCATGAGAACTGGGAAGGACCCGCACCGTGCCGTCCGGTCGTCACCGCGCCGCCTTCGCCGTCGAGCGGCGCCGCAGGCAGGCCAGGTGGAAGGGCGTGGTCGCGGCCCTGGCGGCAGTGGCGATCGTCGCGGCGGGGGGCGTCCTCTTCCTCACGCGCTCGACGGGAACGTGTTCCGCCCGGGATCCGATCCTCGTGAGCGTCGCGGCCGCCGTGGACGTCGCGCCGCCGGTGATGGACGCGGCCGAGCGGTTCAACGCCTCCGGCGCGGGGGTGGAGGGACGGTGCGTCCAGGTCCAGGTGGCCGAGCAGCCCCCGGCGCCGGTGCTCCGCACGCTGATCGGCGACCGGGCCGGCGTCCTGCCCGACCGCCCGGACGGATGGATCGCCGACTCCTCCGTGTGGGTGCGGCTGGCCCGCAAGCAGGGCGGGCAGGACATCGCCGCAGACGAGACCGTGGTCGCGACCTCCCCGCTGGTCTTCGCCACCCGGCGTTCGCTCGCCGAGCGGTTCGCCGCCGGGGGGACGGCCATGAGCTGGGACATGGTCTTCCCCGCCACGGTGCGGGGACGCCTCCAGCCCACCGAGCACGAGCCCGACATCGTACGCATCCCCGACCCGTCGGTCTCGGGGGCGGGGATCGCGACCGTCGCGGCGGCCCGTGACATCGTCGGCACGGGTGAGAAGGCCGACCGCGACCTCACGGCGTTCGTGCGCATGGCGCAGTCGGGATCGGCCCCCGACTACCGCAGCATGCTCGGCGCGGTGGACGCCCCCGGATTCTGGTCGCGTCCCGTGGTGATCGTCCCCGAGCAGTCGGTGTGGGCGCACAACCGCGGGAGCGGCGCGGAGCCCGTGGTCGCCCTCCAGCCCAAGGAGGGCACGATCAACCTCGACTATCCATACGTCGTGACGGCCGCGGACCCCGACCGGGCGGCGGCCTCGCGGCTGTTCGCGGCATGGCTGCGGTCGGCGGCGACGCAGGAGGCCGTGCGGAAGGCCGGGTTCCGCGGCGCCGACGGGCAGCCGCCGTTCGACAGCGGTGCGGGCATCTCGACCGAGCTGCCGCGCCCGCGGCCGTCGATCACGGCCGAGGTGATCGACGAGGCGCTGGAGGCGTGGAGCAGGCTGGCCCCGCCGAGCCGGCTCCTCGTGCTGGCCGACGTGTCGAAGGAGAACGCCGAGCCGATCGACGGGCCGAAGGGCGCGGGCGGGAAGACCCGGCTGGACGTCGCGGTCGAGGCGGCCAAGCTCGGCCTGCAGCTGTTCCCGAACGAGACCCACATGGGCCTGTGGGAGTTCGCCCGCGACCTGAAGGACGGCGCGGACCATCGCGAACTCGTCGGCCTCGGCCCGATCACCAAGCCCGACGACGGCCAGGAGGAGATCCGCAGGACCGCCCTGTTCCGGGTGGCCGACGGCATCAAGGCGCTCGGCGACCGCGGCAGCTCGCTGTACGACGCGATCGACGCGGGCTTCCGGTCGGTGTCGAAGGGCTACGACCCCCTCATGAGCAACGCCCTGCTGGTGCTCACCGCGGGCGTGGACGACGGGAAGGGCGTCTCGCGGCGCGACCTCGTCGACAAGCTGCGCAAGGAGTGGGACCCGGACAAGCCGGTGCAGATCATCGTGGTCGCGTTCGGCAAGGCCGCCGACCGGCAGGCGCTCGGCGAGATCGTCTCGGCCACCAACGGGCAGCTCTACGTGGCCCAGGAGCCGGGCCAGATCATCGACGTGTTCCTGTCCGCGCTGGCCCGGCGGCTGTGCCACCCGACTTGCTCGAATCGCTGAAAAGCACAACCACTTCACCACGATCGGCATCTAATCCGGCGACGCAGATCGACCGAAGGGATCGACCCTGGTGAAGAAGCTCCTCGCCGCCGGCCTGACTGCCACGGTGGCATGCGTGTCCGCCGCCGCGCCCGCCTCCGCCGCGGCCGCCCAGACATCGGCAACAGGAGCGGCGGTGATTCCGGCGCTCACCTCGTGACGTGGAAGTCGGCCGGGTCGCGCGGCGGCCGGTCCTTCGGCGGCGCGGCGGGATGGCCGATGGCCACGGCACCCATCGGGTCCCAGTTCTGCGGCAGGTCGAGCACCTTGCGCACCACGTCACGGCAGAACATCGTGGACGACACCCACGCCGAGCCCAGCCCCTGCACGGCGAGCTGGACCAGGAAGTTCTGCACGCCGGCGCCGGTGGCCACCACGAACATCTCCCGCTCGGCGGCGTTCCTGCGCTCGTCCCTGTAGGTGTGCGAGCCGTCCATCACCAGGCACGGCACCGCCAGGTAGGGCGCGTTCCGCAGCACGTCGCCGCGCCGGATCCGCCGGGCGATCGACTCCTCGGAGAAGCCGTCGGAGCGCAGGTCCTCGATCCAGGCGTCCCGCATCGCGTCGAGCAGTTCCGTACGCGCCCGCGGGGTCTCCAGCAGCACGAACCGCCACGGCGTGGTGTGGTGCGGGGCGGGCGCGGCGACGGCGGCGGCCACGGCCCGCCGTACGGCCGCGGGGTCCACCTCGGCGGCGGAGAACTCCCGGATCGTGCGGCGGGCGAAGACGACGTCGGCCGAGCCGTACCGGAACATGTCCTCGTCGGCGGGGCGGACGAGGACCCGCCCGCCCGGGCCGTCCTCGTCGGTCACCAGGTCGCCCAGCCCTCGGACGACGGCCACCGGAACGCCGGACAGCTTGCCCTTCGCCAGGTCGCCCGCCGCCGCGATCTCGTCGGCCAGCGCCGTGACGGTGGCGTTGAGCGGGTTGCCGTAGCCGTCGGTGCCGCCGCGCAGGTCCTCCAGGGGCCGCACGCCGGCCGCGCCGATGGCGACGTCGGTCAGGCCGTGCCGCCAGGGCCGGCCGAACGTGTCGGAGACGATCACCCCGGCCCGCACGCCGAGCCGCTCGCGCAGCCCCCTGCGGATCCGGCCCGCCGAGGCGTCCGGGTCCTCGGGCAGCAGCAGCACGGTGCCGGGGGAGGTGTTGGAGGCGTCGACGCCGGCCGCGGCCATCACGAAGCCGTGCCGCGTCTGCGCGATGACCGTGTCCCCGCGCCGCGCGACCACGCGCTCGGTCTCCTCCTCGATCGCGGCCGTACGGCTGCTGTCCTGGCGGACGCGGCCTTCGGCCTTGCTCACGATCTTGGAGGTCACGACCAGGATGTCGCCGTCCCGGAGGTCGGGCGCGGCCTGCGCCACGAGCAGGGCGATGTCGTCGCCGGGACGCACCTCGGGCAGGCCGGGCACGCCGCTGACAGTGATCTGGGGCATGGGCTCCTCTGACATCTGTTCTGGCATCGGTTCAGGACACGAGGGATCGGGCCAGGGCGAGGGCCGCGGCGGCGATGTCCCTCGTGGCCTCGGGGTCGCTCATCAGGAGCGGGCGGGCCTCGACCACCACGCCGTCGAGCGCCACGCCCTTGTCCTCCTCGGCCACGAGCCAGCCGTCGAGCAGCGCGGAGCCGTACAGCTCCAGGACGGCCTGGGCGCTCGTCTCGACGCCGATCGCCGTCAGGCAGGCGTCGGCCATGCCGCGCACCGGCGCGCCGCCGATGATGGGGGAGACGCCGACGACCGTCTTGTCCTCCAGAGCCGCCCGAATACCCGGGATCTGGAGGATCGTGCCGATGCTGACGACCGGGTTCGACGGCGGGAGGATGACGACATCCGCCGCCGCGATGGCGTCGAGCACGCCGGGCGCGGGACGGGCCTCGTCCGCGCCGACGAGCACGATCTGCTCGGCAGGCACGGAGGCGCGCAGCCGCACCCACCACTCCTGGAAGTGGACGGCCCTCCTGCCGGCCTCGTCGGAGACGACCACGTGGGTCTCGGTGCGGTCGTCCGACATCGGCAGCAGCCGCACCCCTGGCCGCCACCGGTCGCACAGGGCCTCGGTCACCTGAGAGAGCGGATAACCGGCCGCCAGCATCTGGCTGCGGATGATGTGGGTGGCGAAGTCCCGGTCACCGAGGCCGAACCACTGCGGCTCCATGCCGTACGCGGCGAGCTCCTCCTTCACCGTGAATGTTTCAGCGGCCCGCCCCCAGCCCTGTTCCTCGTTGATGCCGCCGCCCAGCGTGTACATGACCGTGTCGAGGTCTGGGCACACGCGCAGGCCGAAGAGGGTGATGTCGTCGCCGGTGTTGCCGATCACGGTGATCTCGGAATCGGGGGCCGCCGCCTTGAGACCTCGGAGGAACCGGGCGCCGCCGATTCCTCCGGCGAGGGACACGATGCGCATGCCGCCAGTCTTCCACCGGCCGCCCGAGGGATCGCCGACACCCACCCCAGGAACGGGATGAACGCCGATATGTAGGGTGTGTTTGGCTTGTGAGGTTCTTGGGTCTGCCGACGCTTAAGTCAGACATGTGCAAAACTTCCCCCGAGTGCCGTTTGGACCGATGGGGGTAGTCGTGCTCAAGGTCGATACCGGCCGGCTCCGCGAGCCGGCCGCGTGGACGATGCTCGCGGTGGTGATCACCAGCGTCCTCGTCGGCATCGCGCGCATGCTGATCGGTTCCTCGCTGAGCAGCACGTTCGGCGTTCGCGCGGCGGCGAGCCTGTACTCCCTCGTGTCCCCGGTCTCGACCGCGCTCGCGTTCGGCGCCGTGCTGCTCGTCGCCAAGGCCGGCGCGCCCACCCCCCGGGCCCGCCTGGTGGCGCTCGGCGCGGCCGGATCGCTCGGTCTCGGCATCGTCTTCGGCGTGATCAGTGTGCTGGGCGTGCTCGTGGGCGACCTGGCCACGTTCCGCGACCGGTTCGAATACCTGATCAGCGGACTGCCGATGGTCGCGCTCGCCGTCTTCGGCACGCTGTTCGCGCTGAGCACGGCATCGGCGCTCCAGCCCGCCAGGGAACCGGCGGGCGACTACTTCGGCAGGCGCGAGGACGCCTACCCGCCCCAGTCGTACGCTCCGGCGCTGCCGCAAGGCCCTCATGGCCCGCAGGGTCCTCACGCGCCGCAGGGGTACGGCGAGGTTCCCGGATCGGCAGGTATGGGCGCGCCGGCCCACAGCCCCAACCCCGGCCCGGTGCCCGGTCAGCAGGTGCCCGGTCAGCAGGTGCCAGGTCAGCAGGTGCCAGGTCAGCAGCAGTTCGGCCACCCCGGCCCGGGCGACCCGCAGAACAACCCCCTGCCCGGGCAGAACGTTCCCCAGACTCCGCCCCAGAACGTCCCGCACCCCGGCCAGTACGACGCCCCCCACCAGGGTCAGCCACAGGGCCAGCCCCAGGGCCAGCCGCAGGGCCAGCCGCAGGGCCAGCCGCAGGGCCAGCCGCAGGGGCCCGCGTACGGACAGAGCGCGCCGGCGCCGGCCCAGCCCCAGCTGCCGCCCGCGGAGCACCGCTACGCCGAGCACCAGCAGTACGCCCAGGAGCGGCAGTACGGCCAGGACCAGTACGCGCAGGACCAGTACGGCCAGGACCAGTACGGCCAGGATCGGGGCCAGGGGGCCTTCGGCCAGGAGCGGCCCCAGGACGTCTACGGCCAGGAATACGAGCCGCAGCCCTCCTACAGTCCCGCCCCGACCGCCCCGCAGCCCCCGCCGTTCGGACAGGCGGGCTCCCCGGCTCACGACCCGGCTCACGCCCCGGCTTCCGCTCTGGGCCCCGGCCACGGACAGGCGCAGCAGCAGCCCCAGCCGTCGCTGCAGGACGTCCAGACCGGCGCGCACTACCCCGACTATGGCGCGTACGGCGCGCAGCCCGAGGTGGCGGCGCCCCCGCGGCCCGACTACTCCCCGCCGCCGCAGGGCCCGGTGTTCGACCAGTACGGCTACGCGGGCCAGCAGACGGACTCCGGTGGCTACGGGCAGTTCCCGAGCGCTCCCCCCGCCGCGCCCATTGCCCCCGCCGCGCCCGACCCCCGCGGTTACGGTCAGCCCTCCTCCTACAGCCCGGCCCCCGAGGCCAGGCCGTACGAGCAGGACCAGCCGTACGGACAGGGCTCGCCGTTCTCCGGCTACGCGGGCCAGGCGTACGCACACCAGGCCGCCGAGCACACGGCCGGCGGCCCGGCCTTCGACGCTCCCCCCGCGTACGAAGGCCCGGCCGACCCGCGGGAGCAGCAGCTCGCGCAGGCCTACCAGCAGGCGCAGAGCTACCAGAAGGGCGCCCTGCCCGACCACCCCACCGGTCCGCAGGACATGCCGGAGTACTACGACAACCCGCTCGGTCACCCCCAGTCCGAGCCCGCGCCGTTCCAGCCCCCGGCGCCCGGCCCCGCCGACCAGACGCTCCGCTTCGACCCCTCCGGCTACACGGGAGACCCGCTCAGCGACCCCCTGCGCAGGGAGGAGCCGCTCGACCCGACGGCCATCTACACGCCGGATCGGTCGCAGGCAAAGTATGAGGAAGGTTCCGCCCCCGATCAGGCAGGCCGCGGAACCGACCCCAACCTCCCTTGGTATGGTTCCGAACGCTGATAGGACCGTAGATCGGGGCGTACGAACCGGGGCGAGCAGGTCTTTCCCCGGGTATCGTTATGCCGCTTGACGCCACACACGCCACGCGCGTGTAATTACAGACATGTTGTTACGCCTTCCCAAGGGTGGGTATAGGGCAGGCGTTTTTATGGGGGGCTCCATGTGGGCGGGCGAGCGACAGGGAGGTGTGCAATGACCGATCTGGTCATGGCACAGGCGCTCGATGGTGAAGATCTTGGGTGGCAGGAGCGCGCTTTGTGTGCGCAGACCGATCCTGAGGCGTTCTTTCCTGAAAAGGGCGGTTCCACCAGGGAAGCAAAGAAGGTGTGCCGTTCGTGTGAGGTGCGCGCCGAGTGCCTTGAATACGCGCTTCAGCATGATGAGCGTTTCGGCATCTGGGGCGGCCTGTCCGAGCGGGAAAGGCGCAAGATCAAGCGCCAGGCCGTCTGACGACGACGCCGACGGGGCCGTGCGTTCGTGCGCGCGGCCCCGCACTCATGTCTGGGTTGCTGCTGACATCCTGTTTCGCCTGGATGTGATCGGGTGAGTCCGGGTTGCCGTATCGTGGTCGGCGCTCAGCCGTACGACCCCCCTAGGACTCGACGTGCACTCGGTGACCGCGATCGTCGTCGCCCACGACGGCGCCCGCTGGCTCAAGGAGACGCTGGCGGCGGTGCTGCGCCAGACCCGGCCTCTCGACCGTGTCGTCGGCGTCGACAACGGCAGCCGTGACGGCAGCGGGACGTTGCTGACCGAGGCGTTCGGCTCGGGCAACGTGCTGACCCTGCCCCGGTCCACCGGGTTCGGCGAGGCCGTTCACGAGGTGCTGCGGCGGCTGCCGCCCGCGCCCGGCCAGGAATGGGTCTGGCTGCTCCACGACGACTGCGTGCCCGACGCGCACGCGCTGCAGGCCCTGCTGTGGGCCGCCGAGCAGGATCCCAAGGCCGCCATCCTCGGCCCCAAGCTGCGCGACTGGCTCGACCGGCGGGTGCTGCTCGAGATGGGCGTGACCGTCAGCAGGTCGGGACGGCGCGACACCGGCCTGGAGCCGAGGGAGTACGACCAGGGCCAGCACGACGGGATCGCCGACGTCCTGTCGGTCTCCACGGCCGGCATGCTCATCCGCAGGGACGTATGGGACGAGCTGTCCGGCCTCGACACCGCGCTGCCGCTGTTCCGCGACGACCTCGACCTGTGCTGGCGGGCCCGTACGGCCGGGCACCGCGTGCTGAACGTGAGCGACGCGGTGGCCTGGCACGCCGAGGCGTCGGCGCGGCGGCGCCGCAGGATCGCCACCAGCGAGGAGCACCCGCGCAGGCTCGACCGGCGCAACGGCCTGTTCGTCCTGATGGCGAACCTGCCGTTCGGCGCGCTCGTGCGGTCGGTGCTGCGCAACGTCTTCGGGTCCGCGCTGCGGGCCCTGCTGCTCCTGCTGGCCAAGCAGCCGGCCAACGCCCTCGACGAGCTGGCCGCGCTCGGCTCGGTCCTCGGCCATCCGCTGCGCCTGCGGCGGGCCCGTAAGGCCAGGAAGAAGGGCAGGAAGCAGGGCTGGCCCGCGATCCGGCGCAAGCTCTCCCCGCCGGGCGCCGCGTTCCGGCGGCTGGCCGACATGGTGCAGGGCTTCCTCGCCGGAGCCGGCCCGGTGGACTCGGCGGGCCGCCACCACGCGGCCGCGGACCGCGCCCAGGAGGACGACGGCGACGAACTGCTGACCGACTCGGGCGGCGTCCAGCGCGTGTTCAGCAGCCCGGGCGTGGTGCTCTGCCTGATCCTGGCGGTGATCACGCTGGCTGCCGAAAGGACGCTGCTGCCCGGGCTCCTGTCCTCCGACGGACACCTGGGCGGCGGGGCTCTGGTGCCGGTCACCGGGGGCGCGTCCGACCTGTGGCGGCTCTACATCGAAGACCATCACGCCGCCGGGCTCGGCTCGCAGACCTGGGCCCCGCCGTACGTCGCCGTGCTGGCCGGGCTGTCGGCGGTCGCACTGGGCAAGACGTGGCTGGCCGTGGCCGTGATGCTGCTCGGCTGCGTGCCGCTGGCCGGGATCTCGGCGTACGCGGCCACCAAACGGATGATCTCGTACACGCCCGCGCGGATCTGGCTGGCCGCCACCTACGCCCTGCTGCCGGTCACGACGGGCGTGGTGGCGGGCGGGCGGCTCGGCACCGCGATCGTGATCGTGCTGCTGCCCGTCTACGCGGCGCTCGCCACGCGGGTGATCGCCGGGTCGCGGCGGGCGGCCTGGGGCTTCGGCCTGCTCCTGACCGCGGGCACGGCCTTCGTCCCGCTCGTGTACGTGCTGGTGGCGATCCTCGGCGGGCTCGCCGCGGTGTCGTTCGGAGGCATCCGCAGGGGCGTCAGGCGGTCGCTCGTGATCGGCCTCGGCACCCCGGTCGTCCTGCTGTTCCCGTGGCTGATGCAGATCGCCAGGGAGCCGGGACGGATCCTGCTCGAGTCAGGCCTGCACGACGGCCGCCTCACCGCCCCCCGCCTCGGCGCCGACTCCCTGCTCATGCTGAGCCCCGGCGGGCCGGGGGTGCCGCCCGTGTGGGCGACGGCGGGCCTGCTCGCGGTCGCGCTGGCCGCGCTGCTGCTGCGGCGTCATCAGATGATCGTCGCCATCGGCTGGGGCGTCATGCTCTTCGGACTCCTGGTGGCGATCGTGGTCAGCCGGGTCGACGACGCGTGGCCGGGGGTGCCGCTGGCGTTCGCGGCGACGGGCCTGCTGGTGGCGGCGGGGCACCAGGCACACCGGATCGCCGAGTTCCGCGCCGCGGGCGGGCTGCGCCGCCTGGGCGCGATGCTGATCGTCGTGGTCGCCTTCGCGACCCCGCTCGCCGCCGCCGCGCTGTGGGTGACCAGAGGCGCGCAGGACCCGCTGCGAAGCGACCTGAGCGACCCGGTGCCGGTGCTCGCCGCGCTCCAGTCGGCGCCCGGCGAGGGCACGCTCCTGCTGCGTCCCAGGGACGGCAGGGTCGGCTACACGCTGATGCGCGGCCGGGGCCCGCTGATCGGCGAGTCCGACCTCGAACCGCCCCGGGAGGCGACCGACCGTTTCACGACCGCGGTCGCCGGGCTCGCCTCGGGCCGGGGCAGCACGTACGTCCAGACGCTCGCGTCGTCCGGGGTTCGCTTCGTGACGGTGCCGGGCGTCGTCGACCCCGCCCTGCAACGGGCGCTCGACTCGCAGCCCGCCCTGGTCAGGGTGAGCCTCTCGGAGACGGGCGGCCTTTGGCGCGTGGCCGGCCAGGTGACGGTGCCCCCGCCGCCGGCGACCGCGGGCGCGCTGCATCGGGGCTGGCTGTGGGCCCAGGGCGCGCTGCTCGTGCTCGTGCTGATCCTGGCCTCGCCCGGGGCCCGTACGAAGGAGCCGGACGTCGACTACGCCGACGCGCCCGTCGAGGAGGGGCCGCGGGGCCGCCGCCGGGCGAAGGATGACAAGGGCAGGAAAGATCGGGTGCCCGCGTGAGGAGACTGATCGAGAACCGCTTCGGCCTGCTCGCCCTGGTGCTGGTCGCGCTGGGCGCGTTGTACGGCGTGGCCTTCGTCAGCCGGCCCGCGCCGGCCGCGCAGGTGCGTCCGCAGGCCGTCAGGGCGCCGGTGGAGTCGGTGACCGCCGTGTGCCCCGCGCCGTCCGGCAGCCGGGTGAGTGTGGTGACCCCCGCCCAGGAACAGCAGAGCCAGGAACAGCAGAACCAGGGGCCGGGCAGCGCCACCCTGTCGGCGATCAAGACTCCGGAGGAGAAGGCCGGCGGCAAGGACGACGTGATCGACCGGCCGGGCCTGCTGTGGCAGCGCGAGATCGCCGCCGGGGGCGGCCCGCTCGTCGTCGACGCCACCGGTTCGATGGCCGCCGGGCTGGAGAGCGCCCAGACCGCCAGGGAGACGTCGGGCACCCAGCGGGGGCTCGCCGGGGTGCGGTGCGTCGAGCCGGGCGCGGAGAGCTGGTTCGTCGGGCCGGGGCCGGCCGCGGCGGAGATGACCCTCTACCTCGCCAACCCCGACGCTGCCCCGGCCGTCGTCTCGTTCATGGTCTACTCGGGGGAAGGCCCGGTGCTGAGCGAGCGCGGCAACGGCGTCGTCGTCAAGCCCGGCCAGCACCGCGTGATCAGGCTGCGCGACCTCGCGCCCTCCCCGCTGATCATGGCCCTGCAGGTGAGCACGCGCAGCGGCCGGGTGGCCGCCGCGGTCAAGGCCGTGCTGGGTGAGGGCAGGGGCGTCGACTGGCTGCCCGTCGCCGCCGCCCCCGCCACCCGGGTCGTCGTCCCCGGCATCCCCGGCACCGCCGGCCAGCGGGAGCTGTACGTCGCCACGCCGGGGGAGCGGGACACGGTCGTGCGGATCAGAGCAGTGCTGGAGGACGGCTCCTACGCGCTGAAGAACAAGGAGACGATCGAGGTGCCGGCCGGATCGGCGGCCTCGCTCGACCTGTCCACCGGGATCGGCGGGCAGCCGGCCGCGCTGGTGCTGGAATCCGACGTCCCGATCGTGGCGGGCCTCAAGATCACCGGAACGGGGGCGCGGCAGGACGTCGCCTTCACGGCCGGCGCCGCCTCCGTCGACCTCGGCAGCGTCGTCGCGGACGGCCGGGCGGAAGGCAAGCAGACCTCCTGGCTGGTGCTGTCGGCGCCCTCCTCGGCGGCCACCGTGGAGGTCCGGCTGGTGCCCACGAAGGGTGAGGCGCCGGCCCCGGTCGAGGTCAAGCTGCCCGCCGCCCGCACCAAGGAGCTCAGGCTCACGCCGCCGAAGGGAAGCAAGGGCGGCTTCAGCGTGGTCGTACGGCCGATGCCGGGCTCGGGGCCCGTGTACGGCGGGCGCGTCCTCGACGAGGCGGCCAAGGACGGCCAGCTGCTCACCGCGCAGCCGCTGGCCATGGCCAGGACCTGGGCGCTGGTGCCCCCGACCGTCGACGCGCCGGGCGCCGTGCTGCCCTGAAGCCTCAGTGGCGGTCGTCGTAGCCGGGGTCGATCGTCTCCGGCGTGAGGCCCAGCAGGCTGGCCACCTGCTCGACGACCACGTCGAGGACCAGCGTGCCGAGCTGGTCGCGGTCGCGGGCCCGGGCCTCCAGCGGGCGGCGGTACAAAACGACGGTGGCAGGCTCGTCCCCCGAGGCCGACTCCGCCCGTCCCAGCGGGATCGGGTCGGAGGACAGCCGGGCGGGACCGTCCACCAGCTCCGCGGCCGGCGGCACCTCCTCGACCGCGAACTCGACCGACGCGAGCTGGGTGCCCCACCGCGGCTTGAGCCGGTCGACCGCGTCGATCACCAGGTCGTCGAACCGCTCGCCGCGGGACTTGGCGATGGGGACGTGCGAGGGCGCGAGGGGGCCGCGCATGCCGCGGCCGTGCCGGTCACGCCGGCGCACCCGCCGCCCTCGATCCGGCCTGTCACCGCTCCGATCGCTCACGCAGTCAGCTTAAAGCCCGGCCCACCGGTGCGGTGGCTCCCGTGGGTCGTGTCCGCTTTGCCCACCAACGTCATGTCGACTTCAGAGATCGCGGAATTGTGGCGACACGTTCAATAAGAGCGGCGGGGTGGTGGCAATGTGAACGCGGACCGGATACGGTCCCTCCGTGAGCCCCGTCCGCAGCTGTTCCCGTACCGCCTGCAGGCAGCCTGCCGTCTTCACACTCACGTATGTCTACGCCGACTCGACCGCCGTACTCGGCCCTCTGGCGACGTACGTCGAGCCTCACTGCTACGACCTGTGCGCGGAGCACGCGGAACGGCTCACCGCCCCCAGGGGATGGGAGGTCGTGCGCCTTCCGTCCGAGTCCGGCTCCCCGAGCGGGGACGATCTGGAGGCCCTGGCGAACGCGGTCCGCGAGGCCGCCCGCCCCGCTCCCGCCGCCGGCGAGCCCGTCGGCCAGGCGGTCGAGGTGGGCCGCCGGGGTCACCTCCGGGTGCTCAAGTCCGCCCAGCCGAACAGGGAGCGATGACACCCGGCGATAACACCCCGCGATGAGATCGCACGCGGCGCGTTGGAGGGCTCATTGCGTGGGCAATCAGGCGCTATAGGCTCAGGTGCGAAGACTTAACGACTTTTAGGGGCGTGCAGTGGCCGACCTCAGCAGGATCTTCAAGGCGTACGACGTGCGCGGCGTGGTGCCGGACGAGCTCGACGAGGAGATCGCACAGGCCGTCGGGGCGGCCTTCGTCGAGCTGACCGGCGCGTCCTCGGTGGTGATGGCGCACGACATGCGCACGTCCTCCGGCCCGCTGGCCGCGGCGTTCGCGCGGGGCGCGACCTCCCGTGGCGCCGACGTGATCAACGCCGGGCTCGGCTCGACCGACATGCTCTACTACGCCAGCGGCAGTCTCAACCTGCCGGGCGTCATGTTCACCGCGAGCCACAACCCGGCCAAGTACAACGGCATGAAGATGTGCCGGGCGGGCGCCGTGCCGGTGGGCACCGACACCGGCCTGCTGCAGATCCGCGACCGTGCGGCCGAACTGCTCGACACCGGACTGGGCGGCGAGCCCGGCAAGGGCACGGTGACCGAGCGGAACCTGCTGGAAGGCTACGCCGCCCACTTGAAGACGCTGGTCGACCTGTCGGGCATCCGGCCGCTGAAGGTGGTCGTGGACGCCGGGAACGGCATGGGCGGCTACACGGTCCCTGAGGTCTTCAAGGGCCTGCCGATCGAGCTGACCCCGCTCTACTTCGAGCTCGACGGCAGCTTCCCCAACCACGAGGCCAACCCGATCGAGCCGGAGAACCTGCGCGACCTGCAGAAGGCGGTCGTCTCGCAGGGCGCGGACATCGGCATCGCCTTCGACGGCGACGCCGACCGGTGCTGGGTCATCGACGAGCGGGGCGAGTCGGTCCCGCCGTCCACCATCACGGCACTGGTCGCGGTGCGCGAACTGGCCAAGAACCCCGGCGCCACGATCATCCACAACCTGATCACCTCCAAGGGCGTGCCGGAGATCGTCGGCGAGCACGGCGGCAAGCCCGTGCGCACCCGCGTCGGCCACTCGTTCATCAAGGCGGAGATGGCCCGCACCGGCGCCGTCTTCGGCGGCGAGCACTCGGCCCACTACTACTTCCGCGACTTCTGGTTCGCCGACTCGGGCATGCTGGCCGCCCTGCACGTGCTCGCCGCGCTGGGCGAGCAGGACCGGCCGCTGTCGGAGGTGCTGTCCCGCTACTCGCGCTACGCCGCGTCCGGGGAGATCAACAGCAGGGTCGAGGACCAGGCCGCCGCCCTGGCCCGGGTACGCGAGACCTTCTCGGGCCGGGAGGGTGTTACCTTCGACGAGCTGGACGGACTCACCGTCAGCGGTCCGGACTGGTGGTTCAACCTGCGTCCGTCCAATACCGAGCCGCTGCTCCGGCTCAACGCGGAGGCCGCC
Source organism: Microbispora sp. H10830 (assembly GCF_014161375.1). Taxonomy (NCBI): domain Bacteria; kingdom Bacillati; phylum Actinomycetota; class Actinomycetes; order Streptosporangiales; family Streptosporangiaceae; genus Microbispora; species Microbispora sp. H10830. Next base: position 400,029 of record NZ_JABBWX010000003.1, read on the forward strand.
GACGAGGAGAAGGTCGCCGCAGTTCGAGACGAAGTGCTCGCCGTTGTAAGGAGCTGACGAGTTGAAGATCGACGACTGGCTGCTGGACATCCTCGCCTGCCCGGCGTGCAAGTCTCCGCTCCGCGCGGTGCCCGACGCGGACGAGCTGGCCTGCACCTCGGAGTCGTGCGGGCTGGTCTATCCGGTGCGTGACGACATCCCGGTGCTCCTCGTCGACGAGGCCCGCAAGGCATGAGTGGTGCCGGAGGGGCCCGGTTCGAGCCCGACCGGCTCGATGACCAGGCATACCTGATGGAGGGCGACCCCTCCGGCGTGCTCCGTTCCGTCGCGTCGTCGGCCGCCCAGGTGCGGGCGGCCTACCGATCGGCGGTGGAGAACGGCGTGGCCCGGGTCGGCCGGGACGGCCGCCCCCGCGCGATCGTCGTGGCCGGCGTGGGCGCCTCCGCCCTCGTGGGCGACGTGCTCGAGGCGCTGTGCCGGTATGGCGCCCCGGTCCCGGTGGTGACGGTGCGCGGGCACCGGCTGCCAGGCTGGGTCGGCGCCGCCGATCTCGTCATCGCCGTCTCCCGCTCCGGCAGGACCGAGGAGACCGTCGCCGTGACCGCCGAGGCCGTACGGCGCGGGTGCGCGCTCGTGGGTGTGGGCGCGCCCGACACGCCGCTGTCGGCCCTGGTCGAGCGCGCGGGCGGGCCGTACGCGCCGGTGGGCGGGGCGACCGGGGTGGCCGGGCAGCCGAGGGCCACGCTGTGGTCGCTCATGGTGCCGCCGATCCTGGCGGCGGCCGCGCTCGGGCTGTTCCCGGCCGGGGAGAGCGAGTTCGAGTCGGTGGCCAAGCGGCTGGAGGACCTGGCCCACCGGTGCCGCCCGTCGAGCGAGTCGTTCATCAACCCCGGCAAGACGCTGGCGATGGACCTGGCCGGGACGCTTCCGGTCATCTGGGGCACCTCGCCGCTGGCAGCGGTGGCGGCCCACCGCCTGGCCGACCGGTTGAGCGAGGACGCGGGCTACCCGGCCGTCTGGGGGGAGCTGCCCGAGGCCGCCCACAACCAGATCGTGACGTTCGACGGTCCTCTCGCCGGGCGGGACATCTTCGCCGACCCGTTCGCCGGCGAGCCGGGGGAGGGCACGCGTCTGCGCCTGTTCCTGCTGCGCGACGCGGAGGAGCACCCGCAGGTGACCAGGTCCCGCACGGCCGCCGTACGGCTGGCCGAGGACCGGGGGGTTCCGGTGTCCGAGATCCTGGCCGAGGGCGTGCACCCGCTGGACCGGCTCGCCGCCCTGGCCGGCCTGTGCGACTACGCGAGTGTCTACCTCGCTCTCGGGTACGGGATGGACCCGGCGTCGGCCGCGGCGGCGACGGAACTCCAGGCCAGGATTTCCCAATAGGATCGCCTCGGCCGATTGAAATGAGGAGTTCAACGTGAGTGCGGGTGGCGGTACCAAGGCGATCCTCGCGGCGCTCGGCGCCAATCTCGCGATCGCCGTGGCGAAGTTCGTGGCGTTCCTGTTCACCGGGTCGTCCTCGATGCTCGCCGAGTCGGTCCACTCCGTGGCCGACTCCGGCAACCAGGCGCTGCTGATGCTCGGCGGCAAGCGCGCCGCCAAGGGGAGGACCCGCAAGCACCCCTTCGGCTACGGCCGGGAGCGCTACTTCTACGCGTTCGTGGTGGCCGTGGTGCTGTTCACGATCGGTGCCCTGTTCTCCCTGTACGAGGGCTGGCACAAGATCGCCGACCCGCAGCCCGTGGAGTCGCCGGTCTGGGCCTTCGCGGTGCTGATCTTCGCGATCGTCGCCGAGGGCTTCTCGTTCCGCACGGCCATCAAGGAGTCGAGCGCGCTCAAGGGCGACCACTCCTGGGTGGCGTTCATCCGCAGGGCGAAGGCCCCCGAACTTCCGGTGGTGCTGCTGGAGGACTTCGGCGCGCTGCTCGGCCTGGTCTTCGCGTTGTTCGGCGTGACGATGGCCGTGGTCACCGGCAACGGCGCGTGGGACGGCGTGGGCAGCCTCGTCATCGGCCTGCTGCTCGCGGTGATCGCGATCATCCTGGCCACCGAGACCAAGTCGCTGCTGATCGGCGAGAGCGCGACGCCCGAGGTGGAGGACAAGATCTGCGCCGCGTTGGAAGCCGCCCCCGAGGTCAGCCGGGTCATCCACCTGCGCACCCTGCACCTCGGCCCGGAGGAGCTGCTGGTCGCCGCAAAGATCGCGGTGGAGCACGACGACACCGCCGGCGAGGTGGCGCGAGGCATCGACGAGGCCGAACGGCGCATCCGCGAGGCGGTTCCGATGGCCAGGGTGATCTACCTGGAGCCGGACCTCTACCGGGCGGACGCGGCCTCGGAGCAGCACGCCGGCGCATAACCCCCGTTACGGGGAGCCGTATTTCCTTGCGCACCGTAATTGAAATGTGATGCACAGTCACTTCAACGCGGGCGGTACCGGTCGGTAACTTTACCCTTACATTACGGCTGGTTTACCCCCGGAGGTGACTCATGATTCAGGGACGCGTGCGGTGGAAACGATTCGCCCTCGTCTTCGTGCCCGCGCTCGCGGTCGCCTCCGTGCTGGTCGGCGCGACCGCCGAGGGGGCGATCGGCGCGTCGTTCGTGGTCTCGGGTGACACCTTCAAGGTCTCCGCGGACACGCTGCAGGGCCAGGGCTTCGTGCAGTACGGCAGCACGGTCGAGAACAAGAAGGGCCAGAAGATCCCGGTCGCCGTCTCCGGCATCCGCAGGGCCACCCTGACCAACATGTGCCAGACGGTGCTGGTGAAGTCGCCCGTCGGCGCCGTGACCATCCGGATCACGGCCGGCACCGGAAAGGACCCGGTGACCGCCGAGAACATGATCGTCGACGCCACCCAGATCGAGGGCAACGCGGTCTTCACGAAGCTGGAGGCGGGCCGCGACGCGAGCTCCCTCGACCAGGTGCCCGACGGCCAGGGCGCGGCGGGGATGTTCGGCCAGCAGGCCTCAGGGGTCACCATCAAGGACTTCCGGCAGGTCTCCTGGGCGGTCAACGCGGCCACGTTCAAGCTGCCTGGGCTGAAGCTGGCCGTGGAGCCTGGCGCGCACGAGTGCTTCTGATGGAGCGGCCGGTGAAATGGCGGCGGTCACGGCCGTTCTGGGGCGGGCTGCTGGTGCTCGCGGCCGGCCTGGAGTTGCTGAGCATCCCGTTCGCGACCCAGGCCCTGCCGCTCGTCATCCAGTCGGGCACGGTCGGCGCCACCTACCTGATCGCGCTGGTGCTGATCATTCTGGGCCTGATGATCTGGCTCCAGCCCGGCCAGCGGGCCTTCCTCGGTGTGGTCGCCGTACTGGTCTCGATCGCGTCGTTCGTCTACGCCAACCTGGGCGGCTTTCTGATCGGCATGCTGCTCGGCCTGGTCGGAGGCGCGCTCGCGGTGGCCTGGGCGCCCGCGGAGACCACCGAGGCCGGTGCCGCGCCGATCGAGCCCGCCGCACCGCGTGCGCCGGCGGAAGCGGGAATCACCTTCACCGAGCGCCGGGTGGTCAGCGGGGACGAGCTTCAGGAGGTCACCCGGCCGCAGCAGCCCGTGAAACCCGCGGGCGAGGGCCCGCGCATCCTGGTCGCCCGCGTCCGCCGCGAGGCCGATCCTTCCTCCGACAAGCGCGAGGACGGCCCCGGCGACTCCGGCGAGAGCCCCGATGACGGCCCTGACGACGGTGGCGTACGTCCGGACGGCGGCGGGCGGGGCGACACGGGTCCCGGTCCCGCGGCCAAGGCGCTGGCCATCGCCGTGCTGCCCGTCATCCTGGCGGCCGGGACGGGCATGGCGCGGGAGGACCCCGGGCCGGGCGGGCAGGGCGGTTCCCTCCTGCCCGGTGTCGTCCCGAGCGCCGTTCCCAGCGGCCTGTCCGACGTCCTCCACGGCGTCCTGCCCAGCGCGGTCCCCACGACCCTGCCGACGACCCTGCCCACGAACCTGAAGGACGCCGTGGGATCGCTCACCGGTAGGAGGAGTCCCTCGCCGTCGCCGGGGGAGGACGGCCAGGACGAGCCAGGGGGCTCCTCCGCGCATGGAGCGGTGACGGTCGCGACCGAGACGGCCGCCGTCCGCGCGCCCTCGCTGACCATGACCGGGATGAAGTTCACCGGCGTGGTCGAGATGCCCACCGCGACCGGAACCGTCAAGATGCTCCGCTTCACCATGGACAAGGCCGTGCTGGAGCAGCCCCAGCAGACCATGGGCCCGACGACGCTGACCGGCAGCACGTTCACCTTCGAGGGCAACGTGGTGATCTGCACGACGAAGATGACCGCCAAGCTCCTCGGCGTGCCGCAGGAGTTCACGGCCGATCACCCGAACCTGCTGGTCAGGGCACTCAAACTGGTGCCGTCGCTGAACGTCCCGCTGACGATGACCGACATCGTCAGCGAGCAGCCGTACGTCACGGCCGACTCCCTGCGGGCGGACGACCTGCACCTCGTGGTCGGCGCCTGACCTCCGAGCGCCTGACTTCGAGCGCCTGATCCCCGAGCGCCTGGCTCACCGGTGCCGCAGCAGTCGCAGGGCCTTCTCCTTCTCGAAGTCGAGCGCCCGGCGCGGCGCCTGGATTCGCCCGATGCGCACGCCGAGGTCGCGTACGGCCTGGGCGACCGCGGGCTCGGACAGCGCGCGGAGCGCGAAGGCCAGTTCGGCCGGCGAGACGTCGAACCGCCGCTCCAGCTCCGTCGCCTGGCGCACCGCCTCCAGTTCGTCGGGCCCGAAGCGCCGGTGGGCGCCCTTGTCCCGCACGGGCGGCAGCAGGCCGAGAGCCTCCCGGTAGCGCAACATCCGGGGGGACATGCCGAGCCGCCTGGCCGCCTCGGTGATGCGCATCGTGCCTCCGGTCCCCGTTCCTGGGGTCCACGCTAGACAGTCCTGCGGCCCTCCGGCACCCGTCGGCGAGGGAATCTCACATTCTTGTGTCAGGTTCGCGGGCCTGCGTATGCGTTCCTGCGTCGGCGACGCCTAAACTCGCACCGACGGACAACGGAGGAGACACTCATGGACTTCAAGGTCGCCGACCTTACGCTTGCGGAATTCGGCCGCAAAGAGATCCGCCTCGCGGAGCACGAGATGCCGGGCCTCATGGCGACCCGCAAGGAGTACGCCGCGGCGCAGCCGCTGCGCGGCGCGAAGATCATGGGCTCGCTGCACATGACGATCCAGACCGCCGTGCTGATCGAGACGCTGGTCGCGCTCGGCGCCGACGTCCGCTGGGTGAGCTGCAACATCTTCTCCACCCAGGACCACGCCGCCGCCGCGGTCGTCGTCGGCCCGAACGGCACGGTGGACAACCCCTCCGGTGTCCCGGTCTTCGCCTGGAAGGGCGAGACGCTCGAGGAGTACTGGTGGTGCACCGAGCAGGCCCTCCGCTGGCCCGACGGCTCCGGCCCCAACATGATCCTGGACGACGGCGGCGACGCCACGCTGCTCGTGCACAAGGGCGTGGAGTTCGAGAAGGCCGGCGCCGTGCCGGTCGCCGGTGAGGACGACCCCGAGGAGTGGGCGGTCATCCTCGACACGCTCCGCCGCACGGTCTCCGAGGACAAGTGGTGGACCCGCGTGGCCGAGGACATCAAGGGCGTCACCGAGGAGACCACGACCGGTGTGCACCGCCTCTACGAGATGCACAAGTCCGGCACGCTCCTCTTCCCGGCGATCAACGTCAACGACTCGGTGACCAAGTCGAAGTTCGACAACAAGTACGGCTGCCGCCACTCGGTGATCGACGGCCTCAACCGCGCCACCGACGTGCTGATCGGCGGCAAGGTCGCCGTGGTCTGCGGCTACGGCGACGTGGGCAAGGGCTGCGCCGACGCGCTCCGCGGTCAGGGCGCCCGCGTCATCGTCACCGAGATCGACCCGATCTGCGCGCTCCAGGCCGCCATGGACGGCTTCCAGGTCACCACCCTGGAGGAGGTCGTCGGCATCGCGGACATCTTCGTCACCTGCACCGGCAACTACGGCATCATCAGCGCCGAGCACATGTCGCAGATGAAGCACCAGGCGATCGTGTCCAACATCGGCCACTTCGACAACGAGATCGACATGGCCGGCCTGGGCCGCATCGCGGGCATCAAGAAGATCAACATCAAGCCGCAGGTCGACGAGTGGGTGTTCCCCGACGGGCACTCGATCATCGTGCTCGCCGAGGGCCGCCTGATGAACCTCGGCTGCGCCACCGGCCACCCCTCGTTCGTCATGTCGAACTCGTTCACCAACCAGGTCATCGCCCAGCTCGAGCTGTTCACGAAGACCGACGACTACCCGGTCGGCGTGTACGTGCTGCCCAAGCACCTCGACGAGAAGGTCGCCCGCCTCCACCTCGACGCGCTCGGCGTGAAGCTGACCACCCTGAGCAAGAAGCAGGCGGAGTACATCGGCGTCGACGTCGAGGGCCCGTACAAGCCGGACCACTACCGCTACTGACGGTCACTCGCACGACGACGGGGGCGTGGGCCCGGCCCGCGCCCCCCGTCAGGAGGCAGACGGCGTGATTCAGCCGGACATCGCGGCGGACATCGCGGAGGCCGGAGAGCGGCGCATCGAGTGGGCGGCCCGGTCGATGCCCGTCCTCCAGGCGATCGGCGCCGGTTTCGGCGTAGACCGGCCGCTCGACGGCCTGCGCATCGCCGCCTGCTTGCACGTGACCGCCGAGACGGCGGTGCTCCTCGGGGCGCTGCGGGAGGGCGGCGCCCAGATCGCCCTGGCCGCGTCCAACCCCCTGTCCACCCAGGACGACGTCGCCGAGGCGCTGAGAACGTACGGCATCGCCGCGCACGCCCGCGCCGGGGTGGACAAGGCGACCTACTACCGGCACATCCACCGGGCGCTCGACATCGCGCCGAACGTCGTGCTCGACGACGGATGCGACCTCGTCAACACCCTGCACACCGAGCGGGTCGAACTCCTCGACGGCGTCATCGGCGGCTGCGAGGAGACCACGACCGGGATCATCCGGCTGCGCCAGATGGCCTCGGAGAACGCGCTGCGCTTCCCGATGGTCGCGGTGAACGACACCCGGACCAAGCGGATGTTCGACAACCGTTACGGCACCGGCCAGTCGACGCTCGACGGCATCATGCGGGCCACCAACGTCCTGCTGGCGGGCCGAACCGTGGTCGTGGCGGGCTTCGGCTTCTGCGGCCGGGGCGTCGCGGAGCGGGCCAAGGGCCTCGGCGCGCGGGTCATCGTCACCGAGATCGACCCGGTCAAGGCCCTCGACGCCGCCCTGCAGGGCTACGACGTACGGCCGATGAGCCTGGCCGCCGAGACCGGCGACGTGTTCGTGACCGTCACCGGCAACCGCGACGTCATCCGCGCCGAGCACATGGCCGCGATGAAGGACGGCGCGATCCTCGCGAACGCGGGCCACTTCGACGTCGAGATCGACGTACGGGCACTGGAGGAGATGGCGCGCGAGGTGCGCTTCGGAATCAGGCCCAACACCGACGAGTACGTCCTGGAGGACGGCCGCAGGCTGCTGCTGCTCGCCGAGGGGCGCCTGGTGAACCTGACCGCCGCGGAGGGGCACCCGGCCGCGGTGATGGACATGTCGTTCTCCGCCCAGGCCCTCGCCGTCGCATGGCTGGTCCGGGAGTCGGTCCGGCTGGCTCCCGGCGTGTACGACGTCCCGGCCTACATCGACGCCGAGGTGGCCCGCCTGAAGCTCGCCGCCGCCGGGATCTCGATCGACGCGCTCACCGACGAGCAGGAGGAGTATCTCCACTCCTGGCGCCTCGGGTCCTGAGGCCGCCGCGGCCGTCACATCGGCCGGTCGCCCGGCCTGCGCTTCACGGCCGGCCACACCACCGCCAGCGTGTACGCGCACAACACGGCGAAGCCGGCCCAGCCGGGGAGCGGGAAGTATCCGGCGGACGGCGCGTAGTGGGCGATCACCTGCGGATACTCCACCGCCGTCTGCTTGACGGCGAAGCCCGCTGCCGGGGTGAGCCGCAGCAGCCATCGCGACACGACGTCGGGCAGGAACGGGACCGCGGTCACCGCGTAGGGCACGGCGACGAGCGACAGCGCGAGGACGACGGCCGCCCAGCCACGCCGCAGCAGGACGCCGAGCCCGTACGACAGGACACCGCAGAGCGCGAGCACCGCCGCGATCCCGACGACGACCCGGACGCCGGTCAGCGGAGAGACCGGCTGCACGGGGACGCCGTTGCCGCCCAGGATCGCGACACCGGCCGGCAGGACCACCCCGACGGCGGCGATCCCGGTCACGAAGGTCGCGGCGCCGACCACCACAGCCCGGGCGGCCAGAACGCGGCGAGACGCCGATGTGCCGGCCCGGGCGCCGAATCGGGCGGTCAGGACGACGACGATGATCAGTGCGATCACCAGGCCGGACAGCAACCTCTCGACGGTGCTCTCGCCCTCGCTCCCGCTCGGGCCGATGTCACCGGTCCCGCTCACGGTGATGACGCCGTCCTTCTCCACCACGCCGGATGCGTTGTGGTACTTCTCCCAGTCGGTGTGGTTCATCTCGCCGACGGCCTCGCTGCGCCAGGCGCCGGCGGACGCGCCCGCCAGGGTGACGTGATCGAAGACGCCGGTGGCCTGGGTGAAGCGGACCTCCTCGACCGCTCCGCCCAATCCGACCTTCCGCAGCGTGAGGTCGCCGGGGGACGCGGCGAACAACCCGACCTGCGCCGTCTCCGGGAGACCGGCCAGTTTCACCGTCCCGACGGTGTGCCAAATCCGGCCGTCGGCCGATTCGGCACCAGTGACGGTGTCGCCGGACCGCGTCAGGCGCAGCCAGCGCGGGTATCGCGGCGAGAGGCCGCCCGCGCTCCCGGCGATGTCGTTGCGGTAGTCGTACTGCATCCGCACGCCGTGGCCGCCGGTCATCATGAGCGCCGCATAGGAGGAGCCCTGCCGGACGCCGTCCTTGACGATGATCCCGGCCTTCGCCCACGGCACCAGGCCCGAGACGATCTTGTCGTGGTTGGGCGGAGGGTAGGTGATCGTGCCGGTCATCGAGGTCATCCGTACGGTGATGGAGCCCCGCGGGCCGAGGTCGTGGTGCAGGAACCAGAACTGGTCGCCGACCACCGACCCGTCCGCGGCGATTCCGTCCCTCGGGCAGGGCCCGTCGCAGGACGTCTGGCTGCCGAAGGCGTAGAGCAGGCCGGCGGCGATCACGACGAGGGCCGCCGCGGCCAGGGCGATCAGCCGGGCGGGGCGGCGGAAGGCCGTCCATTCCCGGTGAAGAAGTTCTCGGGTGAGCATGCCGTCGTTCTACGGGGGCGGGCCTAACACCATCAGAAGCGCTCCTGTCACCCTGTTGTTAGGTCCGGCCGGGCATCCTGGAGGCGTGATAAGGCTGCGCAGCGGGACCGTGGGACTCCGGTTCACGATCTTGTACGCCGGAGTGTTCCTCATGTCCGGAATCGGGCTGCTGGCTCTCACCTTCCTGCTCGCCGGCGGGGGAAGGTCCAGCGCCCCCGCGGGCCTGCGACCACCCGCCGACGGCGGCACGGACGGGATACACCAGCAGGTTCGCCATCTGCAGGAGCAACTGGCCGAGGTGAACGCGCAGCACTCCCGGCAGCTGCTGATCGGCTCCCTGCTCGCGCTGACGGTGATGGCGGTCGTCTCCGTGCTGGCCGGCCGGGCGCTCGCCCGCCGGGTGCTGCGCCCGCTGCGGGTGATCACGGCGGCGACCCGGCGCATCTCCGCCGACAACCTTGACCAGCGGCTGGGCGTCAGCGGCCCGGCGGACGAGGTGAAGGACCTGGCCGACACCATCGACGGCCTGTTGGAGCGGCTGGAGGCGTCCTTCGCCGCCCAGCGCCGGTTCGTCGCCAACGCCTCACACGAGCTGCGGACCCCGTTGGCGACCATGCGGGCGTCGGTGGACGTCGCGGTGGCCAAGCCCGATGTGGCGCCGCAGACGCTCGCCCTGGGCGACCGGCTGCGTACGCAGCTGGACCGCGTGGATCAGCTGCTCGACGGCTTCCTCATGCTGGCCCGCGCGCAGCACGGCACGCTCGACGGCGCCGCTGAGGTCGACGTGGCCCGGCTGGTCGCGCAGGCGGTGAGCGACCGCGGCGCCGGGATCGCGGCGAGACGGCTGAGCGTGACCGAGGATCTGCGGCCCGGCATGCTCACCCGGGGCGATACCGCCCTGCTTACCCGGATGGTGGAGAACGTGATCGACAACGCCGTGGCGCACAACGAGGAGGACGGCTGGATCCAGGTGGAGACCTTCCGGGAGGGCGCCGAGGTCCGGCTCGTCGTGCAGACCGGCGGACGCGTACTCGACCAGCGGGACGTGGACCGGCTCGCGCGGCCCTTCGAGCGGCTCGGCGCCGATCGGACCGGATCCGAGAACGGCTCCGGCCTCGGACTGTCCATCGTGGCGGCGATCGCGGCGGCTCACGGCGGGCGGCTCGAACTGCTCGCCCGGCCGGAGGGCGGCCTGCGAGTGTCGATCGCGCTGCCGTACGTCCCGGTCCCGGCCGAGGTGCGGCCGTGAGGATCCTGGTCGTCGAGGACGAGCGGTCGCTCGCCGAGGTCGTCGCCGAGGGCCTGCGCGACCAGGGGATGGCCGTCGACATCAGCCACGACGGGTTGTCCGCCGCCGCCAAACTGGACCTCACGGCGTACGACGTGGTGGTCCTGGACCGCGACCTGCCCGGCCTGCACGGCGACGCGCTGTGCCAGATGATCACCGAGCGGCCGGACCGCCCGATGGTGCTGATGCTGACCGCGGCCGGGACACCCGACGACCGCGTCAGCGGTCTGACCCTCGGCGCGGACGACTACCTCGTCAAGCCGTTCCACTTCCCGGAGCTGATCCTGCGTATCCAGGCGCTGGCCCGCCGCAGGCCGAACGCGCGGCCGCGGACCTTGCACGCCGCCGGGATCGAGCTGGACCCGGTGCGCCGGACCGCGGTGCGCGACGGCCGGCAGCTGAACCTTTCCGTGAAGGAGTTCGCCCTGCTGCAGGCGCTGATGCGGGCGAGTCCCGGCTTCCTCAGCACGGAGGCTCTGCTGGAGCAGGTCTGGGACGAGAACGCGGACCCGTTCACCAACACGGTGACCGTGACGATGGGGCGGTTGCGCCGCAAGCTCGGCGAGCCGCCGGTCGTCACGACGACACCGGGCGTGGGGTATCGGCTCGCCTGAGCCTTGTCGTGCAGGGCGAACGGCGTGGCGTCTCAGGCGCTGAGAGCTCGCGCGACAGTAAGGCTGTCCTCGTAGATGTGATAGCGGGTGACGAGCCCGTCTTCGACGCTGAGGTGCAGCGCGAAAGGCGAGGTGTAGGCGGTGCCTCCGGCCCGGACCGTCTGTGCGATCTCTCCGAGCACGACGGCGTGCGTCCCGTCGACCAGGATCCGCGTCACGGATGTGCCGTTGAGTTCGGGCACATGATGGGCCTCCAGCGACCGGAAATGGTCGGCCACCTCGGCCCGGCTGGACCGGGGCCGGATCCAGGGAACCGCCGAATGCCCCTCGGCGGGCCAGGAGAGCCGCCAGTCGACGGGCTCGGCGAACAGCTCCGCCGTACGGTCGTGATCGCCTTCCGCCATCCGGCGCAGCAACTCTTCCACGACGTCATAAGTGTCACTACTCATGCCGCAACTCTCGCGGACTCTGGCGCGACGCGTCGATGACCAGTGAGGTAACGCGACCGGTGACGTGCGACCGGCGAGGTGAAGCGCGGAAAAGGTCAGGTCCCCTGCATCTCGCGCATCCGCCGGATCTCGGCGGTCTGTTCGGCGATCACGTCGGTGGCCCACTGCTCGACGGTGAGATGCGAGCCCTCGGTGAGCGCGCGGGTGGCCATCGTGATGGCGCCCTCGTGGTGGGCGACCATCATCTGGAGGAACAGACCGTCGAACGTGACGCCGGACGCCGCCCTGAGCGCGCTCATCTGCTCCGGGGTGGCCATGCCCGGCATGTCGTGGTGGTTGGCGTGGTGGTCGGGCCGCGGGAGGCGTTCCCGGTCGAGCCAGGACGTCATGACGCGGATCTCCGGCTCCTGCACGTCATGGATGCGGGCCGCGAGCGCCTTCAGCTTGGCGGAGGAGGCCCGTGAGGCCGCCAGGGCCGCCATGTCCAGCGCCTGCCGGTGATGGACGATCATGTCCTGGACATACCGCACGTCGGCCGCGTTGATCGTGGGCGAGGGGACCGCGGTGGCGGCCTCGGCGGGGCTCAGGGTCCTGGCCTCCTCGCCGGGCCGGCCGGGCGCGATCACGGGGGCGGTCGAGACGGGGGCACTCTCGCGTACGTCCTCCGCGCAGGCGCTCAGGAAGAACGCGGCACCGGCTATGAGGACGAGCCCCGGTCGCGCCCCGCCCTGCCATGCGATTCGCACCCTGCCTCCCTGTCACGGAGCGTATGGAGATCACGACGCTAACCCGACATGGGCAACAGGTCAAAGGGCGACATGTGCCAGTTTTCTTGACAGATTGACGACTGGCGGGACATCCCTGTCAAAGGTGACGATCTGATCATTTATCTCCCTCTTATATGGAGGACAGCGAGTTGTTCACCTTACGCCGCAGCGGTCGTGCGCTGGCCGTGGCAGGAGCGGCGGTCGTCCTGGCCCTGTCCGCAGGTCCCGCACAGGCCGCCGACGTGCTGGCCCCGGACGAGATCGCGATGAGCCCGAACGTCACGCACGTCGCGAACGTCCCGACCCCGGCCGCCCTGACGGGCACCATCAACACCGACATGGCCTTCCAGGGCGACTACGCCTACGTCGGCAACTACGGCGGGTTCACGATCTTCGACATCGGGAACCCGAAGCGGCCCGCGGTGGTGAGCTCGGTGGTGTGCCCCGGCTCCCAGATGGACATGTCCGTGTACGGCGACCTGCTGTTCGGGTCCGTCGACTCCTCCCGCAACAACGACTCGTGCGCCAGCACGGCCCAGCCGGCGTCGGTCAAGGAGTCGTGGGAGGGCGTCCGCATCTTCGACGTCAGCGACAAGGCGAACCCGAAGTACATCAAGTCGGTGGAGACGAACTGCGGGTCCCACACCCACACCCTCGTGCCGGACAAGAGGGGCGAGAACGTCTACATCTACGTCTCCTCCTACAGCCCGTCGGCGGCCTTCCCCGACTGTCAGCCGCCGCACGACCTGATCTCCATCATCAAGGTCCCGCTCGAGAACCCCACCGCCGCGTCCGTCGTGGCGGCGCCCGTGCTGTTCCCGGACGGCGGCAACCCGGGTGACAAGCAGCCCTACCCCTACGGCACGTCCGCGACGACCGGCTGCCACGACATCACCGCCTACCCGGAGAAGGGCCTGGCGGCGGGCGCCTGCATGGGCGACGGCATCCTGATGGACATCCGTGACCCCGAGCATCCGAAGGTCCTCGACGTCGTCCGCGACGACGAGAACTTCGCCTTCTGGCACTCGGCGACGTTCAACAACGACGGCACCAAGGTGGTCTTCACCGACGAGCTCGGCGGCGGCGGCGCGGCGACCTGCAACGAGGCGATCGGCCCGAACCGCGGCGCCGATGCCGTCTACGACATCGCTCCCGGCAACAAGCTCACCTTCAGGAGCTACTTCAAGATCGGCCGCTACCAGGCCGACACCGAGAACTGCGTCGCGCACAACGGCTCGCTGATCCCGGTCAAGGGCCGCGACATCATGGTGCAGGCGTGGTACCAGGGCGGCGTCTCCATCTGGGACTTCACCGACTCCGCGCACCCGCAGGAGATCGGCTACTTCGAGCGCGGCCCGTGGTCACAGCCGCTGAGCGGCGGCTTCTGGTCGGCCTACTACTACAACGGCTACATCTACGGCAGCGACTTCAACAAGGGACTCGACGTCCTGAGGATCGACGACCCGCGTACGAACCAGGCCAAGAGCGTGAAGACGGACATCCTCAACGTGCAGAGCCAGGGCTCGTACCGCGAGCACGGCAGGCATTAGCCACTCAGACACGGAGGCGGGCATCTCCGGTGCGGCCTCTCCCTCAACGCACCGGCGATGCCCGCCTCAACCCCACTGCAGGTACGCCCCATGACCTGCAATGACCACAGGTGCCCCGCAAATCGGGGTCTACACCTAAATAGGGGGAACAAATCCTCCCGATGTCGTCGGAGCCTCTCCGCGCGGCGGTCCCGCCTCCCGCGGCGGGGCCGGCGTCGGCACGCCGTACCCCTGCGGGCCGTATCCCTGCGGGCCGTACGGCGGGGGCGTGGAACGAGCCCGGGCGAGCCGCATCTCCTCACGGCGCCTGCGTTCGGCCAGCACGGCGGCCAGATAGGCGTACGGCGGAACGCCGGGCGGGGGCGGCGGCGCCACCTGTGCGCTGATCCGCCCGGCCACGCGCAGCCCCATCTCGTCCCGCGTCCGCGGGCTGAGGTCGTGCCACCGGGACAGGTACTGCCGGGCGGTGTTGGCCAGGTCGTCGGACAGCCCGGACAGCTCCAGCGTCGCGGCCCACGACGCGAGCGACGGAGGCATCTCCGGCGGCGGGGCCTGGTGCGGCGAACGCTCCCCGATGACGGTCGTCCCCGCGAAGACGTCCCCGAGGCGCTTGCCACGCTGGTTGAGGAGTGACGTGATGAGCGCGGGAGCGCCGACGAACGTCCAGAACTCCAGGAATCCGGCGAGCCCGCGGAACAGCGCCTGCCGGAAGCGCTCCGGCCCGCCGTCGTCGCTCACCACGCGCAGGCCGAGGGCGAGCTTGCCCAGCGAGCGGCCCCTGGTGATCGTCTCGAACGCGACCGGATAGCCCACCGTGACCAGCACGACGAACAGGATGAGCAGGCCGGTGGCCAGCGACTCGTCGGTCACCAGGGATGCCTGCGCGACCAGCACGACGGCCAGGATGATCACGGCCCACTGGACGGCCCAGTCGATGAGGAAGGCCAGGGCGCGGCTGGGAAGCTGGGCGACGCGAACCTCTACGACAACCGCCTCGCCGGTCACGACTTCGGACACACTGCGCACCCTACTGTGTTTGATTGCCGCGCCTTCGGCACGGCGGCTCAGGCGCCCACAGGCCCGTGGTCGTGCCGAAGGCGCGCGATGAGCACTTCCCTCGTCGCCGCTTGGTCGCTGCGCTCCCGCGCGCTCCTCAGTCCAGACACGGCCGCGCACCTCGCGGCTCCCGCCGATAAGGTCCGATCCGTGGACATCGATGCGTTCGTCGCCGCGAGCAAGCCGTCCTGGGACCGGTTGGACGACCTCGTGCGGCGGCAGCGCAGGCTGCGCGGCGCGGAGGTCGACGAGCTGGTCGAGCTCTACCAGCGGGCGGCGACCCACCTGTCCATCGTGCGGTCGGGGTCGTCCGACGCACTTCTCGTCGGGCGCCTGTCGGCGCTGGTGGCGAGGGCGCGCTCGGCCGTCACGGGCGCCCACAGCCCGGCCTGGAGGGAGGTCGCCCGATTCTTCACGGTGTCGTTCCCCGTGGTGGCCTACCGGGCGCGCCGGTGGTGGCTCGGCGTCACGGTGGCCTCGCTCGCGATCGCGTACGTCATGGGCGTGTGGGTGGCGCGCGATCCCGCCGTGCAGAGCCTCATCGGCACACCCGAGGAGATCCGGCAGATCGTCGAGCACGATTTCGCCGACTACTACTCGGAGAACCCGGCGGCGTCGTTCGCCGGCCACGTGTGGCTGAACAACGCCTGGCTGTCCATGCAGGTCGTGGTGTCGGCGATCCTGCTCGGCCTGCCCATCCCCTGGATCCTGTTCCAGAACGCGGCCAACGTGGGGCTCATGGGCGGCCTGATGCACTCGCACGGCAAGGCGGACGTGTTCTGGGGCCTGATCCTGCCGCACGGCATGCTGGAGCTGACCGCGGTCTTCCTGGCGGCGGCCGCGGGGTTGCGGCTGGGCTGGACGGCCATCGACCCCGGCCCGAGGCGGCGCGCTGAGGCGCTGGCCGAGCAGGGCAGGGCCGTGATGAGCGTCGCGCTCGGCCTGGTCGTGGTGCTGCTCGTCTCCGGGCTCATCGAGGCGGGAGTCACCCCGTCGGGCCTGCCGACCTGGGCGCGCATCTCGATCGGCGCGCTCGCGGAGGCGCTCTTCCTCGCGTACGTGATCGTCTTCGGCCGCCGGGCGGAACGCGCGAACGAGACGGGGGACATCGAGCACGCTCCCGACCTCGCCCCGACAGCCTGATCAGAGCCGGCCGGTGGCCTTCAGAGCCAGATACGCGTCCGCGAGCGCGGGGGCGACGTCCTCGGGCAGGGCGTCCACGACCTCCACGCCGTGGCGGCGCAGCACCGCGGTGATCTCACGCCGCTCGCCGCGCAGCCGCTCGGCCGCCGCGGCGTCGTAGACGGCCTCGGCGGTGCCGCGCCCGGCCGCCATGCCGGCCACGCGTGGATCGGCGACCGAGGCCACCACAACCATGTGCCGGGACGACAGGCTGGGTAGCACGGGCAGCAGCCCCTCCTCCATGGCCGTGGCGTTCAGGTCGGTCAGCAGCACCACCAGGCAGCGCCGCCTGGCCCTGGACAGCACGGCCGCCACCATCCCGGCGGCGTCGGCCTCGACCAGCTCCGCCTCGATCGGCGCCATCGCGTCGACCAGCGACGACAGCAGTTCCGTGCGCGACGCGCCGGACACCTGGGCCCGCACGCCCCGGTCGTAGGCGAGGAAGTCGACGCGGTCGCCGGCCCGCGCGGCGAGCGCGGCCAGCAGCAGCGCGGCGTCCATCGACCAGTCCAGACGAGGCCAGCCGGAGGATCGGTCACCGCCGGCCGGTGCCACACCGACAGGGGCCACGCCGACCCGGCCCGCCGAGGTGCGCCCCGTGTCGAGCACGATCAGCACCCTGCGGTCGCGCTCGGGCCGCCAGGTGCGCACGACGACGTCGCTGCGCCGGGCGCTCGCCCGCCAGTCGATCGAGCGGACGTCGTCGCCCACGACGTACTCACGCAGCGAGTCGAACTCGGTGCCCTGGCCGCGCACCAGCGCCGGATGGCGTCCGTCGAGCTCGCGCAGCCGGGCCAGCCGCGCCGGCAGATGCCTGCGGCTGAGGAACGGCGGCAGCACCCTGACGGCCCACGGCACGTGGAACGTCCGCTGCCGCGCCGCCAGGCCCAACGGCCCGACCGAGCGGACCGTCACGGCGACGGCCTCCCGGTCGCCCCTGCGGGTGGGCGTCAGCGTCGTGACCAGGCGCCGCCGCTCGCGGGCCGGCACGTCGAGCGTCACCCGGCGCGGAGCGGCCCCGGCCGAAGGCTGCCAGGCGTCGCGCAGCACGCCCCGGACCCGCCGCGGGCCCGGGTTGTCCACGACGAGGCCGATCGCCGCCGACTGCCCGAGCCGCACCCGCCGTTCGCCGTCGCGCTGGAAGCGCAGCCCGCGTACGGCGCCCGCGAGCAGCAGGTCGGCCGCCACGAGCGTGGCGAGCACGAGCGCGGCGGCCAGCACGACCAGGCCGGGCTCGGGAGCGAGGAGCACGACGATCGCGGCGAGGGCGGCGAGCAGTCCCGCGCGTCCGGTCAGCGCCACGCCGCCCTCACCGGGGAACGGGGACGGCGGCCAGGATGCCCTCCAGGATGCCGTCCGGGGTGGCGCCCTCCAGCTCGGCCTCCGGGCGCAGCCCCACGCGGTGGCGCAGGGCGGGCCGGGCCAGGGCCTTCACGTCGTCCGGCGTCACGTACGACCGTCCCGACAGCCACGCCCACGCCCGTGCGGCGGCCAGCAACGCGGTGGCCCCTCGGGGCGAGACGCCGAGCTGGAGCGAGGGCGACTGCCGGGTGGCCCGTGCGACGTCCACGATGTAGCCGAGGACCTCGGCGCTCGCGTGGACCTGCGCGACCGCCCGGCGTCCCGCCGCGAGGTCGGCCGCGGACGCCACAGACTTGATCTCCGTCAGGTCGCGCGGGTCGAAGCCGAGCGCGTGCCGTTCGAGGACGGCGATCTCCTGCTCGCGCGGCGGCAGCGGCACGGTCAGCTTGAGCAGGAACCGGTCGAGCTGCGCCTCGGGGAGCTGGTAGGTGCCCTCGTACTCGACGGGGTTCTGCGTCGCCACGACGATGAAGGGATCCGGCAGCGCGCGGGCCGTGCCCTCGACGCTGACCTGCCGTTCCTCCATGGCCTCAAGCAGGGCGGCCTGGGTCTTCGGCGGCGTGCGGTTGATCTCGTCGGCGAGCAGCAGGTTGGTGAAGACCGGCCCCTCGCGGAACTCGAACTCCGCCGTCCTGGCGTCGTAGACCAGCGACCCCGTGACGTCGCCCGGCATCAGGTCGGGGGTGAACTGCACCCGCTTGAAGTCCAGCGCGAGCGTGGCCGACAGAGTGCGTACGAGCAGGGTCTTGGCCACGCCGGGCACGCCTTCGAGCAGCACGTGACCCCGGCACAGCAGCGCGATGACCAGGCCGGTGACGACCGGGTCCTGGCCCACGACCGCCTTGGCCACCTCCGCCCGCAGCGCCGCGAGCGCCTCGCGGGCGGCGTCCGCGTTCGATTCAGGTGTGGTCACGAATCTCGTACCTGCCTTTCGAGTGTGTCCAGGTGGGCTGCCAGGGTCACCAGCGCGGTGTCGTCCCCGGGCGGCGGGCCGCACAGCAGCGCCAGCACCGGCTCCGGGTCGCGGCCGGCGCGCGCGGCCGCGGCGACGGCGACCTCCTCCGCGGTCGCGGTGCGCGGCAGCCCGAGGCGGGGGGCGAGCCGGTCGGCCGCCGCGGCCCGCAACGCGAGGGCGGCCCGGTCCCTGGCCCGGCGGGACCGGTACAGGCGTCCGCGCCCCTCCGCGGTCTCCGCGGCCCGCACGACCACGGGCAGGCGCTCGACCACGACGGGCCCGAGCCTGCGTCCGCGCCACAGGGCGGCCAGGGCCACCGCGACGGCGAGCTGGAGGACCGCCCACCTCACGCCGCCGGGCATGAGGTCGCCGAGCGAGCGGGCCTGCCCCTCCGCCCCGGCGCCGGGGTCGCCCGCCTCGCCCGCCTCGTCGGGGTCTTCGGGCTCGGCGAGCCAGACGAGTTTCGGCCGCGCCCCGGCCAGGTTCAGCGCGAGCGCCGCGTTGCCGTCCTCCGCGAGGCGCAGGTTGGTCATGAACGACGCGTCGCCCAGCACGGTCACCGTGTGCCCGTCCGCGGTGTAGCGGACCAGGGCGTGCCCGTCGCCGGCCGGGTAGCAGCCCGTGGCCCCCGGCGGCCCGGCGAAGGACATGCCGCCGGTGTAGGCGTCGCCTGCCCGCACCGCCTCCCGCAGCGCGCACTCCGGGGCCCGTGACCGGGCGCGCACAGGGCCCTGCCTGCGTACGCCGGAGGCGAGCACGTCGAGGTGTGGCACGGACCCCGCCACGAGCCGGTCGCCCGGGGCCTCGGCGATGCGGCGGGCGGCGTCGCGGTTCAGGAAGCTCGCCTCGGTGACCAGCAGCAGGGTCTGCGGCCCCGCGGCGGCCACCGCCGCGCCGGGGGTCTCCACCCGGACCACCTCCACCCCGTGCGCCTCCAGCAGCCGGGCGAGTGCGCCGCTGCCGTTCAGCGAGGTGTCGGCGGGATCGAGGGTGCGGCCGCCGGACTGTCCCCCCGTCAGCAGCAGGGGCAGCACCGCCGTGACCAGCACGAGCACCACCAGCAACGTGACCCAGGCGATCTGCCGCGCGCGCCCCGACGTCGTGGCGGTCACGCGGTCACGCCCGTACGGGCCGACCGCAGGCGCTCGTCCAGGGCGGTGAGCGTCAGGTAGCCCTCCCGGGTGCCGCCCGCCGCGCCGTAGGTCACGTCGTCGAACAGACGTGCCGCCGCGCGCAGGTCCGCCGCGTGGGGCGGCAGCGCCTGCCCGGCGACCTCGGCGAGTTCCACGGCGGTACGGCCCGGCATCGGGGTGACGATCGCGCGTTCCTCCAGCTCGCGGGCGATCGCGCGCAGCCGCTCCTGGATGGCCCCGGCCCAGCCGCCCTCGGCCGCCAGGCGCTCGGCCTCGGCGCGATGCTCGGCGGCCGTCCGCTCACGCCGCCCGAACACCGCGCCGCTCTCCGCGCGCCGGCCGCCGGAGAAGCGGCGCAGGGCCCATAAGAGCAGCACGGCCAGGACGGCGAGGACGACGGCGATCACGACGAGCGAGGTCACGCCGCCCCCGCCCGTCCCGCCGCCGCTCATGAGGTCGCCGAGGAACTGGGAGATCTCCCGCTGCAGCCGGTCGAACAGCGGCTCGTGCTGGTAACCCGCCCCGGACAGCTCGCGCGCGGCCTCCCGGGCGGCCTGGTCGCGGCCGACGTCGACCGGCGAGGCGAGCAGCGCCGCCGCCCGCACGGTCGTCACGCCTGCGGTCCGTACGGGCCGTGCGGCCCGTACGGCGGAGCCCCGTGGCCGGGCCCGGAGGGCTGCCCCGTCCCGGCGGCGTAGCTCGGGTGCCACAGGTCGTCGACCCCGCCGTGGACCCAGCCCTGCGACTGGTTCTGCGCCGCCGCCGTCTGCAGCACGAGGTCGAACGCCTCGGCCCGCATCCGCCGGTCGGCGTACAGCAGCCCGGCCACGCCCGCCTGGAAGGGGTAGGCGATCATGGAGGCGAGGACCTGGCCGACCGCCAGGAGGAGCGCCGCGATCGTGGTCCCGGCGGCGGTGCCGCCGCTCAGCATCCCGAGGAGCGAGCCGCCGAACGTGAACGGGATCGCCAGCACGCCGCTGATGATGGCCGCGAGTATGGCGGTGAGCAGCAGGATGCCGAGCACCCGCCAGCTGTCGCCCTTCACCAGCCGCCACGACCGGCTCATGGCGTCGGTGACCCCGCGGCCCTCCAGCACGATGGCGGGGGCCGACAGCGAGAGGCGTGTGTAGAAGAACAGCAGGTAAGGGATGTAGGCCACGAAGAACAGCAGAACGACGAGGACCGCGACCCCCGCGCCGGTGCTCCCCGTGCCGTCGAACGCGTTGGCCGCCGCGAGGCTCACGAGCACCGCGACGAGCGCCAGCAGCGGCAGCAGGAGGATGAGCGCCTGCAGCAGCACCAGCCCGAACAGCGCGGGCACCCGCGGCCGCGCCAGCCGCCACGCCTCGCCCACCGTGATGCGCCCGCCGAACACCGCGCGGCCCAGCACCCGGGTGAGGACGCCCGTGAGGATGGTGGTGCCGACGAACGTCATGACGTAGCTGATGATCGCGCCGATGTACTGCGCGGCCACGCCGGCGACCGGCACGTTCGCCGTGTCGGCGGCGTACGGGTCGGCCAGGAGATCGCCGAGCGAGCTGAAGGAGATGGCCTGCCCGATCGCGGCCGGGATTCCGGTCACCGCCGCCACGATCGCCGACAGGCCGAGCGTGGCCTTGGGGTTCGAGCGGATCAGCTTGATCGTGCCGTCGAGGATGTCGCCGAGCGTCAACGGGCGCAGCGGGATGATGCCCGGCCGCGGCGCGTCCGGCGCCCGGTACGCGTACTGCCCGCCCGCATAAGGCGCGTACGGAGCAGACGGGTACGGAGCAGACGGATACGAAGCGGACTGATGCGGGGCGGACGGGTGGGGAGCGGACGGGTTCGCGCCCTGCGGCGCGCCCGCGCCAGGGGAGGCCCAGGAGGATCCGGCTGCCCCGGCGGCCCCGCCGTATGGGGGAGGTTGCTCGGCCGCCCAGCCGGAGGGCATGTCGGGGGTGGAGCCGGGGCCGTCTGTCATGTCCCAATCCTGGCATGATGTACGCGCGCGCCGCGCGGTCGTAGAGGAGGGCTCGGAGGGATGGCCGAAACGGGGGGTGCGGGCGCACACTTGGAACGTGACCGCACCACGGGATTCCCGCCGGTGTGACCGCATCTGGTCAGATAATCGCGCGCTTCGTCTGCTGCGCCTAAACTCCAACCTCTGTCGTGGTCGTGTAACACCAAAGCGGTGGCCACGGTAGCCTGCGGGGGAAACTGTGACAAACGCCCAAATCTCCCAAACGCGTACGAATGAGGGGCCATGAAAGGACGCGTGCTGGTCGTCGACGACGACGCCGCTCTCGCCGAGATGCTCGGCATCGTCTTGCGCGGGGAGGGCTTTGAGCCGTCGTTCGTGTCCGATGGCGACAAGGCGCTCGACGCCTTCAGGGACACCCGGCCGGACCTCGTCCTGCTCGACCTGATGCTCCCCGGCGCCGACGGCATCGACGTCTGCCGCCGCATCCGCGCCGAGTCCGGGGTCCCGATCGTGATGCTCACGGCCAAGAGCGACACCATCGACGTGGTGCTCGGCCTGGAGTCCGGCGCGGACGACTACATCGTCAAGCCGTTCAAGCCCAAGGAGCTCGTCGCCCGCGTGCGCGCCCGCCTGCGCCGCACCGACGAGCCCACGCCCGAGATCCTGCAGATCGGCGACATCACCATCGACGTGGCCGGTCACTCGGTCAAGCGCGGCGAGGAGACCATCAACCTCACGCCGCTCGAGTTCGACCTGCTGGTCGCGCTGGCCCGCAAGCCCCGCCAGGTCTTCACCCGCGAGGTGCTGCTCGAGCAGGTCTGGGGCTACCGGCACGCCGCCGACACCCGCCTGGTGAACGTGCACGTCCAGCGCCTGCGCGCGAAGATCGAGAAGGACCCCGAGCACCCGGAGATCGTCGTCACGGTCCGGGGCGTGGGCTACAAGGCCGGCCCGGCGTAAGCCGCACGTCACCGACATGCCGGTCCCCGCGAGGAAACCCCGTCGCCGGACCCCGGGCCAGATCGCCCGTGGGGTCCGCAGACGCGCGCGCCGCCTCGCGGGCCGGCTGCGGCACGCCTGGCGGCGCTCGCTCCAGCTTCGCGTCGTCACCAGCACGCTGGTGCTGTCGATGGCCGTCGTGGTCGTCCTCGGGGTCTTCCTCATGCAGTCGATCAGCGCCTCGGTGCTGACCTCCAGCGAGGTGGCCGCGGTCGAGGAGTCGCGGGCGAACGTCGCGACCGCGAGCGGCTACCTCACGCAGCCCACGGACGTGACCGACATCGCCCAGGACGCCACGGCTCCGGGGCAGACGATGAACCCCGTCGACGCGGCGGCCAAGGCGCTGACCGACCGCTCCGGTGGCCGCTACGACGTCGTCGTCTTCAACGAGGGCTCGGTCGGCGAGGGCCGGGCGTCCGGGCAGGTCGACTGGACGAGCATCCCCGAATCCCTGCGGGCGAAGGTCCAGAGCACCGAGGAGCAGACGCTCTACAAGGAAATCGCGACGATCAGGTACATCGGCGCCAAGCAGCCCGAGACCGGCCTGGTGGTCGGTGCCCGGGTGAACGGCTCCTACGAGATCTACCACGTCTTCCCGCTCGGCGACGAGGAGAAGACGCTGCTCACGGTCCAGCAGATGGTCTTCGGCGCGGGAGCCGCGCTCGTGCTGCTGCTCGCCGGCGTCGCCTCGCTGGTCACCCGGCAGGTGGTCACGCCCGTACGGCTCGCGCGCCAGGCGGCGGAGCGGCTCGCCGCCGGCCGGCTGGAGGAGCGGCTCAAGGTGCGCGGGGAGGACGACCTCGCCCGCCTGGCGACCTCGTTCAACGAGATGGCGTCCAACCTCGCCGTGAAGATCCACCAGCTGGAGGAGCTCTCCCAGGTGCAGCGGCAGTTCGTCTCCGACGTCTCCCACGAGCTGCGCACGCCGCTGACGACCGTCCGCATGGCCGCCGACCTGCTGTACGAGGGCCGCGAGGACTTCGACGCCGCATCCGCGCGGGCCGCCGAGCTCATGCAGAACCAGCTCGAGCGCTTCGAGTCGATGCTCGCCGACCTGCTGGAGATCAGTCGCTACGACGCGGGGGCGGCCACCCTCGACCTGGACCCCGTCGACATGCGCGACGTGGTCCTGCGCGCGGTGGGCGACTCCGAGACGCTCGCCGAGCGCCAGGCCACCCGCTTCGAGCTGCGCCTGCCCAACGAGCCGTGCATGGCCGAGGTGGACAGCCGCAGGGTCGAGCGCATCCTGCGCAACCTGCTCTTCAACGCCATCGAGCACGGCGAGGGCAAGGACATCGTCGTCACGCTCGGCGCCGACCGCGACGCGGTTGCCGTGGCCGTACGCGACCACGGGGTCGGCCTCAAGCCGGGCGAGGAGACGATGGTGTTCGACCGCTTCTGGCGGGCCGACCCCTCGCGCGCCCGGACCATCGGCGGCACCGGACTCGGCCTGGCGATCTCGCGGGAGGACGCCATGCTGCACGGCGGCTGGCTCCAGGCGTGGGGCGCGCCGGGGGAGGGCAGCCAGTTCCGCCTGTCGCTGCCGCGCGTGGCGGGGACCCCGCTGCGCGGGTCGCCGCTGCCGCTCGTGCCGCCGGAGGTCGAGATGCGGCGCACGTGGCGCGGCCATGCCACACCGGTCCTGACCCCGGCGCCGGCCGAGACGGCGCCAAGGGTGCGGGAGAACGTGGATGCGGGTGCCTTCGATGCGGAGTGAGCGGTTCGGCGCCCGCCGTCTCACCGCCGCCGCGGGCGCGGCGCTCGTCCTGGTCTCCGGCGGGGCCGGGTGCGCCACCGTGCCCACGAGCGGCAGCCCCCGCCCCGCACAGGAGGACCACGGAAAGGACACGCTCAGCCAGCCGTACGTGCGCCTCATCGCGACCCCGCCCAAGAAGGGCGCCCAGCCCGAGGACATCGTGAAGGGCTTCCAGGCCGCCATGGCGGCCTTCGACGACCCCGAGCTCGCCATCGCCAGGGAGTACCTCACCCAGGGCGCGGCCAAGCGCTGGAACCCGTGGCGGCAGACCCGCATCTACGAGGGCAAGATCGAGTCGGACCGTGCGCAGGACCTCCAGGAGGCCACGCGGACGACGGTGACGCTGAAGGGCACGGCGGTCGCCACGATCGACCCGGAGGGCAGGTCCACCCCGGCCGCGGGCAACCTCGTCGAGCCGTTCACGCTGGTGAAGCAGAACGGCGAGTGGCGGATCGACGTGCCGCCCGACGCCCGCCTGCTGTCGTACGACGACCTGTGGCGTGCGTACCGGAAGGTGGACCTGTACTACCCGCCCGCGACCCGGGAGACCGGCCTCGTGGCCGACCGGGTGTGGGTGCCGATCGAACCCGGCAGGGGCGTGCCCGAGACACTGGTCCGCCGCCTGCTCGCCGGGCCGACCTCGTCCATCAAGAACGCGGTGAGCAGCGCGTTCCCGCCGGGCACCCAGCTCAACCGGATCAGCGTCGAGGGTGACACGGTCGTGCTCGACTTCTCCGCGGAGCTGGAGTCGGTGCCCACCGACCGCCTCGACGCGCTGAAGGCCCAGCTCGTGTGGACGCTCGGCGAACTGGTCACCGGCCGGACCGTCGAGATCCGCGTGAACGGCGAGTCCGGGATGCGGTTCCGGCCCGCCGACTACGCCCGCTACGACCCGAACGTGCTGACCGGCTCCCTGCAGGCGTACTACATGCAGGGCGGCAGGCTGCTGCAGTTCAAGGAGAAGGGCGACGGCGCGCCGGTGCCGGGCGCGGCCGGCGAGCAGGCCGGGAAGTTCTCCCAGCCGGCCGTCTCCAACACCGCCGACTTCCCGCCCCTCGTGGCCGCCCTGGTCAACGGCGACGGCGTCTACGTCGCCCCGATGACCCCCGGCAGCCAGTGGCAGCGATGGACCGCGGGCGGGGACATGAGCCCGCCCTCCTGGGACCGCTACGGGGCCGTCTGGTCGGCCGAGAGGGTGAACCCGCACGAGAGCCGGGTCTGGACGGCGGAGAACGGCCGGGCCCGCCGTGTGGACATCGACGACGAGCTGTCGTACGGGCGGATCCTGGAGCTGCGGGTCTCCCGCGACGGGGCCCGGATCGCCGCGATCACCGACGACGGCCTCGGCACCTCCGTGAAGATCGGCACGATCGTCCGCAACGGCCAGCAGACGCGGATCGAGTCCGTACGGACGCTCATCGAGCCGCGCGACGCGCGCAAGATCAAGGACATCGCCTGGCAGGACGCCGCCGATCTGCTCGTGCTGTCCGAAGGCAGCAGCGGCCAGGAGCTCGCCACCTGGTCGGTGATGGAGGGCGTCGTCCCCAACGACGGCCCCATCAAGCTCGACTCGAAGATCAAGTCGATCGCCGCCGTCCCCGACCACGTCCTCGCGGCGGCCGACGAGGGCCAGGTGCTCACCTACAGCGTGGACAAGCACGCCTGGACCCCGCGCGCCGACAACGGCTCCACCAACCCCGTCTATCCCCTCGGCTGAGCCGGCCGGAGCGACCGGAAGCGACGCGGGGTGACCGACGGTGAACTGTCGGTGGCGGACGGCATGCTGAGGGCGTGCCGCCCGCCCTGCTCGATCTGATCCTTCCGCCCCGCTGCGCCGGATGCGGCGCTCCGGGCGCTCCGGCCTGCCCGTCCTGTACGGCCGAGTTGCTGCGGGAGCCTGCTCCCCGGCCGCCGGACCCGCCGCCTCCGGGGCTGCCGGACTGCTGGTCGGCGACCGCCTACGACGGCGCGGCCCGCCGGATGATCCTCGCCTGCAAGGAACGCGGCCGAACGGCCCTGGTGCCGGTCCTGGCGGCCGCCGTGAGCGCCTGTGTGGCCGCGTGGGCGGCGGGCGGGGGAGTCCGCCGCGAGGTGTGGCTGGTGCCGGTTCCGAGCGCGCGGGCCGCCTCCCGCCGCCGTGGGCACGACCCCGTCCGGGCCGTCACCGCGGCGGCGGCCCGCGAGCTGTGCCGGCGAGGCCGGCCCGCCGCCGTCGCGCCCCTGCTGCGGCAGGGCCGGCGCGTGGCCGACCAGGCGGGGCTGGGATCGGCGGAGCGGGCCGTCAACCTGTCCGGGGCGTTCGAGGTCGTGCCGGGCCCGGCGGCGCGGCCACGGCCCTCTGGCCGCGGTCTGGGGGCCGTCGCCGTGGTCCTGGTGGACGACGTCGTCACGACGGGGACGACGCTGGCGGAGGCGGCCAGGGCGTTGCGCGCGGCGGGCGCGGAGCCGTCCGCGGCGGTGACCATCGCGGCGACACGCCGGAGACGTCCGATTGGTGATTATCACGGACGGTAAAGACTTGGGTAAGCGCGGGGCTTGCCGCCGGGGAGCGACCGCCTGCCGACTTCGCGGCGACTT
This sequence comes from Microbispora sp. H10830, assembly GCF_014161375.1. Taxonomy (NCBI): domain Bacteria; kingdom Bacillati; phylum Actinomycetota; class Actinomycetes; order Streptosporangiales; family Streptosporangiaceae; genus Microbispora; species Microbispora sp. H10830. The sequence continues at coordinate 426,931 of NZ_JABBWX010000003.1, forward strand.
GCCTGCTCAATGCAGGTGTGGATGTCGCGGTTGCGGGGATTCCCAGAATATGACCACGAATTTTCCGACGGCGAGACGGCAACCGGGATCACGCAAAGTGATCGTTTAGCCGATCTCCTGGCTGACATTCGAGGCGGTAGCGACTAGCGTTCAGACATGGCACCCGTCCGGGTCCGTGGTTGCGCCGGGCCGACTCCCTCGCGGGGTCCGGCCTGGCTAGCCGATGCCAGCCGCAGGCTAAACGGCCCACGTAAGGCGACTCTTGGTCGACCGATCACGGTGCGGCTTAGAGGTAAGTCCTGCCCTCCCGGGGGTCCAGATGTCCCCCGTAAGAGGAGAAGGGCAGTAGTGGCGAGTGAGCTGCGAACCCCTCAGCAGGCGGATGTGGGGACGAAGACCAGGTCGGCCGGACGGGTGTCCAGGAGCTCGTGCACCACCGTCGATGTGCGAAGGGGGGCTTTGCGTGGAAATCATCGTCAAGGGACGGCACACCACTGTGGGTGACCGGTTCCGCGATCAAGTGACGTCCAAGCTGGCCAGGATCCAGAAGCTCAACAACAAGCTCATCCAGGTCGACGTAGAGGTCTCAAAGGAACCCAACCACCGGCAGAGCGGGCAACGTGAACGGGTGGAGCTGACAATCCACTCGCGGGGCCCCGCCATCCGCGCGGAGGCCTGCGCGGACGACCGGTTCTCGGCGCTGGACATCGCCATCGGCAAGCTGGAGGAGCGGCTGAGGCGGCTCGCCGATCGCCGCAAGATCCATCACGGGAAGAGCTGCCCTCCCTCGATGGCGGAGCTCACCGCGGTCACGGAGAACGCGCAGGGGGTGGTCACGACCATCCGGGAAGAGCCGGAGCCGGTCGCCGAGATCCCGGCGGAGACCGCCGGAGGGCGGACCGAGAGTTCCGAGCCCATCGTGCCCATCGAGATGGACGGCGAAGGACCGCTGATCGTACGCGAGAAGTTCCACAAGGCCGACCCCATAACGATCGACCAGGCGCTCCTGGAAATGGAGCTCGTGGGTCACGACTTCTACCTCTTCCGCGACAAGGAAGGGGGCCAGCCGAGCGTCGTCTACCGGCGCCGCGGCTACGACTACGGAGTCCTCAGGCTCGTGGAGAGCTAGAACCTCGCCCTACGTGGGCCGGACCTCGCCAGCGAGGCCCGGCCCACGTCTCGCATGACCCGTTCATAGGCCCCTGGCGACAGGATCAGGGAAACTGAGGTCAGGCTACTCGCGGGGGTTCTTCACACATTCCGTGTCGCCGCCGATGTCGATGCCGACCGGGGAGTCTCCCACCCCTACGCTGATGCCGCCCAGTTGTTCCGGACGGGCTGTCGCACTGCGATCGATGACTGATTTCAGATCCTTTTTTGAGCTGCTTTCTGTCCTGGCCGGAGACTGTGCCGATCGCGGTGCTGAGGCCGAATGCCGACAACGCGCCGAATGGGTCTCCGTCCTTTTCTCCAGCGTGGACGATCGCGGCGCGGTTGCCCAGTTCAGTGGCGGTGTCCCCGGCCCACCGCGGCATGGCCGCCAGCGGGGTGGCCTGGGCCTGTCCCACAAGCCGGCATGCCCGTGTGTAGTACTGCTCCGCGAGTTGTCGTTTGTCGGTGAGCAGCTTGGCCAGCTGCTTTAGTTCGTCGGCGTCGACCACCCGTTCCGGGTCCACGAGACAAGAACCTGGCTCGTCTTTACACAACGTGGAAATATTCTTATACCGCCCGACTCGATCGGATGGAATAACGGGGATGTCGCTGCGTGATGATTTGATCAGGTTGGCACATGAACATGAGGATTTAGCCGAGGCTATCGACAAGGTGCTTCAGCCGGTCGGCGCATTGATGGATCGGATGCCGCTCACGCCGGGGATCCCGCAGCCGCTGTCTCCGGAGGATCTGCTGAGAGAGGTCCTCCGTCAGATGAGCCCGGTGGGTCCCGTTGTCTCGGACGTGCTCTCCCGGTACGGCGCCCTTTGACGGAGCCAGGCCGTACGACGCCGGACACAGGCCTGCGGCATCGAAGCGGAGCGCGTGAATCGGGGGGTGCGGGCACCTATCGTGAGGAGGTAGGGCGCGTGCCGCATCAGATGTTGTTCGCCCAGGTATGTCCTGGTGCCGGGGGTAGTAACGCCTCAACGAAGATCCGCACCGGTTCCGGAACCGTGCCATGATGGCGATCAGCGCGCTGACCGCCACGGTTCGCCGGGCGGAGCGACAGCGTCCTTGACCCCCGCAAGGAGGTTCCGTGACCCGACCCGACGAGGCGGCCCGAGCAGCCGGTCGAAGCGAGCCGATCCGTGTGCTGATCGTCGACGATCACGCGCTGATCCGCCGCAGCCTGGAGCTCGCGCTGGCCGCGGAGGCGGACATCGAGGTGGTAGGCGAGGCGAGCGACGGCCGGGAGGCCGTCGAGCTCGCGGACCGGCTGATGCCGGACGTGGTCCTGATGGACGTCCGCATGCCGAAGCTGGACGGCATCGGCGCGACTCGCAAGATCAAGGAGTCGGTGCCGAGCACCCGGATCATCATGCTCACGGTCAGCGACGAGGAGGAGGACCTCTTCGAAGCGATCAAGGCGGGTGCGACCGGTTATCTGCTCAAGGACGTCCAGATCGACGAGGTGCCCGACGCCGTGCGCGGCGTCCACGAGGGCCAGTCGCTCATCAACCCCGCCATGGCGGCCAAGCTGATCAGCGAGTTCGCGAACATGAGCCGCAAGGAGGCCGAGCGGCCCCCCCAGCTCCCTGTCCCCCGCCTGACCGACCGGGAGATGGAGGTCCTGCGCCTCGTCGCGAAGGGCATGAACAACCGCGAGATCGCCAAGGACCTGTTCATCTCCGAGAACACGGTGAAGAACCACGTCCGCAACATCCTGGAGAAGCTCCAGCTCCACTCGCGCATGGAGGCCGTGGTCTACGCCGTGCGCGAGCGGCTGCTGGAGATCACCTGATCGGCGCGCGAGGGCCGCGGGCCACCGCGGCGCGTAGCGGGGCCTCCAGGTCCGGTGCACCGACCCGCTCCACCCGCACGTCGGTGCAGCCGACCCAGCTCGCGGCCTCCCACAGGGCGTCGCTCATCGCCTCCACGGCCCTGGCCCGGCCGCTGCCCGGCTCGAAACCGACCTGCCGCGCGACCAGCGTGGCGCCCTCGCGGGCCGGGTCGACCCTGCCGATGATTCGCCCGCCCGCGAGCACCGGCATCGCGAAGTAGCCGTGCACCCGCTTGTCCTTCGGGACGTACGCCTCCAGGCGGTGGTTGAGGCCGAACACGCGCTCGGCCCGCGCCCGCTCCCAGATGAGCGAGTCGAACGGCGACAGCGGTGTGGTGCGATGCCGTCCGCGCGGCTCGCTCTCCAGCGCGTCGGGGTCCGCCCAGGCGTTCGGGCCGTCCGGGTCCGCGCCGCGCCGCGCGGGCCAGCCCGACACGCGTACGGGCACGAGGCCGGCTGCGCCAGTCAGCAGCGCCTCGTCGAGCATGGCGGCGTGCCGGCCCTTGACGCGGGTGAAGTCGACCAGGTCGGCCCTGGTCGCCACGCCGAGCGACCGCCCGGCGATCGTGGTCAGCCGGGTCACGCACTCGTCGTCGGACAGGTCCTGGGCGAGCAGGTCCGCCGGGACCGCGCGCTCGGCGAGCTCGTAGACGCGCCGCCAGCCGACGCGGCGGGTGCAGACGACCTCACCGATGTCGAGCAGGAACTCGATGGCGATCTTGGTGTCCGACCAGTCCCACCACGGGCCTCCGTTCTTGGCCCCGCCGATGTCGGCCGTGGTGAGGGGGCCGTCCGAGCGCACCTGCTCCAGGACCTTGTCGACCACGGGCGGCACCTCGTGCCAGCGGTAGCGCCGCTCCCGGTACGCGCGGCGGCGGAAGGCGTACAGCGGCCACTGCTCGATGGGCAGGACGCAGGCGGCGTGGCACCAGTACTCGAACGCACGGGCGGGGGCGTCCCAGTAGGCCCGCTCGACCACGGAGCGGCCGACCGGCCCGAGGCGCGCGTACGCGACGAGCTCGTGGGAGCGGGCGAGGACGGAGATGGTGTCGAGCTGGACGGCGCCGACGCGCCGCAGCATGGCGGGGACGCCGCCGCCGCGGGCGGTGGCGCCGAGGAAACCCTGGGCCCGGAGGATGATCCTGCGGGCCTCGTCGGCGGTCAGGTCGGTCACAGCCAGAGATGCTAGACGCCGTGACCGACAAAACGCTTACGGCGGTTCGGGTGCGGGCCTGGAAGGGGCCTCAGGAGGTGATGGACCGGTGCTCGAACGGCGAGTGGTGCTCCTGGACCGACATCTCCCGGGGTGCGTCCACGATCACGTCCGAGAAGATGTCGAACGCGAGCGCGAGCAGCCCGCCGACCGCGCAGATGCCCACGCCGATCCAGACGAAGAGCCAGTTCGGGCCGAGGGTCAGCGCCACACCCCCGACCGTGAAGCCGATGAGGATGATGATGACGGCAAGCCAAGATTTGGCGCTTCCCGCGTGGCTGCCCTGGTGTCCGCTCTGTGCCATACCCCGTTTTCTACCTGATGGCGGAGGTGGTCGGAACATCGGGGGAACCTTGGGGGCGGTTTGCCCCTATGAGTTATGCGATTGTGCCGCGGCGCTCCGTCGATTGCAGGTGGGTGTGTCTGGTACGGGAACCGCCTACGATGGCTAGCGGGGAAGTATGTCTCGTCCTCACACCTCGGCCATCAACCGGGGTAGACCTGCGAGGAGCTTTACTAAAAGTGCCAGCCATTCTCGACAAGATCCTTCGCGCCGGCGAAGGCAAGACTCTGCGGAAGCTCAAGCGCATCGCCGAGCAGGTCAACTCCATCGAAGAGGACTTCAAGAGCCTGTCCGACGCCGAGCTCCGCGCGCTGACCGCCGAGTACAAGCAGCGTCACACCGAGGGCGAGTCCCTCGACGACCTGCTGCCGGAGGCGTTCGCGACCGTCCGTGAGGCCGCCCGCAGGGTCCTCGGGCAGCGTCACTTCGACGTGCAGCTCATGGGTGGCGCCAACCTGCACATGGGCAACATCTCCGAGATGCGCACCGGTGAGGGCAAGACGCTCACCTGTACGCTTCCCGCCTACCTCAACGCGATCTCGGGCAAGGGCGTCCACGTCGTCACGGTCAACGACTACCTGGCCAAGCGCGACGCCGAGACCATGGGCCGCGTCCACCGCTTCCTCGGCCTGGAGGTCGGGGTCATCCTGGCCAACATGCCGCCGGAGGAGCGCCGCAAGCAGTACAACGCCGACATCACGTACGGCACGAACAACGAGTTCGGCTTCGACTACCTCCGCGACAACATGGCGTGGTCGATCGAGGAGTGCGTCCAGCGCGGTCACAACTTCGCCATCGTGGACGAGGTCGACTCGATCCTGATCGACGAGGCCAGGACCCCGCTCATCATCTCCGGCCCGGGCGAGCAGTCGGGCAAGTGGTACCAGGAGTTCGCCAAGATCGTGCCGAGGCTGCGGCGCGGCACCGAGGGCAAGGACGGCGAGGAGAGCACCGGCGACTACGTCGTCGACGAGAAGAAGCGCACCGTCGGCATCCTCGAGGCGGGCGTGGAGAAGGTCGAGGACTGGCTCGGCATCGACAATCTCTACAAGCCCGAGCACACCCACCTCGTGCAGTTCCTCAACAACGCCCTCAAGGCCAAGGAACTGTTCAAGAAGGACAAGGACTACATCGTCGTCGAGGGCGAGGTCCTGATCGTCGACGAGTTCACCGGGCGCGTCCTGCACGGCCGTCGTTACAACGAGGGCATGCACCAGGCCATCGAGGCCAAGGAAGGCGTGAAGATCAAGGACGAGAACCAGACTCTCGCCACGATCACCCTGCAGAACTACTTCCGCCTCTACGAGAAGCTCGCCGGCATGACCGGTACGGCCGCCACCGAGGCGAACGAGTTCCACCAGACGTACAAGCTGGGCGTCGTCCCGATCCCGACCAACCGGCCGATGGTCCGCAAGGACCAGGCCGACGTCGTCTACAAGACCGAGGACGCCAAGTTCCAGGCGTGCGTCGAGGACATCAAGGAACGCTACGAGAAGGGCCAGCCGGTCCTCGTCGGCACCACCAGCGTCGAGAAGTCCGAGAAGCTGTCGCGGATGCTCAAGCGCCGGGGCGTGCAGCACGAGGTGCTGAACGCCAAGAACCACGCTCGTGAGGCCACGATCGTCGCCGAGGCGGGCCGTAAGGGCGCGGTCACGGTGGCGACCAACATGGCCGGTCGAGGCACCGACATCATGCTCGGCGGCAACCCCGAGTTCCGTGCCGACCTGGAGCTTCAGCAGCGCGGCCTGTCGCCGTCCGAGACTCCGGAGGAGTACGAGAAGGCCTGGCCCGAGGCGCTGGAGAAGGCCAAGGAGGCCGTCAAGGCCGAGCACGAGGAGGTCACCGAGCTCGGCGGGCTCTACGTGCTGGGCACCGAGCGGCACGAGTCGCGGCGCATCGACAACCAGCTCCGCGGTCGTTCCGGCCGTCAGGGCGACCCGGGCGAGTCGCGCTTCTACCTCTCGCTCGAGGACGACCTCATGCGGCTGTTCAACTCGGCCAGGGTCGAGATGATCATGACGCGGCTCAACATCCCGGACGACGTGCCGATCGAGTCGGGCATGGTCTCCAAGGCCATCGCCTCCGCGCAGCACCAGGTCGAGCAGCAGAACTTCGAGATCCGCAAGAACGTCCTGAAGTACGATGAGGTGATGAACCGCCAGCGCACGGTGATCTACGCCGAGCGGCGGCGGGTGCTGGAGGGCGCCGACCTGCACGAGCAGGTCCGCGGCTTCGTCACCGACGTCATCGACGACTACGTCAAGGGCGCCACCGCCGAGGGCTTCGCCGAGGAGTGGGACCTCGAGAAGCTGTGGAAGGCGTTCGGCCAGCTCTACCCGATCTCCTTCACCGTCGACGAGCTCATCGAGCAGGCCGGCGGCGACCGGGAGGAGCTGACGGCGGACCTCATCGCCGAGAAGGTCAAGGAGGACGCGCTCGCGGCCTACGACCGCCGCGAGGAGCAGCTCGGCTCCGAGGCGACGCGCGAGCTGGAGCGCCGGGTCATCCTCTCGGTGCTCGACCGCAAGTGGCGCGAGCACCTCTACGAGATGGACTACCTCCAGGAGGGCATCGGCATGCGCGCCTATGCCCAGAAGGACCCGCTGATCGAGTACCAGCGCGAGGGCTACGAGATGTTCTCCGCGATGCTCGACGGCATCAAGGAGGAGTCGGTCGGCTACCTGTTCAACCTCGAGGTCGAGGTGCAGGCCAACCCGATCGTCGAGGAGAACGCCGAGGAGGACACGGCGCTCTCCGAGACCGGCTCGATCATCGCCCGCGCGCTGCGGCAGCCGTCGCGGCCGACCGAGATGGTCTACACCGCGCCGGGCGAGAGCGGCGACGTGGAGGTCAACCGGGTGCGGTCGACCCCCGAGCAGCGCGCCGCGTACGGCGACACCGAGCGCAACGCGCCCTGCCCCTGCGGCTCGGGCAAGAAGTACAAGCGCTGCCACGGCGACCCGCGCAACCAGCAGGCGTGACGTGACCTGAGAAGGACCCCGCCGGGCCGTGCCCGGCGGGGTCCTTCGCGTCATGCGGGGCCTGGTCACGCGGTCTCGAAGTCGGTGACCAGCCACTGCACGCCCTGCCGCTCCAGCCGTACGGCGAGCACGCGGCTGCGCGGCCCGCAGTGGACGAGCAGGCACATCTCGATCACCCCGTCGCGGGGCCGTTGCACGTGGGGGAGGCCCGTCAGGGGCGGCCGCTCGGCGTCGATCATCTTCCCGGCCCGGACCAGCTCGCGGTAGGCCCGCTCGGTCAGCCGGTCCTGGACGGTCTCCGGTGGCCTGCGGCCCGCCAGGATCTCCGCGAGCGCCTGGCCGAGCCCCCGCAGGCGGCGCTCGTCCATGGGCGTGCCCGCACGCCGCGGAATGGGAGCCAGAGCGAGCGCGCCGTACGTGCCGGGACGCGTGACGTGGCCGCCGCCGTCGCGCTCGTCGTAGGGAGGATCGGCCGGGGGGACGGACGCGAGCCGTGGCAGGGGGACGGGCTTGGGCATCGGGGGACTCCGCTCTCATGCGCCGTGAAGCTGACGCTTAATAGAGGTTGCGGTCATCCGCTCTGATACGGGGAAACGCCAACTTTGCCGAGTCGCGAGCCTTTGTGCCGCCGTTCGTCCGGGAAGATTCCTCCGGGTTGGCGGGGCCGCCTCGGATTTGAGCACGGGTTGATCGGCGATTAGCGGCATCCGCAATGGCGGGAAACACAACAGGGGCGCCCGGGATCACCGGGCGCCCCTGCTCCCTGAGAGGGGACCTGACGCGTCAGGCGCGGGCACGCGCCGTGTCGGCGCTTTCCCCGGAGTCCACGTCGGGCTCGGGTTCGCGACCGGGCGTCATGATGTTCAGCTTCTTGATGAGGAAGCTGAAGATCAGGTAGTAGAGGACGAAGTAGACGACGCCGATCAGCATGATCAGCCAGAAGTTGTGCGTGTTGTCCTTGGAGGCATTCAAACCGGCGTCGATCGCGCCGGCCGAGAACCCGAAGCCGAGCCGTCCGCCGAGAGCCGCGACCAGGGCCATCGAGACGCCGGTGAGCAGCGCGTGCGCCGCGAACAGGATCGGGGCCACGAAGATGAACGCGAACTCGATCGGCTCGGTGATGCCGGTGAAGAAGGAGATCAGGGCGGAGGAGAGCATGATGCCGCCGACGGTGGCGCGGCGGTGCGGCGGGGCTGCCCGCCACATGGCGATCGCGGCGGCCGGCAGGCCGAACATCATGACGGGGAAGAAACCCGCCATGAACGCGCCGGAGCCGTCCTGACCGGCGAAGTAGCAGTTCAGGTCGCCCGCCGCGTGAGTGGCGCCGACGGTGCACTCCGGCACGGTGAACCACACGATCGAGTTGACGAAGTGGTGCAGACCGAAGGGGATGAGACCGCGGTTGACGACGCCGTAGATGCCCGCGCCGAGCGTGGAGTGGTCGACCAGCCAGTCGCCGAAGTTGCTCAGGCCCTGCCCGATCGGCTGCCAGACCAGGCCGAAGACGACGCCGAGGATCAGCCCGGCCAGCGCGGTGAGGATCGGCACGAAGCGGCGGCCGCCGAAGAAGGCCAGGTAGGCGGGCAGCTTCGTCCGGTAGTACCGCTGCCACAGGATCGCGGCGATGAGGCCCATGAGGATGCCGCCGAGCACTCCGGTCGGGTTGGCCGACGCCAGGTTGAGCGCTTCCGACGGTTTGCCGTCCGCCCCCACGAGCGTCTGGGCCACCTTCTTGTGCACGGCCGAGTCCGCCGCGGCGTCGAAGAACATCAGGTGGGTGACCCGGTCCCAGACGAGGTAGCCGACCACGGCCGCCAGGGCGGTCGAGCCGTCGGCCCGCCGGGCGAAGCCGACCGCGACGCCCACCGCGAACAGCAGCGGCAAGGCGCTGAAGATGGCATCGCCGGCGTTCGCGAGGACCTTCGCGACATTGGCCATCCAATGGAATCCGGCGACGTCGGCCAGGCCGCCCGGAGCGGAGCCGTTGGAGCCCAGCATGTCGTTCTGGCCGAACCGGAGAAGGAGGGCCGCGGCGGGCAGCGCCGCGATCGGGAGCATCAGGGAGCGGCCGATGCGGGACAGTGCGGTCAGCACCGCGTTCTGGCCAGAGGGTGCGGCGGGCAGGCCCGCGTCGGCGGAGGTGGAACTCATCGGGTGTTCCTCCAGGATGGGGGGACTACTAGAGGCGTCTGGCCGGGGCTCCGAGGAGCGTCCGGAGCTGGTAGCGGTCGGCGCGATAGGTGGAGACGCCGAGTTCGGCGCACACCCCGCCGGCGAAGGACCGGCGCTGCAGCAGCAGCACGGCTCCGCCCCGGGGCAGTTTGAGCAGGTCGGCGTCGCTCGGATCGGCGAGGCCGCCGTCGATGGTCAGCTCCCCGGCGTCCATCACGAGCCCGTAGCGCGACTCGAGCAGGGCGTACAGGGATCGTCCGGTCAGGTCGTAGGCATCGAGATCGGGTGCGAGCGCGACCGGGATGTGGGCGCGCTCGATGCTCAGCGGTTCCCCGTCCGCCGTGCGCAGCCGCTCGATGAAGTGGACGGCGTCTCCCGGCTGGATACCGAGCTGCCGTGCGAGGTGGGCACTGGCCCGGACCACCCGCCGGTCCAGGTCGCGGGAGCCCGGCTCCATGCCGCGCGCCCGCATGTCGTCCGTGAAGGAGGTGAGTTGGAGTGCCAGCTCGATCTTCGGGCGGGCCACGAACGTTCCCTTGCCCGGGACCCGGTGCAACCGGCCCTCGGACACCAGGTGGTCGACGGCCTGCCGTACCGTCATACGAGACAGGTCGAAGCGCTGGCTGAGGTCGCGTTCGGAGGGGATCGCCGCGCCGATCGGCAGCTCGTTGCTCTCGATGAGGTCGAGCAGGATCTCCCGTAGCTGGAAGTACTTGGGCACCGGGCTGTCCGGATCGATCTGGGCCACTGATCCCTCCCCTCTCGCTCTGGATCGTCCGAATAAGTTAAGGTTCTTACTGGTCTAGTCCGGACTAGACCACAGCCGGGAAATGTGTGTCAATGTATGGGCCGGCGACGGATCGATAACGGACAAATCTCGCCAAGCAGAGGATGATCATCGATGACGACCAGGATGCGCGGTGAGATCGCCGAACAGCCCGCGGCGATTCGGGCGACGCTGGACGCCCTCCTGCCGAGGACCGGCGACGTCGAGGCGGTCGCGCGGGACACCCGCCACCTGCTGTTCGTCGCCCGCGGGACCTCGGACAACGCGGCGGTCTACGGCCGCTATCTGATCGAGGCGCGGGCGGGCCGCATGGCCGCGATGGGCGCCCCCTCCGTCGCCACCACCTACCGCCGCAGGCTCGACCTCGACGGGGTGCTGGCCGTGGGCCTGTCCCAGTCCGGCCGTACGGAGGAGATCGTCGAGACCCTCCAGTGGGCGAAGGACTGCGGTGCGAAGACCGTCGCGATCACCAACGGCGGCGAGGAGTCGCCGCTGGCCCAGGCCGCCGACCTCGCGCTGTGCACGCTCGCCGGCGAGGAGAAGGCCGTCCCGGCCACGAAGACCTACACGACCCAGCTCGCCGCGCTGGCCGTGCTCGCGATCGGCCTCGGCGCCGACGTGGACCCCGACGACCTGCGCCGGGTGCCGGACGCGGTGGAGAAGCTGATCTCCGACCCCGGCGACCTGGACGCCGTGGTCGAGGGCCTGGCCGACAAGCCCGGCGTCGTCGTGTCCGGCCGCGGCCTGGCGTTCTCGACCGCGCTCGAGCTGGCGCTCAAGCTCAAGGAGGCGTGCTACCTGCACGCCATGGGCCTGTCGTACGCCGACCTGCTGCACGGCCCGATCGCGGTCGTGGACGCCGAGACCCCGGCGATCCTGGTGGCGGCGGGGCAGGGCCCGACGCTGGCGGGCACGGTCGCGCTGGCCGAGCGGGTCACCGGCGCGGGCGCCGCCGCCTTCGGCGTCGGGGGCGGCGAACGGCTCGCCGCCGCATCGACCGCCGCCCTCAACGGTCCGGACCTGCCCGAGTGGGTGGCTCCGCTGGGACTCATCGTCCCCGGGCAGTTGCTCACCGAGGCGCTCGCGCGCAGGCTCGGTATCGACCCCGATTCCCCCCGCGGTCTGAAAAAGGTCACGCAGACCGACTGACGACAGACCGGCCGAACAACAGGAGGACCCCCATGGCTGCAGACGCCGAGGCGATCATCGCCGGGCTCGGTGGCGCCGACAACATCATCGAAGTGGAGCCGTGCATCACGCGGCTGCGCACCGAGGTGCACGACGCCTCGAAGGTGGACCAGGCCGCGCTCAAGGCGGCCGGCGCCCACGGAGTGATGGCGGCGGGCAACGTCGTCCAGGTCGTGGTGGGCCCCGAGGCCGACACCATCGCCAGCGACATCGAGGACATCATCGGCTGAATCCGGGAGATCGTCGCGGGTCCGCCGGTTTCGGGCGGACCTGTGGCGACGCCTGCCCGGATCTCAGGGAAGGGCTCTTCATTGACGACTGTTCTCGCCCCGGTCGCGGGGGCGGCCATCGGCCTGGCCGCCGTGCCGGACCCGGTGTTCTCGCAGGCGATGGTCGGCCCGGGAACCGCGATCGACCCCCTCCGGCAGCCCGTCGAGGCCCTGGCCCCGATCAGCGGCACGATCGTGAAGCTGCACCCGCACGCGTACGTCGTGGTGGGGGACGACGGCAGGGGCGTGCTGGTGCATCTCGGTATCGACACCGTGCAACTCAAGGGCGACGGCTTCCGCCTGCTCGCGGCGGAGGGGGATCGCGTCGGCGCCGGGCAGCCCGTCGTGGCCTGGGACCCCGCGGCGGTCGAGGCCGGCGGGCGCTCGCCGGTCTGCCCGGTGGTGGCGCTCGACGCCGTGGCCGGGTCGGTCGGCGAGGTCGCCGAGGGCCGCGTGAGCGCGGGTGACCCGCTCTTCGAGTGGTCGTGATGCTCAGGTGATGGAGGCCGCGCTCTTCGACCTCGACGGCACCCTGGTCAACACCGAGGTCCGCAGCCGCGCCCTGTGGCGGATGTTCCTGGACGACCGCGGCATCACGTACGACGAGACCCTGTTGCGGCGCGTCATGGGCCGCCGCGGGGTGGACGTCGTCCCCGAGGTGCTGCCCGGCCTGGATCCGGAGGTCGTGATGGAGGAGATCCGCTCCTACTATGACCATCCGGACCTGCCCGACATCGTGCCGGTCCCGGGGGCGGCGGAGCTGGTGTCCCGGGTCGCGGAGCAGGGAGCTCCGCTGGCCCTGGTCACCTCGGCCCAGCGGTGGTGGGCGGTGGAGCGGCTCACCGAGATCGGCGTCGTGGAGGTGGTACGGACCATCGTCTCGGCCGAGGACGTGACCGTGGGGAAGCCGGATCCGGCCGGCTACCTCATGGCGGCCGACCTGCTCGCGGTGGACCCGGCCACGTGTGTGGTGTTCGAGGACTCGCTCGCCGGGATAGCGGCGGCCCGGGCCGCGGGTATGACGTGCGTTGCGGTGGCCACCACACATCATCCGGATGAACTGTCACACGCGGATCTGGTAATACCCGATATGTCGGGTATTGACTGGCCTTTGACGGAACTACCGGCGGTCTAGACCACCGCCGCAGGAGGAGGAAACGTGGCCGAACGCACAGTAAGCGTCGCGTCCGAGGTCGGGCTGCACGCCCGCCCGGCGGCGACGTTCGTGCAGACCGCGGCGAAGGCGCCCTACGACGTCACCATCGCGAAGGCGGGCGGTTCGCCGGTGAGCGCGAAGAGCATCCTGTCGGTGCTGGCGCTCGACGTACGGCAGGGCGAGTCGATCGTCATCAGCGCGGAGGGCGACGGCGCAGAAGAGCTGCTCGACGAGCTCGCCCAGATCGCCTCGGCCTCCTGACGCCATTGGACGGACAGCGGAAGACGGGGACGACGGCGGGGGACGAGAACGGCGCGCGGTCGCTGGCCGGCACGTCGCTGGCCGGCACTGGGGTCAGCCCCGGCGCCGGGTACGGCCCGGCCCATGTGCTCGCGGGCGAGATCCCCGAGCCCGACAAGGAGGCGCGCCACGACGGCGACGCCGCCGCCGAGCGGGCCCGCGCCGAGCGGGCGGTCGAGGATGTGGCCGCCGACCTGGAGGCGCGGGGCGCCAGGGCGGGCGGCGAGGCCCAGGAGGTGCTCGGCGCGCAGGCGTTGATGGCCCGCGACCCGAGCCTGGCCGTGGAGGTCGGCGAGCTCATCGAGCGTGGCGTCGCCGCCCCGCGCGCCGTCTTCGACGCCTTCGGCAAGTATCGGGACCTGCTCGCGGCGGCCGGAGGCTACCTGGCCGAGCGCGTGGCGGACCTCGACGACATCCGCGACCGGGTGATCGCCGTGCTCACCGGCCTGCCCATGCCCGGCGTGCCGGCCAGCGCCGCCGAGCCGTTCGTGCTGGTCGCCAAGGACCTCGCCCCGGCCGACACGGCGCTGTTGTCGAAGGACGTGGTCGCCGCGTTCGTCACCGAGCAGGGCGGGCCGACCAGCCACACGGCGATCCTCGCCCGCTCGATGGGCGTGCCCGCCGTCGTCGGCTGCGCCGGCGCGACGGCGATCGCTCCCGGCACCCCCGTGCTGGTCGACGGCGCGTCCGGACAGGTGCTGCTTTCGCCGGACCCGGCCCGCGTGGCCGAGGCGCGCGCCGCCGAGGAGGCGCGGCGGGCGGTGCTGTCGGCGGCCACCGGTCCCGGCGCGACCGCCGACGGGCACCCCGTTCCCCTGCTCGCCAACGTCGGCGGCCCCCGCGACCTGGAGAGCGCGCTGGCCAACGGCGCCGAGGGCGTCGGCCTCTACCGCACCGAGTTCCTCTTCCTCGACCGTGAGACCGCGCCGTCGGGGAGTGAGCAGGAGGAGGCCTACCGGGCGGTGTTCGAGGCGTTCCCGGAGGGGCGCGTGGTGGTGCGCACGCTCGACTCCGGCGCCGACAAGCCGCTGGCGTTCCTGCCGCCGCCGGAGGAGGAGCCGAACCCGGCGCTCGGGGAACGCGGCCTGCGCATGTTCCGCCGGTATCCGGAGATCATGACCGCTCAGCTCGGCGCACTGGCGCGGGCCGCCGCGGGCGTCTCGGCCAAGGTCCAGGTCATGGCGCCGATGGTGGCCACCGTCGAGGAGGCCGAGTGGTTCGCCGACGCCTGCCGTACGGCGGGGCTCGACGGCGCGGGCATCATGATCGAGGTGCCGTCGGCGGCGCTGCGGGCGATGGACCTCATCCGGGCCGTCGACTTCTTCTCGATCGGGACCAACGACCTCACGCAGTACGCGCTCGCGGCCGACCGCCAGGTCAGCGCGGTGGCCGGGCTGCAGGATCCGTGGCATCCGGCCGTGCTCGACCTGATCGCGATGGCGGCCTCGGCCGCCGCAGCGGCGGGCAAGGGCTGCGGGGTCTGCGGCGAGGCCGCGGCCGATCCGGTGCTCGCCTGCGTGCTCGTCGGCATGGGCGTCACGTCGCTGTCCATGGGCGCCCCCGCGCTGCCCTGGGTGCGCGCCGCCCTGTCGCGGCACACGCTCGCGCAGTGCCGCGACGCCGCCGCCGCGGCGTGCTCGGCCACCTCGGCGCAGGCCGCCAAGGCCGCCGCACGCGCCGAGCTGCCGGGCCTGGAGGCACTCGCGCTCTGACCGTCCGTGACCGGGTTCCTGGCCCGGTCACGGCCGGGCACGGCTACCGTAAAGAACGTGCCACGAATCAGACACGGTGTCGTCATGCTCGCCGCCCTCCTCGCGACCGGATGCTCGTCCGGCGTCGGCGCGGCGAGCCCGGCGCCCTCGCCGCGCACGTCCGCGCCGGTGTCCGTGTCCCCACCGCCCCCCTCGCCGTCGGCCCGCCCCTCGGGAAGCCTGGCCGAGCGGACGCTCGCGGCGATGAGCCTGCGGGACAAGGTGGCCCAGCTCTTCACCATCGTGGTGTGGGGCCAGAAGGCCGGGGCGGCGAGCAAGGAGAACGAGGCGCGGTACGGCGTGGGGACGCCGGCGCAGGTGGTGGAGAAGTTCCGCCCCGGCGGGGTGATCCTGTTCGACTGGGCGGGCAACGTCTCCGGCGCGAGCCAGGTGGCCGCGCTCACCACCGGCCTGCGCGAGGCGGCGGCAAGGTCCGGCGAGGCACCGCTCATGATCGGCGTGGACCAGGAGAACGGCCTCGTCTCCCGGCTCAAGTCTCTCGTCACCACGTTCCCCGGCGCGTCGGAGATCGGCGAGACCGGCAAGACGGCGAACGCGCGCGACGTCGCCAGGGCGACCGGTGAGGAACTGCGCGACCTCGGCATCTCGCTCGACTTCGCGCCGGTGGCCGACGTCAACATCAACCCCCGCAATCCCGTGATCGGCCCCCGCGCGTACGGCTCGGACCCGGGAAAGGTGGCCGCGATGGTCGGGGCGGCCGTCGACGGCTTCCACGCGGCGGACGTGGCCTCGGTCGCCAAGCACTTCCCCGGCCACGGGGACACCTCGGTCGACAGCCACACGGGCCTGCCGGTCATCACGCACTCGAAGACGCAGTGGCGGAAGCTGGACGCGCCGCCGTTCCGCGCGGCGATCGCGCACGACGTGGACGCGATCATGTCCGCGCACGTGGTGATGCCGAAGCTCGACCCCTCGGGCGATCCCGCGACGCTGTCCCACCGCATCCTCACCGGCCTGCTCCGCGAGGAACTCGGCTTCGACGGCGTGATCAGCACCGACGCGCTCGACATGGCCGGGGTGCGGAAGAAGTACGGCGACGCCGAGGTCGCCGTGCGGGCCGTGCTCGCCGGGGCCGACGTGCTCCTCATGCCGCCGAACCTGCCCAAGGCGTACGACGCCGTCCTCGACGCGGTGAAGTCGGGCCGGATCTCCGAACGCAGGATCGACGAGTCGGTGCTGCGGATCCTGCGGCTGAAGGAGAAGCGCGGCGTCTTCGGCCCGATCCGCACCGACCCCGGCGCGCTGAAGTCCGCCGCGCACCGCAAGGTCGCAGAGCGCGTCTTCGCCGTCGTCAGGTGACGGCGGACGCCTCTCCTCCGGGCTCGTCCTCTTCCGGCTCGTCGGCGTTGGCGTAGTCGAAATAGACCGTGATCGACGGCCAGTCGGTCCCGTCGTCGGTGACCTCGTTGTGCATGACCAGGTCGTACACCTCGACCTGGCCCAGTTCCTCGATGGTGGTCGCGACCCGGCGGAGCAGCGCAGGCACGCTGTCCTGGCCGATCCCTTCCGGATTGTTCTGGGTGAAGTGGTACATCTGGCTCGAAATTGGCTTGGTCATAACAGTCCCTACAGGAAACGCCTTTTCTTCTTGCCCTGGGTGTTCTGATTCTGCTGGCCTTGCTGCTGGCCCTGCTGCTGGTTGGCGTTGCCCTGGTTGGACTGGGTGCCGCGCTTCTGGGCGTTGCGGTCGCCGTCGAGCTTCTCGCCGGTCTTCACCTTCTGCTCGGCCGCTTTGGCGGCCTTCCTGTCGTACGGCTGACCGGCCTTCTTCGCGTCCAGCGCCTGCTGCTCCGCCGAGGACAGTTCGGGGCCGCTCTGCCTCGAATAGGGCTTGCGGCTCCTGCCCATGTCGAGCTTGACGCCTCCGCGGGGCCCCGTCTCACCTGCCGTCCGCACGGGCGCGCCCCTCAGCGGAACATGGGGGCCGCCCGCTCCCGCCAGGGACGGGCCGCCTCCGAAGGGGCCGCGGGTGTTCTTCAGGATGCGTTCCAGCGGTTCGGTGATGTGCCGCGTGACGGCCGGGGCCAGAACCCGGGCACCGCCCTCCTCTGCCTCCCTGAGGATCTTCCGCATGACGTACCGGGTGGCGAGGAGCCCCGCGGTGGCCGAGGCCGCGGCGAACGGGCCGCCCGCGACGAGTGTCGCGGCCAACTTGGTCGCGCCCGCCATGGCCTGTGTGATGATGGCCACCTTCGTGGCGGTCACCGCGGTGGCGGTGCCTTCAAGCACCGCCGGCGCGTACGCGGCGGCCCCGACGGCCGTACGGAGGTGTTCCGTGGTGCCGGTCTTGGTCCAGTTGGTGCGCATCGCGTCGGCGGACACGCCCTGGTACACGCCCGGCAGTCGCCTGACCTCGCCCTCCGCACCGCTCCCCCCGGAGGCGGCGCCGGCCTGCACGACCTGCCAGGGGCGGATCTCCGTGCGGATGTCGGCCTCGTCGATCTTCGGGTAGTTGACCAGGCTCGCGATCGGCTGTGCCCAGTCCGGCGGCATCAAGCCCATGTCAGACCCTGTTCGTCGTGCGCCCCCGCGATCTGGCGCCCCGCGTCGCCCTCGGCGTCCGACACCCGCCGGCGCGCGACCGCGAGCGCCTCTCCCGTGCCGCCCACCGTCCCTCCGAGCTGCGCGTACGCCTCGACGGCCGTCAGAGCGGAGCGGTTGTACGCGGCCACGAAGGCGCCGAACAGGCCGTCGTCGCCCCACGAGGAGGCGCCCGCCCGCTCGCGCAGATACTGGAGGGCGGTCACGAACTCGTCGCCGTGCTCCGTCAGACGAGAGGAGGCCCTGACCACTTCGCTGTGTTCGATGCCGAGTTCCCCGTGCATGCGCGGCACGTTAGCATGACCGGCGAATTACGGACGGGTGAATTGCACAGTAAAAGCCGTTTGTCCTTTTTGTGGAGGAATACTTGTCCCTGTCGTTTCCGGGTGGCAGCGACCTGGAGCTGCTGGAGCAGATGATTCGCCAGGCCGAGGACGTCATGCGCGGCCTCGCGGACGTCCAGGCCGAGATCCGGCAGGTCACCGGTGAAGGGGAGGGCGCCGACGGCCTGGTGCGGGCCAGGGCCGACGGCCGGGGACAGGTCACCGCCATCACACTGGACCCGCGGGTCATGCGGCTCGACGCGGCCGTCTTGAGCGCGGAGGTGACGCGGGCGGTCAGGGCCGCCCAGGACGCCGCGAAGGAGAGGACCGACGAGCTCGTCGCCGCCGCCCAGAGCAGGGTGACCGGGCTGACCGCCCCGCTCGACGAGACGTTCGTGCGTTATCGGTTCGACCAGCTCGCCCAGGAGCTGGACGCGGGAGCGGACGCCTTCGGCCCACGCTCCGCGGACCGGGCCGACGACCTGGAGCGGGACGCGGAGCGCGCCGCACAGATCGAGGCGTGGCTGGAGGACGGGCAGCGCGAGATCGAGGCCGTCACCGGCCACGGCCGGGCGGCGGACGGCCGGATCAAGGTCGTCACGACGGTGTACGGCCAGGTGCGGGAGGTCGTCATCGAGCCTCGTGCCATGCGCCTGCCCAGCCGGACGCTGGCCGAGGAACTCCTGCTGGCCCTGGGCCGGGCGCAGCAGGACGCGGAACGGCAGAGCCGTCAGATGGTGGGTGACGCGCTGCGGGAGCTGGCGCCCGGCGAGTCGTTCGGCCCGGACGCCGTCGACGAGTGGTTCGGCGGCGTGCTCAAGCCGTTCGAGCGGCCCGACTGACCACTCCCTATATTTGTAGGCACGTCGGGTGGGAGGCGCGGTGCTCAAGGGTGTGCTGATCGACTGGGGCGGGGTTCTGACCACGAGCCTGGCCGAGTCCGTCGCGGAGTGGATCGAGGCGGACCGGATCGACCCCCGGCACTACCGGGAGGTCATGCGCGCGCTGGTCACGCAGGCGTACCGGGCCGGTGTCGAGCCGGACGGCGAGAACCCGATCCACGCGCTCGAACGGGGCGAGATTCCGGTCCTGGAGTTCGAGCGCGCCCTGGCGGCCCGGCTGGTGACCCTCGACGGCGGCCCGCCGGAGGCCGACGGCCTACTGGCCCGGATGTTCGCCGGATTCCGGCCGGTCGAGGAGATGAACGAGATGCTCCGCCAGGCCCGGACGGCCGGGCTCGGCACCTGCCTGGTGTCCAACTCCTGGGGCGACCACTACTCGCGTGAGGGCTGGGAGGTCCTCTTCGACGCGGTCGTCATCTCCGGGGAGGTCGGCATGCGCAAGCCCGAGGAGCGGATCTTCCGGCATGCGCTCGGCCTGCTGGGGCTCGAGCCGGGGCAGTGCGTGTTCGTCGACGACATCGAGGCGAACATCGTGGCGGCCCGCGCGATCGGCCTGGTCGGGGTCCATCACAGCGATCCCGCGGAGACCATCGCCGAGATGGAGCGCCTGTTCGGCCTGCCTTTCCGCGAGCCCGGCGCCGCCGCCCGTCTGTAGCTGCAATCAGAGACCGAGTCGAGGAACGCATGCGCGTCTATCTGCCGTCCACCATTCCCGCGCTGGCGCGCGTCGTCGCCGCAGGGGAGCTGGGCCCGGCCCCGCTGACCGGCTTCGCGGTCACCCCCGCGCTGATCGAGTGGTACGCCTCGGGCGACACCGAGGAGCTGGAGTACGTCGCGCTGACCGAGGCCGCCCGGACCTCCCTGCGCATGCTGGCCGCCGACCGCAAGGACGGCGTCGAGGTGGCCGCCCGGCGGGTGGTGATCGCGGCCGAGGTGCCCGACGAGACCGTGAAGGCCGGCGCCGACCTGGAGGAGCGCGCCCGCGTGCGGGTCCTGGAGCCGATCCCGATGCGGCTGGTCGCCTCGGTCCACGTGGACGACGCCGACGCCGCGCCGGACGTGGAGGCGGCGATCGCGGCGCTGCCCGCGGCCGACGTCGGGGACGACGACGCGCGGTTCGTCGTGGACGGCGCGGAGGACCACGAACTGCTCTGGTACGCCACCCAGGAGATCCAGGATCTGCTCACCTGACCCGCGTAGTTCATGGAGTTGTCACGCCCGGCGTCTAAGCTGGAGGCGAGATGACACACATTGTTTGGGACTGGAACGGGACGCTCTTCCACGACATCGACGCCGTCGTCGGCGCGACCAACGAGCTCTTCCAGCCGTACGGCCTGGGGCCGTACGACGCGGAGGGCTTCCGCGAGGTGTACACCCGCCCCATCTGGGTGGCGTACGAGCGGATGCTCGGCCGGCCGCTCGGGGAGGGCGAGTGGGAACTGCTCGACGCGGGCTTCCACGAGCACTACCACCGGCTGATGGAGGCGTGCAGCCTCGCCGAGGGGGCGCTGTCGAGCCTGCGCGCCTGGGAGGGGTCGGGCCGCACGCAGTCGCTGCTGTCCATGTGGGGCCACGAACGGCTGGTCCGCAAGACCGGCGAGTTCGGCATCGACGGCCACTTCACCCGCATCGACGGCTCGCGCTCGGCGACCGGCGGCCACAAGGCCGAGCACATGGTGGAGCACATGCGCGCGCTCGGCCTCGACTCGGCGAAGGTCGTCGTCATCGGCGACAGCGTGGACGACGCCCACGCGGCTCAGCACGTCGGCGCCCGCGCCATCCTCTACACCGGCGGCATGACCAGGCGGTCGGAGCTGGAGGGCGTCGGGGTCCCGGTGGTGGACTCGCTGGCCGACGCCCTCGACCTCGTCTGACGCGTCAGCGGGCCTGGCGTTCCTCCTCCTCAAGCAGCCACCGGGGCTTGGCCCTGCGTGGCGGCCGGTAGAGCCGCTTGACCGCCACACCCCGACGACGAACGACGCGAACATACCGGCCCCGTGCGTGCGACTTGTCGAGGTCGTCCTGGATGCGGCGGCTGCCCCGCGTGGGCCGTACGCTGAGCACGATCCACACCGCACCCCCACGGAGGCCGCGATCAACCGCCTCGTTCTCTGGAACATCGACCTGACGCTCGTCGACGTCGCCATCGTCACCCGCGACGCCTACGCGGACGCGTTCCGGATGGTGACAGGGCGGCCGCTGGTGAAGCTCGCACCGGCGCTGGGCCGCCCCGACTCGGAGATCGTCTTCGAGACCCTGGCCGTCAACGGCATCGCCGTCGAGGACCACCACCTGCCGAGGTTCCTGGACGCGCTGGCCGTCTGCTTCGCGGAGCGGCGCGACCGGCTGGCCAAGGACGGCCGCGCGCTGCCCGGCGCCAAGGACGCGCTCAAGGCCGTGTCGCGCCTCGACGGCGTCGTGCAGTCGGTGCTCACCGGCACCATCAAGAGCAACGCCGTGCACAAGCTCAAGGCGTTCGGGCTGGACAAGTGGATCGACGTCGAGGTGGGCGGCTACGGCGAGGAGGTCTATCCGAAGGCCACCCTGCTGCAGGTCGCACAGGGACGGGCCAAGGCCGGGTATGGCGCCGTCTTCACGGCGGGCAACACCGTCCTGATCGGCGACTCCACGCGTGACGTCCAAGCGGCGAAGATCGGCGGCGCGGCCATGATCGGCGTGGCGTCGGGCCGGTCCACGGCCGCCGAACTGCGCGAGGCGGGCGCCGACATCGTGCTGTCCGACCTGTCCAACCCCTCCGAAGTCGTCGCGGCCGTCGCCCGCCTGACCACCCCGGCCGACCGTACGACACCCTGACTTGTCGCCGCTGCCCCTTCATCGGCTCATCGCAATCGAGGGCGTAGGCGGGGCCTGGATCCGCCTGCCGCCGGCAGCGACCGGCCCACCGTCGGCGCGTGTTTGCCGGCGTCGAGGAACTTGTTTCGCCACTTCCAGATCGAGACCTCCGCGACGCCCTCGTCGCGGGCCGCTCACGCTGGCGCTCGGCCTTGAAGTCCTGTGGATCGAGAGCACCGGGAGGACGTCAGACGAGGTGGCCGCTGACGTGGCCAGAACGGCTCGAGTGAAGCCTGCCGAGTGGCTGACGGCCGGCGCTCACTCAGCCTTCCCTTCGCGTTCCTCGTCGTCCCCGCGCCGACGGAGCGCTCGCTCGGCAATCCCGCTGGAGAGCTTGCCCGTCACCGATCTGGCCCGGTCGAGGGTTTCGTTACCGAGGTGCCTGGCGGCATCGACGCCCTCTGCTCCTGTCTCGAGCACCTTGTCCCGCACCTCCGCGGCCGCGTCCACCCATCGTCTCGCCTCCAATGACTGTCGGCTGCGCTCGATTCCGAGCCGTCCGTGGAAGTCGACCACGGCGATCGCGACATGGTCGCTCGAATGCACCACAGCCCGGGATGTGGTCGGGTGCAGCAGCACCTTCGTGTTGGCCGTGCCGGCAGCCGCATGCATGCGGGCCATCAGACGCTCGGTGCTCCGTGTGATGAGTTCCAGCCGATTTTGCCGTGCAGCCCGAAGTGCGAGGCGATGCCGGTCCAGTTCCTCCGGAGACGCGTCCAGCACCCGGTCGAGTTCGAGTACGGCGATCGCGTCCTGCAGTTGGAAGCAGCGAGCCAGAACGGCGAGCCACTCCTGAACCTTGGACTCGGCTTCCTTGGACGTCTTGGCGAGATCACCGATCTTGGTCTTGTGTTCCATCTTCTCCGCGAGTGCGTCGAGTTGACGCAGCGCGTACGCCTGGGTTCGTGCGATCGTCACCGGCGTGGCCTGTACCTTCGACCACGTGACCTCGGAGACCCGGCCCACCTGCTCTCGGATGGTCATGGCCTCCTCGATCACGAGGTCCACTCCGATCATGTCCGCCAACACCGCGTCCTTCTGGGCGCGGAGCACGTCGTCGACCTTCTCGTCGATCGTGGCGAGATAGTCGGTGATCTCGTCCATGGTCTGTTGCATCGCAAGCTGCGCCATGATCCCCGCGGCACCGGCCAGAAGCGCCGGGTTGGTCAGAAGCGATCCGGGCCCCTTCGCGAATTCGACGAATCCCTTGATCTGGCCCTTGTTCCCCTTCAGCACACCGGAACTGAGACCCGACTTCGAGCTTTGCCTCAGCCCGTACTTCTCGACAAGCTGCGCGGACTCCTTACTCAGCTTCACCCAGCGACCTGAGTTTGCGGCAATCTCGGAACCTGCCTGTGCGGCTTCAGCCCCGATATTGAGAACAGATCCGAGCCGTTTCAGTCCGAGGTCCTTCGACGGCAGCCCCTCGGAGACCAGGAAGCGTTCGACAGCCGTCGGATCCCCGATGACCGCCAGTCCATCGCCGTCACTGATCAGCTGAATCTCGTCATTCATCGTCGGCTCCTGAAGCGTGGGCTGGGAGGCGGCTCTTCGCAGTTGCGGGTGGAGCCGGGGTGCGCGCGGCATTCGCGGGGCGGGGGTCGAGATCTTCCAGGATAGGAGTTCCTGCGCTCACCGTCCGGCGGAAGACCTCGACGTGCCCCACGCTATTTTCGACGCCCCTGACCTTTTCGCGTTCTGCCACTTCGAGGAGCTCGGATTGGAGGCCGTCGGGCAGTGGCTGGAGCCGGGCCGGGCGGTGGTCGAGTGCCGCGTCGCGGAGCCCGACCCAGATCGTGGTGCGCACCGTGCCCCGCGGCCCCCCTCGCGCACGAGCCGTTCGGGCACCGGCCCACGGTCCTGCAGGTCGAAGGCCGCACCGCCGAAGGCGAAGCTGCCGCCCGCGTCGCGGCCGGGGTCGGAGTGTCGTGGCACACCGCCGACAGCGCGGTCCTGTCCGAGGGGCAGCGGGTGCTCAGCCTGCTCACCGACAAGCAGCGAGCCCGGCTGGGGGCGCTGTTCGCCGACGAGGACCATGCCGAGGTCGAGGCGACCTGGGGCGTCTACCGGTGCGCCATCACCGCCTACCGCGAACCCGACAAGACGGGCAAGCAGCTGATGTGGGCCATGATCGACTCTGTCGCCAGCGGCCTCCCGGCCGCTCTGAAGGAGATCCGAAAGCTCGGCCGGACGCTGAAGCTGCGCGCTGCCGACGTGCTCGCAGTTCTTCGACCGCCCCGGCACCAGCTCGGCTTCCGCAACCTGACGAAATGCACCCCCAAATGTGATGTGTCCCTTTATTCGGTTTAACCCCAGTTCACCTGTAACTCCAACTAATCCGTTCGGCCGGTTGCTTTCTGGGGAAAAGGAGTGAAAGAATTCACACAGGTTTTCGAATTACGTGAGGAGGGTGTGATGGATCTGTTTGATTCGGATCCCGAGCACCTTCGTCGTTCGAATAGCTCTGGCGACTGGTGGGACCGGTTGACCGCCGATTCCCCTCTGTGGTCGTCCGAAGGATCGCTCGCCCGCGAGCACTTTCCGATCGCTGACCCCGAGCCGCGACAGGACACGAGTCGGGACACAGGCGGCGGCGCTCCCGGCACCGGGGGCACTGACAGCCCGGGTGCTGATGCCGCTGGGGCTGGTGATCTCCGAGCTCGGTCGTCGTGGGTGCTGGTGGGGTCTCTGCGTGAGTCGGCGCAGGCGTTGGCGTTGGCGGCGCTTCCGGACGATGTCGATATCTGTCTTGCCGAGGCTGAGGAGTTGCTGTTTGCGCGGGATCGGATCACGTGTGCTCTTGCTGATCGGGTGGGGCGGGTGCATGGTGCGGGGCAGGCCAGGCGGCATGGGCATGCCTCCACCCGCAGCTGGCTACGTGCCGCCGGAGGGATGAGCGTGCCCGGTGCCGGCCGCCTGCTCACGCTGGCGGTGGAGTTGGCGCGTCTGCCGCGGGTGCGGGAGAAGTTCGCCGCGGGTGGGTTGGCGGCGGGGGTGGTGGAGGCGATCTGCATGGCCACCGCCCAGTTGAGCGATGAGCACGCCGGCCTGGCCGAGCCGATCTTGCTGGAGCTGGCGGCTAAGGCGGGCGCGGCGGAGGTGGCCAAGGCGGGCCGCTATCTGCGGGCGGTGCTGGACCCCGACGGGGAGGACCGGGATGAGCAGGCGGACTATGGGCGGCGGTTCCTGAGGGTCCGCCCCACCAAAGGCGGGGGCCTGGAGGGGGAGTTCTACCTGCCGAGTGAGGCGGCCGCTCGGCTGCGGGCCCTGTTGGACGCCTATGCCAAGCCTCGGGCGGAGGGTGATGATCGGCCGTTGCGGGTGCGTAACGCGGATGCGTTCATCGCGTTGCTGGAGGAGAAGATCGCCGCCGAGCTCCTGGTCCTGGTCACCGCCGAATCCCTCCCCACCGACCCCGAACCCGCCAGCCCTCAACCCGCCACCCCCGGCAACGACCACCCCGCCGACGCCGAAGACGCCCTGGATGCCCAGGATGCCGAGCGTGCGGAGGGCGCCGAGGACGCGGAGGGCGGCCGGGACCGGGACCGGGAGGACACCGGCGCCACCGGTGACACCGGAAGCGCTGAAGACACCGGCCCCGGCATCGCCGACCCGGGCGAGGCCGGGGCAGCTGCCGGTTCGGAGACAGATGGCGGTGCCGATGTAGTTGTGGACGCCGTTGTCGAGAGCGCCGACCGTGCCACCGCCGGACTTCGCGATGAGGAGCCTTGCGATCCCGGGACTTGTGAGCCCGGGGCCTGTAAGCGTGGGGCCGATGGGCGCGGGGTCAGCGAGCAGGGCACCGGGAGGGCCGCCTCTGCCGAGGGCGATGGTGATGCGAGCATGGCCTCTGCCTTGGGCGACGACACCGCACCCGCCAAGGGCGGAGACTGCGATCGCGGTGCGGCCCAAGCTGAAGCAGACCCAAGGCGCGTAGCAGCATGGCCTTCCTGCGGCGGTGGCGCGCGTCCGCACGCAGCGCCTTCGTACACAGCGCAATTGCCGGATCCTCCTCCCGAGGAGGCCGCCGCGCATCACGCCCACGCGGGGCATCGGCCTGCGGGGGACTGCCGGCATGGGCAGAGCACGCCTGAGAGCCAAGGCCACGGCCACGGCCACGAGCATCGGCGGCCGGGCGCGGGCGGGTGCGGGTGCGGCGGCGAGGCACGGTGCTCGTGTGCGCCGGGGACACCGGGATCGGAGTGGGGCGTGCCAGGGAGGCCGCCGGGAACACCGCCGGGAACACCGCCGGGAACACCGCCGGGAACAGCGCCGGGAACAGCGCCAGGGACGCCGCCGGGCGTGCCGGGATCGGAGCCGGGCAGGCCACCGGGAACAATGCCAGGAACGCTGCCGGGGGCGGTGTTGGGGGCGGCGCCGGGGGTGTTGCTGGCGACCGGGCAGATGCTGCCGGTCTCCAGCGTGCACCGCCTTGCCCGCACCAGCACCCTGGTCCGCCTGGTCATGGACGCCGACGGGCAGGTGCTGGACATGGGCCGCAAGGTCCGCCTGGCCACCCCCGCCCAACGCAGGGCCGTGTTCGCCCGCTACGCCACCTGCTGGATCGACGGCTGCCCACTCCCCGCCACCCTGTGCCAGATCGACCACGCCGACAACTGGAGCACCGGCGGCCACACCGACCTCAAACTCCTCGGCCCCGCCTGCCAGTTCCACAACCGCGACCGCTACCAGCACCCCGACCGCTACACCCGCCGCAAAGCCGGCACCGACCGCTGGACCTTCACCTACCGCAACCCCACCAGAGCCCGGCGGCTACGGGAGTGAGAGGTGCCTCGCAGACAGGCCCGGCGGCGCGATGGGCGAGATCACAGTGCTTTTGCTGCGAAGTCACGGTGCTTTCGCGAAGTCACAGTGCTTTCACAAGGTCACGGTGCTTTCGCGAAGTCACAGTGCTTTGAGGAAGCGGGCCGCGACGGGGGCCGCCACCTGCGCTCCGGTGCCGCCGCCCTCGACCACGACGGCGAAGGCCAGGTCGCCCTTGTAGCCGATGAACCACGAGTGCGTAGGGGGGTTCTTGCCATCCTCGGCTGAGCCGTACTCGGCTGTGCCGGTCTTGCCGGCCGTGCCGGCGGGGAAGGAGACGCCGCTCGCGGTGCCCTCGCTGACGACGGCGGGCATGAGACGGCGCAGCGCGGACACCACCGCGGGCTCCAGCGGACGCGGGGGCGTGCCACCGTCCGGGACGAGCGAGGCCGGGACCAGCCGGGGTTGCCGCCAGGTGCCCGCGGCGATGGCGCCCGCGACGGCGGCCATGTTCAGCGGGCTGGCCAGGACGCGCCCCTGGCCGATGGCTGCGGACGCGAGGTCGGTGTCGTCATGCGGCGCGGGGAAGGCGGCGTCCACTGCGGGCACCCCGATCTTGATGCTGGCGCCGAAACCGAAGTCGGAGGCCACCTTGGACAGGCGGTCAGCGCCGAGGCGCCGCACCGCCATGTCGCCGAACGTCGTGTTGCACGAGTGGGCGAAGGCGTCGACGAAGCGCAGCGTGCCGTAGTCGTGGAACTCGGCGTTGTGGAACGGGAAGCCGCCGATCGTCTTCTCGGCCGGGCACTCGACGCTCTGGCCGGGCGTGACGCCACCGGCCACCAGAGCCGAGGCGGTCACGATCTTGAAGGTCGAGCCGGGCGGGTACGTGCCGAGCAGGGCGCGGTTGTAGCCGCCCGGCTTGTTGACCACCGCGAGGACCTCGCCCGTGGACGGGCGCAGCGCGACGAGCGAGGCGGGTTTGTCCACGCCCTCCAGGGCCTGCGCCCCCGCCCGGTGCACGCGCAGGTCGAGGGTGGTCGGCAGGGCCTTGCCGGGCTTCGATCCGCCCTCGGCGAGCGTCGCGACCTTCGAGCCCGTACGGCTGTCGACCAGGTCGGCCCGGGCGGACGCGGTGCCGGTCAGGCGGGAGGCGTACTGCTCGCGCAGCCCCTCGACGATCTGCTGCACGGAGCCGGGCGTGTCCGGCGTGTCGATGCGGGCGCCGTCGGCGGCGGTGATCGGGGCGCGCTCCGCGGGCACGGTGGTGAGCTTGACCCGAATGCCGTCGGTCATCCGGGGGTGGACGGCCGCCGGCGTCCATGCCACCTTCCAGGCGCGGTCGTGCTCGACCAGGCGGAGTCTCCCGTCGTACGCGATGGGCAGCGGGCCGGTCAGCCGGGCCCGGAACCGCACGGTGTCGTCCTGGACGCTCGTCACCTGGAATCGCTGCCCGGTGAGCTTCAGGTCGTCATGGAAACGGCGGTACGTGCTTTCGAAGCCGGCCGGCGGGTCGGCGGCGAGTGTGCGCATCGCCGCATAGTCCGAGCGTGACCAGGCCGCGAGGAAGTCCCGCGCGGTCTCCTCGGGCGATCCCTTCGTCCGCAGCGCCCAAACCGTGACCCCCGCGGCCACCACCGGCACGAGCACCGCCGCCGTGACGTACGGCCAGTGCCTTCGCTCTCGCATGCGTCCCCCTTCGAGTCGAGTGCAGGCCAAGAGCAGCAGACCAGCCGGGAGGATGTCCAATATGGATATCAACGCTCTTTATGTGCGATTCGGATATGCTCCCAGCTCGTGGACCTTGTCCGGCATCTCGGCTACTTCCTGGTCGTGACGGAAGAGCTGCATTTCGGGAACGCGGCCGCGCGGCTGGGGATGGCGCAGCCGCCGCTGAGCCAGCGCATCAGGCGTCTGGAGGAGGAGCTGGGCGTGCGCCTGTTCGAGCGGTCGAGCCGGCGGGTGGCGCTGACCGAGGCGGGACGCCTGCTGGTGCCCGAGGCCCGCGAGATCGTCGCCAGGGTCGAGCGGATGCGCGACCTCATGTCGGACCTGGCGCGCGGCGACGCGGCGGTCGTGCGGGCGGGCGTCCCCGCCGACCTCGGCGCCGCCGTGCTCGCCGCGCTCATCGCGGGGTTTCGCGACCGCCGCCCCGACGTACGGCTGTCGCTGACCGAGATGGGCACGGCCGCGCAGGTCGCCGCGTTGCTGGAGGGCAGGCTCGACGTCGGGCTGCTGCGTCATCCGGTCGCCGCGAACGGGCTCGCGTACGGGCCGGTGCTCGTCCGGCATCCGGGCGTCCTGCTGGCGGAGGACGACGAGCTGACCGCCTGGGCGACCGTGCACCTCGGCGACCTGGCCGGGCGGGACCTGGTGCTGTTTCCCCGGGACGCCGAGCCCGGCCTGTACGACGACACGCTGGCCTCGTGCCGCCGGGGTGGCTTCGTTCCGACCGACATCATCTGCACCGACCGGGTGGAGTTCGCCCTCGGCCTGGTCCTGTCCGGCACGGCCGTCGCGTTCGGCGCCCCCGCCGAGGTGCCGGGCGTGGTGTGGCGGCCCCTCGCGGGCACACCCCTGGCCTGGCGCTGCTCCCCGGCCTGGCGGACCGAGCCGGGGCCGTACGTGCGAGACTTCACGACCGTGGCCGTACAGGTGCTGAAAGAGAGCGCCGGCATGGTGGACGAAGGCGTGCCGCCCGCGCCGCGGGTGACGCCGCGCCCCGCGACCGGGTTGCTCGCGTGAACCCCGTGGAGCGGGTGTTCCGCAACGCCGGCGTCACCGGGTGGTTGCACGCGGTCGACGTCGACGACGGACGCGAGGTGGGCCTGCGGGCCGACGAGCCGGTGGTGCTCGCGTCGGTCTTCAAGGTGCCCCTGCTGCTGGAACTGCACCGCCAGGCCGAGCGCGGGCTGCTCGACCTCACCGAACGTGTCGGCGTGCCGGCGGCGGACCGTACGAGTGGGGGCACCGGGCTGGCGGCGATGCTGGACGACGCCACGCTGTCGCTGCGCGACCTGGCTTACCTGATGATGGCGGTGAGCGACAACACCGCGGCCGACGTGCTGCTCGCCCGGGTGGGCCGGGAGGCGGTCAACGCGCTGCTCGACGGCCTCGGGCTGACGGCGACGCGGGTGGTGCAGGACTGCCGCGACATGCTCGCCAGCCTGCGGGTGGACGCGGGCGTGGCGGACCAGTCGGCCGTGACCCAGGCGTGCACCGACCCCGAGGTGGTGGCGCGGCTGCGCGCGCTCGACCCGGCGCAGGGCAACCGGAGTACACCGCGCGAGATGACCCGGTTGCTGGCCATGATCTGGCGTGACGAGGCGGCGGGGGCGGCCTCCTGCGCGGCGATCCGCCGCCTCATGGCCCTGCAGGTGTGGCCGCACCGGCTGGCCTCGGGGTTCCCGTTCGACGACGTCGCGGTGAGCGGCAAGACGGGCACGCTGCCCACGCTCCGCAACGAGGTCGGGGTGGTCGAGTATCCCGACGGCGGGCGCTACGCCGTGGCCGTGTTCACCCGGTCGTTGAGCACGGCGCAGAACCAGCCGCGGGCCGACGCCGCGATCGGGGCCGCCGCCCGGACGGCGATCGACCAGCTCAGAACCCACATATGACAGACCCTTTCTATGTGGGCGGGGAGGGTGACATGCGGCTCAAGCGTGGCAAAGATGGGGGCATGGTCGAGGAAGGCGCTCTGCTCTGGGAACCCACGCCCGACGTCGTACGTGCGGCCCGGATCACCCGTTACATGGAACGACTGGGCCGTACGGGGGACTACGAGGACGTCTGGAAGTGGTCGGTCGAGTCTCCGGCCGACTTCTGGACATCCATATGGGACTACTTCGGCGTGGTCGGTACGCGTGGCGACGGGCCCGTCATCCAGGGAACGATGCCGGACGCCGAATGGTTCACGGGATCGGCCCTGAATTACGCCGAGAACGCGCTGCGCGGCCACCCCGGCCGGACTGCGGTGATTTTCCGCAATGAATCGGGCAGCCGGTGGCAGTACTCGCTCGGCGAGCTCCGCGAGGAGGTCGCCCGGGTCCGGGCGGGCCTCGCACGGCTGGGGGTCGGGCGTGGTGACCGGGTCGCCGCCTACGTTCCGAACATCCCCGAGGCCCTCATCGCCTTCCTGGCCACCGCCTCGCTCGGGGCGATCTGGTCCTCCTGCTCGCCCGACTTCGGCGCGCCCAGCGTGACCGACCGGTTCGCACAGATCGAGCCGAAGGTGCTGGTCGCGGTGGACGGCTACCGCTACGGCGGCAAGGCGTACGACCGGTCGGAGGTGGTGCGCGAGATCGCCGGGAAGCTGCCGACGCTGCAGGCCACCGTCTGGATCCCGGTGCTCGGTGCCGACATGCCTGACGGCGCCCCCGACGGTGCCCCCGCTACTGCGCTGAGCTGGGACGACCTTCGCGCCGAGTCCGCGCCGCTGGAGTTCGAGCGGGTGCCGTTCGGCCATCCCCTGTGGGTGTTGTACTCGTCCGGCACCACCGGCCTGCCCAAGCCGATCGTCCACGGCCACGGCGGGATCGTGCTGGAGCACCTCAAGTCGCTGTCCTTCCACCAGGACCTCGGCGAGGGCGATGTGTTCTTCTGGTACACCACCACCGGCTGGATGATGTGGAACTACCTCATCGGCGGCCTGCTGGTGGGGTCCACCGTCCTGCTGTACGACGGCAGCGCGGCCCACCCCGACACCGGCGCCCTGTGGCGGCTCGCCGCCGAGGAGGGCGTGACGTACTTCGGCACCGGCGCGCCGTACATCACGGCGTCGATGAAGGCGGGGGTGAAGCCGCAGGGGCTCGACCGGTTGCGCGGGATCGGCTCGACCGGCTCGCCGCTGCCGCCCGAGGGATTCGCCTGGGTCTATTCGGATGTGAAGCCCGACGTGCAGCTCGGCTCGTTCTCCGGCGGCACCGACGTGTGCACCGGGTTCGTCGGCGCGGTGCCGCTGCTGCCGATCCGGGCCGGCGTCATCCCGTGCCGCTGCCTCGGCGCGTCCGTCGAGTCCTTCGACCCCGCCGGTGCCTCGATGGTGGGCGAGGTGGGGGAACTCGTCATCACCCGGCCCATGCCGTCCATGCCGGTGATGTTCTGGAACGACCCCTCGGGGGACCGCTACCGGGAGTCGTACTTCGCCGACTACCCGGGCGTCTGGCGGCACGGCGACTGGATCAAGATCCTCCCCGACGGCGGCTGCGTCATCTACGGCCGCTCCGACTCCACCCTGAACCGCGGCGGCGTACGGATGGGCACCAGCGAGTTCTACCGTGTCGTGGAGCGCTTCGAGGAGATCGCCGACAGCCTCGTCATCGACACCGGGCAGCTCGGCCAGGAGGGCAGGCTGCTGCTGTTCGTCACCCTGGCCGACGGCGCGTCTCTGTCCGACGAGCTGACGTCTCGCCTGCGTACGGCCCTGCGCACCGAGCTGTCGCCCCGGCACGTGCCCGACGAGATCCACGTGGTCCCCGGCATCCCGAGGACGCTGTCGGGCAAGAAGCTTGAGGTCCCCGTACGGAAGATCCTGCTCGGCACCCCGGTCGAGAAGGCCGCCAACCCCGACGCCATGGCCAACCCCGAGGTCCTCACCCATTTCGCGCCCGAGCGTTGATCGCTTCGTCAGAAGACGAGGGCGTACGCCCGGACGGGAAAGGTGCCCATGCCGGACACGGCGACGGGCGCCGCGTGGAGCCGGAACCCGGTGTGCGGCAGCCGTTCCAGTCCGCGCATGTGCTCGATGATCGGGATGCCCGCGGTGAGCAGGGTGGTATGGGCCGGGCGGAGCCCGTCGGCCATGTCGTCGATGTTGACACTGTCGATGCCGACGACGGCCGGTTGCCGGTCGGCGAGCAGGGCGGCCGCGTCCGCCGTCAGG
Source organism: Microbispora sp. H10830 (assembly GCF_014161375.1). NCBI lineage: Bacteria > Bacillati > Actinomycetota > Actinomycetes > Streptosporangiales > Streptosporangiaceae > Microbispora > Microbispora sp. H10830. The sequence continues at coordinate 459,371 of NZ_JABBWX010000003.1, forward strand.
AAGGGGTGGTCCTGGTCGCCGTAGGCCGGGCTGCCCCAGTGCCTGTCCCAGCCCGTACGCAGCAGGACCGCGCGCCCCCCGACGTCGTGGCCTTCGAACGCGTCGACGCCGATGCCGCGCCGGAGGGAGCCGGAGACGTCGATCAGCAGACCGGGGACGTCGACCAGCCGGGACAGGTCGATCTGGGCCAGGTCCTCGCCATCCGCGAGCCGGTGGAACGGAGTGTCGACGTACGTGCCGGTGTTCGACACCATCGTGATGCGGCCGATCTGGAACTCGGTGCCCGGGGCGTAACGGCCCCGGGAGTCCTCGCGCGTCAGGTGATCGCCGATCTCCGGTGCGGGCAGGCCCGGATAGGTGACCATGCCGTGCCGGACCACATGACTGAGTTCGACGACACGGCCGCGCGGGTGCTGCTGATCTTCGGATGTCACGTTTCCATTGTCGATGACGTCGCCAGGACCCGTTCGTACGCATCCTGGAGCAGTTGGGAGGCGCGGGGGCGATCGGGATCGGGGCGGGGAATGCCCAGGTGCGCCTCGCGCAGTTCGTCCATCAGGTCCTCCCAGAGGGGCGGGCCGCCCTCCTCCAGCAGCCGCGCCCGGATGGTCAGCTCCGGTGTCGTCGGCCGATGGCGCAGGCCCCATGAGCCGAGCGCGACCATGACCGGAACCGTCTGGATGCCCGCCTCAGTGAGGCTGTAGGTCCCTCGCCGTCCTCGCCCCGCTTCCTCGTGGCTCAGCAGGCCTCCGGCGACGAGGGCCTTGAGGCGGCTGCTGAGGATGTTCGACGCGATCCCCTCCTCGGAGTTGGCGAGCAGGTCACGGAAGTGCCGGCGTCCGCCGAAGACCACGTCGCGCAGGACGATGAGGCTCCACCTGTCTCCGAACGCCTCCACTGCCGCGTTGATCGCACATCCCGACCGCGGCTCGTCTCGCATACCCGACCTCCAAGTGATTGCGTTTTGCCACCACCTACTCTACGCTCAATCTCAGTAGTTGCAATCCGCAAGCAGTGGCCGGAAACAGGAGATCAGCAATGTCTCGTGTCAGAGTGCACAATTTCTCCGTCTCTCTGGACGGCTTCGCCACGGGCGAGGGGCAGAGTCTGGACGAGCCGTTCGGCCACGCCGGCGGACGGCTCCACGAGTGGTTCTTCACGACCCGGACCCTCCACGCCATGCAGGGGAAGACCGGCGGCGGCACCGGGGTCGACGACGCCGTCGCCGGTACATGGGACGCGGGCATCGGTGCGGAGATCATGGGCCGCAACAAGTTCGGCCCCCAGCGCGGCCCGTGGGAGGACCACGAGTGGAATGGATGGTGGGGGCCGAACCCGCCGTTCCACACGCCGGTCTTCGTCCTGACCCACCACACCCGGCCCTCGGTGGAGATGGAGGGCGGCACCACGTTCCACTTCGTCGACGCCACGCCCGAAGAGGCCCTGCGTCAGGCCCGGGAGGCCGCAGGCGGCCTCGACGTGCGGATCGGCGGCGGGCCGAGCACCGTCCGCCAGTTCCTGGCCGCCGACCTGATCGACCACATGCACATCGCCCTCGTCCCGATCATCCTGGGCCGCGGCGAACGCCTGTGGGACGGGCTCGAAGGACTCGAGAAGCGCTTCCGCATCGAGTCCGTGACCACCCCGAGCGGCGTCACCCACATGACCTTCACACGACGGTAGACCCCTGAAAGGCTGACAGACATGACCGAGAACATCACGTCCAAGGACGGCACGGTCCTCGCCGTCGACGCGATCGGCCAGGGCGCGCCGGTGATCCTCGTCGGCGGCGCGTTCAACGACCGTTCGACCGTGGCCGGGCTCGGCGCCGAACTCGCGCCGGCGTTCACCGTCGTGACCTACGACCGGCGAGGCCGGGTGGGCAGCGACGACAAGAGCGACGACTACCAGGTCGCCAACGAGATCGACGACCTGGCGGCGGTCATCGAGCACGTGGGCGGCCGGGCCTCGGTGTTCGGGCACTCCTCGGGCGCCGTCCTCGTGCTGGAGGGGGCCATGCGCGGGCTGCCGATCGACCGGGTGGCCGTCTACGAGCCGCCGTACTGCGCCGACGAGAACCAGCCGAGGCCGGCGGCCGACATCTACGACCGGCTAAAGGCCCTGGTGACCGCCGGTGACCGCGACGGTGCGGTGGAGCTGTTCCTCCACGAGGCGGTCGGGGTCCCGACCGAGGCGATCGCCGGGATGAAGGCCGGGGAGGAGTGGGCGTTCCTGGCCGACAAGGCCGCCAGCCTGCCGTACGACCTGCTGGTCAGCGCGCCCTGGCAGGTGATGCCGTTCGACCGGCTCGCCGGGATCGGCGTGCCGGTGCTGGCGGTGTACGGCGACCAGACCGCGCCGAACCTGGCGGAGGGCACGAAGGCCGTCGCGGCGACCGTGCCCGGCGCCGAACTCCTGGTGATGCCCGGAGAGGACCACGGGGTGCTGCACCGGCCGGCGGCGCTGGCGCAGATCCTCACGAAGTTCTTCGGCTGAGCGGCTGCCGGCGCCGGACGCCGGAAATTGTCGGAGCGGGCGGATACCTTCGAGTCGGCATGCGAATCGACGGCGCGAGCACTGGACTGATCGGCACTGGGCTGATCGGCACCGAGCTGGTCGGCACCGAGCTGATCGGCAGGGAGCATCCTGCCGCGATGCTGCGCGCCGAGATCGCACGGGCGGTCGGCAGCCACGGCGGCCTGACGCTGGTCGCCGGTGAGGCCGGCATAGGCAAGACCACGCTCGTCACCAGCGCGGCCGAGGAGGCCAGGCGTCTGGGCGCGCTGGTCCTCAGCGGATCGTGCTGGGACTCCGACAGCGCCCCGGGCTACTGGCCGTGGGTGCAGATCCTGCGCGGGCTGCGGCGGTGCGCCGCGCCCGAGGAGTGGGCGGCGGCCGAGGACGCCGCGGGCGCCGGACTGCCCGCGCTGCTGGGCGAGTCGCCGAGCGCCGACGCGGCCGAGGGCTTCCGGCTGTACGACGCGGTGACGAGCGCTCTGGTGGCGGTGTCGCAGAGCCGTCCCCTGGTGGTCGTGCTCGAAGACCTCCACTGGGCGGACGTCGCGTCGCTCAGGCTGCTGGAGTTCGCGGCCCAGCACACCTGGTTCGAGCGGGTGCTGCTGGTGGGCACCTACCGCGACGTGGAGGTGGAGCCGGCGGACCATCCGCTGCGGCCCCTCGTGCTGCCGCTCGTGGCGCGGGCGACCACGGTCACCCTGACCGGGCTCGAACGCGAGGAGGTCGGCGCGCTGATGACCCGCGCCGCCGGCCGGAATCCGTCCGCCGATCTCGTCGCCGAGGTGCACCGGCGCACCGGCGGCAACCCCTTCTTCGTGGAGCAGACGGCGCGGCTGTGGCGCAGCGGCGGTTCCGTCACCACGATCGCTCCCGGTGTCCGCGACACCCTGCTGCGCCGGCTGTCCCTGCTGCCCGCGCCGGTCGTGGACCTTCTCGTCACCGCCGCGCTGCTCGGGCGTGAATTCCATCGCCGGGTGCTGGCCGCCGTCGCCGCCCTTCCCGTTCTTCAGGTGGAACGGCTGCTCGACCAGGCGGTGGCCGCCCGGCTCGTGGTAGCGAGGGGCGGGGAGGCGTGGGGCGGGGAGGAGTTCGCGTTCGTGCACGACCTGGTCCGCCAGACGCTCTACGAGTCTCTCGACGAGAAGGCGGCGTCCCGGCGGCACGCCGCGGTCGTCCACGCCGTCGACCGATCGCCCGCCCTCGCCGAGCATGTGCTCCCCGCCGACGTGGCCCGGCACGCCTACCTCGCCGGTGACCACGTCGAGCCGGCCCGCGCGGTGGACCGGCTGCTCGCCGCGGCCCGTGACGCCGCCGCTCGCCTGGCCGGCGAGGAGGCGCTCGGGCACTACCGCAGGGCGCTCGAACTGGCCGCCGTCGCCGGTGAGCCGCGCCGGCGTGTCGTGGTCGCACTCGAACTCGGCCGCGAGCTCTACCACGGGGACGATGGCGACGGCGGCCGGCGTACGTTCGAGGAGGCGGCCGCCGTCGCGCGGGAGACCGGCGAGCCCGAGCTGGTCGCCCGGGTGGCGCTGTCCGTCTACGCGGCCTGTGGCGGCGACGGCGGCCCGCTGGTGGCCGACCTGCTGCGGGAGGCGCACGGCGAGCTGGTCCGGGACGGCCGCCCTCCCGACGAGGAGCTCTCCCTCGACCACCTCGCGCGGGAACTTGCCATCCACGTGGCGCTGCTCGCCCGGCGCGGCGAGGACGACGAGGCGCTTGCCTTCAGCCTGTGGGCCTTCCACGACGCCATCTGGGGCCTGGGCACCGCACCCGAGAGGGCGGCACTCACCGGAGAGCTGCTGACCCTGGCCCGCCGCACCGGCGACGTGGAGATGGAGAGCATCGCCGCCGCGTTGCGCTGGGTGGCTCTGCTTGAGCAGGGCGACCCCGCTTATCTCGGCCAGTTCCGCGAGTTCGTCGCGCTCGGCGGCAGCGCCGACCTGCCGCGCCTCGACATGGCCACGGCCAGCGACCGCAGCATCATCGCCGCGCTCACGGGCGACTTCGGCCAGGCGGAGACCCTGCTCGACGAGCTCGCGCGGTTCGAGCACGGGCACGACCACTTCGCGTACATGCTGGACCACCACCGCTGGGCGGTGCGGATGCTCCAGGGCCGCGACGACGGCCTGGACGAGATCCACCGCGCGCTGCGCAGGAGCCGGCACCCCTGCCCGGGGCTGCTGGAGGCGATGACCGCGCTGCGAAGGGGAGACGGCGCGACCGCGCTGCGCCACCTGCGCGAGACCCTGGCCAGAGGCGAGCCGCGGCGCTCGATACAGCCCCTGTGGCTGCGGTTTCAGGCCATGGTCGCCGCGTGGTCGCGCGACCCGGAGCTGTGCGAGAAGGCGAGGGCCGAGCTCGACCCCTACCTCGGCAACTGGGCGGTGTCGATGTACGGCTGGGACATCGGCGGCCCGGTGGTCCTCCTGCGGGCTCTCGTCGACGCGGCGCAGGAACGCTGGGACGAGGCGATCGACGGGTTCACCGCCGCCTGGCACTCCGCCGAGCTGCTCCTCGCCCGCCCCTGGTCCGTCGAGGCGCGGGCGCATCTCGCTGAGGCGCTGCTGCGCCGGGGCCGCCCGGGCGACGCGGAGGAGGCCGGGAAGCTGCTGGACGACGTGGAGGGCGAAGCGAGCCGGCTCGGCATGCGGCACGTTCTGAAGCGCGTCAGCAGGAGCCGTACGCCCGGCCCCGGAGCCGAGTTCCGGCGGGACGGCGCGGTCTGGACCCTGGGGTTCGGCGGCCACACCGTTCACCTGCCCGACGCCAAGGGCCTGCGCGACCTCCACTGCCTGCTGCACCACCCCGGGGCCGACCTGCCCGCCGTACGGCTGCTCGCCCCGGAGGGCGGGGAGCTCGTCGTCGCCGCCCGGGGGATGGGCGGCGACGCGGTCCTCGACGAGGAGGCCAAGGCGCGATACCGGCACCGGCTCGCCCTGCTCGACGAGGAGATCGACCGGGCGGCCGAGCGGGGAGACGACGGCCGGGCGGCCGAGTTCGACAGGGAACGGGCGGCCCTGCTGGCCGAGCTGCGCTCCGCCTCCGGGCTCGGCGGGCGCGACCGCCGCCTCGGCGACGAGGCCGAGCGCGCCCGCAAGGCCGTCACCGCCCGAATCCGCGACGTGCTGCGCAAGCTCGACCGGCTTCATCCCGCGATGGCCGCCCATCTGCGCGCCGCCGTCTCCACCGGCGCCACCTGCCGCTACCAGCCCGACCACGAGATCACCTGGCGCCTGTGACCTATTTGCGGTTGTAGAGGCGCATGGTCAGCGCGCCGAAGACCACGATCGACACCACGCCGCAGACAAGCACCCAGGTGATCTCCCCGGTGTCCGGGCTGCCCGCCATCAGCGAACGCGCCGCGGTGACCAGGTGAGAGATGGGGTTGACCCCGACGAACGCCTGCAGCCAGCCCGGCATGGTCTGCGGGTCGACGTAGACGTTGCTGAGGAAGGTGAGCGGGAACAGCACCAGCATGCTGACCCCCATCACCGACTTCTCGCTGCGCAGCAGCAGCCCGAACATCGTCCAGATCCACGAGAACGCGAACGAGAAGACCACCAGCAGGGCGATCGCGGCCAGCACGCCGACGACCCCGCCCTGCGGGCGGAAGCCCAGCACCAGGCCGACCACGAGGATGACCGTCGCGGCCATCGTGTAGCGGAACGCGTCGCCGAGCAGGTAGCCGACCATGGTCGACGGCCGCCAGATCGGCAGCGTACGGAAACGGTCGAAGACGCCCTTCTCGATGTCCTTGTTGACCTCGACCCCGGTGTACATCGTGATCATGACGACGCTCGTCACCATGATGCCCGGCAGCAGGAACTGCAGATACTCCGTCGGCGAGCCCGCCAGCGCACCGCCGAACAGGTAGGTGAACATCAACGTCATCATGATCGGGAACGCGGTGACGTCGAACAGCTGCTCGGGCACATGCTTGATCTTCAGCATCGCTCGCCAGCCGAAGGTCAGCGAGGCCGACAGGGCGCCGGGGCGCGGCGGGCGTGCCCCGGGGGCCAGCACCGCGCCCAGTGTGTCGGCCGCGGGGACGAAGGACGTGCCGGTCTCGGTGGTCGTGGCACTCATGCCGCCGTCTCCTCTCCAGGAGGCGCGCCTGTCAGCGCGAGGAAGGCCTCGTCGAGGCTGGGCTGGCCGAGGGAGAAGTCGTCCACGACGATGCCCGACGCCGCCAGCGCGGCGAGGGCGCGCGAGGCCCGCTCCGCACCGGCGTCCGCGTCCTCTCCGGCGATGCGGGCGGTCAGGGCCACGGGGTCGGCCTCCAGGTGGACCTGGGTGTTCAGCTCCCCGGCCAGCACCCGCTCGGCCTCGGGCCGTTGCGCGGCGTCCCGCAGCCGTACGTGCACCGACCCCGAGCCCACCGACGACTTGAGCTCGCCGGGCGTGCCCTCGGCGATGACCCTGCCGTGGTCGACGACCGCGATGCGCCCGGCCAGCCGGTCGGCCTCGTCGAGATACTGCGTGGTGAGCAGCACGGTCGTGCCGTGGGCGACCACGATCCTCACGATGTCCCAGACCTGGTTGCGGCTGCGCGGGTCGAGGCCGGTCGTGGGCTCGTCCAGGAACAACAGGTCGGGCGTGTTGAGGATGCTGGCCGCGATGTCCAGCCTCCTGCGCATGCCGCCCGAGTAGTTCTTGACCTGCCGGCCGGCGGCCTCGGTCAGTCCGAACGCCTCAAGCAGCCGCATGGCCCTGTCCCTGGCGGCGGCCTTCCGGTGGCCCAGCAGCCTGCCGAGCAGGACCAGGTTCTCCATCCCGGTCATCTCCTCGTCCACCGAGGCGTACTGGCCCGTCAGGCTCACCCGGCTGCGTACGGCGTCGGGCTCGCGCAGCACGTCGTGGCCGAACACCCTGGCCTCGCCGCCGTCCGGGCGCAGCAGGGTCGCCAGCATCTTGACCGCGGTGGTCTTCCCCGCCCCGTTGGGGCCGAGCACGCCGTACACCGTGCCCGCGGGCACCGTGAGGTCGAGCCCGTCCACCGCGCGGTTCTTGTCGAATGTCTTGACCAGGCCCGATGTCTCTATCGCCAGGTCTCGCATGATTTGTCGTCTCCATTCCGTCCGGCCGTTCACCTGAGAGGCGCCAGACGCGGGGCAGGGCCCGCTAGATCCGATCTAGCGGGCCCTGTGGGAGCGGTTCGTCGGGCGGTTCGTCAGGCGGCACGGCAGGAGACCGTGGGCCAGGTCCGGTTGCCGTGGTGCTTGATCGTCACCCCCCAGGAGTTGCCGTGACCGTTGGGCCGGGCGGTCACGACGTTCCTGGCGGCGTTCCACGTGGGGCTGACGTTCCAGGTCGCGATGATCTTCTCGGGGTGCGGCAGGGCCATGGTCACGACCCAGTCGTCCGAACCCGTGACGGTGACGCCCAGGTTGTACCGGTCGGGCCACTTCGCGCCCGCGGAGAGCGTCGCGGTGCAACTCCCCCCGGGGGACTGCGCCGGGCTGGGCGTGGTGCCGGGAACGGCGGCGTTGAGGGCGTCGAGGACCGCCGTGTAGGCGGGCTTCTTGTCGCCGTCGCCGTCGAACAGCAGCGGGGTGTCGCCGCTGCGCCAGGAGTCGGGGTCGCGCACGCCCCACACCGTGATGCCGTCGCAGCGGGGGACGGCCAGGCAGTCGCCGGCCACGGCGGCGTACGTCGCGGCCGGGGCGCCCTGGATGTCCAGCTGGGTGATCTGGACGTCGACCCCGAGGGCGGCGAAGTTCTGCAGTGTGGTGCGGAAGTCGCCGTCGTAAGGGCTGCCACTGTTGAAGTGGGCCTGGAAGCCGACGCAGTCAATCGGCACGCCGCGCTGCTTGAAGTCCTTGACCATGGCGTAGACGCCCTGAGTCTTGGCCCAGGTCCAGTTCTCGATGTTGTAGTCGTCGTAGCAGAGCTTGGCGGCCGGGTCGGCGGCGCGTGCGGCGCGGAAGGCGACCTCGATCCAGTCGTCGCCGGTGCGCTGGAAGTTCGAGTTACGCCGGCCGCCGGTGCCGTCGGCGAAGGCCTCGTCGACCACGTCCCAGGCATAGATCCTGCCCTTGTAGTGGGCCATCACGCCGTTGATGTGATCGACCATCGCCTGGCGCAGCGCGCTGCCGCTGAGGTTCTGCAGCCACTGCGGCTGCCCGGAGTGCCAGACCAGGGTGTGGCCGCGGACCCGCTTGCCGTTCTCCACGGCCCAGTCGACGATCCGGTCGGCGTTGGTGAAGACGAACTGCCCCTGCCGGGGCTCGGTGGCGTCGAGCTTCATCTCATTCTCGGGCGTCACCATGTCGAACTCGCGGCCGGCGATCGCGGTGTATGCCGAGTCGCCGAGCTTGCTCGCGTTGATCGCCGTGCCGAAGTAGCGTCCGCTGCGCGCCGCAGCGGTGCCCAGCGTGGTGCCGGGCGTGTCGGCGGTGGCGATCGCTGCGGGGATCTCGGCCATCGCGAGGCCCGTCGACAGCGCCGCGACGGCGCCGAGGACGAGCACGCGGCGGACGACGGGGGAGGGTCGACTTACGGGTTGTGCCATGACCTTGAGGGGCTTCACAACGTCCGTCCTTCCTCCTGCGGATCCTGATCGCTTGGCGGGCGCGGGACAGAATCGCGAATGTGGGCGAATGTTTCGGAGTTTCACCGAAATATTGCGATCCGACAAGACCGTGACATCTGTCGTGGGCGGGTCGTGACAGACGGCGGAGGTCCGCGTCGGGGCGGTGGCGGAGGCTTGCCGCATGGACATTCACGACGGCGCCCCCGCCCTGTCCGTGGCGGGGCTGCGCAAGACGTACGGCGAGACCCGCGCGGTCGACGGGATCGACCTGGTGGTGGACCGGGGGGAGGTGGTGGCCCTGCTCGGCCCCAACGGCGCGGGCAAATCCACCACGATCGACATGGTCGTCGGGCTGGCCCGTCCGGACGCCGGGGAGATCGCCGTGTTCGGCGCGTCTGCCCACGAAGCGGTGCGGCGCGGCATGGTGGGCGTGATGCCGCAGGAGGGCGCGCTGCTCGACGACGTGACCGTCCGGGAGACGGTGGCGCTGATCGCGTCTTTGCACCGGACGCCGCTGCCGGTGGAGGAGGCGCTGAGCCGCGCCGGGGTGGCCGACCTCGCCGACCGGCGGGCCGCGCTGCTGTCCGGCGGCCAGAAGCAGCGGGTCCGGTTCGCCATGGCACTGGTGCCCGGCCCGGACCTGCTGGTGCTCGACGAGCCGACGGCGGCCATGGACGTGACGGCCCGGCGGGAGTTCTGGCAGTCGATGCACGCCTTCGCCGAGACCGGCCGGACCGTGCTGTTCTCCACCCACTATCTGGAGGAGGCCGAGGCGTACGCGGACCGGGTCGTGCTGATGCACGCGGGCCGCGTCGTGGCGGACGGGCCGGTGTCCGCGGTCATGGCCGAGGTGTCCGGCCGTACGGTGACCGCGACCGTGCCCGGCGCCCGCGCCGAGGACCTGGGTGCACTGCCGGGCGTGACGGCGGCGCACGTCCGCGACGGCAGGGCCGAACTGCGCTGCACCGACTCCGACCTGGTCGTACGGGAACTGCTGACGCGCTATCCCGAGGTGCGGGACGTCGAGGTCGGCGCGCTGGGCCTGGAGGACGCCTTCCTTCGCCTGACCGGAGCTTCGGAGGCCGTGCGATGACCGGATACCTCACGTTCGAGATCAGGCGGACCCTGCGGGACGCCAAGTTCCTGTTGTTCGCGGTCGCCCTGCCGGTGGGGCTCTACTTGCTGATGGCCGACCGTTTCATCGACCAGGGGGCTCCCGCGTCGTACGTCATGGGCGGCGTGGCGGCGTTCGGGGCGATGAAGGCGGCGCTCGACGTCGGTGCCCGCACGGCGGTGGAGCGCGGCGTCGGCTGGCAGCGCCAGTTGCGGCTGACCCCGCTCAGCGGAAGCGGCTACCTGCTGGCCAAGGCGTCGGTGGCGATGGTCGTGGCGCTGCCGCCGGTGGCCGGGGTGTCGCTGGTCGCCGCGCTTGTCAGCGGGGTGCACCTGTCTCCCGGCGGGTGGGCGGTGGCCGTGCTCGGCGTGTGGGCGGGCACGGTGCCGTTCGCGCTGCTCGGCCTGCTGATCGGCCAGTTCGCCACCGCTCAGAACCTGCAGGCGTACCAGGGGGCGGTGGTGCTGCTGCTCAGCTTCATCGGCGGGCTGTTCATCCCGGTGAGCACGTTCCCGCAGGCGCTCGCGACGGTGGCCAAGGTCCTGCCAAGCTACTGGCTCGCGCAGGTCGGGCATGCCACCGCGCTCGCCGGTGGCAGCGGGGATGACGGCTGGCAGGCGGCGCTGGTCCTGGCGCTGTACGCGCTCGTGCTGGGCGCCGCCGTGGTCGTCCGGTATCGCCGCGACACCGCTCGGGCCTAGGGTGACTGACGTGGGCGAGCAGGGCGTATGGGGGCGTTCCGCCTGGCCGGTGTGGAACCCGGCCCGGCCGGGGTCCCGTTCCGCCCACGTCCGCGGCGTCCTCGTGCTGTCGCTCTTCCTGCTCTGGCCGCTGTGGGAGGCGCTGGGACCGGACGGGATCTGGCCGGAGGCCCTGGCCGTGCGGATCGCGATCGGAGCCGTCACGCTCCTGTACGCGGCGGGCTGGCTCGGCGCCATGGTCGCCGGGGTCCGCCTGCCGCCCCGGCGGCGGATCCTGCTCGTCGGGACGCTGTTCGCGCTGGCGGTCGTGGCGGCCCTGCTGCGCAACGGCCCGATCTACCTCGGCCACGCCGGCGTGTTCGGCTTCGTGCTCGCGGTGGCGGCCTGGCTGCTCCCGGCCCGCTGGGGCGTGCTGCTCGCGCTGGCGACCTGGGTGGTTCAGGTGCTCGCGCACTGGATAGCCCCCGGCACCGTGACCTGGGGACATGTGGGCGGGCTCGTCCCCGGGATCGTGATCCCGGTGGCCGTGACGCTGCTGATCCGGCTCGTCGTCCAGCTCGGCCAGGCCCATGAGGAGATCGCGGCGCTGGCCGCGGCGGCGGAGCGCGACCGGCTGGCCAGGGACCTCCACGACGTGCTCGGGCACAGCCTGACCACGATCACCGTGAAGACCGGCCTGGCCCGCCGGGTGCTGGAGAGCGGCGGCGACCCGGAACGCGCGCTGGCCGAGCTGCGCGACGTCGAGCGGTTGTCCCGGCAGGCGCACAGCGAGGTGCGCCTGACCGTGTCCGGCCGCCGCAGGCCGTCCCTCGCCGCCGAGCTGGCGGGGGCCCGCGCGGCGCTGCGGGCCGCCGGGATCAGCGCCGTTCTCCCGTCGTCCGCGGACCGTGTCCCGGCCGAACTGGCCGAGCCCTTCGCGTACGTCCTGAGGGAGGGAGTCACCAACGTGATCCGGCACAGCGGCGCGACGCGGTGCGAGGTGCTGTTCGGAGACGGCTGGCTGGAGGTGCGCGACAACGGCCCGGGGCAGAGAACGGCAGGGCAGAGCGCGGCCGAGCCGGGCAACGGCCTGTCCGGGCTGGCCGAGCGGCTGCGCGCCGTCGGCGGGCGGGTCGAGGCGGGCCCGCTTCCCGCCGGTGGCTTCCGGCTGCGGGCGAGCCGCGCATGATCAGGGTGTTGCTCGCCGACGACCAGGCGCTCGTACGCGGGGCGCTGGCGGCGATGCTCGCGCTGGAGCCCGACATCGAGGTGGTGGCCCAGGTCGGCTCGGGCGAGGAGGTCGTCGAGGCGGCGCGGCGCACCCGGCCGGACGTGGCGTTGCTGGACGTGCAGATGCCGGGCAGGGACGGCCTGGAGGTCACCGCCGACCTGCGCGCCGCGCTCCCGTCCTGCCGGGTGGTGATCTGTACGACCTTCGGGCGGCCGGGCTACTTCGCCCGTGCCATGGAGAACGGCGCCTCGGGCTTCGTCGTGAAGGACGCGCCGCCCGAGCACCTGGTCGACACCGTGCGCCGGGTCCACGCGGGCCTGCGCGTGGTCGATCCCGCTCTGGCCGCCGAGTCGCTCGCCAGCGGGTCGAGCCCGCTGACCGCCCGGGAGCGCGACGTGCTGCGCGCGGCCCGGCAGGGCGGCACCGTGGCGGAGATAGCGCGGAGCCTGCACCTGTCGGCCGGGACCGTACGCAACCACCTGTCGGCGGCGATCGGCAAAACGGGAGCGAGCACCCGCGCCGAGGCCGCGCTGATAGCCGACGAGCACGGCTGGCTCTGAAGCGTCATCGCGGCCACGGGAAAAGCGAATGACCGGCATGTGGCTCAGGCGGGACAATCGCCCCCATGTCTCAGCCGATACTGCGGACCGACCGCATCACGCTTGTTCCGCTGTCCGACGAACACCTCGAGCACGAGATCGAACTCGACGCCGATCCTGAGGTCATGCGCTACATCACCGGGCGTGCACGTAGCCGTGAAGAGGTGGAGGTCCTCCATCGTCAGAGGCTCGCCGCCGCGGACGACGTCGCGGGGCTCGGCTTCTGGGCCGGTTTCGTGGACGGGCGCTTCGTCGGCTGGTGGCTTCTGGAGCCACCCACGCGTGCCGACCAAGGCCCGGTCGAAGGACAGGCCGAACTCGGATACCGGCTCCTGCGACGCTGCTGGCGCCAAGGCTTGGGCAGCGAGGGAGCCCGCGAGCTCCTTCGCCACGGATTCGAAGATCTTGGGCTGATCCGCATCTTCGCCGAAACCATGGCGGTCAACGCCGCCTCCCGCGCGACGATGTCCGCGATCGGCATGCAGCACGTCCGTACGTTCCACATGGACTGGGAGGAACCGCTCCCCGGTAGTGATCGTGGCGAGGTCGAGTACGCGATCACCCGAGAGCAATGGCTCGCTTCCCGAGCGGCCAAGCTTGGTTAAGTTGTCGATATGGAGGCAGAGGTCTGCGGCATACCGGTGCATTTCGTCGAGCACGGCGACGGGCTTCCCGTTCTGGTGTTACACGGATCGGGGGTGGACCATCGCGAGATGGTCGGCGCCTTGGAGCCGGTCTTCCGCGACCGGCCTGGTTATCGGCGCGTCTACCCGGACCTGCCCGGCATGGGGCGCACTCCGGTGCCGGACTGGTTCCGTGGCTCTGACGATGTCCTCGATCTCGTGCTCGGCCTGATCGACGCCGTCGTCGGCGATCAGCGGTTCGCGATCGTCGGCCATTCGTTCGGCGGGTATCTGGCCGGGGGCATCGCCGCCCGGCGCCCGGCCCAGGTCGCGGGGCTGGCGCTGATCTGCCCCATCGGCGAGGAGCCGCGTGACGTGCCCCCACACGCGGTGCTGCACGCCTCGGTCGACGTGACCGACGCCCTGGATCCGGCCGAGCAGGCCCAGTTCCGGGACTACTTCGTCGTGCAGACGCCCGCCACCGTGGAGCGGTTCCGGGAGTACGTGGCTCCGGCCCTGCCCCTCGTCGACGGGGACGGCCTCGGGCGGATGTCCGATCAGTGGCGGCTGAGCGACCCTTCCGGGGACGCGCCGCCGTACACGGGCCCGACTCTGATCCTCACCGGGCGCCAGGACGCCACGGTGGGGTACGCCGGCGCTTGGGAGCTGGTGGAGCGGTATCCGCGTGCCACGTACGCCGTCCTGGACCGGGCCGGCCACGCGCTGCCGCACGAGCAGGCCGGGCTGCTCACCGCGCTCATCGCCGAATGGCTCGACCGAGTGGACGAGCATCGCGCAGCCTGAGTGCCGAAACGCCGTTCACCGTGGTGGGTTGATGCCCACGACGTGCTCGTACCGAAGGACCCAGGTGAGCCGTAGGTCGATCGCCTGGCAAGTACTTCAGGTACTTGACGTACTTGTAGGCAGATCTGATACTGGGGGAGAGCGAAGGGGATTGGTATGGGAGTGCATTTCGCCAGCTACACGGAGGCCCGCGCGAAGCTGAAGGAGCTTCTCGACGCGGCGGAGCGGGGCCGGAGCGCTACCGTCAGCCGTGATGACCGGACTGCTGCTGTGGTGGACGGCGAGCGCCTCCGTTACTTCCTGGCCCGAATCTGCCCGTCCAATGCCCAAGTGGTGGCCGAGGATGGCGGATGGTCGGTCTTCATTCCAGGATTGCCCGTAGCCGCGGACGGATCAACGTTCGACGAGGCCATCGACGAGATGATCGACGCGCTTCGGGAGTACGCCGAGGACTGGCAGGATCACCTGTTGGACGCGCCTAACCACTGGGACAACTGGGGTCTGGTGCAGATGATCTGCCTGAGCAGCGACAACCAGCTACGGGAGTGGCTGACCGGGGTGGCTCCATGACGTGGCCGCAGCCGACCCGGGAGGATCACGAGCGCTTCTGCAAGAACGAAGGCTGGCGACGAATCCGGGATGCCAGGGGACGGACGGGCACTCACCACGTCACGTACGAGTTCGACCTTCCAACGGGCGGCATCCTGCGGACGCGAATCTCACATCCACCTGACCGCACGACTTACGGGCCCACCCTTTGGGCTCACATCCTGCGGGACCAGCTCCAGGTCTCCGAGGAGGAGTTCTGGGGCTGCGTCCGGGACGGGGTCGTTCCTGATAGAGGAGGCCCTCAGGCGCCGCTGGAGGCTCTTCCCGCGGATCTCGTGCACCTCCTCATTCACCGAGTGGGGCTTACGGATGCCGAGGTCGCCCGGATGTCGAGGGACGAGGCGCTTGCTCGCCTGCAGCTCTTCTGGTCGGAAGGCTCGTAGCCCGATCAGGAGGCGGCGCAGCGGCGGTCGCCGCTCGGCCTGGAACCGCTCCCCGGCAGTCATCGCGGTGAAGTCGCCCGAGAAGACAAGGCCCGCCTGAGAGGCGCCGGCGGCGTCGCGACCGTCCGCGGTCCCGGTCCGCTCACGGATTCGGCGGGTAAGGATCGCCGCGCAGCCTGCTGTACATCCAGCCGTCGCGCCACTGACCCCGGAGGAACTCCACCGCGCGTAAGACGCCCTCCAGCCTGAAGCCGGCCTTCTCCAGCGACTTCTGCTCCGCGATGTTCTCCGGATGGGTGAACGCCTGGATGCGCTCGACCGGGGTGTGGGTGAACAGGTAGTCGCACAGCATCGCCTGAGCGCGCCAGCCGACGCCACGGCCACGCCAGTCCGGCAGCAGGGCGATCCCTATCTCCCAGTATCGGGAGACCCCGAACCCTCGGGCCGACCAGCTCATCATGCCCGCGGCCGTGCCGTCGGCCTCGACGATGACCCTGCTGTCGTCCATGCCCAGATAGCCGTCGACGGCGAAGCGTCGCGCCGGGGCCTGGGCGTCGCGGAATCCCGCCCAGTCGAGGCCGATCAGTCCCGGCTCGGTGACGAAACGCCGGAACATGGCGAGATCGTCCTCTGTCACCGGCCGCAGCCGTACCTCAAGTGCGCTCACCGTGCCGCCTCCCCTCGATGCAACACTAGGGCCTGTTCGGAGCTGAGATCATGCTGCTGCATGCTTGCCTGCGCTGAGCCCCCCATCTGCCGTTGTGCTGCGGCGCCCGATCAAGGACCTACGGAGGCAGGTGTCTTCAGCACCTGATGGAAGCCATGACGTTGGCGCTACCTCGACAAGGGGGCGAATGTCGCGCCGCGCCTTGAACCGGGTTGTGGCCGGTGTTCCGGTCGGCGACCCGAACCACGAACCGCCGCCCGGCTTACGTCATTTGAACACGTCACGGTGTTGCCTGGCTTCGCTCGCCTTGATCAACGCGGCGAGTGCGACACCTACGACGTTGACGAAGGAGCCCGGCGATGACCTCCCGACATGATCTTCCCGCATTCGGCAGGCGCACGCTGCTGCGCGGCGCCGCCCTGGCGACCGCGGCCGGCGTGGCCGGTGCGGCGCTTCCGCTGATGGCTCCGGCGGCGTTCGCCTCCGCCGCGGACCCGGACCAACTGTTCAGGAACGGCAGGTTCGCCGAGGCCGAGCGCGGCTACCGGCGCCTGCTGCGCGAGAACCCGGAGAACGCGCACGCCGCCGCCCAACTCGGCTACATCGCGCTGCTGTCCAACCGGTTCGACGCTGCTGAGACCTTCCTGTCCCGGGCCGTCGGCTTGGATTCCGGCGATGTCGTCTCCAAGCGGCGGCTGGCCGAGTGTTTCGTACGGCAGGACCGGCATGACCGCGCCGTTCCGCTGCTCCGGCAAACCGGTGACCAGCGCGATGCGGCCTTCGCCACCGTCTTCGCCGGTCTCCGCGGCACTCCCTGGCGGATTCGGGGGGCGGCCGGCACGCGCGTGCCCTTCTACACTCTCGACCCCGTCCCCTCCGTGGAAGCCTCGGTCAACGGCGGGAAGCCGAAGAAGTTCCTCCTCGACACCTACGCCACGCTCGACCTGTCGCCGCAGGTGGCGGAGGAGGCGGGGCTGCGGGCGCTGGCGACGGTGGCGGGAGGAGTCGTCGACAACCGTCCGGTGACGCTTTATCTGGGCGTTCTGGACTCGTTCAGGATCGGGGACATCGAGATCCGCAACATCCCGGTGCAGTGGAACGACGTGCAGCGGCCACCCCTTCCCGACGGCTCGCAGCCGGCGGGCGCCTTCGGCACGACGATCTTCTATCACTTCCTGACCACGATGGACTACGCCGGCCGGGCCCTGATCCTGCGGCGCAAGACCAAATCCCGGCAGCAGAGGCCGCGAGCGCATGACCGGCTCCCGCTGTGGCTCGCCGGGGATCACTACCCGTGCACGGTGGGCAACCTCGGCGACTACGGACCGCGGATGGTCACCGTTGACACCGGCGGCATCGGACACGCCCTCGACACCACGGTGGAGATCGCGGAGAAGATCGGCATGGAGGTGGACTACGACCATCCGATCGAGCAGCCAGGAAACAAGGTCTACCCCATCACGGCCGACCGGATCAGCCTCGGCAGTGCGGTCGCCCACGACGTGCACGGCCACGCGGCCGACAAGGTCTTCCCCGGATTCCCCGGTCCCGGCCAGTCCGCGCAGTTCGGCTTCGACCTGATTGCCAACTTCACCCACGAGTTCTTCAAGCCCTTCGCCATCACGTTCGACTACACAGAGATGAGCTTATCGATCGCACGCGGGTGATCCCGTGACGCCCAAGGGGGCGCCATCCCTCGCTCCGATCCGGCCCGGACCCGGCTTCGTGTTTCCACACCCTCGGCACGTGATCCCTGTGCCCCGCTCGGCAGGCCCTGGGTGGTGTGTCAGCCGCAACAGCACGATCTCAACTCCGTACAGACCCCAGCGGTGAGATCATCAACCGGTGACGGCGCGAAGGGCGCCGGGGTGGCGGCCGGTGAGGTGGTCGAGCCTGGCGGCGGTGACGTCGTCCGCTGGGAGGTAGGCGATCAGGAGTTGGTTGTCGTCGTCGGACAGGCCGAGGGTTTCATAGGCCAGACGTAGTTCGCCCGCCTCCGGATGCGTCAGCCGTTCGATGCCGGTGCGCCTGGACGGGCCGGGCGGAGTCGTCAACCGGTCGGTGAAGGGGGCGCCGACGGCGAGGGTCAGTTCGTCGACGAGGTGCTCGACGTGCGGGTCCTCACGGGAAACCCCCAGTTTCAGCCCGGCGAGCCGCTCGTCGGCGACGCGGTCCCAGTCGGGATACGCGGCTCTGGCCCGGGGGTCGGCGAAGACGTACCGCACCAGGTTGGGCGGCCGGCGGTCCAGCAATCCGATGGGGCCGGCGAGTCGCTCGTAGCCGTTCGTGTGGGCGAGCACATCACCGAGCCGGTTGACCACCAATGCCGGGGCCGGTTCGAGCCGGTCGAGCAGTGCCCGGACGGTGGGACGGACCGACTGCGCGGGCGGCCCCTGGCACGGGCCGACGAGCCGGCCGGCACCATCGGCCGCCTTGAAGTGATGGAGCAGATGGAGTCGCTCGTCGGCGGACAGGCGCAACGCGTCGGCGAGGGCGGCGAGCACGGGCACCGAGGGGTGACGATCACGCCCCTGCTCGAGCCGGGTGAGGTATTCGACGCTGATCCCGGCGAGCGTGGCCAGTTCGGAACGGCGAAGGCCGGGGGTGCGGCGCCGGCCGCCGCCGGGGAGCCCGACCTCGGTGGGGGTGACGGCCTCGCGGCGGGCCCGCAGGAACTCGCCCAGGGTGTTGTCGCTCACGATTCGCAGGCTACCGAGTGGCCACGGTTCCGATCGTGGCCCTGCGGGGGCCAGTCTCGCCCCGGTCTCCCTCCGGTGGTTCCTGTCGCCGGATCCTTGGCCCTGCTCAAGGTTTCCACCGTCGTGAGGAGCATTGGAATGGATCTGGGACTCAGCGGCCGTACGGTCATCGTCACGGGAGCCTCCGGCGGCATCGGGCGCGAGATCGCCCGTGGGTTCGCCGCCGAAGGGGCCGACGTGGTGCTCGCCTACCACCGCTCCCAGGCGGGCGCGGAGCAGCTCGCCAAGGAGATCGGCGGACGCTCGCTCGTCGCTCCGTACGCGCTGGACGACGACGAAGCGGCCCGCGGCCTGGTCGAGAGCGTGCTCGGATGGTCTGGCCGGATCGACGTGCTGGTCAACAACGCCGTGCACTGGGGCGCCACCGAGCCGGATGGGGACCTCCCCTTCGATGCCGTGCCCGACGAGAGGTGGCAGAAGGTGATCCGGGCCAACGTCGAGGGAGCGCTCCGGCTCAGCCGGGCGGTCGTCCCGTCCATGCGGGAGCGCGGATGGGGCCGGATGGTGCACATCTCGTCGAGCATCGCGGTCGACGGCATGCCCGGTGGGGAGTACTACGGGGCGGCCAAGGCGGCGCTGCACGGTTTCAGCAAGTCCGCCGCGTTCGGGCTCGGGAAGGACGGCGACATCCTGTCCAACGTCGTCATGCCCGGCTTCACCAGGACCGAGACCAACGTCGCGATGGTCGAGCAGGCGGGCGGGCACTACAGCGCGCGGGCTCCGATCGGCCGCCTGCTCGACGCCGCCGAGGTCGCGAACGCCGTCGTCTATCTGGGCTCGGCCGCCAACACCGGCATCACCGGCCAGGCCATCAAGGTGACCGGCGGCGCCTGACACCTGTTCGCTGTGACGACCCGATGCGAGCCCGCGCTGAAGCCGCCGGCTGGTCTGATGCCGGACGACCTGCGGGCCCGCACGACGTGGGCCGCGGTGTCGTACCGCTGGAGAGGCGGAATTACCGGCGCATCAGCTTGAAGGTGTGCTCCCCCTCCGCGCCGATCTCGGCGTCGAGCGTCTTGTCGTCGAGCGCGGGTGCCACCCCCGCCTCGACGAAGACCCGGGTGTCCGCCTTCTCGATCACCTGGTCGCCGGCCTGCGGCGCACTCACCAGAGACAGTTCGAGCGAGGCTTCCGTGCCGGGCTTCGCCGCCAGCCGCAGGCCCGCCTGGTCGGGAATGTTCTCACCGACTGTCAGATCACGAATCGCCATGACGGCGTTGTCGGTCAGCGTCAGCATTGAAATGCTCCTTCACCAATGGGGGACGGATTTCCGGACGGCCGGAGGGAACCCCGGCACCGCCTGTGGGTCGGGACGGCTCGCCGGCGAGTGTGCAACCCCGGCCACCCTGACCGCGTAACGCCGTACCCCCGATCCGGGCGGGAAACCGCGTAGCGCTCCGGTCGTGCGCGTCCTACCGATCACTTCCGCCCATCGGTCCTCTTCCCGTCGCTTGTCCTCGCCGGTCTGCGTGATGCTACATATTCAAGCCTAGTTACTTGTTTTTCTGTAGTTGTCAGTACTAGCGTCGTAGCCATGATTCTTGTCACCGGAGCCACGGGGCTCAGTGGATCGATCGTCGTCCAGGAGTTCGCCCGGCAGAACGCTCCCGTCCGAGCGCTGGTCAGGAACCCGGACAAGGCTCGGAAAGTCCACGGGCTGCCGGGTGTGGAACTGGTCGAGGGCGACATGCTGCGCCCCGAGACCCTGAAGGCCGCCCTGCGCGGCGTGGAGCGTGTGCTCATGATCTCCTCCCCGAGGGAGCGGATGGTGGAGACGCAGTGCACGTTCATCGACGCGGCCAAGGCCGCGGGCGTGCCGCACATCGTGAAGTACTCCGGAAAGGAGTCCGGTGTCGGGTTCGATCCCGACAGCTTCATCGGGACGCACGAGCATCTGGAGATCGAGCGCCACCTCGAGGCGTCCGGCCTGGCCTGGACCCATCTGCGCCCGAGCCAGTTCATGGAGTTCTACCTGCCCGGCACCCTCACGGGTGTGGATCCTCATCGGCGGGAACTGCGCATGTCCATCGGCGACAGCAGGCTGTCGCCCGTCGCCATCGAGGACGTCGCGAAGGTCGCGGTCGCGCTGCTGAACTCCGACGGCCACGAGGGCAGGGCGTACGACATGACCGGCCCGGAGGCGCTGACGATGAAGGAGGTCGTCGAGCAGATCTCGGCGGCGACGGGAACCGCCTTCCGCCATGTGGAGCTGCCCCTGGAGGACAAGCTGCGCGAGTACGCAGAGGCGGGGATGCCCGAACCGTCCATCCGGATCCTGAGGGAGCTGTTCGCCGAGCGCGGGCGGCGTCCCGAGTCCCACGTGCGGCTGGAAACCCACCGGATCTTCGGGGTGCGGCCCACGAGCTTCGTCGAGTTCGCCCGCGTCCACGCGGCGGCGTTCCTCGGGCAGGCGGCCATATGAGGCCGGCCGAGGAGCGCGCCGTACGGGCCCTGTTCGAGGCGACGTCGGCCGCGTGGTCGGACGGCGACGGCGGCGCGTTCGCCGGCCGATACGCGCAGGACGCCACCGTGATCCTGCCGGGGGTCCACCTGCAGGGCAGGGACGGCATCCGGTCCGCCATGGGCGCCGCATTCGCGGGGCCGCTGAAGGGGTCCAGGCGTCTTCACACGACGGAGAGCGTCCGGTTCCTCGGCCCGGACGTGGTCCTCGTGGTCACGCGGAGCGCAACCGTGTTCGCGGGGGAGGTGGAGCCTCCGGCCGACCGGTGGGAGCTGGCGACCTGGACGTTGATGCGGCGCGGCGGCGAATGGCTCGTCGAGGCGTATCACAGCTGCCCGGCCGGATCGCCCGACTGACGCTTCGGCCCGCACTACGGGAAAGCAAGCATCTGCTCCGGGATGAGTAGGATGAGCGCGTGACCACGGCACGCACGTACGGCGACCCCTGCGCCGCCGCGCGCGCTCTCGACCTGCTCGGCGAGCGCTGGGCGCTGATGATCGTGCGGGATCTGCTCTTCGGCCCGAAGCGCTACAGCGATTTGCAGGGCGGCCTGCCCAACGCCAGTCCCACCGTGCTCTCGCAGCGGCTGCGCGATCTGGAGGAGGGCGGGGTGATCCGGCGGCGCAAGCTGGGCCCGCCGGCGCGCGCGTGGGTCTACGAGCTCACCGAGTGGGGCCACGACCTGGAGCCGATCCTCGTGCACCTGGGCCGATGGGGCCGTCACTCCCCGCCGAAGGAGACGACGACGCCCCTGGGGACCGATTCGCTGATGCTCGCTGTGAAGAGCCACCTCGAATCCTCCCGACTGGGCGACCTCGACGCCACGTTCCTGGTCGACGTCGGCGGGGACGTCTTCACCCTCCGCGTGTCCGGCGGCGAGCTCGCGATCCGCCGGGGCGAGCCTGATCGGTGGGATGCGGCCCTGCGGACCGATCCCGCCGTCCTCATGGCCCTGGTGATCGACGGAACGCCAGCCGACCAGGCCGGGGAGCCGCTGGAGATCACCGGCGACCGCGTGACCCTCCAGCGGCTGCTGGACGCCCTCCATCTGGGAGATCAAACGTGAGCCAGTCACCGGCATCGAGTGAGGTTTCGTCCCTCCTCGGCTACCTGAACTGGAAGCGGCAGCACGTCCTCGACATCCTGGACGGCCTGGACGAGGCCGACCTCCGCCGCCCGATCCTTCCGTCGGCCTGGACCCCGGTCGGCCTCGTCAACCATCTGGCCCTCGACGTCGAGCGCTTCTGGTTCCGCGCGGTCTTCGGCGCCGGCCCCCAAGCGGTGGCCTCGTTCGCCACCCCGACGGACGCATGGCGGGTGCCCGGTGACCGGCCCGCCTCGGAGGTGTTCGACCTCTACCGAGAGGAGACGGCGCGCGCCCACGAGGTGATCGCCTCCAGCGACCTGGACCAGGCGCCGCGCTGGTGGCCGGACTACCGCGACGACCGGCCGCCGCGCGACCTGCGTGCGGCGATCCTCCACGTCCTCGTCGAGACGGCGACCCACGCCGGCCACCTCGACGCGGTTCGCGAGTTGATCGATGGCAGGCAGTTCCTCGTCCTGGACTGATGACAAGAGTCAGGAGGCGGGGCAGCGGTAGGCGGCGTGGCGGTTGGGGGAGCAGCACACCACGCCACAGGTGAGGAATCGGCCGCCGGTCAGCCAGATGCCCCACTGCACGTCCACGCCGTTGGCGAGCGCCTCGCGGGCGGTCTCCAGCCGGAAGTCGAGCCCGATCCTGGCCTCGTCATTGGGGCGGAGGAAGGAGCTCTGTGATGTCCGGTGGCGCTCGGCCAGCCACGCGAGTGCGTCGTCGACTGAGGCCGGAGAGGCATCGATCCGGCGGGCCGGCTTCAGCAGCCAGTCGCAGGTCCGCATCGGCGGCAGCGGGGAGCTCGTGAAAGGCCCGGGGTCGGCGGGCGGTAGCGGTGGTCGCCGCTCGGCCTCGTTGCGGAGGTCTTCCCCCAACCCGCTCCACACATAGCAGTGCAGGTGCATGGCGCTCCGTACAGTGGGGGTGGCCCCTGCCTGCTATCACCGGGCAGGGGCCACCGTGCTCCTACAGTGTGGTCAGGCCGGCCGCGCGAAGCTCGGCACCGGTGAACCGGAGAGTCCCGGCATCCGGGTTCTTGCTGTCACGCAGGGCGAAGGCGTCGGCCTCACCCGGAATCGGGGCCAGCTCGACGCAGGACTCCATGTCTTCCTCCTGCTGGTTGCCGCCGCACAGCCGCCGGAAGCGCAGTCCGGCGAGGTCGCGGTCGTACAGGTCCATCGCGTTCCTTTCCTGTTGGTGGTCCCGCCTCGGACGGTTCGCCAGGCGGGCGTCTTCATCGGGCCTTGCCGAGCAACAGATCCATCCACAGCCGGCGCGCCCGAGCGTCAGGCAGCCGTTCGGTCTCCCCGGTCTTTGGCTGGTCGCCGCTTCGGTCCGTACGGCGGACGAACAGCAGCCCGCCGGACGCGCACAGTTCGTACGCCAGCGGCGAGCAGTCGTCACAGGTGTGGGCCACGACCCGTACCCGGACGGCGCGCCTGGTCTCAGGCATCCACCGGATCGCGACATGCCCCGGCTGCTCCGGAGCCACATGCATGCCGGGACAGGCGGAGTCGGCCTGGGCCAGAGCATCGAGTGCCCGGACGGCGGACGCTTGGAGGGCACTCACTGGGGAAACAACCCTGCGGCGAGTTCCTCCTGGTCGCGGAGCTGCGCAACGAGTTGGTCGGCGTCGTCAGCGTCGATGGTGTGGCTCAGCCCGTGACTCAACTGCGCGTCGGTGAGTCGCTGATCGCGCGTGGCCCATAAGCGATCCGCTGAGCTCCGCCAGATCGTCCAGCGGGGGAACGCGGCCTGCAGGTCCTCAAAGGTCGTCGGGGACATGGCGACAGCGTCACGCACTGTGCTGGTGCATTTACACCGCGTTCTCGGGACGTGCGGGACGTTTCGCGTTACCGTCTGGATACGTCCTCAACGTCCTCCCGATTCGAGGTCGCCAGTGGCTAACGACTCTCTACGCCATGCCATGACCAATGCGAGACTTACCGACAGGGACCTCGCGCTGCGATGCGAGGTGGACGTTAAGACGGTGTCCCGCTGGCTGGCTGACGAGGCACGCGTGCCGCACCCACGTCATCGGTGGGCCGCTGCCGAAGCGTTGGGAGTGGATGAGTCCGTGTTATGGCCTGAGGCGATAAGGAACACGGTCAAAACCGGCCCCGACCGGGAAGTGGTGTCGGTCTACCCCTACCGATCAGCCTGCCCGAAGAGCGTATGGCGAGCGCTCATCACCGAGGCGAAGTCAACAATCACGCTGGCCGGATACACGAACTACTTTCTCTGGCTGGAGCACCCCAATCTGGCGAAGGTGCTCCAGCGCAAAGCTGAGCAGGGCTGCCGCATCCGCTTCCTGATTGGCGACCCTGACAGCGAGGTAACCCGCCGACGTGAGGAAACCGAAGCGGTCCCGCTGACGGTGTCCACTCGCATCCGCATCACGCTGGCCGAGCTCGACCAGCTCAGGGACGTGCCCGGCATCGAGGCGCGGTTCGGTGATGAACATATCGCCCTGTCGGCGTTCCAGTTCGACGACGAGATGCTCGTGACCCCGCACCTGGCCAAGCTGGTCGGCCACGACTCGCCGCTTCTGCACCTGAAGCGCCACCAAGACGACGGCCTCTACGACCGCTTCGCGTACCACATCAAGGAATTGTGGTTGGCCGGCCGAAACATCTGGGCGGGGGCGTAGCGCTCACCTTACTGGTTGCTCGACGCAACATCGGTCCCGGACACCCTATTGGGCATCCATATAGGACGCGTCGGTGGGTGTATCGCAGGACGGGATTCTTCGTAGCTCGCCGGTCGATGATAATGGCAATCCCCCGCTTCGAACCCGGATGCCCAGATTGCATAGTGCAATCATGGTTCGTTCGAGAAATGATCGACAGGTAGCGCCGAGTAGTGCGGCTGTATTTAGCTACTTGTCGTCCAGCATTGGCGATGGTAGGCCACGTGGTTCAGGTCAATATGGTGATCCCTGTGCACGCGCAGCCGGCCTACCGCTTGCCCGGCTAACGCATCGAAAACCCTCAGATCATCTAATAAGTAGAGGGCTCCATTGTCGAAGCGTACATGGTCGTTGGGACATAGACAGAGCAGGTTCTCTGGAACGTCGGGACCATGATGGGGCTGGCCGAGAGCGCGGATGTGGGCGCCTTCGCTGTACAAACCTCCTCCCACCTCGATAGCTAGCCCACAGATCTGGCATTCATGGGAGTACCATGATTTGACAATCTGGGCAACTATGCTGTTGCGAACGATGCGCTGCACGACAGAAGTGGTCACTGGAGCTGGACCTGGAGCGGCTTTTTCCGCCAGTACTGGCTCGACATTTTTGGGTGTTGCTATCTCATTCTCCGCAAGCGCGACAAGTCGAAACTGCCACACGCGGAAGCCATCCACCCCCATCTTGGACCAATGCCCTTCAACCCGATATAGACCGTCGTATCGGTAGCCAGAATCTGGTGCGAATGGGGATTGTTGATGCTTCTTATTGTGTCGTCCTCGTATTACGCGTACTGGCAGACCCTCCAACTCGCTGCGCACGAGAGCGGCATTGCCTAGATCGTTGATGTCTTGATCTCTGATTTGGCGCCCTGTATTTGGGTCACGTCCCCCGTGTCCTGTGTAAATAATGACATTCCCATAATCCTTGTCATCGACGTACCCGCCAGATACTACGATGGCATCTGCGCCAGTTTTCCCAGTGCCAGAAATCCCTGCCATATTTTGCGTGTGTAAGCCGGCGATGCGAAGCGCTTCCCTGCTCCTGAATGGAGAACCAGCAGGGTGATCCGGGATGTGTCCGAATTGAATGCCCATGCTGCAGCATCATGTCATGTCGGACATTGCCGGATAAGGGCGTCACCCGACTTGTTACATTTTTCTCCTACCTCCCTAGCCGTGCGGGCTAATGCGTCACGAGCCGCAGGAGCGGTGACCTTAGTTCTGCTGTTGGCGGTACTGCTCGGAGCGTGGCGCCCGGCAGCGGGGCATGGAAACCGTCGCGTGCCCGAGGCGTGCCTTTGGATCAGCGCAGCGAGGGGACGGCATTGGGGGCGCGGTCGAGGGCGAGTATCGATCACCGGGTGCCGCCTTGGAGGTCGGCCTGGTGGTAGACGGGGTCCTGGGGACCGTGGCCGCCGCGGGTGCACTGGCCGTTGGACTGCTTGGGGGAGCGGAGCCATAGCGACGCGTCAGCCGGCTCGCTGCTCGTGTTGGTGGTCGGGCGGGGCTGGCGCTCGGTCACAGTCATCGGCGATGGCGGCGAAGTCGGTCCAGCCCTCGATGTCGCCGTCGAGGTAGACGGCCGTGTGTGGAAGTGCTCCCAGGCGGTCCACCGCGTAGCTGAGTTCGCGGCAGCGCTTGGCTGTCTACCCCTCAGGTCTTGAGCGATCGCTTAAATCGGCTTACCCTCGGTTTTGAGCGATCGCTCAAGACTGGTGGAGGGTGTGCGTGGGTCGGTTTGTGTACGTGGAGTGCTTGATTCGGGCTGACATGGAGGACCTGTGGGAGCGGACGCAGCGGCCTGAGCTGCACCAACGGTGGGACCTGCGGTTCACTGAGATCGACTACCTGCCGCGTGCCGACGACGGGCCGCAGTACTTCCGGTACGCCTTCAGGCTCCTGCCTGGGCTTCTCATCACCGGCACCGGCGTCACGGCAGGGGAGCGTCACGACACTGGCGGGAGGACGTCGGCGCTGCGGTTCTCCTCGGGTCATCCGCTCTCGTTGATGCGTTCCGGCTCCGGCTACTGGCGGTACGTCCCCACGAGCGACGGCGTCCGCTTCATCACTCGGTACGGCTATCGCCCCGGCTGGGGCAGAGCCGTTGACCTCGTCTTCCGGCCGCTCATCGGCTGGGCGACGGCCTGGTCCTTCGACCGGCTTCGCCTCTGGCTGGGGACCGGCCAAACGCCCGAGCGCTCCCTGTGGCAGGCCCTCGGCGAAGTCTGCGTGCGCACTCTTGCGACCGCCGTCGCCATCACAACCACCCCGACCGCTGTCGCCTGCCTCGTGGGAGCGGCGGCCATCCTCCTGCCGCCGCTCCCGTCGACGCCCGCTGCCCGCCGATGCCTGCGCCGTCCGCCCGATCGGCTGGCGTTGAAAGCTCCCCTGACTCACCTGGAGATGCCATGACCTCGATCTTCGAGCGTGCCCTCGGCGCGGACTTCGCCCGCCTGCACCCGCAACTGCGGCGCCGCTTCGGCGT
Organism: Microbispora sp. H10830; assembly: GCF_014161375.1. Taxonomy (NCBI): domain Bacteria; kingdom Bacillati; phylum Actinomycetota; class Actinomycetes; order Streptosporangiales; family Streptosporangiaceae; genus Microbispora; species Microbispora sp. H10830. The sequence continues at coordinate 486,616 of NZ_JABBWX010000003.1, forward strand.
CGGCGTCACTGACGGGCGGGCCTGCGTCGGCACGGGAGTGATGGAGCACATCTGGCACGCGGGCTTCACCCGGCCGTTCCTCGCCCTCGGCGGAACCCGCAACATTCTGATCCCCGAGCAGGGCCGGCAGGTGCCGTTCACCATCGAGAACTACCCGTACGTCGACTCGTACGGGCGGGAGACGGTCAGCTTCGTCCGCACCTTCGACCTGCCCGGCCGCCCCAGGCGGTTTGACGCCCAGATGGTGTACGACCCCCCCAAAGGCATCGTCGACTACCTGGGCTCGCACCAGCATCTGGCCGTGGATCTGGACTTTCAGGTGGACGAGCGCGGGGGCCTCGTCATCCGATCGAGTGGGTTCCGCCTGCACGAGGGCCGGCTCTCGTGCCGCCTTCCCGGAATCGTCACGGGAACGGCCGTCGTCAGGGAGTCGTACGACGACGAAGCCGAGGAGTTCCGCGTCGGGGTGACGGTCTCCCACCACAGGCTGGGCCCGATGTTCGGTTACTGGGGCGCATTCAAAGCCCGGTACGTCGACGTGTCCGAGCACGGCGTGCCCGCCGCCCTGAAGCCGCGGCGCGAAGAGGCACGCCTGTGAGCTCAACGCAGCGGGGGCACGGCGTTGCGAGCGCGTTCGAGGGCGAGGGCAGGCCACCAGGTGCCGCCGACGGGGTCCACCTGGTGACGCACCGGATCCTCCGGCCCGGAGCCGCCCCGGAGGCACCGGCCGTTGGACTGGCCGGGATCGCGGATCCACAGGAACGCGTCGGCCAGTTCGCTGCCGGTGTCGGTGGTCGGGCGGGGGCCGATGCCCCGTCCTGGAGGGTTGCACCACAACTGGGGGTCGGCGTACTTGCCCTCGGGGGCCTTCCACACGCCCCTGCCGTTGCGGCTGGTGTCGATGACGAAGTGCGTCAGCGGTGCGTCGGCCGGCACGGCGTCGATGTCGGCACCCGCACACGCGCTTCCGCCCTTGGCGGCGACGAGGTAGACGCAGCGGGAGAGCCTTTCCCCATACCGGAGAAGGCTGTCGGTGTGCTGGAAGTCCGAGCTGTTCAGATAGAAGCCATCAGCCCGCCCTATCGCGGCCTTGACCAGCCGATCGGCGATATCGGCGACGGACTCGGGCCAGCCCTGGATGCCGCCGTCGAGGTAGACGGCCGTGTGCGGCAGCGCCCCCAGGCGGTCGACGGCGTAGCCGAGCTCGCGGTAGCGCTCGGCGGTCCCCGCGGTGCCGCCTGTCTCGCAGTTGTCGGTGCCGGGCACTTTGGTCAGGCTGTTCGGTTCGAGCACGACCACCGCCCGGCCCGCGCCGATGCCGGCCGCGACCTGGTCGATCCAGTCCCGGTACGTCTGCTCGTTCGGCGCCCCGCGATCGGAGCAGTCCGTCAGGGGGATGTAATCGGTGAGGAACACCGGCACGGCGTCGTGGGCCGCGGCGAGGCGCATCGTGGATCTGACCGTGTCCTCGGCCTCGGTGGCCGGTCCGCTCAGGTTCACCGAGTGTGGCACCGCGGCGAGGGCGCGCATCAGCGCGGCGTCGGCCTTCCTGCCCTGCGCTTCCCAGGCGTCCGCCTGGCGCTGCGGGTCGGGCTCCTGCTTGTACGCGAAACGTACGCCGGGCTCGCGCAGCGGATTGCCACCGGTGCCGGCGGCGGAAGCGGACGGGAGCGCGGCGGCCACGGAGGCAGCCGAGGTGGCGGATGAGATGGCGGACGAACCGGACGTGGCCGGGCCCGACGAGGTGCCGAGCCAGGTGGCGGTCACCGCCGCGACCAGGGCAAGCGCGCCCGCGCCCGCCCCGATCACCAGGCTGCGGCGGCGTCTCCCACCACCCCCGGGAAGAGTGGTGAAGGAAGGTGTCGTAGAACCGGTGAGCGTGTCGAGGATGTCCTGTACGGCCGGCCGTTGCGCCGGGTTCTTGGCCAGGGCGCGGGCGACGAGCGTGCCCAGCGGTCCGTCGAGGCCGGTCAGGTCGGGTTCCCCGTTGACGACCCGGTTGAGCACGACGGGGAGCGATCCGTGACCGAAGGGGGCGTGGCCCGTGCCGGCGTACGCGACCGTGCCCGCCCAGGCGAAGACGTCGGAGGCGGGTGTGAGGGGGCCGCCGTCGAACTGCTCGGGAGACATGAACGAGGGCGTGCCGACGACCGCGCTGCTGTGCGTGGCGGTGTCCGACAGGTGGGCGACGCCGAAGTCGATGACTTTGGGGCCGATGGGGGAGAGCAGGACGTTGCCGGGTTTGAGGTCGCGGTGGATGATGCCGGCGGCGTGGATGGCGCGTAGGGCGGTCGCGATGCTGACGGCCAGTCCGTCCAGGCTTGAGCCGGGCAGTGGTCCGTCCCGTTCGACGGCCTCCCGCAGGGTCGGCCCTGGGACGTACTCGGTGACCAGATAGACGGTTTCGCCGTCCACCTCGGCGTCGAGGACGGCGGCGGTGCAGAAGCGGGCGACCCGTTTGGCCGCCTCGACCTCGCGGCGGAATCGGCGGCGGAAGTCGGGGTCGGCGGCGATCGTGTGGTGGAGCAGCTTGACCGCCACGCGTGTGCCGTCCGGTGCCTCGCCCAGGTAGACGGTGCCCATCCCGCCCTCGCCCAGCCTGCGCACCAGCCGATATGGCCCCACCTGGGCCGGGTCACCCGCGCGCAGGCCGGACTCATGCTGCCCGGGTGGTAAGCCCCCCGCCTCGCTGCCGCCGTTCACATCGCCCCCGCTGGGATGTCCGGAAGGTCAGGTCACTACGGATCTTATTGACCGCCGCCGGGGGCGGCCATGGCCGAACAGGTGCCGCTACGGTGAAGCCGCGAAGAGGAACGAAGGGGGAGACGATGGGCGACACCCGTACGCGGCTGCTCGAAGGCGCTCTGGAGACCTTGCGGACCCAGGGCATCGCGGGGGCCTCCGCGCGGGCGATCGCCTCCGCGGCCGGGGTGAACCAGGCGCTCGTCTTCTACCACTTCGGCAGCGTCGACGACCTCCTCGCCGCGGCCCTGCGGCACGGGTCGGAACAGCGGGTGGCGGTCTATCGGGCTCGGTTCGCGGCTGTGAACTCCCTGAAGGAACTGCTCGACCTCGGCCGTTCCCTGCACGCCGGCGAGCGCGAGGCGGGGAGCCTGGCCGTGCTCGCCCAGATGCTCGCGGGCAGCCAGATGGACGACAAACTCGCTCCCGCCACCGCGGCCGGCCTCGCCATGTGGGTCGCCGAGGTCGAGGACGTCCTCCACCGAGTGCTGGCCGGCACCCCGCTGGCGGAGTTCGTGGACGTCGCCGGGCTGGCCCGCGCCACCGCGGCGGCCTTCGTCGGTCTCGAACTGTACGAGGGCGTCGACAAGGACGGCGCGGAGCGTGCCTTCGACAGCTTGGAGCAGCTCGCCGGCCTGGTCGCCGTCCTGGAGGACATGGGCCCGCTGGTCCGCCGTACGGTCCGCGCCCGCCTCCGCAAGGCCAACGGCGATTGACGAGTCAGCACTGTTCAGAGCCCGGTGCGGTACGCCTCAAGGCGGTCGGCAAGTTCCTTAGGGTGGCCGAGCATCGGACAGTGATCACCAGGCATCTCGTCCGGTTGGAAACCGAGACGCTCGGTGACGATTGCGCGCATGAACTCGGCCGGGAAGAAGCGGTCGTCGGCGGCCAGCAGGAACCTGGTCGGCACGTCCGGCCAGGAGGCCAGCGGCCACGGCGTGCCGAACGGGGTAGGCGCCTGGTGCCGCTGGTGTCGGGCGACGAACTCGGCGGCCAGGTCGGTCGGGGTGTCGTGCAGCACGAGGGAGGACGCGTCCTCATCCATGCCGCCCAGGAGGCCTCGGCGCCGATCGGCTTCCTCCCGTGCCGCCCAGTAGCCGGTGTTGCCCCACCACTCGCCGGGTGATTCGGCGGGAGCCGGGATCTGAGCCTGGAGCATCACGAGCAGGTTGGCAGGCACCCGGTCACACACCAGCGGGCCGGTGAACCCACCGAACGAGTGGGCGACGACGACCAGATCGGTGCGCCCGCCGATCGCCTCGACCACCGTGTCCGCGTACTCTTCGAGCCCGGCCGACTCCTGATCACATGGCAGGTCCGGTGCCACCACGTCGTGGCCCCGGTCTCGCAGGGCGGCCGAGAGCGGTCCCCAATACCAGGAATCGACCGCCGCAGCGTGGATCAACACGTAAGTCGCCATTGGACAGCATTCTCCCGATTTGTTGATTTACTCGTTCGCCGTCATCTCCCACGATGGCCGTAGTTCAGCGCAGTGGAGGGACGGCGTTGCGGGCGCGGTCGAGGGCGAGCACCGACCACCACGTGCCGCCTTGGGGGTCGACCTGGTGGTAGACGGGGTCCTGGGGACCGTGGCCGCCGCGCGTGCACTGGCCGTTGGACTGCTCCGGGGAGCGGAGCCACAGGAACGCGTCGGCCAGTTCGCTGCCCGTGTCGGTGGTCGGCCGGATGCCGACGCCCCGGCCCGGGGGGTTGCACCAGATCTGGGGGTCGGCGTACTTGCCCTCCGGCGGCTGCCACACGCCCTTGCCGTTGCGGCTGGTGTCGATGACGAAGTGGGTCAGGGGCGCCCCGGCCGGCACCGCGTCGATCTCGGCGCCGGTGCAGGTGCTCCCTTCGCTGTTCATCTTCAGGTAGAGGCAACGCGACAGGCTCTCCCCATACCTGACAAGCTCGTCGGTCTCCTGGAAGTCCGCCGTGTTCAGGTAGAAGCCGTCGGCTCGCTTCACCCCGGCCTTCACGAGCCGGTCGGCGATCTCGACGAGGCTGGGCCAGCCCTTGATGCCGCCGTCGAGGTAAACGGCCGTGTGCGGGAGCTTCCCCAGACGGTTCACGGCGTACGCGAGCTCGCGGTAGCGCTCGGCCGCGCCCGCCTTGCTCCCCTGGGAGCAACTGTTCGAGCCGGGGAGCCTGGTCAGGCTGTTCGGCTCCAGCACGACCACCGTCCGCGCCTTGCCGATGCCCTTCGCCACCCGGTCGATCCAGTCACGGTAGGACCGCTCGTCCGGCTCCCCCCATTGGGAGCAGTCCTTCATCGGCACATGATCGGTCACGAACACGGGAACGGCGTGACGGGCGGAGGCCACCCGTACGGTGGACATGACCGTGCGCCCGGCCTCGGCGGCCGGCATGTTCAGGTTCACGGGATGCGGCACCGCGGCCAGGGCGCGCATCAGCGCGGCGTCGGCCTTCCTGCCCTGCCCGCTCCAGACGCCCGCCTGGCGCTGCGGGTCGGGCTCCTGCTTGTACGCGAACCGTACGCCTGGCTCGCGAAGCGGGTTGCCGCCGCTGCCCGTCGGAGCCTTCGACGCGGTGGAGGCGATGGGCGTAGGCCCCTCGGGGATCACCACCGCAGAGCGCGTGGAGGTGGCGGAGGAGGTCGCGGACGCCGAGGCGTGCGGGTTGCCGCCGGAGGGCCATAGGGTGACCACCGTCGCGATCACCGCCAGCCCGGCTACCGCGGCCCCGACCCCGGTCAGCAGCCTGCGGCGGCGTCTGCCGCCCCCCGGCAGTGTCGTGACCCACGACTCTTCAACCGGGGACGAGCCGGTGAGGGCGTCCAGGATGTCCTGCACGGTCGGTCGTTGTGCCGGGTTCTTGGCCAGGGCGCGGGCGACGAGCGTGCCGAGCGGTCCGTCGAGGCCGGTCAGGTCGGGTTCCCCGTTGATGACCCGGTTGATGACGACCGGCAGCGGTCCGTTGCCGAAGGGGGCGTGGCCCGTGCCGGCGTACGCGACCGTGCCCGCCCAGGCGAAGACGTCGGAGGCGGGTGTGAGGGGGCCGCCCTCGAACTGCTCGGGAGACATGAACGAGGGTGTCCCGACGACCGCGCTGCTGTGCGTGGCGGTGTCCGACAAGTGGGCCACGCCGAAGTCGATGACTTTGGGGCCGATGGGGGAGAGCAGGACGTTGCCGGGTTTGAGGTCGCGGTGGATGATGCCGGCGGCGTGGATGGCGCGTAGGGCGGTCGCGATGCTGACGGCGAGTCCGTCCAGGCTTGAGCCGGGCAGTGGTCCGTCCCGTTCGACGGCCTCCCGCAGGGTCGGCCCTGGGACGTACTCGGTGACCAGATAGACGGTTTCGCCGTCCACCTCGGCATCGAGGACGGCGGCGGTGCAGAAGCGGGCGACCCGTTTGGCCGCTTCCACCTCGCGGCGGAATCGGCGGCGGAAGTCGGGGTCGGCGGCGATCGTGTGGTGGAGCAGCTTGACCGCCACGCGTGTGCCGTCCGGTGCCTCGCCCAGGTAGACGGTGCCCATCCCGCCCTCGCCCAGCCTGCGCACCAGCCGATATGGCCCCACCTGGGCCGGGTCGCCGGTACGCAGGTCGGCCGGATGCTGTGGGCCGGACGGCCACCCAGAGCCGGACTCGTGCCCGTCACCGAAACCGCGTAAGCCCCCCGCCCCGCTGCCGCCGTTCACATCGCCCCCGCTGGAATGCTTTTCGACAGATCGACAAAGATCCTATTGACCGCCGCCGGGCGCGGCCATCGCCCAGCACTGGGGCCGCTGTCGTCCGATCAACGGCTGCGGCGGTCGTTCTTGCGGTCGGCGTCGTCCTTCCCGCCGTGGTGGACGCCGATGAACTGTCGCATGTACGCCTGGTAGGCGTCGGCCCGGACTCTGGCCGACGGCGATTGAACACCTCGGGCGATGCTCTCAGGAATGCCGCCGGAACCGGGCCGCCTGGACCGGTAGTCCCGCAGTCGTTCCCGATGCTCGGCCGCCCAGTCGTGAAGCGCCCCGATGCGGGCGAAATAAAACGCCGCGGCCAGCAAGGGAATGACGAGAATCGTCGTCACGATGGGGCCGACGTCGTGAAGGAGCACCCCGAGGATCAGGAGGGCTCCGACTACGGCGCCGGCTCTGATCAGACCCCTCCGAACGCTTCCGGGGTCGGCCCGGGCCTCCTCGGCCCACTCGCGCATGCGCCGCAGCGGAGGTTGGTACGCCGCGCCGAGCCGGATGACTCTTGGTAGCCAGCCCGCGTACGCCGCCAGGGTCAGCGCGACGAGATACCAGGACATCGTCGCGGCGATGTCCGGCCGAGCCCAGCCCCACATGATCCAGGCCACCGGGATCGTGGCCGCGCCCCAGGCCCCGAGCCACAGCGCCGCGCGGATGACCGCTCCCGATCGGGCGGTGGGCGAGAGCCGCCGGCTCTCGTAGTCGGCCCACTGCCGGTCCCGCAGAGCGGAGGCGGCGTCCAGCGCGGTCATCGCCTGCTGGTTCTGCCGGTCGACCGCCGCCTGCCGACGCCGCTGTTCCGCCTGGGCCGTGGCGAAGGCGGTGAAGTCGGCGCGCACGAGACACCCGATAGGGGTGTCGGAGCCGCCATCCCGCGCGCGCAACCAGTCGTACCAGGTGATCTCACCAGTGGGGGGTGGCGCCACGCTCTCGCAGCCGGCGCGCAACCACGTCTTGCTCTCCGAGTAGGGCAGAAGGGCCGCCAGCAGCAGCCCGCGCGCCCCGCTCTCGGCCCATTCCCGGGCTTCGGGTGGCAGGCCGGGCACCCGAGCGGCCAGCTGCCGCCACGAATCCCAGACCTCGTCCCAGGTCCGTTGTGTTCCGCGGAGCGCGCTCAGCACGGTGAACCTGGAGAGGGCGTCCAATAAGCCGCCCTCGCAGAGGTCGCGGTAGAGCTCCCATTCGGGGCCGCTTTCGCGCAGACGACCGATCCTGAGTGCCTCGGAAAGCGACTCCGGGGTCACGACCGTTCCTCGCCAGACGGCTTCTCCTTCCGGATCGAGCCAGCCCAGCAGGTGAAGCAGTTTCAGGTCAGCCGGAAGTCCGTCGTCTCGGAGCCGATGGTCGATGAGTTCGATCTGAGCGGTCAGGTCATCGGCGGTGAGACCGTCGAGGTCGTGCAGCCAGGCGAGAAGGCTGAGCCAACCGTCGGAGGGTGCGCCGGTCGTGGCCGCGCCCTCGAAGAACTGACGCCTCGCGGCGGTCCAGTCGCCGCGGATGGCGGCGGCCAGTTCTTCCCGGGTCGTGACCGCCACACCTGCGAGGACCAGAGGGCGGCGCTGCGGCGCCGGCTGGTGGATGTGATTGATCTGGACGTTGCGATCGCCGAGTTGGAAGGGGGCGGGGCCGTGGAAGACGTTTCCCGATACTCCGTCTCTTCCTGATTCGGAGTCGCGGGTCATGCCCTCGGCCCGAAGTGGTTGTCCTGACGGTTGCGGTCCCCGACCTGAAACGCGGTCGGTCCATGGAAAACGTTCCCCGACACTCCCCCCACGGATGCGTGACGAGCCTGGTCGGCGATGTCGTTCAGTTCGTGGGCGATCCGTTCGCGTTCGGCCTCGCCGAGACTCTCCAGCAGCATCTCGAATCGGGCCGTCCAGGACGCCTCCTGCCGGGCCCGTATCAGCGCCGCCTCCTCCGGGGCGAGCGAGGCGAGATCCGTCGCGGTCTGATCCAGCCGCATCAATTCCGCCTTCTCGCGTTCGGGATCGTCGCGGCCGAGTACATGCGCCACCCGCTGCCGCACGCTCACCCACACGTCGGTGCCCGCGGCCTGCACCACCGCGGTTCCGCCCGTCGCGGCCACCGCTGCCAGCCATTCGACCAGCATTTTCGGCCTCCTCACATGTTTTCATGACACTTTATATCTGGCCATGGTGAGGTCGCCGGATGTCCCGACATGAAAATCGGCCCGGAAAACGGTGCCGCCTAATTCGGCTGACCGCGCCCCGCGATCGACACCGAGAGGTGTTACCGGACGCAGAGAGAGGGCACGGTCACGTCGGCCGATGAGATTTTCCGCGCCCTCGTCCCGAGCCCGTAGCGGCTCACACGGTGGGGTCCAGCTGCCGCCATCGGCCGGGGTCGTTGAACCGTTGCAGCCGTAGCGCCTCGTCGTGGTAACCACGACGGGCGTCGTCCTCCGTGCGGAAGGCCAGGGGCCTGCCGCGGGGCTCCGACGACGTCACGTACCAGTCGCCGTACTCGCAGTCGCTCGGCAGCCGGCCCAGGGTGATCTGGAAGGAGTTGCGCGGATCGGCGGCGGCGAACTCCCATCGGGCCACCGGTTCGAGACCGGAGCAGGCGGACAGCCACCCCGGTGGCAGCTCCCCGCTCCCCGCTTCCGCCCGCTCGCCCGCCAAGCGCGCCAGTTCCCGCGGAGCGACCAGCAGGTACGCCGCCAGGACGCGTGACGCCTTCGACAGCCCATATTCGGCGGACAGGTCGCGGTCGACCTCGTCCCAGTGGGTGCCGACCACCCGCCCCAGCTCCAGCGCGTCCAGCCTGCCCGACATCAGTTCCTCGCGGACCGGAAGGATGTCCCGAAGCCATCCCGTGCCCGACTCGTGCAGGTGCAACAGCTCGGAGTCCTCGGCGTACATGCTGAACCGCAGGAGCAGGTCGTCGCCGCTCGTTTCCATGCGCAGTCCTTGAAGCACGTCGCCGTGCAGGTGCGGGGCGACGGCCTGCGCCGGCAGCGCCTCGCCGGGGATCCGGAAGGCGACCGTACGGGGACCGTAGTTGTCGAAGAACAGCCAGGCGTCGAACGTCTGCTCGACGAATCTCTCCATATCCCGCGTGTAGTCGTCCCAATCCACGGATGCGGAGAAATGGTCCGCCGTCACCATCGGCTGCCCGGGCAGCATCCGCAGCACCGACCGCGTGTTCTCGTCGAGAACACGGTTGAGCACCACGGCCTCGATGTATCTGTAGTGACGACGTTCGTTCCGGTATTTGCGCCTGCCCATGCCTGCACTCCCTGGGAACGCTCCGTCCGACGTACTTTAACGATCACGCGAATCGAACGGGCGGAATCAGGCGCAAAAGGGCCGGACGCCGTGCAGGTCAGTTCGTCAGCGTGGCCGCGAGCAGCTCGCGCAACGCGGTCGGCTTACGACCGAGCAGCTCCCCGAGGGCGGGGCCGGTCTCGGCGAACTCTCCCCGGCGGCTGGCCTCGAACATGCCCAGCAAGAAGCGGGCCTGCTGCTCGGGCGCGCCGCGCGACACCATGCCCGCGACCCACTCGTCGTCCGGGACGGTGACGCGGGTGATCGCCCGTCCCGTCAGGTCGGAGGCGATCGCGGCGACGTCCGCGAGGTCGAGTGACTCGGGACCGGTCAGCGGCGGGGTGATCCCGTCGAGCCGGCCCTCCTCCGCCAGCGCGACGGCGGCCACCTCGGCGAGGTCGGCGTGGGCGGTCCAGGAGACCGGGCCGTCCTCGGGGGCGACGAGCGTGCCGCTCTGCAGCGCCTGACTCACGAAATGGACCGCGGTGGTCGCGTAGAAGCCGTTGCGCAGCGCGGTGAACGCGACCCCGGATGCGCGCAGGTCCTGCTCGGTTTCGGCGTGGGACGGCATCGGGACGAAGGGGGAGGCCGGGTTCGCGCCCATGTGGCTCGTGTAGAGGATCCGCTCGGCGCCCGCGGCCCTGGCGGCCTCGATCGCCGTACGGTGCGGGCGGGCGTCCGCCGGGCCGGAGACGATCAACACCTGCGACGCGTCCTCGAACGCGTGCGCCAGGCTCGCGGGGTCGTCGAAGTCGCCCTGCCGGACTCGTACGCCGAGGTCCACGAGGTCCTGGGCCTGGAGGGGGTCACGGACGCTGACGCCGATCCGGCCGGCGGGGAGACGCGCGAGCAGGCGCTCGACGACGCCGCGGCCGAGCTGGCCGGTCGCTCCGGTGATGACGATCACGATGCACTCCTTGCTATCGCTGATATCGAGTGAACGCTAACACTGGAAAATCGGCGATAGCAACATGCTGATATCGTTGGAAGCATGAGCGATCCGGAGAGCGAGGCGGCGAGCGGCCGAGACAGGACGCGGGCCCACATCGTGTCGGTCGCGGCCCGGCTGCTCGCGAGCGGCGGGCGCGACGCCCTCTCGACCAGAGCGGTGGCCGCCGCGGCGGGGACGCAGGCCCCGACGATCTACCGGCTGTTCGGCGACAAGGAGGGCCTGCTCGACGCGGTCGCCGAGTATGGCTTCAGCTCATATCTGCAGGACAAGAAGGCGAGCCCGCCTGCCGGCGACCCGGTCGAGGCGTTGCGCGCCGGATGGGACCTGCACGTCGGCTTCGGGCTGGCGAACCCCGCCTTGTTCTCGCTCATGTACGGCGATCCCACGCCGGGACGGCAGTCGCCCGCCGCCGTCGCCGCCTTCCGCATGCTGGGGGAGCGCATCCGCGCCATCGCCGCCGCCGGCCGGCTGAAGGTCGGCGAGCGCCTGGCGGCGGACCTCGTGCACGCCGCGGGCTGCGGCACGGTCTTCACGCTGCTCGCCCTGCCCCAGGAACGGCGTGACCCGCGCCTGTCGGAGGTGGCCCGCGACGCGGTGACAGCCGCCATCACCACCGACGCCCCCGCGGTCGAAACCCCCGGACCGGCCACTGCGGCGATGGCACTGCGCGCCGCGCTGCCGGACGCCACGGCTCTCACCGACGGAGAACGCCACGTGCTCGGCGAATGGCTCGACCGCATCGCGGCGGACGGATCCGCCTGACATCTCCCGCGTAGGGGACCGGGGTCAGCGTGCCGCGCCGGTCTCGGCGTACTCGAGCAGGAGTTCCCGGCGCAGCCGGGTCAGGTACGTCTCGCTGCCTGCGGACGGGCGGCTGTAACGGTCGATGTCGTGGAGGGTGCGCCAGCCCGGCAGTCGCTTCTGGGTAAGACGCAGGAGACCCATCCCGGCCACGGAGCCGGCGCCGCCGTCGGCGGAGCGCAGGATGGCGGGTGCGGAGGCGAGTATGGCGTCCACCTGGGCGAAGCCGTCCTCGACCTGGCGGGTCACCTCGTCGATCGCCTCCTGCCTGGTGCAGCCGGTCTCGTGGCGGAGCACCCTGACCAGGTTGTAGGGAGCGCCGACGGCCTCGTCCTCATCCAGGGTCCGCAGGTCGTTCTCCGCGAGAGCCGCGGCCGTGGCGACGTCCATCAGTCGCCGGAAGAGCGGATGGTCGCGTACCGCCGGCTCGAACTCCCTGCCGTACGTGATCTCGACACTGTCCAGGAAGACGGGCGCCCCGGAGCTCCCCAGGCGCAGCGCGAACTGGTCCCGCAGGCTGGGGATGAACCCGCTGAGCCGGTGGCACGCCTCGCGCTCGGCCGCGTCCAGCCATTCCTCGACGTGGCCGAGGGCGCGCGTCCGCCAAGAGGGCGGCTGGATCAGGCGGATCCGCTCCCATGCCTGGGCCATGGCCGTGGCGACCGCGCCACCGGTCGGCGGGGTGTCGTCGAGCCCGCGGACGATGCGGGTGAGCCGGTGTCGCAGCCGGACGATCTCGCCAGGGTCGGCGAGACCCGGCTCGTCGAAGAGGTCGTCGACGACGGCGATCACCAGCATCCACCGGGCCAGCGTCTCGGCCTGCTCGGCGTCGGCGTCCGGCCAGAACCGCGCGGCGGTCGAGGCCATGGCGTTCCATCTCGGGTGGCGGGCCTCCTCAGGCGTGGCCGCCAGCCCGGTGTGCAGCAACCAGGCGTCCAACCGCTCCTGTACGCGCTCCTTTTCCCCGGCCGGGACGCCGGCCCGAGCGGAAGCCGGAACGAGAGAGGGAACGGGAGAGGGGGCGGGCACGGTGACGGGTGCCGGGGCGGCCTTTCCACCGGAACCCATGACCGACCGCACGTAGCCGGCGAGCCCCTCGCGTGATCGCGGATCGCCGAGGCCGTCGAGTCGCCGGAGAGCCGTCTCCATGTGGGAGTCGGCGACCTGCCGGGCTTCCTCCACGGCTCCGCAGGACAGGACCAGTTGCCGCGCGCGCTCGGCGTCGGCCGAGGTCAGGCCGCGGCGCAGCAGCCGGGCGAGCGCGGGTTCGCGGCCCAGGGCCCTGATCACGGGGAGCGTGTAGACGCCTTCCGTGATGTCGGAGTTGGCCGGTTTTCCGAGCTCCCCGGTCGTCGCGGTCAGGTCGAGGATGTCGTCGCGCACCTGGTAGGCCAGGCCGAGATGCCAGCCGAACCGCGCCAGGTCCTCCTCGGCCTCGGGGTCCCGCCCGGCCTGCATGGCGCCCAGCCTGCAGGCCAGGGACAGTAACTCGGCCGTCTTGGCGCCGGTCACCTCCAGATAGGCCTCCTCGGTGCGGGAGAGCAGGAAGCGGTCGGCCGTCTCGGCGATCATTCCCGAGCAGGTGCGCTGGGCGGTCTCGGCGACCATCAGGGCCTCACGCCGGCCCAGCTCGGACAGGATCCGGCTGGCGCTGATGAACAGGAGGTCGCCGGCCAGGACCGCCAGGCGCGCGCCCCACACGATGTTGACGCTCGGCCTGCCCCTGCGCTGGCGCGCGTCGTCGATGACGTCGTCGTGGTAGAGCGATGCCATGTGCAGCAGTTCGACGGCCGCCGCGGCCTTGACGGCGCGGACGTCGGCGGCCCGCTCCGGCCCGGCGAGCACGTAGTACGACAGCAGTGCCAGGGTGGGCCGGATCAGGTGACGGTGACCGGCCGGCTGCCTGGTCAGCGGGGCCAGCTCGGAGCGGCTCGGCACGTCCGCCATGCCGACGATCTCCCGCACCCGATCCAGATCGGACTCCAGGGCGGGGAAGGCACGAGAAACGCTCTCAGATGTCACGGATACTCCAGACGGGGACTCATGAATGCGCCGTCACCGGCCCGCCGACCGGCTGGTGCGCGCGCGTGCGGCCGGCGAAGGCGGAGACGCCGAGGATCACCGTGCCCAGCGCCCAGCACACGGCCGGGCCGACGGCGTTCCAGGGCACCGTGTCCATGGCCACGGCCGCGACGGCCGCCTGCATCGGGCCGTAGTCGGGCAGGTAACGCACCAGGGCGCCGGCCGCGGCGGGGGTGGCGAGCGGGCTCTGCAGGGCCAGGTCGATCGAGCAGATCACGGTGACGAGGACCAGACCGGCCAGGTCGCTGGTCAGCACCGCGGCGAGCGCGATGCCGATCCCTCCGTAGATCAGCGCCCCGCCGGCGAGGGCGGCGGCGAGCAGCATGGGCTGCGCGGTCGGATGGGTCAGGCAGATCAGGCCGGTCGCGTAGAGCGCGACGCAGAGTGCGACCACCGCCAGGGCGGTGAGCTTCGCGGCGATCAGGCACAGCTGGGGGAAACCGGATCGCACCAGCCGGCGGTCGAAGGACGCCGAGTTCATCGTGGTCACGAACATCATGAAGCCGGTGATCAGCGCCAGGATCTGCAGCGCCCCGCCGAGCTGGTTGAGGACGCCGGCCGGCACCGTGACGGTCCGGTCGGCGGCCCGGACGTGGAACGGGAGCGGGATCTCCAGAGACAGGGCGTAGATGAGGATCGCCCACACCGGGATGAAGACCACGATGATCACCAATGCCAGCCGGTTGCGCAGGTGCTCCACGAACGTCATGCGCGCGGCGGTGGCGTAGCAGGTCCAATGGCGTCTCACGGCGCACCCGCCCTGTCTCCGCCACTGGCGATCACGCGTCCCTGCTCGCGCAGCACGCCGCCCTCCAGCCGATGGAGTGTGTCGAGCCGGGCCGCGTCGTAGGCGAGATGGGAGACCACCAGCACCGAGCGGCCACGCGCGCGCAGTTCCTCGGCCAGGTCCCAGAACCGTACGTACGTCTCCCAGTCGAAGCCCTGGTAGGGCTCGTCGAGCAGGAGCACGTCCGGGTCGTGCATCAGGGCCAGGACGAGGTTGAGCTTCTGCCGCGTGCCGCCGCTCAGCGTGGCGGGGCGGGCCCGGCGGGAGCCGGAGAACCGCAGCGCCTCCATCAGCTCCTCGGCCATGCACAGGCTCGGCAGGCCGTAGGCGACCTGGAAGAACCGCAGGTGCTGCTCGACCGTGAACGCGTCGTGCAGCACCGTCTCCTGCGGACAGTGACCGATGCGCCCGCCGTGGCGCACCGACCCGCCGTCCGGCCGCAGGTCGCCCGCGAGGACGCGCAGCAGCGTGGTCTTGCCCGCGCCGTTCTCCCCGACGATCCCCACCACCCGGCCGGGCGGCAGATCGAGATCCACTCCATGCAGGACCGGGCGACCCCGGTAGCTCTTCCGTACGTCCCGCACCCGCAGCACGGGCTCATCCGACGGCATTCAGCACCCTTCCCCACCCGGTCCCGCGTCGGCTACTTCGATGTGTCGACGGCGATGAAGGCGACCGTGCCGCTGCCCTGGGCGCTGCTCACGCCCTTGCTGGAGCACTGGCTGATGTCGGAGGTGGGAGCGGCCTTGCCGGCGATCCGCTTGCCTTTCAGCTTTCCTTCGGTGACCTCGCCGACCAGCATCATGTCGCCCGGGTTGTACGAGTCGATCCCGTTGAGGTTGGGGCGGACCGTGGAGGTGCCCAGCGTCTGGCCCTGGGCGTCCTTCCAGGTGACGGTGCCTGTGCCGGCGACGTCCTGGACGCCCGTGCAGGACGCCTGCCCGGTGCCCTTGAAGGTGGCCGTCCCCGAGCGGATGTTGGGGAAGCTCCCGTCGGGAGAGGAACAGCCGGTGAGCGTCACGGTGCCCTTGGCGGTCACCGCGCGGGCCTCCTTGCCCACCGCGGGGTCGGCGGTGATCGGCCGGCCGTTGGTGCTCAGCGCGCACGTCAGCACGGTGTGGCCGCCCGGCTGCTTCGGCGAGGGGTCGGCGACCGGCCTGGTGCTCTGGCCGCTGCCGCTCGACGCGCCCTCGGCGACCGACGGGACGACCGTCAGGGCCAGGCCCAGCACACCCGCCGCGGCGGCGCCGAGACCGCAGGCCAGGTACGCGCGAGATCGAGATACGTTCATGGACTTCCCCCCGAGTGATTGCTGTCGGCAATCTACTTATCACATTGAGTAACGGGAGGGTCGGCGGCTCGGCATGGCTCACGTGGAAGCGCGTGTGGGATGAGCCGGTGGACTGGCCGACAGTCGAGGGCAGTGGCGACCCGGTCACCAACGACGAGATCACGTCAGTGGTGGCCGAGGGGGTCGCTGTCAGATCATGACCGTCATCGCACTGTCGATCATGCGGAAACCGACCCTCTCGTACACGCGGCGGGCGGGGTTGCCCTCGGTGACCACCAGGCCGACGCCGGTCAGCCCGTCCGCGCCGGCCCGGGCCAGGGTGGTCGACAGCATGAGCGCGCCGAGACCTCGCGGGGACCGGTCCGGGTGCCGGAACACGTCCGCGATCCACGGCCCCCGGTTCGAGTCGTGCGCGAAAACGCCGCCCACAACCTCGCCCGTCCCGGGAGAGCCGTCCCGTACGGCGAGGACGCTGCAGGGAAGCAGGGGGCCGATCTCCTCGCCGCCGAGGAGCGGAACGAGCTCCTCCTGCAATGCCTTCTCGCGGTCCCGCGGGCGGTAGTCGGGATGGCCGGGCGGGTAGGCCGCGAACCACGCGGGGAAGATCTCGGCGGGCGACCGGTCACAGGGCACTATCCGGAAGCCGTCCGGAGCGACGTCCGCGACCGGCCGGGTGATCGGCAGGTCGCACCGCATCATGTGCATGTGCCGCAGCAGCCGCGCGCCCCGGTCGAGCAGGGCCTGACCGAGCTCGACCGGCGCGGAGACCGCCCAACCGGGCATCCGCGACGTGATCGCGCCGGCGGCTCCCGGACCGATGTCCTCGATCGCGTACGCCCAGGGGCTGCCGTCGCGGACGCCTTCCAGGTAACTGAACACCGGGGCGCCGTCGGCGCCGATCATTGTCCGCCGCTCCTCGCTCATATGGTGAGGTTCGCGCAGCCCGGCCCGATCGGCAACCGTTCACACACCCTGGGGGAGGCGGAACAGGCGGCCGGGGTCGTACGCGGCCTTGACCTGGGCCAGCCGGGCGGCGTTGGCGCCGTAGTACTGCTGCCGCCAGTCCTTGAGCTCCGGATCGATGTAGTTCACGTACGCGTGGTCCCCGAAGTACGGCCGCATGGCGGCGTGGGCGGCCCGGGCCCAGCCGGCGGCGCCGGAGAAATGGGAGTAGTACTGCACGCTGAAGAGCGCCTTGCGGTGCGGGAAGGCGGTGGCGTCGGGGCGGACCCTGGCGACGGCGCCGCCGAGCGCGTCGATCAGCACCGAGTGCCGCCCGGGTGCGGCGACCTGGGCCAGCAGCGCCTTGATCCCGGCGGACGACAGCGGCGTGTAGGCGAAATGCGACTTGGCCGAGAACGAGTCGCGGACGAGCCTGCCGCTCGCGTTCTGCCCGGGAAGCGTGCCGGGACGGTGGCACTGGGCCACGGACATCGACGCGCAGCCCGCCTCCACCATCATCGCGTGGTCGTAGGCGGACGTCGCGACGTAGCGGGTCGAAGGGCCCGAGCCGACGCGGTCGACGAGCTTCTGCAGCAGGTTCTCGCACGCCGTCTTGCCGCCGAGGTACAGCCCGCCGACCATCACGTCGAGCGACGGGTCGTGGTTGAGGTGGCAGTTGGACCACATCGCGTCGGGCGCGGAGGGCGCCCACGCCTGCCATGCCTTGAGCACGGCCGCCGCCTTCGACCAGGGCCAGTGCAGGAAGAACAGGGTCACGGAACGCGTCGGATGAGTCCGGAACGTGAACGACGTCGCCACGCCGAAGTTGCCGCCGCCGCCTCCCCGGGAGGCCCAGAAGAGGTCCGGGTGCGAGCTCGGCGAGCAGGTCACCACCTTGCCGTCCGCCGTGACGACCTTCAGGGACTCCAGCACGTCGCAGGTCAGGCCGTACTGCCGTGACACCACGCCGATGCCGCCGCCCAGCGTGAGCCCGGCCACCCCGACGGTCGGGCAGGAACCCGCCGGGATGCTGACGCCGTGCGCGGCGAGCTTGGCGTAGACGTCGACCAGACGCGCCCCGGCGCCGACCGTGGCGTGGCCGCCCGAGTAGGACACGCCGCTCATCGGCGACACGTCGACGACGAGCCCGCTGCCCGTGGACCAGCCCGCGTAGCTGTGCCCGCCCGACCGGGAGGTCACCGGCACGGCGTATCGCCGGGCGAACGCCAGGCACTCCGACACGTCCGCCGCCGTCGTGCAGTAGGCCACCCCGGCCGGGCGTACGGAGTCGAAGGCCGAGTTGAAGACGCGGCGCGCGTTGTCGTACGACGCGTCGCCGGGACGGATCAGTTTGCCGTCCAGCCCCCGCCCGAGCGCGGACCAGTCGGCGGGACGGGGACCCGCGGCGGCGAAAGCCGTGCCGGAAAAGGCGGCGGCCCCGGCGAGGGCCGAGACGCGAAGGAAACTCCGTCTGTCGATCATGGTCGTACTCCCGAGGTGGTGATCTACCTCGTTGAGACGCTCATGGAACCGGTCCGGTTGGTAACAAGCCCATCACTTCATCCCTATGCGGAGGGCCAGTGCGGGGCACATCTCCACGGCCTTCTGCGCCTCGCCCAGCAGCCAGGAGGGCACCCCGGTGTCCATGAACACCGGAAAGCCGTGGCGGTCGAGCTTGACCAGCTCGGGCACGAGGTGCGCGCACAGGCCGTGGCCCTGGCAGCGGGTCCAGTCGACGACGAGCCTGGCGTCCTGCGCGTCCTCGATCGGCAGCGGCGGCACGCCCTTCGCCGCCCGCCCGCAACCGCCGTGGAAGCGGTGCTCCTCCACGTCGCAGGCGAACGCGTCCAGCGCGGACAGCACGAACCTGGCCGAGCCGTCCGGGTGGAAGCAGGCGCCCCGGCCCTTCACGGCGGCGGCGGCCCTGCGGACGAGGTCGGGGCCGTCCGGGTCGCCGTCCTGGAGCCGGCGGCAGGCCCGCGCGAGGTCCGGCAGGCCGAGGCGGCACGGCCCGCACTGCCCGGCCGACTGCGCCGCCAGGTAGTTCGCCACCCGCGCCGTCTCGCCGAGCGGGCAGGTGTCCTCGCCCAGCACCACCACGATGCCCGCGCCCAGCTCGCCGCCCGCCTCCTTCGCGCCGCGGCGGGACAGGATCGCGCCGTACGCGTCCTCGGCCGACATCCACGTGCCGTGGTAGCCGCCGAGCAGCAGCCCGTCGCCGATCTTCGCCTCGCACAGGTTGAGCACGTCGGCCAGCGGCACGCCCGGCGCGACCTCCACGACCGCGGGGGTGGTCACCGAGCCGCCGACCGTCAGCAGGATCGTCCCCGGCTCCTGGACGGTGCCCACCGAGGCGTACTCCTCCGGCCCCAGCTCGGCGAGCACGGCGAGCTGCGCGAAGGTCTCGGCGTTCGACAGCAGCGTGGGCAGCCCGCGCACCCCGCTGTCGCTGGAGCGGACCTTCCGGCCCGGCGGCAGGCCCGCCTCGCCGTTGACCGCGCGGACGAGCGCGCCGCCCTCGCCCGAGATGAACCGCTCCTGGATGCCCGCGACCCGGACCAGGCCGGTCAGGCCGCGCTCGGCCACGGCGGCGGTGACCGAGGCCTCGGCCAGCTCGCCGGCGCCGACCGCGATCACCACCTCCCGGGAGCCGAGCGCGCTGGCCGCGAGCAGGGCGCCTTCCAGAACGAGGTGGGGCGCCCGGGTGAGCAGGGTCTTGTCCTTGAGGCTGGCGGGCTCACCCTCGGCGGCGTTGACCAGCACGACCGTCTCGCTGTCGCGGGCGCGGGAGGCCACGGCGCGCAGCTTGCGCGCGAACGGGAACGCGGCCCCGCCCCGGCCCCGCAGGTCAACCTCCTCGGCCATGGAGATCAGCGCGTCCACGGTGTGGCTCGGGAGCCGGTCGTGGAACTTGTAGTGCGCGTTCAGGTCGAGCCTGCGGTGGTCGTCCAATCCGGCGGTGAGCCGGGCCGGGCCGAGCCGCCGGACGTGGGAGACGCGGTAGGGAATCAAACGATCCTCCGGAGGCGGGGTTCCTGGGGGGTGGGAGGTGTGTCGAGGACGTCGAGGGGATCGGTGCCGGTGCGCCCGAGGACGGCGGCCTCACGCGGCGCCCGCTGCCGCCGTACGGCGGGCCGCGGCGTCGTGAGGTCCTCCCGGGACGCGCGGCCGGCGCTCCACTCGGCGTTCCGGTCGCCGGTCGCCGCCTGCCGGGCGGGCCGGGTTGCGGCGGCGAGCCGGATCAGCAGGGCGGCGCCGACCGCCGCCAGGCAGGCCACGTAGCTGAAGGTCACCCAGGGCGCGGCGGCCCGGCCGGCGGTCAGGCCGTGCAGGATCGCCACCGGCCAGGCGAGGTAGGCCAGGTCGTGCAGTCCGCGCCACAGCCAGGGCCGCTCCGCCTGGGCGAACCTGCCGCGCATCACGCCGGTCGCGACGATGACGACGAACAGGTCCGAGGCCACGGCCCCCAGCGACACGTAGACGTTCGTGGAGGGGATCACCGACCCGTACGGCGGCACCAGCCCGGCGGCGATCTTCATGCCGATGTGGACGATCAGGAAGCCGATGCCGAGCAGCGCCATGGCGCGGTGCACGAGCTGGACGCGCACCCGCTGGGAGATGGGCAGGACGACGCGGTCGGTCGCCGCCAGGCCGAGGGCGACCGTCGTCGTGAGGCCGACGAGCGAGAAGACCCCGGCGTAGAACGTGAGGAACGCCTGGGCGTCGGCCAGGAACACCGCGCCGCCGCTGGTCCGGGTGGCGGCGAGCCCCGCGGTGAGGGCCAGGGTGACCACGGCGCCGAGGCCGATCCGTACGCCGCGCCTTTCGAGGTCGAGGCCGGGATCCGGCCGGGTGTGCCGGGGAGCCCGTCTGTTGGGCAATGATTCCTCCGTCTGATCAATGCGGGCTCGAAGTGGGGGGCGCCGCTCCCCGTCCTCAGGCGGGGGTGGTCTGCGAAGGACCGGACGGGGAACGGCACGAGCGGGGCGGGTTCAGCAGTGCAGGGGCTCAGCAGCGCAGGCCGCGGTTCACGCAGGAGACGACCGTGCTCATCAGCCGGTCGGGCATGACGTTCTCGAAGTCGGCGTGGTCGGTGATCGGGTTGTGCCGCTGTTCCGGGAAGCTGTCCACCGCGAACGACGGCCCGCTCGGCACCGAATAGGCCAGGGTCATGCGCAGCTGCGGGATCGCCCGGGTGCCCGCGGGGCAGGCGCCGTTCGCGCCGGGGAACACGACGTGCGTCCTGTGGGTGGCGCTGTCGGTGTTCCGGCCGTCCCAGCAGCTGGGGAAGTCGAGCACGCGCAGCACCGGGCCGCCCCGGGGGCAGAGCGGATATCTGCTCGTCAGCCGGTCGGTGAAGCCGGTGCAGGTCCACTGCGCCCGGGCGTTGGCGCCGCCGTTGGTGGCCGCCTTCGCGTCGCCGGTGATCATCCGGAGGAAGCGGGGCATCGCGACGACCCTGCTGACCGGGTTGCCGCGGAACTGCAGCGTGACCGACCGGGCCAGGAGGATCCTGCCGACGTTGCCCTCGGACGCGCCGCCCGGCTCGTCCGTCCCCGCGCCCGTCCCCGCGCCCCGGGCACGCAGGACGGGCCAGAAGTACGCCGACCGGTCGCCGAACCGGCAGGTGGTGCCGCCCGCGGCGAGGCTCTCGTCGGTGGAGAAGCCGTTGGTGGTGAGGTTGCCGACGTAGTCGTGCACGTGGTGCGCGCCGTTCGACACCCCGGGAGTGACGATGTGGTTGTCGGAGTTGCGGTGGCCGTTCTCGTTGCGTCCGCAGCGCGAGGTGAACGAGCCGCGCCCGGCCCGTACGCCGGTGTCGCCCGGCGGGACCTGCCGGATGTCGACGAAGTCCTCCAGGGCCGGGCCGACGTCCTCGCACTCCGCACCCTGGACGGAGGGGTCGCAGTGGTCGGCGAACGCGGGCCGGCCCACACCGGTCAGCGACCCTGCGAGCAGTACGCCCGCCATCGCGAGCACGAGCCGTTTTCGCATGGATGCTCCTTAGACAGTGC
This sequence comes from Microbispora sp. H10830, assembly GCF_014161375.1. Lineage (NCBI taxonomy): Bacteria > Bacillati > Actinomycetota > Actinomycetes > Streptosporangiales > Streptosporangiaceae > Microbispora > Microbispora sp. H10830. The sequence goes on from NZ_JABBWX010000003.1 coordinate 508,219, forward strand.
CTTCTAGGCCGTGTCTTCTAGACCGTGGGGGTGGGAAGCGTGGAGTAGTCGACGAGACCCGTGCCTTCGAGCAGCGTCATGTGCTTCATCACGACGTCGACCGCCTGCCCGGCGAAGTCGCGGATCAGGCTGTTGCGGGTGCCCGCGCGTACGGCGGAGACGAAGGTGAACACCTGGCCGTGCGCGTCGCGCAGGCGGGCGGCGAAGACGCGGTCGAAGGCGGCGCCGCGCGCGGCGGCCATCTCGTCCAGCCACCCGCGCTGGTCCGGGTTCGGCTGGTCGGGCAGCGGGACGGCGAGCTTGGCGGCGAGTTCCCTGACCGCCGCGTCGAGCTTGGTGTGGTCCTCCACGAGGTGCCTGCCGACGTCCTTGACCTTGTCGCTGCCGGCCCGGTCCTGGGCCCAGCGGCCGGCGGGGATCTCCCAGAGCCCCGCCCAGCGCACCCGGACCAGCAGGTCGCGGTCGGCCGGGCCCAGCGGGCCGTAGGGGGTCTGCGTCCAGCCCGGCCGCGTCCAATCCGACTGGGACGAGGCGCTCCGGGGGACGACCACGACGACCGTGACGGCCGCCGCGAAGAGGAAGACGCCGAGCACCAGGAGTTCCCCAAACCGGAACCGCATCGTGCCTCCTTTCGTGACCTTCGGTCGGAGGTACGCGGTCTCCTCAGGCGCGGTTCAGGAAATAGTCAGAAATGACTGGAGTTACGGATGTGGTGTACGAACCAGTAACCCTGGTGCAAATATGTGGCCGTGCGTCGACAACTCGACAGCCGGTTCGTGCGTCTTGACCCCCCTGACTACGACGCTGACAACGACGACCCCGATCGGGACGAACGCCTGATCCGGGAGCTGTACCGCGAGTTCGGCGGTCCGCTGCTGCGTCACGTGCGCAAGACGACCGGCAACGACCTGCAATGGGCTGAGGACGTCGTCCAGGAGACGCTGGTGCGTGCCTGGCGTAACTCGGCGAAGCTGACGTGGGAGCCGCCCCTGCTGTGGGCGTGGCTCCTCACCGTCGCCCGCCGCATCGTGATCGACGGGCGCCGCAGGCGCGGCGTACGGCCGAGGGAGGTGGAGGCTCCCGAAGAGGACAGCATCGCCGTACCGGACGGCTCGGACCGGACGCTGGCGGCCATCGTGGTCGCGGACGCGCTGCGGCACCTGTCGAGTCAGCACCGGGAAGTTATCGAAGAGACATACTTACGCGACCGGACGGTAAGCCAAGCGGCCGAGGTTCTGGGCATTCCACCGGGTACCGTGAAATCGAGGCTCTTTTACGCCCTGCGCGCGCTTCGCACGGCCCTGAAGGAGAGGGGGGTGGCCAGCTGATGTCCGCGTCGTCGCCGCACTTCGACGTGGCAGCGTACGCCCTGGGAGTGCTGGACGACGACGACGCCGAGGCATTCGAGCGGCACCTCGACGAATGCGCGCCATGCCGGGCGGAACTGCTGGAGACCCAGGAGCTGCCCGGCATGCTCGACGCCGTCAAGGACGGCTCCGTCTCCTCCTCGGAGCGTTCCCACCCCTGACCGGCCCGCGCCGGCGGCCCGCGACGGACGGTCTCGGGACGGACGGCCCCGCCAGGGTGAACGTGCCCTCCCTGCGGACCGTGTGCCAGCGCAGCCGGGCCCCCAGGACCGCGGTGGCCACCGACTGGATGACGACCAGATACATCAGCTGCCGGTAGACGAACTGCTGCAGCGGCAGCACCCACAGCACCGAGGCCCGTTCGCCGTCCAGGCGCAGCGCGTACCAGCCGGTGAGCGCCTGCACCGCGACGAAGCCGGCCCACACCGCGACCACGGGCAGGGGATCGCCGACGAACAGCCCGTAGAGGGCCATGACGTCGACGACGGGGGCCAGCAACGGCAGGATCACCTGGAACAGCGTGAGATATCCGAGGCATCGCCGGCCGAATGGACGGCGCTCCGCGACCGCGCCGCGATGCTTCCAGATCGCCTGCAGCGTGCCGTAGCACCACCGGTACCGCTGCCGCCACAGCTGGCCGAGCGAGGCGGGCGCCTCGGTCCACGCGCGCGCCCGCTCCTCGTAGACCACCCGCCAGCCCGCCCGGCTGATCGCCATGGTCAGGTCGGTGTCCTCGGCGAGCGTGTCCGCGCTGACGCCGCCGGCCGACGCGATCGCCTCGCGGCGGAACGCGCCGATCGCCCCCGGCACGGTCGCCATGCAGCCGAGCAGGTCGAAGGCGCGCCGGTCGAGGTTGAACCCGATGACGTACTCGATGTGCTGCCAGCGGCCGATCATCCCGCGCCGGTTGCCGACCTTGGTGTTGCCGCTGACCGCGCCGACGGTTCGGTCGGCGAGCGGGCGTACGAGGGTCCCGATGGTCGAGGGTTCGAAGACGGTGTCGCCGTCCACCATGACCAGGATGTCGTGGGCGGCGTGGGCGATGCCGGTGGTGAGCGCGGCGGGCTTCCCGGCGTTCGGCTGCCGGATCACCCGGACTCCGGGCAGGCCGAGCGAAGCGACGATCCGCCCGGTCTCGTCGGCCGAGCCGTCGTCCACGACGACGACCTCGACCGGGCCGGGATAGTCGGTCCTGACCAGGGACCGGACCGTCGCCTCGATCCCCGCCGCCTCGTTGTAGGCGGGCACGATCACCGAGACCGGCGGCGTGGCCGCCCAGTGGGGAACGCCGGCGTTCGCGGATCTCCCGCGCGTCCTGCGGGCGTGCGCCCACGCCAGCGCGACGAAGAGGGCCAGCCGGAGCAGGGTGAGCACGCCGGCCGCGGCGAGGAACCAGCCGAGCACCTCGACGAAGGTGAAGGAGGCGCGCTGGGCCAACGCCAGGACCGTGCCGAGGACGCGCTCGTCGGGGGAGGCGGCGGTGTGCGCCGTGGGGAGCCCGACGGCGTCCGTGAGGGTGGTGGCGGTGTATCCCTTCTTCTCCAGCCGGGTGAGCAGCCGGTCGACGGCGGCCAGCGTCCGGGCGCGGTCGCCGCCCGAGTCGTGGAACATGATCACTGCGCCCTCGCCCTCGACCGTGCGCGCGAGCGACGCGAGGACCATCTCGTCCACGGGCGGGCGGCTCCAGTCCTGGGTGTCCACGTCGGTGAACGTCACGAGGTATCCCTCGTCGCCGAGCAGCCGCATGGTGGCGAGCTGCCCGTACCCGACCGCTCCCGGGGCCGAGGAGTACGGGATGCGGGCGAGGCGGGTGTGGATCCCGGTCGCCGCGGCCAGCGTCTTCTGCGTCAGGGACATCTCCACGCGGACCCGCCAGGCCGGCACCGCGCCCAGGTCCGGGTGGGTGTAGGTGTGGTTGCCGATCTCGTGCCCTTCGGCGACCACGCGGCGGGCGAGTTCGGGGTGCTCGGCGACGTGGGCTCCCAGGACGAAGAAGGTCGCCTTCGCGTGGTGCTCGCGGAGCAGGTCGAGCAGCCGGGGCGTCCACCGCGGATCGGGTCCGTCGTCGAAGGTGAGCGCCACCCGGCGAGGCTTGGGCCGCGCGCTGAGCGGCCGGGATCCCGAGACGTTGACCAGGGGGCCGCCGGAGCGGATCTGTTCCAGCTCGGCGGAGTCGCCGAAGTCCGCCGGGGGCGGCTTGGTCTCGCCGACCACGTTGTGCGCGTACGCGTTGAGCAGCAGCGCTCCGGCCATGAGCAGCGCGGCGATCGCGGCGAGGAACCAGTGGCCGCGCGGCTCGGCGGGTCTCCGCTCGGCCGGTCTGCGCCGTCGTCTCATCGACGCATCACTGGGAGGCCCCCGGCTGCTGGGGAGGTGTCTGGACGGTGCTGGGCTCCGCTGCCGGGGTCCGCGTCGCCTCCTCCGCCGGCGCCGTGGTCTGCTCGACCTCGGGAGCCGACGGCGCGGGCGTGGACTCACCGGACGCGGAGATCTCCACATCCGGCTTCCGACTCGCAGAAGGCGTCGTGCTCGGCCTCGGGCTCCTCCGGAAGGAAGGAGCGGCGGAGGGCACCCTGCTCGGCGGCCTGCGCGCGGAGGGAGTCCGCGGCGCGGGAGCCGCCGTCGCGCGCGGCGTGCCGCTCGCCCGGGGGACACGCCTGTGCTCGGCCCTCCGGGACGGGGTGGGGGAACCCGCGGGGGAGCGTTCCACGACCTGCTGCCCCTGCGTGCCGAGCCATCCCATCGGAGGCAGCTCGGGGCCGGCCAGTGCTCCGCTCACCAGAGTGAGAGTCAGCGCGAGGACGACGATCGCCCCGCCGACCGCGGCGGCTGTCAAGATCTTGGCCCGGCGCCCGCTCTGGTCCACGAAGACGGCCGCACGCTCCGGACGATGATCTTTCACAGCGCATGATCGTACGTGAATCGAAAGCAGCTTCGAGAAGTTCAAGCCGTTTTGTGATCAGGCATTCGCGATTTCCCGATGCCCGGTGCGAGGGCCTCCCGTCGGCGGCGGTCGTCTCCGGCGGCTGTATGCGCATGAGACCCCTCGGCGGAGGCGTGGCTGGTTAAATGGGGCAAGGTCAATCCCCTGATTGCGAGCGCGCGACGAAGTTGACGTTTGTGCCGTTATGGGGTGGTATCGGGGGCGGTGGTGCCGGGCTTTCGGTCAATGGGGACCGGAAGGGACGCGCCCATCGTGGAGGAGTGGCGCATGCCTGCGACGCCGTATGGCCGGGCCGGGTCCGGGGACGTGCTTCCCCCGCCCCGCAGCTTCGGTGAGGAGGGCGGGCGCCTGTCCTATGGCGGCTATCTCCGCCTGCCCGAGCTGCTCGGCCAGCAGGAGCAGCGGTCGGGGGCCAGCGACGAACTGCTGTTCATCACCGTCCACCAGGTCTACGAGCTGTGGTTCAAGCTCCTCCTGCACGAGCTGGAGCGAATCAGGGACGCGATGATCGAGGGCGCGCTGTGGCGCGCCCGGCATCTGTTCCGCCGGGTCCACGCGGTGGAGAAGGTCCTGGTCGACCAGGTCCAGGTGCTGGAGACCATGACGCCGCAGGACTTTCTGGAGTTCCGGTCGGTGCTCGCTCCCGCGAGCGGCTTCCAGTCGGTGCAGTTCCGCGAGCTCGAGTTCCTCTCGGGTGCCAAGGACCCGGCGTACCTCGGCCGGCTGAGGGACGCGAGCGAGGCGGAACTCGCCAGGCTCCGGCGTCGGCTCGCCGAGCCGACGCTGTGGGATGCTTTCCTCACCGCCCTCTCCCAGCGCGGCCTGCCGGTCTCCGACGAGGAGATCATGGAATCCCTGCTGGCCGTGGCCCGTGACCGGGGGTCGTACGACGATCTGTGGGACCTGGCCGAAGATCTCCTCACCCACGACGAGACGACCGCGCTCTGGCGGATGAGGCACGTGCAGATGGTGGAGCGCCAGATCGGCACGAAATCCGGTACGGGAGGCTCCTCCGGGGCACCGTACTTGAGGGGAAGGGCGCGTTTGCACTTCTTTCCCCTGCTCTGGGAACTCCGGGCCTGGCTTTGAATCCTCACAAGGGAGTGAGTAGCGACATGCCGCTCGAAATGGCGCTGAATCGGCAGGAATCGGATGAAGCGCTGGACGAGCTTCTCCGCATCGCCGCCGAGAGGTGCGCGCACGCGCCGGGAGCGCTGCACGTGGAGGGCGAGGACCCCCTGGCCTTCCTGAGGCGGTACTACCGCAATGTCCCGGTGGAGGACCTGGCCGACCGCGACCCGGTGGACGTGTACGGCCCCGCGATGGCCCACCGCCACCTGGCCCAGCACCGGCCGCAGGGACGCGCCCTGGTTCGCGTCTACACCCCCACGCTTGAGGAGTGCGGCTGGGACCCGGGCCGCACGGTGGTCCAGATCGTCACCGACGACATGCCGTTCCTCGTCGACTCGGTGACGACCGAGCTGGACCGGCACGAGATCGGCACCCACCTGATCGTCCACCCCCAGATGCGGGTGCGCAGGGACATGACGGGTGAGCTGCTCGGCCCCGACAGGGAGAACGTGACCGGGCAGGACGTCCGCGAGTCGTGGATGCACATCGAGATCGACCGGCAGGCCGATCACGGCGTGCTCAAGGAGCTGGAGAGCGACCTGCAGCGGGTGCTGCTCGACGTGCGCTGCGCGGTCGAGGACTTCGCCAAGATGCGGGCGCTGGCCGTGCAGACCGCCGAGGACCTGGCGGTCAACCCGCCGCCGCTCGACCCCGCGCAGGTCGAGGACGGCATGGAGCTGCTGCGCTGGCTGGCCGACGGCCACTTCACGTTCCTCGGCTACCGCGAATACCGGCTCGAGGACACCGACGGCGGCGCCGCGCTGCGCGGCCTGCCCGGCACCGGGCTCGGCATCCTGCGGGCCGACAAGGCCGGATCGGCCAGCTTCGCCGCCCTGCCGCCGAAGGTGCGGGCGAAGGCCCGGGAGAAGCAGCTGCTGATCGTCACCAAGGCCAACAGCCGGGCCACCGTCTACAAGCCCCACTACCTCGACTACGTCGGGATCAAGGTCTTCTCGCCCGAGGGCGAGGTGATCGGCGAGCGGCGGTTCCTCGGGCTGTTCACCCACGTGGCGTACAACGAGTCGATCTCCCGGATCCCGGTCCTGCGGCGCAAGCTCGCCGAGGTGCTGGAGCGTGCCGGGCTGTCGCCCGACAGCCACGATGGCAAGGATCTGATGGAGATCCTGGAGACCTACCCGCGCACCGAGCTCTTCCAGATCTCCGTGGGCGAGCTGCTGCCCATCGCGCTCGGCGTGCTGCGGCTGCGCGAGCGCAAACAGGTCAAGCTGTTCCTGCGCCGCGACGACTACGGCCGCTACATCTCCTGCCTGATCTTCCTGCCACGCGACCGCTACACCACCAAGGTCCGCCTGCACATGCAGCGGATCCTGATGAAGGCGCTCGGCGGCTCCTCGCTCGACTACAGCACGATGATCGGCGAGTCGGCGCTGGCCCGGCTGTACGTCGTGATCCGCGGCGAGCGCGGAAAACCGCTCGGCGAGACGCCGGTCGACGTCGAGGAGCTGGAGGCGCGGCTGGCCGCCACCACCCGCACCTGGGAGGACGACCTCGCCGCCGCGATCGGCGAGCTGTGCCCGGAGGAGGACGCGCCCCGGCTGCTGCGCCGCTACGGCACCGCCTTCCCCGAGGGCTACAAGGCCGACTTCCCCGCGCGTACGGCCGTCGCCGACCTCAAGCGGCTGGAAGCGCTCGGCGAGGACCCGAACGCCATCGGCATGAACCTCTACGAGCCGTACGGCGCGGCGGAGGGGGAGCGGCGCTTCAAGCTCTACCGGCTGGGCGCGCCGATCTCGCTGTCGCGGGTGCTCCCGCTGCTGCAGCGGATGGGCGTCGAGGTGGTGGACGAGCGGCCGTACGAGATCGACCGCGACCACGACCCCGACACCAGGGACGCTTGGATCTACGACTTCGGCCTGCGGTACACCCCCTCGGAGGAGGTGCACCGCGACGAGTTCAAACGGCTCTTCCAGGACGCGTTCGCCGTCCTGTGGCGCGGCGAGGTGGAGAACGACGGCTTCAACGCGCTCGTGCTGGCCGGCGGGCTCACCTGGGAGCAGGCCGAGATCCTCCGGGCCTACGCCAAGTATCTGCGGCAGGCCGGGACCACGTTCAGCCAGTCGTATATAGAGAGGGTGCTGCGCGGCAACGTGCGGCTGGCCCGGCTGCTGGTGCGGCTGTTCGAGGCCAGGCTCGACCCGCGGCGGCCGGACGACGGCAGGCCGGAGGTCTGCGACGCGCTGACCGAGGAGATCCTCGCCTCGCTGGACGAGGTGGCCTCGCTCGACGAGGACCGCATCCTGCGGGCCTACCTGGAGATGATCCAGGCGACGCTGCGCACCAACGTCTTCCAGGCCGCGCGCGACGACGGGCGCGACGCCGGGGACGCGGGCAGCCAGTTCGTCACCGGCAGGCGCAAGCCGTACATCTCGCTGAAGGTCGATCCGCAGTCGATCAGCGTGCTGCCGCTGCCCCGGCCGAAGTACGAGATCTTCGTGTACTCGCCGCGGGTCGAGGGCGTGCACCTGCGCTTCGGCAAGGTCGCCCGCGGCGGCCTGCGCTGGTCGGACCGCATGGAGGACTTCCGCACGGAGATCCTCGGCCTGGTCAAGGCGCAGATGGTCAAGAACACCGTCATCGTGCCGACCGGCTCCAAGGGCGGCTTCGTCGTCAAGCGGCCCCCCCAGCTCAAAAACGGCGCGGGAGGGCGCGACGAGTTCCTGGCCGAGGGCGTGGCCTGCTACCGCCAGTTCATCTCCGGCCTGCTCGACCTGACCGACAACCTGGTCGCGGGGGAGGTCGTGCCGCCGCCCGACGTCGTGCGGCACGACGGCGACGACACCTACCTCGTGGTGGCCGCCGACAAGGGCACCGCGACGTTCTCCGACATCGCCAACGAGGTGGCCAAGGAGTACGGATACTGGCTCGGCGACGCCTTCGCCTCCGGCGGGTCGGTGGGCTACGACCACAAGGCCATGGGCATCACCGCCAGGGGCGCCTGGGAGTCGGTCAAGTACCACTTCCGCACGCTCGGGGTGGACGTGCAGAGCACCGACTTCACCGTGGCCGGCGTCGGCGACATGTCGGGCGACGTGTTCGGCAACGGCATGCTCCTGTCGGAGCACATCCGGCTCGTGGCGGCCTTCGACCACCGGCACGTGTTCGTCGACCCCGACCCGGACGCCGCGCGGAGCTTCGCCGAGCGGCGACGGCTGTTCGAGCTGCCCAGAAGCTCCTGGGACGACTACGACAGGTCGCTCATCTCGGCGGGCGGCGGCGTGTGGCCGCGCACCGCGAAGTCGATCCCGGTCTCGCCGCAGACGCGCGCCGCGCTCGGCCTGCCGCACAACGTCACCGCGCTCGCGCCGAACGACCTGATCAGCGCGATCCTGCGGGCCCCCGTCGACCTGCTGTGGAACGGCGGCATCGGCACGTATGTCAAGGCGTCGTCGGAGACCCACGCCGACGTGGGGGACAAGGCCAACGACGCGCTGCGGATCAACGCGGCCGACCTGCGCTGCAAGGTCGTCGGCGAGGGTGGCAACCTCGGCTTCACCCAGCGCGCCCGGATCGAGTTCGCGCTGAACGGCGGGCTGATCAACACCGACTTCATCGACAACTCGGCCGGTGTGGACACCTCCGACCACGAGGTGAACATCAAGATCCTGCTCGACCAGGTCGTCCGCGACGGCGACATGACCGACAAGCAGCGCAACCAGCTCTTCCTCGACATGACCGACGAGGTGGGCAGGCTGGTGCTGGAGGACAACTACGCCCAGAACGTCGTGCTCGCGGCGGCCCGGGCGCAGGCGCCGGAGATGCTGCACATCCACGCCCGCTACCTACGGAGGCTGGAGCGCGAGGGGCTGGTCAACCGGGAGCTGGAGTTCCTGCCGTCGGACAAGGTGCTCGCCGAGCGGCGCCAGGCCGGGCTCGGGCTCACCAACCCCGAGTTCGCGGTGCTGCTCGCCTACACCAAGCTCGTGGTGGACGCGGAACTGCTGCAGTCGGACATCCCCGACGACCCTTCGCTGGCGTCGTGGCTGGTGTCGTACTTCCCCTCGGCCCTGCGCGACCGCTTCCGGGCGTACATGGACTCCCACCCGCTGCGCCGGGAGATCATCACGACCCGGATCGTCAACGACGTGGTGAACTTCGGCGGGACGAGCCTGGTCTACCGGTTCGGCGAGGAGACCGGCGCCTCGACGCCCGACATCGTGCGGGCCTACCTCGTGACGCGGGAGGTCTTCGACCTGCCCTCGTTCACGCGCCAGATCGAGGAGCTGGACAACGAGGTGGACACCGCGACCCAGCTCGCCATGCTGCTGGAGGGCCGCAAGCTGTCCGAGCGCGGCACCCGCTGGCTGCTCGGCAACCGCCGCCCCCCGCTCGACCTCGCCTCCACGGCCCGCTACTTCATCGAGGGCGCCGGGGGCCTGCTGCCCCACCTGCCCAAGCTGCTGACCGGCCCCGACCTGGCGGCGTACGAGGAGCGCAGGGACTCCTTCGTGGCCAGGGGCGTGCCCGGCGAGCTGGCCGAGCGGGTCGCCGCGATGGTGCCGGCCTACTCCACGTTCGACCTCGTGGAGATCGCGGCGTACACCGGCCGGCCGGTGAGCGAGGTGGCCGAGGTCTACTTCGACCTGGCCGACCGGCTCCAGCTCGCCCGGCTGCGCGAGCGGGTGATCGCGCTGCCGCGCGACAGCCGGTGGAACTCCATGGCCAGGGCGGCGCTGCGCGACGACCTGTACGCCGCCCACGCGACGCTCACCAGGGACGTGCTGATCCACAGCCGGCCGGGCCTGTCGCCGGAGGAGCGGCTGGCGAGCTGGACGGAGGCCAACCAGGCCGCGGTGACGCGGTCGCGGCAGACGCTGTCGGAAATCTGGGAGAGCGACACCTTCGACCTGGCGACTCTGTCGGTCGCGCTGCGCGCGGTGCGGACGCTGGTGTCCACCAGCAACCTCCCGCACGCGGAGGCGTGACCGCGCTCGGCGATCAGCGGTTGGAGCCGCTGGTGACGATGCCCTCGTAGCCGACGACGTGCGCGGGCGCGGTGGACACCTTGGGCGGCACCGCGCTCACGTACTGCTGGGTCTCGACGATCTGCCGCTTCTGCCGGATGAACAGGTCCTTGGTGTGGCCCAGCAGCCAGCGGGCCGCCGCGGGGATCGTCACCGGGCGCCCCTCGCCGCACTTCGGGATGGGGTTCCATGAGGACGTGCGGATCAGCGTGTACAGCATCATCGCGCCGCCGTCGCGCGTGCGCAGCGCGAAGATCGGGTAGTTGGGGGCCGAGGCGAAGATCGACTCGTAGGCCATGCAGTCGTCGTCCTTCGCCGTCGCCTTGGTCTTGACGATCTCGTCGTAGAAGCCCGTCGTCTGCGGGCCGGGGGCGATCAGCCCGGAGGCGTAGCCCTTGGGGCCCTCCTCGGCGACCGTGGCGTGCAGCGGGCCCATGAGGTTGGGGCTGATGGCCACCGAGGCGTCGCGCGACTCCAGCGCCGTGGCGTACCCGTCCGCGTCGAGGGCGACCGAGGGCGGTTTCTCGCCGGGGTAGAGCAGGGACGCGAAGCTGTTGAGCCACCGCTCGTCCCGGCCCTGCCGTACGAACGTGAACACGCCCGTGCGGACCTCGCCGGACGCGTCCCGCCGCCGGGCGGTGGCCGCGAACCAGACGGTCGAGCGGCCGCTCTGCCGGGGCACGAGCACCGTACGGCGATCCCAGGTGTAGCGGGCGGGCTTGCCCTCCTGTGAGTGGATGTCGGCGATCGTGATGGGCCGCTGGCCGTCCTGGGTGAGCAGGAGCTCCCACCGGTCGGCCCCGGCCAGCCGTAGCACGTCGTCGGTGTCGAGGAACGCGTCGAGCGCCCGGGACGCCTCCTCAAGCGTCACCGCGAGGGGGCTGGGCGACGGCGACGGGCTGTCGGCGGGACTCGGCAGGGCGGAGGTGGCCGCCGCCGGGCTGGCCGTCGGCCGGGCCGGCTCCCCGCCGGAGCAGGCGACGGCCGTACAGGTGACGAGGGCAAGAGCCAGCGCACTCCGAACGACCCCGTTCACGCCAGCCTCCCCATGCAATCGATCCACATGCTACCGACGCGTGCTGCCTGACCGGGTCTCCGATTCGCGTACCCTTTACAGACGTGGCAGTCATCGATCCAGCCGAAGAGATCAACGAGCTTAGCGGCACGCTGAAGGGCATTCAGGACGTGCTCGACCTCGACGCCCTGCGCAAGCAGATCGCCGAGTTGGAGGAGCAGGCTGCCGCGCCCGACCTGTGGAACGACCCCGAGCAGGCCCAGCGCGTCACCAGCCGGCTCTCCCATGTGCAGGCCGAGGTCAACCGTGTGGACGGCCTGAGCCGCCGCCTGGAGGACCTGCCGGTCCTGTTCGAGCTGGCCGCCGAGGAGGGTGACGCCGACGCGCTCGCCGAGGCGGAGAAGGAGCTCGCCGCGCTCAGGTCCGAGGTCGGCGCGCTGGAGGTGCGCACGCTCCTGTCGGGCGAGTACGACGCCCGCGAGGCCCTGGTGACCATCAACTCCCAGGCGGGCGGCGTCGACGCGGCCGACTGGGCCCAGATGCTGCTGCGCATGTACCTGAGGTGGGCCGAGCGCAAGGGCTACCCGGCGGAGGTCTACGAGACCTCCTACGCGGAGGAGGCCGGCATCAAGTCCGCCACCTTCGCCGTGAAGGCCCCCTACGCGTACGGCACGCTCAGAGGCGAGCACGGCACCCACCGGCTGGTGCGGATCAGCCCGTTCGACAACCAGGGCCGCCGGCAGACCTCGTTCGCGGGCGTGGACGTGGTGCCCGTGGTCGAGCAGACCGACCACATCGACATCAACGAGGACGACCTGCGCATCGACGTCTACCGGTCGTCCGGGCCGGGCGGCCAGGGCGTGAACACGACCGACTCGGCCGTGCGGATCACCCACCTCCCGACCGGGATCGTGGTCTCCTGCCAGAACGAGCGGTCGCAGCTGCAGAACCGCGCGACGGCGATGGCCGTCCTCCAGGCCAAGCTGCTGGAGCGCAAGCGCCAGGAGGAGGCCGCGGCGATGAACGAGCTGCGCGGCGAGACGACGACGTCATGGGGCACGCAGATCCGCAACTACGTGCTGCACCCCTACCAGATCGTCAAGGACCTGCGTACGGGTGTGGAGGCGGGCAACCCCACCGCCGTGCTGGACGGCGACCTCGACGAGTTCATCGAGGGCGAGATCCGCTGGACGCGCCGCCAGGAGTCCGGTGACGGTCAGTAACCGCTGACGTGCGTGAGCGCGACAAGCGCCACGACCAGTAGCACGACAAGCGCGATGACCAGGGGCGACAGCCCCATGAATCCGTGGTGGTGAACCTTGGCGCGGCCCTCGCGGCAGACGGGGCAGCGCCCCTCCACCACGGGGCCCGCGCACGCGGCGCAGATCAGATGTTCGCAGCTCATAGCAGCTTTACCGCCCCATCGCCCAAGGGCTAATCGTTTTGTTTCCGTTATGGACGTTCCATGCCAGTGTTACCCCTAGACTGGCCTCTGGCCAAACGGAACGTCGATCCAGAGCAAAGTGACCGGCGACCCCCGTACCGGCCGTCCCACCCCCTAGACTGGCTAGCCGTGATGCGCCCGTGATCCATTTCGATAATGTCACCAAGGTCTACGCGAACCAAAACCGGCCCGCCCTCGACCACGTGAGCGTGGATGTCGACAAGGGCGAGTTCGTGTTCCTGGTCGGTCCGTCAGGGTCGGGGAAGTCCACCTTCCTCCGGCTGGTCCTGAAGGAGGAGCGGCCCAACAGCGGCTCCATCCACGTGGCCGGCAAGGATCTGTCGAAGCTGTCCAACTTCAAGGTGCCGCACCTGCGCCGCCGCATCGGCTGCGTGTTCCAGGACTTCCGGCTGCTGCCGAACAAGAACGTCTACGAGAACGTGGCGTTCGCCCTGGAGGTCATTGGCAAGCCTCGCCGCTTCATCCGCAAGGTCGTGCCCGAGGTCATCGAGCTCGTCGGCCTCGAGGGCAAGGCGCACCGCATGCCGGAGGAGCTGTCCGGTGGCGAGCAGCAGCGGGTCGCCATGGCCCGCGCGTTCGTCAACCGGCCGATGATTCTGCTCGCCGACGAGCCCACGGGAAACATCGACCCCGCCACGAGCATCGGCATCATGAAGGTGCTCGACCGAATCAACAGGACCGGCACGACCGTCCTCATGGCGACACACGACGCCGCGATCGTCGACTCCATGCGCAAGCGCGTGGTCGAGCTCGAGGACGGCAAGATCGTCCGCGACCAGTCGCGCGGCGTGTACGGCCAGGCGTATTAGGAGTAACTGGGACCATGCGGGCCAACTTCATCTTCTCCGAGGTCTGGATCGGCCTTCGGCGCAACCTCACGATGACCATCGCGGTGATCGTGACAGTGGCGGTCGGCATGGCGCTGCTCGGCGTCGGACTGATGATCAATTCCCAGGTCTCGAAGCTGACCGGCTTCTGGAGCGACAAGGTCGAGCTGTCGGTCTACCTGTGCACCAAGGGCTCTCCCTTCGAACCCTGTAAGAACAGGGGCGCGGTCACACAGGAGGAGAAGGGCACCCTGGAGCAGACGATCAAGGCGCTCCCGGACGTCGAGCGGGTGCAGTTCGAGAACCAGGCCCAGGCGTTCAAGAACTTCCAGAGCACCGAGAGCAACACGCTGCTGCTTTCGGTGACCAAGCCCGAGGACATGCCGGAGTCTTTCCGGGTCAAGCTGAAGGACCCGGAGAAGGCGGCGGCCGTCGCGAGCAGCCTCAAGGGGCAGCCCGGCGTCTCCAACGTCGTCAACGAGCGCGACCTGCTCCAGTCGGTCTTCGGCTTCATGGACACGCTGCGCAACGTGGCGCTCGGCATCGCGATCCTCATGGTGATCGCGGCCACCCTGCTGATCGGCAACACGGTCCGGCTGTCGGCGTACAACCGCCGAAGGGAGACCGGCATCATGCGGCTGGTCGGCGCCTCCAACATCTACATCCAGCTTCCGTTCGTGCTGGAGGGCCTGATCGCCGGCCTCATCGGCGGCGTCCTGTCCGGTGTGATCCTGATCATCGTCAAGGTCTTCATCTTCGAGTCGATCCAGACCTACATGGCCGCGCCCCTCGGCTGGGACACGGTCGCCGGCGTGATCACCGGCACCATGGCCGTCGGCGTGCTGATCTGTGTGCTCGCCTCGTTCGTCACCCTGCGCCGCTACCTGCGGGTGTGATCCCGCACCGGCCGCGCAGCTCGTTTCCGCCCTTCGCGGCGACGGTAGGCTCCCCTTATGCCACGTGAGACCGGGCGCAAGCTGATCGCCCAGAACAAGCGTGCCAGGCACGACTTCTTCATCGAGGACACCTACGAGGCCGGGCTCGTCCTGACCGGCACCGAGGTCAAGTCCCTGCGGGCGGGAAAGGCCAACCTGACCGACGGCTACGCCTCGGTCGAGGGCGGCGAGGTCTGGCTGATCAACGTGTACATCCCGGAGTACAGCCAGGGCACCTGGACCAACCACGCCGCCCGGCGCACGCGCAAGCTGCTGCTGAACCGCAAGGAGATCGGCAAGCTCGACGCGACGCTGAAGGAGAAGGGCCTCACGCTGATCCCGCTGTCGATGTACTTCAAGGACGGCCGGGCGAAGATCGAGATCGGCATCGCCAGAGGCAAGAAGGACTACGACAAGCGACAGACGCTCATGGAGAAGCAGGCCGGCCGGGAGATGGCGCGGGCCATGTCGAACGCGGTCCGCCGCCGGGGGGGCCGTTAGGCCGTGTCCTTCCGATCATTCGGGGTCGTCCGGGCGAGAGCCGTACGGGCCGCGCTCGCGCTGGGGCTGACCGCGCCCCTGCTGACCGGCTGCTTCGAGGAGCCGTCGCCGCACGAGGCGGTGCGCGACTTCCTCGTCGGCTGGCAGACGGGGGACTACGCGGCCGCCGCGCGGCGGGCCGACGGCGACCAGGCGGCGGTGCGCAAGGCGCTTGAGGACGCCCGGCTGCAACTGGACGCCGCCTCGATCCGCTTCTCCCTGCGCGGCATCAGCCAGGACGGCGACGCCGCGCAGGCCGGCTACCACGCCGAGGTGGACCTCGGCGAGAACAACCCCCTCTGGCAGTACGACGGGAACCTGCCCCTGCACCTGGTCGGCAGCCAGTGGAAGGTGCGGTGGTCGCCGAGCGTCGTCCACCCCGACCTGCACCCCGGGCAGCGGCTCGCGGTCGCCACCGTCCCCAAGGGCCGCAGGCCGGTCCTCGACCGGAACGGCAGCCCGTTGCAGGACGAGACCGTCCTGCACGTCGCCGGGGTCTACCCCGCCAAGGTCAAGGACCCCGGCCGGCTCTGCGACCAGCTGTCGAAGGTCACCGGCTTCGCCCAGGACCGCCTGCTGAGCCGCATCCTGTCGTCGCCCCCGCAGGACTTCGTCCCCCTCGCGACGTTCGGGCGGACGAAGTTCGCCCAGATCAGGTCCAAGCTGGAGGCCATCCAAGGTCTGGAGTTCCAGATCGACAACCCGCCGGTCGCTCCCAAGTCGCCCACCCAGATCGTCGGGGTGGTCACAGCCATCACCCCGGAGGCGGAGCAGCGGCTCGGCGGGCCGCAGCGGGCCGGCGACACGCTCGGCCGGGACGGCCTGCAGAAGGCCTACCAGGACCAGCTCACCGGCTCGACCGAGACCCGGGTCGTCATCCTCGACAACGCCACCGGGCGACTGGTCAAGGAGCTCAAGGCGTGGCCGGGGCGGGAGAACTCGTCGGTCCAGACCACGATCGACAGCCGCCTGCAGAGCGTGGGGGACGCCGCGGTGGCGGGGCCCCGCCCGGCCGCGCTCGTCGCGGTGCAGGCATCCACCGGCCAGTTGCTCGCCGTCTCCACCAACCAGTTGCACCAGGAGAAGGACGCACTGGCCGGCAAGTTCGCGGCCGGCACCGCCTTCTCGGTCGTCGCCGCGGAAGGACTGCTCCAGTCGGGCCTCGACCCGAAGCAGAAGGTGCCGTGCAGCGCCGATCGCACCGTGGGCGGAGCCCGATTCCAGCAGCCCGGCGTCGACGGCGTGATGACGCCCACCTTCCAGACCGACTTCGCGCAGGGCTGCGTGACCGCCCTGGCGTCGCTGGCGCGGCGGATCAGCGGGCAGCGGCTGTCCGCCAGCGCGAGCCAGTTCGGCATCGGCGGCGACTGGAAGCTGCCGCTGAAGACGTTCAGCGGGTCGATGGACGCCCCTGACGGCGACGCCGCCATCGCGAAGATCATGGCCGGGCAGGGCGCCCGCGTGAGCCCGCTGGCGATGGCCCTCGTCGCCGCGGCCGTCAAGTCCGGCACGTGGCGGCCGCCGGTGCTGGTGACCTCGCCCGTCGCTCCCGACCCGGCGGCCGGGGACGGCGTCACGCAGGCCGCCGCGCAGCCCGTGACGCTCGATCCCGCGATCATCGCGAAGCTGCGCACGCTCATGCGGGCCGGTGTGACGTCCGGCGCGGCCTCCGCCGCCTCCGCCCCCGGCGACCCCGTGTACGGCGTGGCCGCCGAGGTCACGCAGACGGAGAAGAAGGAGCGCACCAAGCTCTCGTGGTTCGTGGGCTGGCAGGGGGACGTCGCGGTCGCCGTGCTGGCGCAGAGCGGCGATACGGCGGCCGCTTCGGCGATCGCCGGGAGCTTCTTCCGCGACGCCCAGCCCCAGACCTGAAAAATGCTCGGAGGCGAGCAACCATCAGGGCGGCGACCGGCGTCTTTCTAGGTGACTGGGACCCGCTTGGGGGGTTGCGGGCCCAGTCGCCGTGATGAGGACAGGGCTCCATCTCGGGGGGAGCCCTGCCCGTCTGGACCGGCTCGACCCTGCCGGTCGGCCCCCGGGGGCGCGCGCCAGAGGCCGCGTTCCCGGGGGCTTCGGCGTCTCACCGGCCCACCGGCCCACCGGCGCACCGGGGGGAAGGAATTCGAGTCGCGTCGCCGGTGTTGTCATGAGTAAGCTTGTGAAGCCAGGCCCTCGGGTCTGGGTTGACAACTGCACAGGGGGTGACCGGTTTCGACTTCGGCATTGCAAGTCAGGGGAAGCGGGTCGGGGACTGCGGACATAACCCCGTCAACACTGTGACCGCAAACAAATAAGTGCCAATAAGAAGAGCACTGAGGTGAGCCAGGCTTCCCTGGCTCTCGCCGCCTAAGCAGCGAGAAACCTCTGTCAGCCCGGGAGTGCCTTCGGCCCGGAACTGACATCGCTAGAAGGCTCAACCGTCCGGCCCGGTCACGGGGTCGTACGGGAAACCAAACAGTGACTGGGCCCGTCGGCGACTCGCCTGTGAGATTGCCGGGGCCGAGAAAAGCGCAACAGGCTGCACCCGGAGAAGCCCTGTCTTGGTGTTGAAGGACGCGGGTTCGATTCCCGCCACCTCCACATCTCCGCGGAAGGGCGGGGAGGAAGCGAACGCTTCCTCCCCGCCCTTCCGCTGTTTTCCGCAAGGTCACCGCGGCCTGTCGGCGCCCACCTCCGGAGTGGCTCTCAGGTATGACGAGTACTGTCGGGGACGGTACATGGGAGGGGTCTGCCGTGGGGGAGCCGAGAATCGTGGTGCGGCGATCGTTGCCGTCGGAGCCTGCCGTACGGGGATCGGCCTCGTTGTTCCTGACGGAGGCGCAGCGGCAGGGGGTGCGGGCCGGGCGCAGAATGCTGTACGTCGGTCCGGAGCCCGCGTCCGAGCATGTGGCCGCCGGGCTGCGGGTCGAGCCGGGCACGCCGGTGCTGGCCCGGCGCAAGCTGCTGCTCGCCGGTGACGTGCCGGTGCGGGTCGCCACGAGCTTCCTGCGGCTCGACCTCTTCGCGGACACGCCGCTGTGCGAGCCGGGCTTCCTCGCGCCGAGCCTGCAGGCGCGCATCGAGGAGCTGGGCCACCGGTTCGGGCGGGCGGAGGAGCACCTGGTGGCCCGGCCGCCCCGGGGCGACGAGGCGGCCACGCTGGAACTGGACGCTCACCCCGCCGGCGGAGTGGGCGAGTGGGTGGTCCAGATCGTGCGGGCCGCCTATTCGGCCGACGACCTGCCGATCCACGTGCTGGAGACGGTCTGCGCCGCCTCACGGCACGTCTTCGACATCGTTCAGGTGAGCGGCGCCGACGAGTTCTGAGCGACGTAGGCGTCGATCTCCGCGAGCAGGGCCGAGGTGCCCTCGGCGCCGAGGAAGGACGCCTTCACCGCGGCGCGGGCCAGGTCGGCGACGCCCTTCTCGTCGAGGGAGAGCAGTTCGGCCGCCACGGCGTACTCCCGGTTCAGGTCTGTGCCGAACATCGGCGGGTCGTCGGTGTTCACCGTGATCGGCACCCCGGCCGCGACCAGCGCGGGAAGCGGGTGCTCGGCCAGGCTGGGCACGGCCCGCGTGCACACGTTCGAGGTGGGGCAGACCTCCAGC
Source organism: Microbispora sp. H10830 (assembly GCF_014161375.1). Taxonomy (NCBI): domain Bacteria; kingdom Bacillati; phylum Actinomycetota; class Actinomycetes; order Streptosporangiales; family Streptosporangiaceae; genus Microbispora; species Microbispora sp. H10830. The sequence continues at coordinate 527,013 of NZ_JABBWX010000003.1, forward strand.
GTGATCTCGTGCTCGGCCAGGTGCTCCAGCAGCGCCGGGTCCTCCACGCTGTGGATGCCGTGCGCGATCCGCTCCGCGCCGAGCTCGCGTACGGCGTCCCAGACGCACTGCGCGCCGGTCACCTCGCCGGCGTGCGGCACCGAGTGGAGCCCGGCGGCGCGGGCCGCGGCGAAGTGCGGGGCGAACAGCGACCGGGGCACCCCGTGCTCCCCGCCGCCGAGCCCGAGGCTGACGAGCCCGTCCGGCCGCTGGTCGAGCGCGAGGGAGAGCGTCTGATCGGCGGCCGGGACCCCGAAGTCGCCGGGGATGTCGAAGCACCAGCGCAGGACGGTGCCGTAGTCCGCCTCGACCCTGTGGCGGGCGTCCTCGATCACCTCGCAGAACTCCTGCGGGGCGAAGCCCCGCACCAGATGGAGCTGCGGCGTGATGGTGAGCTCGGCGTACCGCACCTGCTGGGCGGCCATGTCGCCGCCCACGCCGTGGATCAGCGTCCACAGGTCGTCGGGCGTCCTCACCAGGTCCACGACCTGCAGGTAGACCTGCAGGAAGTGGGGGAAATCGCGGAAGTCGTAGAACGCCTCGACCAGCGCGGGATCGGCGGGCACGGGCGTGAATCCTTCGTGCCGTGCGGCGAGTTCGGCGACGATGCGCGGAGACGCCGCGCCCACGTGGTGCACGTGCAGTTCGGCCTTGGGCAGCCCGGCGATGAACCGGCTGAGTTCCGGGGAGATCACGGACCGACCGTAACAACCAGGTGGGAGCCCCCTCCAAGAGAATTCGCGGTATCTCACACCACTTTGTCAGGATCGGGGTCATCCCCCGGCCGGTAGCTCGCTGAGCACGACGGTGACCGTGCTCCTGGTGCCGTCCGGTTGCATCAACTCGACCCGGGCCTTGTCGCCCGGCTTCAGCGTCACCAGGACCTGCGACAGGGCGCTGGCGGTGGGCGTGGGCGTGCCGTTGACCTTCACGATCACGTCGCCGGGGCGGATGCCCGCCTTGTCCGCGCCGCCGCCGGGGGACACCGAGCCGACGGCCACGCCGATCGGGTTGCCGTCCGCGTCGACCGCCGTGCCGACCCGTACGCCGAGGGCCGCCCGATGGCTGTTGACGACCCGGCCGTACCTGATGATCTGACGGGCGATGTCGGTCGCGGTGTCACTCGGGATCGCGAAGCCGAGGCCGGGCGCGGCGCCCAGGTTGGGGTCGACGGCGGCCAGCGTCGGGATGCCGATGACCTGGCCGGACAGGTCCACCAGCGCGCCGCCGCTGTTGCCGGGGTTGATGGGCGCGGAGGTCTGGACGGCGTTGGTGATGGTCGCGGCCCCGCCGCCGGCGTGCCTTTCGCCCGTCACGGTGCGGCCCAGGGCCGACACGATGCCCTGGGTCACGCTGCCGGAGAAGCCGAGCGGGTTGCCCATCGCGAGCACGATCTGCCCGACCTTGAGGTTCGCGGAGCGGCCGAAGGTCGCGGGTGTCAGCCCGTTCTTGTTCTCGACCTGGATGATCGCCAGGTCGCCGGGGGGATAGGAGCTCACCAGCCTGGCCTTCCTCGGCTTGCCGCCGGTCGCCAGCGTGACCTGGAACTCCTTGGCGGCGCCCACGACGTGGGCGTTCGTCAGGATGTGGCCGTCGGTGTCGTAGACGATGCCCGAGCCCAGCGCCTGTCCTGTGGTGATCTGCACGATCGACGGAAGGACCCTCTTGATGACCTGCTCGTAGGCCGTCTCGAGCTCGATGGGGCGGGTCGGGACGGGCGCGGCCGTCCCCGTCTTCGGGGGCGCCGCCGGAGGGGAGGTCTCGCCCGGGGCGGTTCCCGGCGCGCATCCCCCCGCGACCAGCGCGGCCACGGCCGGGGCGGCGACCGTACGGAGGACCTTCCGTGAGAGCTGCATAGTCCCCTGTCTACCTGCGGGAACGGTCGCCGCAAGGCGGCACGCCGGACCCGGCGCAGGTCATGACGGGTGCCCGGGACAGCCGATACCCGGGCGCTCCGAGCACCCGCGCTCCGAGCACCCGCGCTCCGAGTAATCCGAGCGCACGGCCACGGCCTAGCCAGCGAATATTCCTCTAGAATATGGTTCTACAAGGACCTAGTGCTGGAGGATCTAATGGCGATCGGGCTGAGCGAGGAGCACGAGGCGCTTCGCGAGTCGGTGACCGGATGGGCCGAGCGGGCCGTGCCCGCCGACGTCGTGCGAGGCACGGTGGGTGTCCTCGCCGATCCGGGAACGGAGGAGCGCCCGGCCTTCTGGCCCGCTCTCGCCGGACAGGGGCTGCTCGGGCTGCACGTCCCGGAGGAGTTCGGCGGCTCCGGCTACGGCCTCCTGGAGGCGGCCGTGGCGATCGAGGCGCTGTCGGAGCGGGTGGCGCCCGGTCCGATGGTGCCGACCGTGCTCGCCAGCGCCGCGATCCTCGCCTCCGAGGGCAAGGCGCAGGCCGAGCTGCTGCCCGGGCTCGCGGACGGATCGCTGACCGGCGCGGTGGCGCTCGGCGGCGAGATCACCGGTGTCCGCGACGGCGACGTCCTGACGATCAGCGGCGCGGCCGGGTTTGTCCTCGGCGCGGCGGTCGCCGACGTGCTGGTCCTGCCGGTGGCGACGGACGGCGGCGAGGAGTGGGTGGCCGTCGACGCCGCCCAGGCGACGGTCACCGCGGTCAAGTCGCTCGACCTCACCCGCGGCGTGGCCAAGGTCGAGCTGGACGGCGTAGGGGTGCCCGCCGAGCGGGTGCTGACCGGCCTGACCGGCGCCGAGGTGCGCAACATCGCCGCGATCGTCCTCGGTGCGGACGCGGCCGGGGTGGCCGCCTGGTGCGTGTCCGCCGCCGCCGACTACGCGAAGGTCCGGGTGCAGTTCGGCCGCCCGATCGGCCAGTTCCAGGGCATCAAGCACAAGATCTCGCGGATGCTCGTGGCGCTGGAGCAGGCCAGGGCCACGGTCTGGGACGCCACCCGGGCGGAGGGCGCCGAGCGCGACTACGCCGCCGCGATCGCCGCCGTCATGGCGCCCGACGCGGCCGTGCAGTGCGCCAAGGACGCGATCCAGACGTTCGGCGGCATCGGTTACACCTTCGAGCACGACGCCCACCTGTACTACCGCCGGGCGCTGACCGTCCGCGCGCTGCTCGGCTCCTCCTCCGAGTGGTCCGACCGGGTGGCCGCGCTCGCGCTCCAGGGCGTCGCCCGGGAGATGGAGATCGACCTGCCGGAGGAGTCGGAGCCGCTGCGCGAATCCATCCGGGCGGAGCTCGCCGAGATCGCCGCCCTGGAGGGCGTCGAGCAGAAGCGTGCCCTGGCCAAGGCGGGCTTCGTCATGCCGCACCTGCCCAAGCCCTGGGGCCGCGCGGCCTCCCCGCTGGAGCAGGTGCTCATCCACCAGGAGGTCAGGGCGGCCAAGATCAAGCCGCCGCAGATGATCATCGGTGCGTGGGTGGTGCCGTCGCTGGTCACCTACGGCACGCCGGAGCAGCAGGAGCGGTTCCTGCCGCCGACGCTGAGCGGCGAGCTGATCTGGTGCCAGCTCTTCTCCGAGCCGGGGGCAGGCTCCGACCTCGCGTCGCTGCAGATGAAGGCGGAGAAGGTCGAGGGCGGCTGGAGGCTCAACGGCCAGAAGATCTGGACGTCGGTGGCGCACGTCGCCGAGTGGGCCATCTGCATCGCCCGGTCCGACACCTCCAAGCCGAAACACGACGGCATCACCTACTTCCTGGTGGACATGAAGGGGCCCGGCGTCACCGTGCGGCCGCTGACCGAGATGACCGGGGAGAACCTGTTCAACGAGGTGTTCCTCGACGACGTCTTCGTGCCGGACGAGCTGGTCGTCGGCGAGGTCGACGAGGGCTGGCGGGTCGCCAGGAACACGCTGTCGAACGAGCGGGTCTCGCTGTCGTCCGGCTCGGGCGGCACCGGCGCCTCGGCACCAGACCTGCTCGGCCTGACCGGCCGGCTGGGCCGCGAACTCACCGCCGCCGAGCGGCAGGACCTGGCCCGCGTGGTGTGCGAGGCGCACTCGATCAACGCGCTGTCGCTGCGGGTGACCCTCAAGCAGCTCGCCGGCAGCGAGCCGGGCGCCGACGCGTCGGTGCGCAAGCTGCTGTCCACCGCGCACGCGCAGCACGTCTCCGAGGTGGCGGTCTCGCTGCTGGGCCCGGCCGCCGTCACCGCCGCCGACTGGAAGCTCGGCGACGCCGGCTACTGGAACCGCGCCGTGCTCGCCACCCGCGCGATGACGATCTACGGCGGCACCACGGAGGTGCAGCTCAACATCATCGCCGAGCGCATGCTCGGCCTGCCCCGCGACCCGGAGCCGGGCAAGTAGCCCCGGCCGCGGCAGGTCGCGCGGGCCCCTCGTGCGCCCGCGCGACCGGCCGCCGGCGCGGACGTACACGCGGGCGGCGCGACAGCCGTGGGCGCGGGCCGGGGTCAGCCGCCGCCGTGGCGCGGGCTCGTCCCAGGGGCAGGATCGCCGAGGTCGAGCCGGCCCAGTTCGGTTCTGGAGGCGACGCCGAGCTTGGGAAAGGCCTTGTGCAGGTGATAGCCCACCGTACGCGGGCTCAGGAAGAGCCGGGCGCCGATGTCACGGTTCGTGGCGCCCCGCGCGGCCAGGCGGACGATCTGCAGCTCCTGCGGGGTCAACAGGCCGGCCACGCCCACCGCGCGGGCGGCGCTGGACACCTCTCCTGTGGCACGCAGTTCGGCTCGGGCACGCGTGGCCCAAGGGCGGGCGCCGGCGCGTTCGAACATGTCCAGCGCCTGTCTGAGGTGGATTCTGGCGTCGGCCTTGCGCCGGTTTCTGCGCAGCCACTCTCCGAACAGGAGTCTGGTGCGGGCCTCCTCGAACGGCCGCCCTCCGTTGAGGTGCAGGCTGACGGCCTGGACGTAGTCGCTCTCCGTCTCCTCATCCCGCGCGGCGGTCAGCGCTTTACAGCGCAGGGCGACGGCGCGCGCCCAGGGCTGCCCGGTGGCGGTGGCCCATTCGTCGAATCTGGCGAGCGGTGCCGTGGCCCGTTCGGGCTGCTCGCACCGGACCGCCGCCTCCACCAGGTCCGGCACGAACAAGGTGGTCGTGAGCTGGTGGCGGACGGTGCCGGTGATACCCGTCTCCAGATGGTCCAGTGCGGCCTGCGCCCTGCCTTGTCCGAGGGCGAGCAGGCTCTGCGCCCAGACCGCCCAGGCCAGGCTCGACACGTTGCCGTGGCCGATGGCGTGGGCGCGAACGCGGCTCGTGAGATGTTCGCAGGTCCGGTCGTCGCCGGAGACCGCGGCGAGCCACGCGAGCACACCGTGCAAGTGGTCGACGCGGTGATGCTGCCCGGTGTCCTCGGCGATGCGCACGGCTTCGGTGGCCGACGCCTTCGCGTCCTGGAACCGGCCCAGGTAGAGCTGGCTGCTGGCGAGGTTCTGCAGCGCGTGCGGCAGCCAGCCGATCATCGCCTGGGCCCGGCAGTCGTCGGCCAGGCCGGCGGACAGGTCCAGCGACGTCTCGTCGTCGCCCACCATGAAGGCCATCGACGCGATGATGAGCCGTTCTCCGGGGCCTGCCGGCTGGGATCGCCTGGCGTCGGCGAGTGCCGCGTGGATGGGCACCAGCCCGCGGGCGGGATCGCCCGCCAGCAGGGCGGCCAGGCCGGTCATCGCGGCGATGACCGGGTGGAGGGGATGCCCGGCCGGCAGCTCCAGGGCGTGGAGGCGGTCGACGGCCTGCGCGGCCAGTTCGGGCGCGCCGGCGAACCAGGCGTCGCGTACGGCTTCCACCAGCATGGACGCGGCCATGGACGGGTCCGCGGCCGCGATGGGAGCGGCGGCGGTCATGAGGATGCCGTGCGCGACCCGCGGTGAGCCCTGCTCGAACTCGACGGCCGCGCGGACTCCCGCGAGCTTGGCCTGCTCGCGCGGATCGTCGGTGAGCAGGGCCGCCCGGTCGGCCAGCGCGCGGGACCGTAGGAGCTGACCGGCGTCCATCGCCGCCTCGGCGGAGCTGATGAGCCGGCGCACCCGCTCGCGCGGGTCCGGGGACAGCTGCGCCGCGCGCTGGTAGGCGGCGGTCGTGGCGGCGTGGCCGCTTCTGCGCCTGGCCCGCTCGGCCGCGTGCTCCAGCTCGGCGGCGACGGCTTCGTCGGGTTCGGTGCACGCGGCGGCGAGATGCCAGGCCCGCGCGTCGGCGTACCGGCCTCCGTCGGCGGCTCCCTCAAGCGCGGCGGCCAGTGCCCGGTGCGCGGCCACGCGCCTGGTGAACGGCGCTCCCTGGTAGGCGGCCGCCCTGATCAACGGGTGGCGGAAGGCCAGCTCCCCGTCGACGCGGATGAGCCCGGCACGCTCACCCGGTTCGGCCGCGTCGGCGCCGACGCCCAGCCGCTGCGCGGCCGCGAGGATGACGGTGAGGTCGCCGGTGCTCTCCGCGGCCGCCACGAGCAGCAGGGTCCGGGCGGGTTCGGGCAGGGCGTGGATCTGCGTCTGGAAGGCCTCCTGCATCCGTCCGGTGAGCGGGAGCGGGCCGAGGTGGTGGGCGAGCGGATCGACGTGGCCGGCCCGCTGTTCTGGCGTGAGCGCCGCGGGAAGCTCGATGAGCGCGAGCGGGTTCCCCTCGCTCTCGGCGAGGATGCGGTCCCTGACGTGCGGCGCCAGCGTGCCGGTGGTCTCATTCAGCAGCGTGGCCGCGTCCGCCGGGCCGAGGCCGCCGAGCCTCATCTCGGGCAGGCCGGTCGGCCCGAATCCGTGGCTGCCGTCGCGGATGGACAGGATCAGCGCCACCCCTTCCGCGTCCAGCCGCCGCGCGGCGAAGAGCAGAGCGTCGGCCGAGGATCGATCCAGCCACTGGGCGTCGTCGACCAGGCACAGCAGGGGCCCGTCGCCGGCGAGCTCGGACAGCAGGGTCAGCGCGCCGAGACCGACCAGGAAGCGGTCGGTCGCGGTGGATGCGGCCATGCCCAGGGCTCCTCTGAGGGCGTCCGCCTGCGGGACCGGCAGCCGGTCGAGCCGGTCGAGCCCGGAACGCAGCAACAGGTGGAGTGCGGCGAACGCCAGCTCGGTCTCGCTCTCGATGCCCACCCCGCGCAAGGTCCGCATCCGTGTGGCGGAGGCATTGCGTGCCGCGTGGTCGAGTAGCGCCGACTTGCCGATCCCCGCCGGTCCGCGAACCACCAGAGCGCCGCTTCGGCCGTCCCTGGCCTCGGCCAGCAAGTGATCGATGCGATCGGTTTCGGCGCTACGCCCGTACAGCACGGGACGATCCTATTGAGGACGTGACGTATGTCCGCTTCGGCATGACCGGTCACGTGACAGATTACGGGCGGGCGCCGCCGCCCTAGCGTCGTCGGCATGGATCTCCCGACGTCTCCCCCGGCGGAACGGGACCCTCACCTCATGAGGAGCACTGGATGACCCGCCACCGTCCCACCGTCGCCGCCGGCGTCGTGGCCGCCGCCCTGATCGCCCTGTTCGCCTACCTGTCACCGGGGCTGGCGCTCTGGCTGACCTTCATCCCCGCGATGGTGATCGCCTACGGCTGCCACCTCGCGACCACCGACCGCCGGCTCCCCGACCCCTCCCGGGTGCTGCCGATCTACCTCATCGGCCTGGCCTGGCAGTTCCTCCACTTCGGGGAGGAGTTCATGAACGGGTTCAACTGGCGCTGGCCCACCGAGGTCTTCGGCGCGCACGCCATGTCACTGTCCCTGTTCGTCTGGATCAACATGATCTCCTACGCGGCCTTCGCGCTGGGCGCGCTCGCGATCTACCGGGGCTGGCGGGTGCCGCTGCTCATCGCCTGGTTCTTCGCCATCATGGGCGCGATGGGCAACGCGATCGGTCACCCCGTCTACGACCTGGTCTCCGGTGACCTCGCCTTCCCCGGCATCGTCACCTCGCTCGGTTACTGGGTCATCGGCCCGATCCTCGTGTATCGCCTGTGGACGTCCGCTCGCCCACACGCGGATGTCGCCCCCGACGCCCGCCCGGTCGCCGCCTCGGTCTGATCTCCGGGTACGGCGACGCGCTCTCGACGGCGGCGTCCGCACTGCAAACCGAACCGAAGGGAATCGTCATGTCCGTCTCTCGCATTCCTGATCGCGAGATCGCCGAGCGGCCCACGGGCTACGGAGGTCCGAACCTGTCGCCGGTGGGTCTCGAACTGGTGCCGCACGAGTTCACGCCCGGCGTGTGGGCGCTCATGGCCAACCTGCCGCCGAAGGACAACAACGGCGTGATCGCGGGGCGGGACGCCGCGCTGGTGGTCGACGCCGGGATCACCCCCGGCGTCTCGGCCATGATCCAGGCCGCCGTCGCCCGCCTCACCGACCGGCCGCTCCGCTACCTGGCCAACACGACCTACCACGGCGACCACACCTTCGGCAACGCCGCGTTCCCCCGGGAGGTCGTGATCGTCTCGTCCGGGGCGAACAAGGCGAACATGACCGACCTGGCGTACGAGAAGCAGACCCGCTCGGCCAACATGTACGGCGACGTCGCACTGCTCGACGAGGTCACCGTGTGGCGCACGCCGGACCTGACGTTCGACTCCTTCGCCGAGATCGACCTGGGCGGACGCGTCGTCCAGCTGCATCACTTCGGCGCGGGCAACGGCCCGGGAGACACGATCGTGTACGTCCCCGACGCCCGCACCGCCTGGACCGGCAACTTCCTCTGTCACGCCGGCATCGCCCACATGCTGCTCCAGGGCGGCCCCGAACCATACCTGGGCTCGCTGCGCAGGATGCGCGAGGCCCTGCCCGATCTGGAGACCATCGTCTCCGGGCACGGCCCGATGGGAGACGGGCCCGCGGCCGTGGACGCTCTCGTCGGCTACCTCGAACGGCTCCATGCCGAGGTTGAGGCGAGTGTGAAGGCGGGCCGCAGTCTGGAGGAGACGTTCGCGGCCTGCACCGATCCCTGGGCGGAGCGCCTCGATCCCCGGCTGTCGGCCGCCCTCGCGCGTTATCCGGTGCCACGGGAACTCGCCCAGCAGGGCATGCTCACCCTCTGCCGTGATCTGCACCGGCTCAACGTCCTGGCCACCTACCGCCTTTACGAAGACCGGTGAGGACCCGTCGAGTACGGCGGCGCTCACACTGACACCTGGAACCGGAAGGTCGTTACCCGACCTTCCGGTAGGCGTACCTCCACTTGCCGCAGGAGGTGACCGTGCGGGTGCCCGTGTCCCAGTAGCAGACCCTGACCCGGATGCTGTCGGGAATGTCCTCCTCCCACGCCTTGATCGTGAAGGGGGTGAAGCCGGCCGGGCCGCACTTCTTGATCGTGGGCTCCCAGAGCTCGCCGTCGGTGTCGATCCTCATGTGCAGGTAGCCGCACAACCGGGCGGGGGAGTTCCGGTCGTACAGCCGTGCCTCGAAGTTGAAGCTGTCGTTGTCCTCGTTATCCCACACCCGGCCGCGTGCCATCGCACGGCCGTTGCCGTAGTAGTCGGAGTAGACGGGCCCCCAGTCGGCGGACAGGTCGTCCGCCGCGTGGGCCGTCGAGGTGAAGGCGGGCAGGCCGCACGCGACGATCGCGGAGGCGGCGGCGAGACCGAGCAGGTGGCGGATCGAGCGGTGCATCTGGCTCTCCCAGGGGTCGTGCCGAGCTTCGGTGACCCAAGTCATACGCCCGGCCGCTTGCAGTCGCCCTGATCTCCGCTTGCCCGTCCCCCGTCGAGGGCGCACTTGTGCCCCTCCCGCCGATCTTTGCTCCGTCGCGTCGCCCAGAGCGGCACCTCGCTGCGTTGTCGCTCGTAGCTCCGCTACGAGCTCCTCCTCCGCCTTGCGATCCACCACTCCGGACACCGCTCCGTCCGGGCAAACCTTGTCGGTCCCGGCACTAGCCTGTACGGCATGCGGCCGCCCTTCCGGTTCGTACGGCTTGGTCTGGTGCGGGGTGGTCCCGCCCTCCGGCCGCGTGCCGTGCTCGCGCGGTTCGGGCCGGCCGCGCTGGGTCTGGCGTTCGGGGTGCTGGCGCTCGGGCCCGCCCTCGGGCCGGGGTTCGTCCTGCGCTACGACATGGTGTTCGTCCCGGACCCGCCGCTGCGCCTCGGCGACGGCTTCCCCCGGGCGGTGCCGAGCGACCAGGTCGTGGCGCTGCTGTCGGCCGTGGTCCCGGCCGAGATCGTGCAGAAGGCGATCCTGCTCGGGCTGTTCGTGCTGGCCGCCTCGGGGGCCGCTGCTCTCGCGCGCGACGCCCTGCCGGGAGGCGGGATCATGCCCAGGCTGGTCGCGGCGGCGTTCTACGCCTGGAACGCCTACCTGGCCCAGCGCCTGCTTATCGGGCAGTGGGCGCTGCTGCTCGGATACGCGGGGCTGCCCTGGGCCGTGCGCGCGGCGGCGCGCGGCGGGACCCCGCGGCTCGCGGCGGCCCTCCTGCCCGCCGCCGTGGGCGGGTTCCAGGCCATGCTCGTCAGCGCCCTGACCGTGCTTCCCGTGGCCGCGTCGCGCGGTAGGGGTGGGGCAGGCGGCGGGGGAGGCGGCGGGGGAGGACGGACGCGGGCGGTGCTGTCGTCGGTGCTGCCGCCATTGGGCGTCCTCGCCGTGCTCAGCCTGCCGTGGCTCGTCCCGGCGCTCGTTTCGGTGCTCGGGGCGGACGCCGGGGCCGATCCCGCCGGGGTGGCCGCCTTCGCACCCCGGGCGGACGGGCCGTTCGGGACGCTCGGCAGCCTGCTCACCCTCGGCGGCATCTGGAACTCCCACGCCACCGTGCCCGGGCAGGACACGCCCGCGCTCGCCGCCGTCCGCCTCGCCCTCACCCTCGTCGCGGTCACCGGGTTCGTACGGCTCGGGTTCGTACGGCGGCCCGCGTGGTGGCCCGGCCTCGCCGCGGCGGCGTGCGCCGGTGTCCTGATCGCGTGCGCCGGGGCGTTCGCGCCGGGCGTGCCGCGCGCCCTGATCGGCTGGTGGGCCGGGTTCGGCCCGCTGCGCGACGGCCAGGTGTACGTCGCGCCGTTCGCGCCGGCGCAGGCCGTGGGGGTCGCGGTGGCGGTGGCGGCCCTCCGTGCGGCCATGCCGGCGCCGGTCGCGGCGGCCGCGGTGGCGGTGCCGGTGCTGGCCCTGCCGACGTTCGCGCTGGGCGCGTTCGGCAGGCTCGGGTCGGCCGAGTATCCCGAGGAGTGGCTCCACGTCCAGGCCGTCGTCAACGGGGATCCCGCCCCCGGCGCGCTGCTGTCGCTGCCCTGGAGCGCCTACCGGGCGTTTCCCTGGAACGGCGGCCGGGTGGTCCTCGACCCCGCCACCAAGATGTTCTCCCGGCCGGTGGTGTGGAACGACGCGCTCGTCGTCGGCACGGGCGGCGGGAGACAGATCCGGGTGGCCGCAGAGAGCCCTCGCGCGCGGCGGATCGGCGCGCTGCTGGCCGGGCCGGCGGCGGGGCCGCTCACCGGGGCGCTCAAGCGGGAGGGGGTGCGTTATGTGCTCGCCGGAGGAGTTGACGAGAACACGTTCTTGTCCCGGTTGCCGGGGGCGACCCCCGTCTACAGGGGTCCGGAACTCCTCCTGGTACGCCTGTGATCAGCCAAGATCCGCGACTCGCGGCATACTGGACGGTAAGTCTTTTTATCACGGTTTGACCAAGGCTATGGTGTAGGAGCTGTATCACGTTCTAATCTCGGCGCACCGCGCGCGTTTCGACGAGGAGGAAGCATCCGTGTTGAAGGTGCTGGCTGCTCTCGCGGTCGGGGCCGTGCTCGCCGGCGTCGCCTCCGTGGCGGTCGTCAACGTGGCCGCGCCCACCGCTGAGCCGCCCAACAAGCCGCTCTACAACTACGGCGACAGGTGAGCGCACCAGACCTGACACCCGTTCCATAAGGACTCCCTCGAAAAGGACTCCCCGCGAAGGCCCAGTTCGTCAGGGGCGTGGTTTCGCCATGCCCTCATGCGTCCGTGCCCCGATTCGCCGCACCGCCCACCCGCCGCGCCCCGGGACCACCTGTACCGGGGGCCGCGTCCCGCGGTGCCCCGAACTCGCCGCGAAGACGCGTCACCCGAAGGAGTGGTCGTGGTCGCACAGGGTGCGAAGGCGAAGTCCTCGGGGCGCCCGGCCCCCCTTCCCGAGCCGCCCGACAGGCCGCATCTGGCGGCGACCGGCGCAGGTGCGGCTCCGGCCGCCGTTCCCCCGCTCGAAGGCGTGCGCGTGGCCGTGCTGAACTTCCGCGAGCCGGGCCAGACCGTCGCGGGCGGCGCGGAGGAGTACGCCTGGCGGGTCGCCGCCTACCTCGTCGGCCAAGGGGCGCGCGTCCACTTCGTCACCAGCCGGGAGCGGTACCAGGCCCGCGGAGAGTCGCGTGACGGCATCGAACTGCGCAGGATGGGCAACAAGTATCTGGTCTACCTCCTCGTCCCGCTCTGGCTGCTGCTGCACCGCCGCCGGTTCGACGTGGTCGTCGACTGCATGAACGGCATCCCGTTCTTCTCGCCGGTCGTGGCACGGCGCCGTACGCGGGTGATCTGCGTGGTCCACCATGTGCACGACCGGCAGTTCTACGCGTTCTTCCCCCGGTGGCTGGCGCGGATCGGCTGTTTCATCGAGGGGCCGGTGGCGCGGCTGCTGTATCGGCGGTGCACGACGGTGACGGTCTCCGAGTCCTCCCGCGACGAGCTGCGTGAGCGCCTCCGCTGGCTGGCCCCGATCGAGGTGGTGCCCAACGGCAGCCCGACCGCCAGGCCCGTCGCGAGGGAGCCGGTGCCGGGCGACCCGGCCGTCGTCTACCTCGGCCGCCTGGTCGGCCACAAGCGCGTCGAGCGGGTGGTCGAGCTCGCCGCCGACCTGGCGCCCGGCCGTCCCGGCCTGCACGTGCACGTCGTCGGACGGGGCCCCGAGCACGACCGGCTGGCCGAGCGGGCGGGCAGGCCCGACATGGCCGGACGCGTCCACCTGCACGGATTTCTGCCGGAGGCGGAGAAGAACGCGATGCTGAGCGGCGCCAGGCTCAACGTCACGGCCTCGGAGTTCGAGGGATGGGGGCTGACCGTGATCGAGGCGGCGGCGCTCGGCGTGCCCACCGTCGCCTACGACGTGGCCGGCCTGCGCGACTCCGTACGGCACGGCGTGACGGGGTGGCTGGTGCGCGACGGCGAGCGGCTCGCCGACGTGGTCGACCAGGCGTTGCGAGAGCTGGACGATCCCCTGACGAGGGCGCGGATGGCCCAGGCGTGCCGTCGCTGGGCGGGCGAGTTCACCTGGGGGAAGACGGGGGCGGCCATCACCAGGCTGGTCGCGGGCGAACTCGGCCGGCTCCCCGCGCGGTCGGAGAGGTGCGCCGAGAGCCTCCGTGAGAAGTCCTGAGCGCGCCCGTGTCCGTTGACGTCTCGGTCGAGCCGCAGGAGCCCGGTCCCGCCCGGGAGGCGACCCCCGCGCCGGAGGAGATGGCCGGGGCCTCCGAGCCGGTCCCCGAAGGCCGCCCCGGGCCGCCGGGCCGGGCGCTGCGGCACCGGCTCCGGCTGCTGGCGGGCTGCCTGCTGCTCGCGGCCGTCGCGTTCAACACCGCGCCCGGCGCGGTGATCTCCGAGACCAAGCTCGACATGGCGGTGAACCCCCTGGGGTTCCTCTCGCGCGCGCTGCACCTGTGGGATCCGGCCTACTTCGGCCACCTGCAGAACCAGGCGTACGGCTACCTCTTCCCGATGGGCCCGTTCTACGTGCTCTTCCGGGCCATGGACATGCCCGCCTGGGACATCCAGCGCCTGTGGATGTCACTCGTGCTGTGCGCGGCGTTCCTCGGGACCGAGCGGCTGGCCCGGACCATGGGGATCGGCTCGCCCGGCACCCGGATCCTCGGCGCGCTCGCCTACGCCCTGGCCCCGCACGCGCTGGCCCTGATCGGGATCAACTCCTCGGAGTTCCAGCCGAGCGCCGTGCTGCCGTGGGTGCTGCTCCCGCTGGTCCATGGGACGCGGGAGGGCACGAGCCCGCGACGGGCCGCCGCGCTGTCGGCCGCCGCGTTCCTGTTCGCGGGCGGCGTCAACGCGGCGGCGGAGCTGGCCGTGCTCGCCGTCCCGCTCGTCTACCTGCTCAGCCGCCGCCACGGCGGGCGCACGTGGGCCCTGCTCGGCTGGTGGCTGTTGTTCGTCGGCCTCGTGTCGATGTGGTGGCTCGTCCCGCTGCTGCTGCTCGGGCGCTACATCTTCTCGTTCCTGCCGTTCATTGAGACGGCGTCGGCGACCACCAGCGTCACCTCACTGGTGAACGCGCTGCGCGGCACGTCGAGCTGGATCTCGTTCCTCCCGGTGGACGGGCAGCCGTGGCTCCCCGCGGCCTACGACCAGGCCACCGTGCCGTGGCTGGTCGCCGCCACGGCGCTGGTGGCCGGGCTCGGGCTGACCGGCGTCGTCCGCAGGGCGACCCCCGAGCGGACGTTCCTGGTCCTGTGCGTGATCGCCGGCCTGCTCCTCGTCACCGCGGGCCACGCGGGCGACCTCGCCCACCCCTGGACCGGCCAGGTCAGGGACCTGCTCGACGGGCCGCTCGCGCCCTTTCGCAACCTGCACAAGTTCGACGCGCTGATCCGGCTGCCGCTCGCGCTCGGCCTGGCCGCGCTTCCCGTCGCGGGGCCGGTGCGCCTGCGCAGGCCGGTCACCGCGGTGGCGGCCGGGCTGCTCGCGCTCACGATCGTGCCGGTCGCGACGGCCGGGGTGACCGCCCGCGGGTCCTTCGCGGACCTTCCCGCCTACTGGCGCGAGGCGGCGGCCTGGCTGAACCGCAACGCGGGCGACGGCATGGTGCTCGCCATGCCCGGCTCGGCGCGGGGCGAGTATCTGTGGGGCCGCCCGCTCGACGAGCCCATGCAGTCGCTGCTGACCGTGCGCTGGGCCACCCACGCCAACGTGCCCTGGGGATCGCCCGGCCTGGCCCGGGTCGTGCAGGCGGTGGACGAGCGCTTCGCCACCGGGCACGGCTCGCCCGGCCTGGCAGAGGCCCTGCGCCGGGCCGGGGTGACCTACCTGCTCATCCGCAACGACCTGGTCAGGGAGACGCTCGGGACCGCCTGGCCCGCCCGGGTGCACCAGACCCTGCAGGACTCCGGGCTGTCCAGGACCGCCGAGTTCGGGCCGCTGGTCGGCCTGACGGCGAACGACACCGCCTCGGGCTGGCTCGACCAGCCCTACCCGGCGCTGGAGGTCTACAAGATCCCCGGGACGGCCCCGCTCGCCTCGACGGTGCCCCGCGCGGGCACGCTGCACGTGGAGGGCGCCCCCGAGGCCGTGCTCGACATGGCCGAGAAGGGACTGCTCACCGGCGACCGCCCGGTGCTCGTGGGCGACGAGCCGGGTGCGGCGGCGATCCCCGCCCGCGACACGATCCTCACCGACACACTGCGCAAACGGGACATCGTGTTCGGCGACGTACGGCGCATCGCGTCGGCGACGCTGACGGGCAACCAGGCGCCGGTCTCGACCGACCTCACCGACCCGGCCTGGTCGGCGGCCACGTCGACCGCCCGCTACCTCGACGTGAAGGACGTCACCGCCTCGTCGGCGGACTCCGCCGTCACGGCCGCCGTGGGCCAGCGCGACCCGGGGCGGCAGCCGTACGCCGCGCTCGACGAGGATCCGCGTACGGGATGGCGGTCGGACGGCTGGCACGGCGCGGTCGGGGAGTGGCTGGAGGTCCGCTTCACCGGCCGGGTGGACCTGACCGAGATCTCGGCGGCCTTCGAGCAGGGGGCGATCGGCCCGCCGGTGGCCGAGGTCGCGCTGGAGACCGAGCGCGGCGTCCGCCGGGTGGCGGTGGCGCGCACCGACGCGCTCCAGCCGCTGCGCCCTGTGCCCGGGAAGAGCTCGTGGCTGCGGATCAGGGTGACCAGGCTCGCGTACGAGCCGAGGACCGCGCTCGGCAGCCGGGCCGGCATCACCGACCTGCGCATCCCGGGCGTGCGGGCGGTGCGGACGATCTCGGTGCCGGACACCGGCACGGGCGACCCGGGCACCGTGCTGCTCACCAAGCAGGGAGACGCCGACGCGTGCATGCGGGGCTCGGTCACCTGGACCTGCTCCTCGCGGCTGCAGATCATCGGGGAGGACGGCTACGGGTTCGACCGGCTCATCCCGGTGGCGCGCGACGGCGTGCGCACGGTGCGCGGGCAGGCCGTGCTCGCCGATCCGAAGGCGGCGGACCTGATCACCACGCTGCCGAACCAGTATCCGCACGTCAGCGCGTCGTCCACGGCGACCGAGCACGGGGCCGTGCTGGGCCGCCAGGCGATGGACGGCGACCCCTCGACGCTGTGGTACGCCCAGCCGTTCGACCGGCATCCCACGCTGTCGATCGACCTGGGCAGGACCCGGACGTTCTCCCGGATCCGGGTGCTGTTCCCCGACTCGGCGCAGGGCATCCCGCCGGTGAAGCTCACGCTGCGCGCGGGGGCTGCGCTCACCGAAACACGGGCGGTGCAGGGCTGGGTGGACCGCGACGGGGTGTTCACGTTCCCCGCGCTGAAGACGCGGAAGTTCACCATCGAGTTCACCGCGCCCGCCTCCCGCGCGATCGAGGTGGCCGAGATCGCCATCCCCGGGGTGAAGCCCCTCGGCGGCCTCGGCGCCATCCCGCTGCGGCTGCCCTGCGGCTATGGCCCGACCCTGCGGGTGGACGGCGACGAGGTGCCGACCCGGGTGGTCGGCGGCACGCTCGACGACGTGCTCAACGGCCGTCCGCTGACCTACTCGGGGTGCGCGCCTCTGCACCTGACCGAGGGCCGCAGCCGGGTCGGCGTGGCGCCCAGCGACGCCTTCCGGGTGCGCTCGGTGGTGCTGGACGACGGGGCAGGAGAGGCCAGGGTGGGAGAGAAGAGCGCGGCGGTGACGGCCACCCCCGCCACGGTGACGTCGTGGGGACCGCAGGAGCGCCGCCTCCGGGTCACCGCCACCGCGCCCTCCTACCTGGTGGTCAACGAGAACTACAACGCCGGCTGGCAGGCGTACCTCGACGGCGTACGGCTGACCCCGGCGAGGCTCGACGGCTGGCGGCAGGCATGGGAACTGCCGGCCGGCGGCGGAGATGTGGTGCTGCGTTACGAGCCCGACCCGGCCTACCGCATCGCGCTGCTCGCCGGGCTGGGCCTGGCCCTCGCGGTGGTGGCCCTGGCACTGGTGCGCGGCCGGTCGCGGCTGCGCCCGGTGGGGCCGGGCCGCGTCCGCACGCCGTGGGTGTGGATCGCGGCGCCGATCGCCGGACTGTGGGCCGGCGGCCTGGCGGGCGTGGTCGTCGTCGCGGCCGCGCTGGCGGCGTTCCTGTGGCTGCGCGGGATCGCCGGCGCCCAGCACGCGGGGCCGAGCCGCCTTCGGGCCTTCGCCCGCCACGCCGCCTCCGCGTGGGTGGCGCTCGTCGCGCTCGGCCTCGCCGGGCTCGCCCAGGCCGCCGGGCAGGGCGCGGCCACCGACGTGCTCTGCCTCGTCGTGCTCGCCCGGCTGCTGGCCGCCGTACGAGACAAGCAGGGGGAGGTGGCCCGATGACGGGCGCGTTCGTGCGGTTTCGGCGCACGCTCCTCCTGGCGGGCATCGCCTTCCTGATCACCGTGGGGGCGC
Organism: Microbispora sp. H10830; assembly: GCF_014161375.1. Classification (NCBI taxonomy): domain Bacteria; kingdom Bacillati; phylum Actinomycetota; class Actinomycetes; order Streptosporangiales; family Streptosporangiaceae; genus Microbispora; species Microbispora sp. H10830. The sequence goes on from NZ_JABBWX010000003.1 coordinate 544,509, forward strand.
TGTTCCACTTCTACGTCTACCCGCGGACCACGGTCCTGCCGCTGGAGCAGACCCGCGTGCAGCGGCTCGTCTCGCCCTCGGCCACCTACCTCGACACCGCCACCTTCCGCCTGCACCGGAACGTGCCGGTGCAGAACACGGTGGCCGTCTATGGCGATCCGCGGGCGGGTGACGACCGTACGGCCGTCTGGGTGGAGTTCTCCTCGCTCGACACCCGGGACGGCGAGCGCGTCGACTACCACGAGCGCCGCACGGCATTCGACCGGCGGACCGGCCTGGCCGTCGAGTGCTGCGGGGAGTACGTCGACGACGACCCCGGCGTACGGCAGACCGGGCTGGCCTTCCGGCTGCCCGCCGGGGCCGAGCCGCGCTCGTACACGGTGTTCGACCCGGTGCTGCGGCGGGAGGCGCCGATGCGGTTCGAGCGCGAGGAGACCGTCGAGGGCGTGCCGACCTACCGCTACACCTACTCGGCCGGGCCGGTGAAGACGGCCGACCTGCCCGGCCCGGTGCCCGGCACGACGGTCGGCATGCCGGGAGAGGAGCGGGTCGCCGTGGCGCGGTACACCGAGATCACCCGCACGATCTGGGTCGAACCGGAGAGCGGTCTGACCGTGCGCACGCAGGAGCGGCGGCGCGACACCCTGCGGACGCCCGACCAGGTCGAGCGGCAGGTCGCCTTCGACGCCGACCTGATGACGAGCGCCGCCGAGGTGCGTGCCTTCGCGGACGAGGCGGCCAGGTTCCGCCGGTGGATCCTGCTGACGCGCGAGTGGATCCCACTGGCGTGCGGCCTGCTCGCCGCCCTGCTCACCGTGGTGCTCGCCGTCGTCTTCCGGATCGCCACACGGCCGAGGAGGTCACCGGCGGCGCAGCACCAGCAGCAGGTTCCAGGTCACGATCTCGCGAACGCCGGGTAGATGGATCACCGGGGTCGCCCACCGAGGGTGGTAGCGCGGCAGGGCGCCGACGAGGTCGGCGCCGGGATGCCGCCTGGCCCACGCGAGCGCCCGGGCCACCGAGACGGCGTACAGGCTCGTGCCGTACACGTTCTTGGGGGAGCGGCGGTGGCGGCGCGCGTAACGGCGCGCCGCCCGGTGCCCGCCCAGGTAGTGCCACGGCGAGGTCTCGTGGCCGCCCCAGGGCGACAGCCAGTTGGTGAACGACAGGTAGACGATGCCGCCCGGCCGCGTCACCCGCACCATCTCGTCGCCCATCCGCCACGGATCGGGCACGTGCTCCAGCACGTTGGAGGAGAAGCACACGTCGACGGATCCGGTCTTCAACGGCAGGTCGAGGGCGCTGCCGAGCACCGCGCCGTCGGGGATGGCGCCGGTGCGCGCGCTCATCTCCCCGGCGTCGCAGTCGACGCACACCGGCCGCGCGCCCACGGCGCGCAGCGCGTCGGTGAAGTAGCCGGGCCCGCCGCCGACGTCCGCGACGAGCGCGCCGTCGAGGTCGGCGTACGCCGCGAGCTGGGCGACGGTGTCACGGGCGAGCAGGCCGTAGAAGAAGTCGGGGTCGGTCTGCTCCTTGCGGAAGGCGCTGAACAGGCGGATCGAACGGGCCAGGTCGGCGCGGAACGGCTCGGCGTGCACGACGTCCCTCTCCTGTCGGGTGCGCCGGAGCATAACATCCCCCTTTGTTCCCCCCCTTTTGTCCCACAGCGCTGGGAGAATCGCGATGACACAGATCATGCGTACCGGTCGGTCCGGCATCGCGTCGCCGCGATGGCGAGCAGGTCTGGCGAACCCCGTCGTGATCACGGCGGTCCTGCTGGTCGTGGCGTCGCTGGCGGTCCGGATCCCCGTCATGACGTCCTCCTCCTTCGTCGAGGACGACTTCCTGTTCGTGGGCGACGCCTACGAGCACCCCCTGACGTTCGACTTCCTGTTCCGCGTCCACAAGGGCCACCTGATGCCGGGGGCGCTCGGGCTCACCTGGGTGCTGTCGAGGCTGTCGCCGTACAACTGGCTGCTGGTCTCGGCGGTCACGTTCGCCGTCCAGGCGGCCGTGGCGGTCATGCTGCTGCGGCTGCTCGTGCGGCTGTTCGGCACGCGGCCCGGGATCCTGCTGCCGCTCGCCTTCGCCCTGTTCTCGCCGCTGACCGTCCCGGCCTTCGGCTGGTGGTCGGCGGCCATCAACGCGGTGCCGCTGCAGTTCACGATGGTCATGGCTCTGGCGGCCCAGGTCAGGTGGGCCAGGGAGGGCGGGGCGCGGCACGCCCGCCGGGCCTTCTACTGGGTCCTCGCCGGCATGGCGTTCAGCACGAAGGGGGTCTTCGTCCCGTTCCTGCTGTTCGCGCTGACCACGTCGCACCTGCGGCCGTGGGCGGGCGCGTGGATCGCGCTCATGCTCCGCGAGCTGCGCTCCCACTGGCGGCTGTGGGGCTCCTACGTGCTGCTGATGGGCGGATACGCGGCGCTGTACCTCGCCCGCCGCGACACCGCGCCCGGCGAGGGCGCGGCCGTCCCGGCGCCGGGCAACGCGGCCGACCTGCTGGGCCGCCTGCTCGGCCAGGTCTTCCCCGCCGGAGTGGTCGGCGGGCCGCTGTCTTGGGGCCCGGTGCTGCCCAACGGCGGGCTTGCCGATCCCAGCCCGCTGCTGGTGGCCGCCGGATGGGCCGTGCTCGCCGCCCTGGTGGTCGCCACGGTGCTGTGGCGGCGGCGGGCCGCGCGCGCCTGGCTGATCCTGGCGGGCTACCTGGTCGCCGCGGACGGCGTGCCGACGGCGATCGCACGGGGCACCGGGCTCACCCAGGTCGTCGGCTCCGAGACCCGCTATGTCGCGGACGCCGCGATCGTGCTCGCGGTCTGCCTGGGGCTCGCACTGCTGCCCCTGCGGGACGAGACCGAGCCCTACCGGCGGCCGATTCCCCCGGGAAGCGGGCTGCCGACGGCGGCGGGCCTCCTCGCGGGCGCCTACCTCGCGATGTCGATCGTGTCGATACAGAACTACCGCGACACGCTGTCGGGAGACCGGGTGCGGGCCTACCTGGCCGCCGTACGTGCCTCCCTCGCCAAGGTCCCGGACACGGCCGTGATCTACTCCAGCCCGCTCCCCGAGTACATCGTGCTGCCGTGGAACGGCAACCGCAGGCTCAGCCACCACCTGCTGGCCCCGCTCGCCCGGCCCGCGCTGCGCGCCCGGATGCGCGTGCCCGAGCCGTCGGAGCACGCGTTCGTCTTCGACGACAAGGGCGGGCTCGCGCCGGCCGAGGTGAAGGCGTCGATCGGAGTGGTGCCGCCGGGGGGCCGCTCGTGCTTCCCGCTCCTCGGCGACGCGATCTTCTTCCCTGACGTCGTGTCCTTCGGCGGGCCGGGGCCGATCGCCGGGCTGGCCTACACCGCCAAGCGGGCCGGCACCGGCAGCTACGAGATGAACGGGCAGCGGGGGCAGCTGCAGTTCCACGCCACCGGCTCCGGCGGCGCGCTGGTGCAGTTCCCGGTCACGGCCATCGGCAAGGGGCTGCTGATCCGGCTGGACGACCCGGCGGCGGTCTGCCTGAAGGGCTTCGCCTACGGCGACCCGGTGCCCGGAGCGCCCGCCCCTACGGCCGCGGCACCGCCGCAGCCGTCCCCGTCCCCGTCCCCGTCGACGTCTCCGTCGGCGTCCCCTTCCGCGTCCCCTTCCGCGAAGAGGTCGCCAAGCGGGCGAGGTGCCTCGCCGGCTCCTCGACGTAGCGGTGGGTGAGCGTGGCGAGCAGCAGCGTGAGCGCGCCGACCACGACGAGGTTGCCGGCGAAGTTCCCGCTCCACGCCTGCTGCTGGGTGAAGTCGTACCAGAGATAGAGGGCCACGAACTGCCACAGGAACACGCCGTAGGACACCCGGCCGAGGAAGCGCATCACCCGGCTGCTCAGGAAGCGGCCGTACGTCGAGCCCTCGGCCGGCAGCAGCGCGGCCGGGGTCACCAGCCCGGCCGCCACGGTGGCGTACAGGGCCAGCTCCGACAGGTCCGCCCACACGCCGTCCACGCCGCTGAAGCGGGTGCCGGTCAGCGGCGAGGCCGCCACGGCGTACGCGAGGGCGGCGACGAGCAGGAACGAGCCGGCCGACGCGCCCACGGCCCGGACGAACCGGTGCGCCGGGCCGTTCTCGCCGGTTTCCTGGCGGGCCCACTCGGAGACGACGGCCAGCGCCATGCCGACCGCGAAGAACACCCAGGCCCGGGGGAGCCAGGTGTTCAGGTAGGGCCGGTAGACGGGGAAGTAGGTGAGCAGCGCCCACGCGAACGACGAGGCGGCGAGCACGGCGACGCCGATCAGCAGCCGCCTGGCGCGGGTGCCGAGGCCCGGGCCGCCGCGCCGGGCGTACGCCGCCAGCGCGGCGGCGACCAGCGGCAGCAGCACGTAGAAGGCGGCCTCGACGCACAGGCTCCACATCTGGGCGAGCCCGCGCGGCCCGAGGCCGAACCACCAGGGGTGGATCTCGTAGGTCTGGCCGAGCAGCAGCAGTTGCAGCCACGTCTTGACGTCGCCGAGGTGCGGCCCGGCCCACAGTGCCATCGCCACGGCAACGACCAGCCAGTACGCCGGGAGGATGCGCAGGGCGCGCTTGATCAGGTAGACGCGGGTGTCCGGGGGACGCTCGCCGAGCAGCGCGGCGCGCGCGTAGGGCCGGTAGAGGAGCAGCCCGGACAGCGCGAAGAAGATGGGGACCGCGACGTCGCCCCGGGCGAGCAGGCTGCTGAAGAAGTTGTCCCGCAACGCCGCCGCCGACTCGATCGCGACGTGGAAGACGAGGACGGCGACGGCCGCGAGCGCCCGCACGCCGTCGAGGGCGTCCACATGACCGGTGGGAACCTGACCGGAAAGCACGGGTGTGTCACGAACAGGTTGCGAACCGGCCGGTAACATGTCACGAGTCGCCGTCGAGCTAGAACCTGTTTCGGTCACTTTTCCGCATCCCTGGTGACGTCGGTCACTGCCCCGTCTAACATACAGCGAAATAGGAACGTGTTTCAGGACAAATAGGCAGTAGCTGGCCTGCCCCAGGAGGAGCGATGCGCCGCGGATTAGGAGTGGTCCTCGTAGGGCTCGGGGCGTTCCTCGTCGTTCTCGCGCCGCTGCTGAGGTTCCAGGTCGCGGACAAACTCGTGCAGGCGCCGGCGAACCAGTACAGCATCACGCGGCTGACCGCCGAGAACGCGCAGTACTTCAGCAAGCGGGATCTGAAGGTCCTCACCGGCACCCTCGACATCACGGTCACGACGAGGGGCGACGTCAAGGACGCCAAGGACGACCACGTCGTGTGGGACCAGTTCACCAACGCCAACGACGTGACCAACAACAATCCGCAGATCTCCATGACGCAGTTCCGCAGCGCGTTCAACAAATACAACGGTCAGGGCGTCACCTGCTGCGGCACGAGCGTGAACAGCGGGTCGGGCGCGCAGCCGGTGCAGTTGCAGGGCCAGATCTTCCTGTTCCCGTTCGGCGTCGAGAAGAAGACCTACCAGGTGTTCAACACCGACACCCGCAAGGCGTACGACGCGACGTTCGACGGCGAGGACACGGTCAACGGCCTGCCGGTCTACCGCTTCGTGCAGCAGATCCCGCCGACGCCCATCGAGAAGCTCAGCGCGCCCGCCTCCGTGCTCGGCATGAAGGGGACGGGCGACATCCAGGTCGACCGCGTCTACGACGGCGTCAACACCTTCTGGGTCGAGCCGACCACCGGTGTCCCGGTCAAGCAGGAGCAGCAGCGCCACGAGGTGCTGAAGACGGCCGACGGCGTCGAGCGCATGCCCGCCCTCATCGCCACCGCCTCGTTCACGCCGCAGACCGTCGGCGAGCTCGTCCAGACGGCCCGCGACAACATGGCCCAGATCACGCTGATCAAGACGACGCTCCCGCTGGTGGCGCTCATCCTCGGGCTCGCGCTCGCCGTCGTCGGGGTGTGGCTGCTGCTGCGGCCGGGCCGCGTGGACTGACCCGGGAAGCCGGCCGACCCGTGAAGCGGGACAGCGCCCTGAACCCGCCGATGGGCCCGCCGGTGGCGACGCCTCCGGCGGGCACGCCCTCCCGGCGCTCGCGCGCGGCGGGGCTGCTGCGGGCCTGCCGGCCCCGGCAGTGGCTCAAGAACGCGCTCGTCTTCGCCGCCCCGGCCGCCGCCGGCGTGCTGACCACCGGGGCGGGACTGCGCGGCTCGCTCGTCGCGTTCGCCGCCTTCTGCCTGGCCGCCAGCGGCTCCTACCTCTTCAACGACGCGGCCGACGTGGCCGCCGACCGGCGCCACCCCCGCAAGCGGCTGCGCCCGATCGCGGCCGGGATCGTGTCCGTACGGCTCGCGCGGACCGCGGGCGCGGCGCTGCTGGCCGCCGGCCTGCTCGCCGGGCTCGCGGGCGGGTGGCCGCTCGCCGCCGTCGTCGCCGCCTATCTGGCCCTCACCTTCTCCTACACCCTCTGGCTCAAGCACCAGCCCGTGGTGGACCTGGTCGCGGTGGCCGGCTGCCACGTCGTGCGCGCGTACGCGGGGGCGGTCGCCGTGGCCGTGCCGGTGACGAGCTGGTTCCTGGTCGTCGTCTCGCTCGGCTCGCTGCTGCTGGTGGCCGGCAAGCGGGAGGCCGAGCTCCGCGCCGGGCCCGGGGACGGCCGGGCCGCCCGGGCCACGCTGGAGACGTACACCGCGAGCTACCTCGGTCACGTGCGCGTCATGGCCTCGGGGGCGATGATCGTCACCTACTGCCTGTGGGCGCTCCAGGAGCACACCGGGCCGGCCAGGGCGTTCTGCGCGCTCAGCATCGTGCCGTTCGTGCTGGTCGTGCTGCGGCACGCGCTGCTGGTCGACCGTGGGGTGGGGGAGGAACCCGAGGAACTGGTGCTGCGCGACCGGCCGCTCCAGGTGTTCCTCGCGCTGATGCTGATCCTGCTGGCATGCGGTATCCAACTGGCATGACGCTGCTGACGGGATGGGGGCGCACCGCGCCCACGCGTGCGACGGTGGCCCGCCCGCGCACCGCCGAGGAGGCCGCCGGACTCGTGGCGAAGGCGGGCAGGCGCGGAGTCGTGGCCCGCGGCCTCGGCCGCGCGTACGGCGACGCCGCGCAGAACGCGGGCGGGACCGTGCTCGACTGCACGGCGCTGGAACCGTCATGGCGAGTCTGCTCCACCGGGCTCGTCACCGCGTCGGCGGGGGTGAGCCTGCACGACCTCATGACCGCGCTCGTCCCGCGCGGCTGGTTCGTGCCGGTGACCCCCGGCACCCGCTATGTCACGGTCGGCGGGGCCGTCGCGGCCGACGTGCACGGCAAGAACCACCACGTGGACTCCTCCTTCGGGGCCCACCTGCGGTCGCTGCGCCTGCTCACCGCCGACGGAAGCGTGCGTACGCTCGAACCGGGCGACGACCTGTTCTGGGCCACCGTGGGCGGCATGGGGCTGACCGGCGTCATCGTCGAGGCGACGTTCCAGTGCGTGCCGGTCGAGACCGCGTGGATGCGGGTGGACGTCGAGCGCACTCGCGACCTCGACCAGACCTTGGAGACGATGGCCGCGACCGACGACGGTCACCGTTACACGGTCGCGTGGATCGACCTGCTCGCGCGGGGCGGGCGGATGGGCCGGGGCGTGCTCACCCGCGGCGACCACGCCGCGCCGGGCGACCTGCCCGCCCGCGCGCGCGGGAACCCCCTCGCCTTCGCGCCGCGGCCCCTGCTGTCCGCCCCGCCCTGGGCGCCCGGCGGCCTGCTCAACCGGGCCACGGTGCGGGCCTTCAACGCCGCCTGGTACGGCAAGGCCCCCGCCACCCCGCGCCGGATCGTCCAAGGGATCGCGCCGTTCTTCCACCCTCTTGACGGGGTGGGCGGCTGGAACCGGATGTACGGCCCGCGCGGCTTCGTGCAGTACCAGTTCGTGGTGCCGCTCGGGGCGGAGGACACGCTGCGCCGGGTGGTCGAGCGGCTGTCCGGCGCGGGGGTCGTGTCGTTCCTGACCGTGCTGAAGAGGTTCGGGGCGGGGACGCCCGGCATACTGTCGTTCCCGATGCCGGGGTGGACGCTGGCCCTGGACATCCCGGCCGGGCAGAGCGGCCTGGCCGCGATGCTGACCGAGTTCGACGGCTGGGTCGCGGCGGCCGGGGGCCGCCTCTACCTGGCCAAGGACTCCCGCATGTCGGCCACCACCATGGCCGCGACGTACCCCCGGCTGGAGGAATGGCGGGAGATCCGGCGCCGGGCCGACCCGGACGGCGTCTTCGTCTCCGATCTCGCCCGTAGGCTGCGCCTGTGCTGATTCCGTCGTCGAGGGAGTGGTTGTGAGAAACGCGCTGGGCTCGGTCGACACCGTCCTGCTGCTGGGCGGGCGCAGCGAGATCGGCCTCGCGATCGTGGAGCGGCTGGTCCGGCGGGGCGCCCGCAGGGTCGTGCTCGCGGCGCGTGACGCCACCGCGTCCATGAAGGATGGCGGCGGCACCGCGCCGGTGGACGGCCTCGAACGGCTCGGTGCCGAGGTCCATGTGCTGGACTTCGACGCCGCCCGCCCGGAGACGCACGCCGCCCTCATCGAGGAGGCCGCCGCCAAGGTCGGCGACCTCGACGTGGTGATCCCGGCGTTCGGCGTGCTGGGCAGTCAGGCGGTCTACGACGCCGACCCGGTCGCCGCCGCCCGCGACGTCGCGGTCAACTTCGGCGGCCACGTCTCTATCGGCCTGGCCGCGGCACGGCGGCTGCGCGAGCAGGGCCACGGCACGCTCGTCGTGCTGTCGTCGGTGGCCGGCGTGCGGGTGCGGAAGGCCAACTTCGTGTACGGCTCGGCCAAGGCCGGGCTGGACGGCTTCGCCCAGGGACTGGCCGACGCGCTGCACGGTTCCGGGGCCCGGGTCGTGGTCGTCCGGCCGGGGTTCGTGATCGGCCGGATGACGCGGGGGATGGCCCCCGCCCCGATGTCGGTGACGGCGGCCGAGGTCGCGGACGCGGTCGTGGAGTCCCTGGACACGCGGAAGGTGACCGTGTGGGTGCCCGCCCGGCTGCGGCTCGCGTTCACCGTCATGCGGCTGCTGCCCCGGCCCCTATGGCGAAGGCTCCCCCGCTGACCCGGAAAACGGGCCGGCGGGGGAGCTCCCTGGTCGGCTGGGATCAGCCGGTGACGAGTGTCAGTCCGTAGACCGAGAGGGCCTCGTTGACGGGCTGGAAGTAGGTGGTGCCGCCGGAGGAGCAGTTGCCCGAGCCGCCGGAGGTCATGCCCTGGGCCTGGCTGCCCGAGATGAACGAGCCGCCGGAGTCGCCGGGCTCGGCGCAGACGTTGGTCCGGGTCAGCCCGCTGACCGTGCCCTGCGAGTAGCGGACGCTGGCGTTGAGCTGCTGGACGGAGCCGCAGTGCCATCCCGTGGTCGAGCCGGACCGGCAGATCGACGAGCCCACGGGGGCCACGGACGAGCCCTTCACGGTGACGTTGCCGCCGCTGTAGTTGTTGACGTACGGCGTGACCGTCCAGTTGCTGTTGACAGCGGCCCACGAGTAGTCGTTGCCGGGGAACGAGTAGCCCTGGAAGCTGCCCATGGAGACCCGGTTGTAGCCGTACAGCGTGCTGCCGACGGTGGCGCAGTGACCGGCGCTGACGAAGCCGGGTGTGGTTCCCCTGCGTACGGAGAAGCCGATCGAGCACCGGGCCGAGCTGCCGATGTAGTAGGCGTCGCCGCCGCGCACGTTGTAGAAGGTCTGCGGCTGCTCGTTCGACTGCTCGACGCGTACGGCCGACTTGTCGGCGCCGCTCGCGGCCACGAACGCCGCGGCCTCTGCGGTGTTGGAGGACAGCACGACGACGCTGTTGCTGAGCACGTCGACGTACCAGACGGACGTGGAGGCGGGCGCGTCGGCGGCGGCCCGGTCCAGCGCGGCCTCGGCGGAGTCGAGGGCGGCGAGGTTGCGGCTGACGATCTTCGGCTGCGCGCCGGCGGCCAGCACCGCGCCCGCCTTGGAGGCGTCGGAGGTGGCGACGATGAAGCTCTCGGAGGTGGCGCCGGAGACCCAGGATCCGGCGTAGGCGTCGCCGATCGCGGCACGGACCTTGGCGTCGGTGGACATGGCCTTCGCCTCGTTGGCCAGGCGGGCGTTGACCTGGGCGGGGGTGAGCCCGAGGTCGCGCTGCATGGCGTCCACCATCGCGGGCGGGGGCTTGACGGCGGAGGAGGCGGGAGAGTTGCTCGGCTCGGCCATGGCGGGGGTGGCGACCGTGGCGAGGGCCGTGACGGCCAGAGCGCATCCGGCGAGTACGGTGCGTCTGTGGAGCATGTGGGGCTCTCCTTGTCTGTGGGGGGTGCCGTCAACGTAACCGACCTGCGCTGTCACGTGGATCTATCAGTTCGCCCCTATCACCGAGTTATGGAACCGCCCTCGTCTGAAGATTCGCTGGCCCGAAATTGGCGCCCTCGCAGGGCTCCGGCAAGGTCGCCTGGAGAGAGGTCACCGTGCCCGAGCGGTTCACCCGCGACGTGATCGGCGTTCCGGAGGCCACCCACGTAGTGATCATGGGCGGCATAAACCACATCGGCATGGGATCGGCCGTGGCGTCCGGCCGCTCCTGGGCACGCTCACGCCGATGACGGGCAGCTCTACACTGCGGGCCGGCGCCTGCCGCGAAGCGCGGGTCAGGCAGGCCGGCGAACGGCTACGCCAGGCCGTCGGCAGAGCGAACGCCGCCTGACGCGGCGCTTGTCTAGGGAACCGCTCCGTATTCGGGGTTGGTGACGAGCCAGTCGGCGTAGCGGGCGCTGCGCCGCACCGCGTCGGCGTACGCGGCTCTGGCGTGGGCGGCGACGACGGGGGCGGCGGCCCGCGCGCCGATCGAGTCGGCGTGCCAGCCGAGCAGGTGCCGCCAGCGCAGCGGCGCACCGGCCAGCGGCATCATGACCAGCCCGGCGGTGAGCAGGAAGGTGGCCTGGCACAGGGCGACGGCCTTGCCTACCCCGACCAGGTGCAGGCAGGTCGCCACATCCGTCTCGTAGATGGACTCGGGGACGAACCCGGCCCGGGAGCAGGCGGCGGCGAAGCAGTCGGCGAAACAGCCGTCGCCGGGGGCGACCGTCCAGCGTTCGTCGGCGAGGCTGGACAGCTCCAGTTCCTTCTCCCCCGCGAGGGGGTGGTCCTCGGACAGGAGCACGAAGACCGGGTCGGTGCCGACCGTGGTCCAGTTCATCGCCTCGGCAGGGGGAGGCGGGCTGTCGCCGCACGTCCCGAGCAGCACGAAGTCGAGCCGGCCTGCCACGGCGAGCGCGGTCAGCTCACCGGCCGACCAGGACGTGCGGGTGGTGACCGGGATGCCCGGCTGGTCGGCGGTCAGACGCTCGACGAGCCCGCCGAGTATGGGCCCGTTCGTCGCGCCGAGGCGGTAGCCGGGCAGCTTGACGGAGGTGTTGGCGAACCGGACCGCGTCCTCCTGGAGGTCCCGTACGGCGGGCAGCAGCACCCGGGCGCGGGCGAGCACCATCTCGCCGAGAGGAGTGGGACGGGCGCCGTTGCGGTCGCGTTCGAACAGCGGACCCCCGAGTGAGCGCTCGATGCGCTTGAGTTGCGCGGTGAGCGACGGTTGGGCGAGGCCGAGCCGGGTGGCCGCTTTCGTGACGCTCCCGGCTTCGGCGACCGCGTGCACGATTCTCAGGTGGCGGATCTCCAGATCCATAGTGGGACGGTACGACCCCGGTGGTATGGCCGCAATCCCGCATTGTCATGAAATCTGACTTTGGTCCGTGAGCTGTCGTCACCCCTGTGACGCCTGGTGCCCGTGAGCCGCCTGCCAGGGAGGCGGCGGCCGCGTGGAACGTGTTCTTACATGGGCTCCGGCCGCCTCTCGGCGCCTGGTTACCGGCTGGTAGGAACCCGTCCGGTGCAGCTTACTAGAACGCGTTGCAGTTCGCTGAGAGCCGTCGTAGGTTCGAGGCATGCGGACACGTGTCACCGACATGTTCGGTATCGAGTTCCCTGTCTTCGCGTTCAGCCACTGCCGGGACGTCGTCGCCGCGGTCAGCCGTGCCGGCGGCATGGGGGTGCTCGGCGCCCTGTACTTCACCCCGGAAGAGCTCGAGATCGAGCTGAAGTGGATCGACGACCACGTGGACGGCCGTCCGTACGGCGTGGACGTGGTGATGCCCGCCTCCTACGAGGGCGCGGACCTCGACGTGGACTCCCCGGCCGAACTGGTGGCGCGGCTGCAGGGGATGATCCCGCAGGGGCACCGGGCCTTCGTGGAGGACCTGCTGGCCCGGCACGGTGTCCCGCCGCTGGACGGCTCCGACTCCGGCAAGGTGCTGCTCGGCTGGACCGACGCGACCGCGCGGCCGCAGGTCGAGGTCGCGCTCCGGCATCCCATCGCGCTGCTCGCCAACGCCCTCGGCCCGCCGCCCGCCGACGTCGTGGAGCAGGCGCACGCGAAGGGCGTGAAGGTGGCCGCGCTCGCCTCCACGCCCCGCCACGCGATCAAACAGGTCGAGGTCGGTGTGGACGTCGTCGTGGCGCAGGGCACCGAGGCGGGCGGCCACACCGGAGAGATCTCCACGATGGTGCTGATCCCGCAGGTGGTGGACGCGGTGGACGTGCCGGTCCTGGCCGCGGGCGGCATCGGTTCCGGCCGCCAGATGGCCGCGGGCATGGCGCTCGGCGCCGAAGGCGTGTGGACCGGCTCGATCTGGCTGGCCGTGGAGGAGGCCGACACCTCCGAGACCGTGCGGCAGCGCATCATCGCGGCCACCTCCCGCGACACGGTCAGGTCGCGGAGCTGGACCGGCAAGCCCGCCCGCCTGCTGAAGAACGAGTGGACCGACGCGTGGGAGTCGGCCGAGTCGCCCGGCACGCTGCCGATGCCGCTGCAGTTCATGCTGATCTCCGACGCGCTGCGGCGGATCGGCAGATCGGACGCGACCGAGCTGGCCACGTTCCCAGCCGGTCAGATCATCGGCGCGATGAACCAGGTCAAGCCGGCCAGACAGGTCGTCTTCGAGATGGTGGAGGAGTACATCGAGGCCATGGAGCGCCTCGGCCGCATCACCGGCGACGGGTGACGCCGCGAGCGGCGGGGGCCCTCGCGCACCCGGTCACCCACCCCTGCCGCCCGCCGCCCCGCCTCCCTCGGTCGCTCGGCCGCTGCGATTTACTGGCGGTGCAGTTCCGCGAGCCGAGGGAGGATGCCGGGGATGAGTGGTGCCCGCGACGAGACCGTGGCGGAGGCCCCGCCCATCCCGCCGCCGATCAGGGGGAACGTCCCCGGCTCCTATGCTCTGAGCGTCTTCAGGGAGCGGCATCCGGTCCTCGTCCGCCAGGTCGCGCGGGCGCTGCCGTACCCGCCTGACCGGCGGCGCGCGCTCGACCGGCTGCTCGACGAGGTCGTACGCGACGTCATGGAGCCGCTGGAGCCGTCGGCGCACGACGGCGCCGCCTGGGCCGAGTGGGGACGCGGCAAGCTCGGCCGCCGCTACGTCGACGTGCCGTTCCTGTGGGGGGAGAGCTACTTCTACCGGAAGCTGCTTGAGGCCACCGGATACTTCGGCGACGGCCCGTGGCGTGGGGTCGATCCGTTCGGCCCCATGAAACAGGCCGAACTCGACGGCCCGGTCGTGGACGGGGAGCTGGCGGCGCTCGACGGGACGGCGGCGCTCTCCCCGGCCGAGCGGGCCGATGCGCTGCTGCTCGGCTCGCTCTGGGGCAACCGCGCGGACCTGTCCTTCGGCGTCACCCTCAAGGGCGACCGGGAGAGGGCGGCGGACCTGGTGGTGGACGACCGCCCGCTGCTGTGGTCGCTCATCGAGGCCGCCGCACCGGGAAGGATCTGCCTGGTCGCCGACAACGCGGGGCGCGAACTGCTGCCCGACCTCGTGCTGGCCGACCACCTCCTCGCCGGCGGGCTCGCGGGCGAGGTCGTCCTGCACGTCAAGCCCTTCCCTTACTTCGTGTCCGACGCCACCCCGGCCGACGTGCTCGCGTGCCTGCGGCGGCTCGCCGCGGCGCCCGGCAGGGCCGGAGAGGCGGGCGCCCGACTGTGGGGCGCGATGGAGGAGGGACGCCTCACGCTGCGGGCGCATCCTTTCGCCTGCGCGCCGCTGCCCTACGCGGAGATGCCGGACGACCTGCGGGAGGAGTTCGCGTCGGCCTCGCTGACCGTCATGAAGGGCGACCTGAACTACCGGCGGCTCGTCGGCGACCGGATGTGGCCGGCGACCACGCCGTTCGCCGCGGTCACCGCCTACTTCCCCGGGCCGGTCGTCGCGCTGCGCACGCTGAAGTCGGACGCGCTCGTCGGCGTGCCGGAGCGCACGCTGGCGGAGCTCGACGCGGCCGGCCGCCCATGGCGTACGACCGGCACCCACGCCATGGTCCAGGCCCGCCCCTGACCGGCTGCCGGATCCGTCCGCGTGCTCCGGCCTTCTCGTCCGCCGGCGCCGCGCTCAGGACACGCTCCTAGCCTTCCATGAGACGGGCCAGCCGGTCCCACGCCGGGGATGAGGCTCCGGGCTGGGTCCGCACGGCCAACCGGGCGACGGCAGGGTTGTGGACGGGCCGGGTCTCGGATCGGTTCCGGTGCCCGGCGAACCAGTTCCGCGTACGGTCCGCCAGGGCGGGGAGGCGGGGATCACTCGGCGGCCAGTCGTAGGCGGCGTCGTGTTCGAGGTAGAGAGCGCGAAACTCGGGGTCGGTCATGAGCTCGCGTTTCTCGGCGATCCACAGAGCTGCGTCCTCGGGTGAGGCGGTCTGCATGAGGATCCAGCCGTCGCGTTCCAGGCGGATCTGACGCTCGCTCACGCCTGATTCGCGCAGATCGTCGAGATGGTCGGCGACCTCCGGGGAGACGAAGAGCCGGTCGCCGCCGCGCAGCTGGGCGAGTTGTTCGCGGGTTCGCCGCAGCTGCGCGACGCGGTCGTGGAGGTCGCGGTCGATCTCGGCGATGGCCGCCGTGAGCGCGTCGGGGTCGGCGTCGAGGAGGTCCTTGATGCGGGCCAGCGGCACGCCCGCCTGAGCCAAGGTCCTGATCTTGACGAGGCTGACGGCGTCTTCGGCCGTGTAGCGCCGGTAGCCGGACGAGTCGCGGCCGGGCTCGGGGAGCAGGCCGCGCTCGTGGTAGTGGCGGATGGTTTTGATGGTCACTCCGGCGTAGTCCGCGAGCCGGCCAATCGTGATCATGCTGGACATCCTTTCACCGGACGGTCACGCCCGTCGGGTCAGGCGGCCGCCGCCGTTGCGGAAACGCGCTCGGCCGTCGCCGAGGTCGTGATAGGAGACGAGCAGCAGTCGCAGGTATCCGTCGAACGTCTCCAGTGGATATCCGGCGGGTGCGAAGAGGCCGGGCCGGATCGGCACGTAGCGCTGCGGCGGGGCGGAGGTCGTGCCACCGGCGAACTCGGTGAAGATCCGCTCCTGTGACTCGTCCGCCGGCTCGTACGTCGTCCGCTCCTCGAGCTGGCCGTCCACCTCGCGGACGTCGATGCGGAGCTGGTTGGAGCGGTAGGTGCCCACGTAGGGGGTGAGGTCGACGTCCTGTTCCGATTCGGTGATCAGAGTGGGGATCCGGACGCCGAGACGCTCGCTCAGGAGCCGCTGCAGGAGCTGGTCGTGCAGCACGATCGCCCCCGGAGTGTTGCCGAAGGCGGCGAAGACCAGGTCGTGTTCGGGGACGACGCACAGGATGGACACGCCGCCGGGCGACGCGCCCGACATGGCGAGCACGGTCGTGTCGCCGAACGGGTACCGCACCCAGCCCAGGCCCATCGGCGGGACGTTCGGGGTCGCCATGTCGTACGCGACCTGCTGCATCAGCGCGGTCGACTCGGCCGACAGGACACGTGCGCCCGATGGGGACAGACCGCCCGCGAGGTGGGTGCGCCCGAAGGCGAGCAGGTCGGCGATGGTGCCGGTCGGTGTGCCGCCGGCCGGCCCCCAGGTGTCGGGCAGCATGAACATGCCTGTGGGCCGTGTCGCCATCGTCTCGGGATCGGGAAAGTGACCGATGGCCGTGCTGCGAAGGATGGCCTGCTCTGCCGAGGTGCTGGAGTTCTTCATGCCGACGGGTGCGTAGACGTCGCGCTCGAGCAGCTCGGGGAAGGGCGTGCCGGTCACCACTTCCAGCAGACGGCCCGCCACGATCATGCCGCCGTTGCTGTAGCTGAGCCGCTCGCCGGGTTCGAACAGCGTGCCGCAGCCGCTCGCCAGGCCGTGGACGTAGCTCTTCAGAGCGTCGCGGCCCTTGGCGTCGGGGAAGAACAGGTCCGCGTCGATGCCGTTGGTATGCGAGATGAGGTGCCGGACCAGGATCTTGTCCGCCGCGCCCGGTGTGGTCAGGGCGAAGTCGGGGAGGTGCTTCACCACCGGCGTGTCGAGGTCCAGCAGTCCCCGGTCGACCTGCTGCAGGACCAGCGTGGTGGTCAGGACCTTGGTGACGGAGCCGAAGAGGAATCCGGTGTCCTCGAGCATCGGGGCGCCTGTGGCGGTGTTCGCGGTGCCGTGGGCGACGACGACCTGCTCGCCGGCGTGGTGGACGCCGGCGACGAACCCGGGGACGTCGGCGGACGCGCAGTAGGCGGCGGCCTGCTCGCGGATCTGGGCTTCTACGGTGTGCAGCGCGTTGTCGTTCATGCGGAACATCGTCGAACCTTGACCCTGGGGCAAGGTCAAGAGACGGAGTGGTCGCCCGCGGGGAAGCGCCTCAACGCCCCTGGTACACCGGCGGGCGCTTGTCGCGGAAGGCGCGGGAGCCCTCCTTGGCGTCCTCGGAGCCGATGACCGGCCAGCCGATCGCGTCGGAGACCTTGAAGGCCTCGGCCTCCGGCATGCCCAGGGTCTCGCGGTAGGCGCGCAGGATCGCCTGGACGGCCAGCGGCCCGCAGGCGGCCACCTGGCCGGCGAGCTCGCGGGCCGCCGCGAGCGCCTGGCCGTCCGGCACGACCCGGTTGACCATCCCCATCGCGAGCGCCTCGGCCGCCGTGATCGCCCTGCCGGTGAGCAGCACGTCCATGGCGAACGCGTACGGGATCTGGCGCGGCAGCCGTACGGCGCTGCCGCCCATCGGGAACAGCGCCCGCCGCGCCTCGAACAGCCCGAGCGTGGCGCTCTCGCCGGCGACGCGCAGGTCGGTGCCGACGAGCAGTTCGGTGCCGCCCGCGACGGCGTACCCCTCGACCGCGCACACGATGGGCTTGGCGGGCAGCGCCTCGGGATCGCGCAGCAGGCCCTTCCAGTGGTAGTCGGCGATCTCGGCGGCACGGCGGCGCACCCGCTCGTCCTCGGACGGGGTGCCCATGGCCTTGAGGTCGGCCCCGGCGCAGAACGTTCCTTCCGCGCCGGTGAGGATGCCGACCCGCACCTCCGGCTCGTCCGAGATGTACTGCCATGCCTCGGCGAGCCCCACCAGCATGTCCTGCGAGAGCGCGTTCCTGGCCTCGGGCCGGTCCATCGTGACGATCACCACGTGACCGTCGCGCTCGATCCGGCAGTGCGGGGTGCTGATGGGCAGGAGCTCCACAGGTGTCCTCCAGCTGGGTGGCGTCACCAGTTCGATCAAACGCTTGTTAGACATGGCGTGCGGGGTTAGTCTGCCCGCAAGAACTAGAACCGATTCTCATCTGAGTCGCTCCGCATTGCCAGGTCTTGTCAGCGTCGTGCCGGCGTGCTTCACTTCGGGGCCGCTCACGCCGCGGACGCCCCGGCAGTGCGGCCATAAAGGGAGCTGGCATATGGGCTCACTCGGTTTCTGGAGACTTGCGCAGGCCGACCCGGCGTGGATCGCCGCGGTCGATCCCGACGGAACGCAGCACCCCGCGGGCGAGCTGCTCGCCAAGGCCAACCGCGTGGTCCACGGCCTGCGCGAGCTGGGCCTGCGTCCCGGGGACGGCATCTGCGGCCTGCTGCCCAACGGCGCGGACGGTCTCGTGCTCTACCTCGCCGCCCTGCAGGCGGGGTGGTACTACACCCCGGTCAACTGGCACCTCACCGGGCCCGAGATCGGCTACATCGTCGCCGACAGCGAGGCCGCCGCGTTCTTCGCCCACGAGCGGTACGCCGCGGAGGCGGTCAGGGGCGCCCAGGAAGCCGGGATCGCCGCCGACCGGTGCTTCTCCTACGGCGAGGTCGAGGGCTTCCGGCCCGTGGCCGAGCTGACCGACGGCAGGCCGGACAGCACACCCCCCGACCGTACGGCCGGGGCCACCATGCACTACACCTCGGGCACCACCGGCAGGCCGAAGGGTGTGCGGCGCGCGCTCACCGGCCTCGACCCCGACGACTCCGCCGAGTTGATGACGGGGCTGCTGCGGCTGTTCGGCGTGACCCCGGGCCGGCCGAACGCCCACCTGGTCACGTCGCCGAGCTATCACACGGCGGTCACCCAGTTCGCCGGTACGGCGCTGCACATGGGGCACACGCTTGTCTTCATCGACAAGTGGGACGCGGAGGAGACCCTGCGCCTGTGCGAACGCCACCGCGTGACGAACTCCCACATGGTGCCGACGCACTTCAAGCGGCTGCTGTCGCTGCCCGAGGAGACGCGGCGCTCCTACGACCTGTCGTCGCTGCGCTGGATGATCCACGCCGCCGCGCCCTGCCCGGTGCCGGTCAAGTGGCAGATGCTGGAGTGGTGGGGCGACGTGATCTACGAGTACTACGCCGCCACCGAGGGCGGCGGCACGATCGCCACTCCCGAGGACTGGAAGAAGCGGCCGGGCACGGTCGGGAAGGCCTGGCCGGGCAGCGAGCTGCTGATCGTGGACGACGAGCTCGCGCCGGTGCCCGCGGGCACGCCCGGCACCGTCTACATGAAGATGGGCATCTCCTTCGAGTACAAGGGCGACCCGGAGAAGACCGCGGCCAACCGGCTGCGCGATTACTTCACCGTCGGGGACATCGGCTACCTGGACGAGGACGGCTTCCTGTTCCTCTGCGACCGCAAGGCCGACATGATCATCTCGGGCGGGGCCAACATCTATCCGGCCGAGATCGAGAAGGAGCTCATGGTCCACCCGAAGGTGGCCGACGTGGCCGTCTTCGGCATCCCGGACGACGAGTGGGGCGAGCGCATCATGGCCGTCGTCGAGCCCGCGCCCGGCGCCGTCCCCGGGCAGGAACTGGCCGCGGAGATCGTCCTTTCGCTGGAGGGCCGCCTGGCCCGCATGAAGTGGCCGAGCGTGGTCGACTTCATCGACGAGATGCCCCGCGAGCCGAACGGCAAGCTGCTCAAACGCAAGCTCCGCGCCCCCTACTGGGAAGGCAGGGACCGTGCCATCTGACATGTCCGAGGACCTGGTCGCGACGCACGTCCTGGAGTTCCCCGGGGGTTACACCCGGACGACCGGGCCGGTCATCGGGCGGTTCCTCACCGAACTGCGCGACCGGCGGCTCGTCGGGGTCCGTACGGCCGGGGGGCGGGTGCTGGTGCCGCCGCTGGAGTACGACCCGGACACGGGCGAGCCGGTCACCGAGGAGTACGTGGAGGTCGGGCCGGCCGGGACCGTCCAGGCGTGGGCCTGGGTGGACTCCCCGCGCCCCGGACACCCGCTCGACCGGCCGTTCGCCTGGGCGTTGATCAGACTCGACGGCGCCGACACGGCCCTCGTCCACGCCGTGGACGCGGGGAGCCCGAAGGCGCTGCGGCCGGGCATGCGGGTGCGCCCGCGCTGGCGGGCCGCCACCACCGGGCACATCACGGACATCGAGTGCTTCCTGCCCGAGGTCGCCTCGCTCGTCGCGCCCGTGCGGGCCGAGTATCGCGTCACGCCGGGCCGGGCGCTCACCCGGTTCCTGGAGGGCGTGCGCGACGGGAGGTTCGTCGGCGGCAGGTGCGCCGAGTGCGCCGCCGTCTACGTGCCCTACCGCGAGTCGTGCCCCGCGTGCGGCTCGGTCGTCGAGGAGGAGGTGGAGGTCGCCGACACCGGCACGGTCACCACCTTCGCGATCAACAACCTGCCCGACCCCCGGGCCCCCGAGGTGCCGTTCGTCTCCGCGTACGTGCTGCTGGACGGCGCGGACACGCCGATGATCACGCTGATCGGGGGGGTGCCGGCGCACGAGGTGCGGCAGGGCATGCGGGTGCGCGCCGTGTGGGTGCCGCCCGAGGAGCGGACGCTGTCGATGACCAACGTGAAGTGGTTCGAGCCGACCGGGGAGCCGGACGCCGACCTCGACGAAAGCGGAGGTGGTGCCTGATGCGGGACGTCGCGGTCGTCGCCTTCGCCCAGACCGTCCACACCGGCCACGACACCGGGCTGGCCGAGCCGGAGCTGCTGCTGCCGGTGATCGACGAGGTCAAGCGGGCGACCGGGCTGAAGAGGTTCGGCTTCACGTGTTCCGGCTCGTGCGACTACCTGGCCGGGGCGCCGTTCTCGTTCGTCTCGGCCCTCGACGCGGTCGGCGCCTGGCCGCCCATCAGCGAGAGCCACGTCGAGATGGACGGCGCCTTCGCGCTGTACGAGGCGTGGGTGCGGCTCCAGCACGGCGACATCGACACCGCGCTGGTCTACGGCTTCGGCAAGTCGTCGATGTCGGACATCCGGGAGATCATGACGCTCCAGCTCGACCCGTACTATCTGGCGCCGCTCGGGCTCGACCAGGTGTCCTATGCCGCCCTGCAGGCCGCCGCCGCGGGCGCCGACCGGGCCGTGCTCGACGAGATCGTACGGCGCAGCCGCGCGGACGGCCGGGCCAACCCGTACGCCCTCGACCTGCCGGATCCTTCAGGGGAGGAGTTCGAGGTCGAGCCGCTGCGGCCGTACGACGTCGCGCCGGTCACGGACGGGGCGGCGGCCGTGGTGCTGGCCGCAGGGGACCGCGCCCGTGAGCTCGCCGGGCGGCCCGCCTGGATCACCGGCATCGCGCACCGCGCCGAGCCCCACTACCTGGGCATGCGCGACCTCTCCCGGTCGGTGTCCACCGCCGACGCGGGCCGGGCGGCCGGGGTGGGCAAGGGCCCGGTCGACGTGGCGGAACTCCACACCCAGTTCAGCCACGAGGAGCCGATCCTGCGCGAGGCGCTCGGCCTGTCCGCCGGCGTGACGGTCAACCCGTCGGGCGGGCCGCTCGCGGCCAACCCGGTCATGGCCACCGGCCTGATCCGCGTGGGCGAGGCGGCCCGGCGGATCCTCGACGGCTCGGCCGGCCGCGCGGTGGCGCACGCCACCTCAGGACCGTGCCTGCAGCAGAACCTCGTCGCCGTGCTCGAAACGTCCGCGTAGGGAGTCGCCGTGGGAAACCGCTGTGCCGTCATCGGCGTGGGCCAGACCCGCTACCAGACCAGACGGCGGGACGTGTCGCTGGCCGGGCTGGTCCGCGAGGCCGCCCTGCGGGCGCTCGAGGACGCCGGCCTGACGTTCGCCGACATCGACGCGGTCGTCATCGGCAAGGCCCCCGACCTGTTCGAGGGCGTGATGATGCCGGAGGCGTACCTCGCCGACGCGCTCGGCGCGGCCGGCAAGCCGGTGATGCGGGTGCACACGGCGGGCTCGGTCGGCGGCTCGACCGCGCTGGTCGGCGCGTCGCTCGTCCAGGCAGGGGTGCACGGGCGGGTGCTGGTGGTCGCCTTCGAGAAGCAGTCGGAGTCGAACGCCACCTGGGCCCTGACCACGCACCTGCCCTTCAACGCCTCCCTCGTCGTGGGCGCGGGCGGCTACTTCGCGCCGCACATCAGGGAGTACACGCGCAGGTCGGGCGCGCCGGACCACATCGGCACGCTGGTCGCGGTCAAGGACCGGCTGAACGCGTTGAAGAACCCGTACGCCCACCTGCGCATCCCCGGGATCAACCGGGAGATGGTCGAGTCGACCCCGATGCTGTGGGAGCCGATCCGCTACCTGGAGACCTGCCCGTCGTCCGACGGCGCCTGCGCGATGGTGCTCGCGGCCGAGGACAAGGTGACCGGCACGCCCGCCTGGATCCACGGCACGGCGATGCGCTCGGAGCCCATCATGGTGGCGGGCCGCGACGTCGTCAGCCCGCGGGCGGGCCGCGACTGCGCCGCCGACGTCTACCGCCAGGCCGGGGTCACCGATCCGCGCCGGGAGATCGACGTCGCCGAGGTGTACGTTCCGTTCTCCTGGTATGAGCCGATGTGGCTGGAGAACCTCGGCTTCGCCACCGAGGGGGAGGGCTGGAAGCTCACCGAGGCCGGGTGCACGGCCCTCGACGGCGACACCCCCTGGAACGCCTCCGGCGGCGTGCTGTCGTCCAACCCGATCGGCGCCTCCGGCCTCATCCGCTTCGCCGAGGCGGCGCTCCAGGTGCGGGGCATGGCGGGGGAGCACCAGGTCGAGGGCGCGCGCCTCGCGCTCGGCCACGCGTACGGCGGAGGCGCCCAGTTCTTCGCGATGTGGATCGTCGGCAGCAGTAAACCCTGAGCGCGGGAGGTCCGCCGGATGGAGTTCAACCACGCCGATCTTTTCGAGGGGCTCGCCGACGCCATCGGGGACCGCGTGGCGGTGGTCTGCGGCGACGACCGCCTGACCTACGCCGAGCTCGACGCCCGCGCCAACCGGCTCGCCCACCACCTGGCCGCGCACGGCGTCGGCCACGGCACCCACGTCGGCATGCAGCTCTACAACGGGGTGGAGTACGTCGCGGGCCTGCTGGCGACGCTGAAACTGCGGGCCGTGCCGGTCAACGTCAACTACCGGTACGTCGAGTCGGAGCTGCTCTATCTCTACCGGGACTCCGGCATCGGGGCCCTGCTGTTCGACGTGGAGTTCGACGACCGCGTCGCGGCCGTGGCCGCGCAGGTCCCCGGGCTGCGCCACCTCGTCGCCGTCGGCGGCCCCACGGCCGTGCCGGAGGCGGTGCCGTACGAGGAGGCGGTGGCGGGGCAGCCCGAGGGCAGGGGATTCCCGCCCCGGTCCGGCGACGACGTGTACGTCATCTACACCGGCGGCACGACCGGCATGCCCAAGGGCGTGATGTGGCGGTCGGAGGACCTGTTCTACGCCTTCGGCGGCGGCAACCCGTACGGCGAGCCGCTGAAGACGCCCGAGGCGGTGATCGAGCAGGCGCACGGCGCGGCGTCGCCGATCGTCATGATGACGGCGGCGCCGCTGATGCACGGCGCCGCGCAGGTGGGCACCTTCATCGCCTGGTGGATGGGCGGCACGATGGTGTACGTCCGCAGGTTCGACGCGGCCGCCGTGCTGCGCGCGATCGAGCGGGAGAAGGTCGTCAGCCTGAACATCACCGGCGACGCGATGGCCCGCCCGCTCGCCGACGAGATCGCCGCCGGCTCCTACGACCTGTCGTCGCTGTTCGCGCTCAGCTCGACCGGGGCGATCCTCAGCGGGGCCGTACGCGCCCGGCTGGAGGAGCTCCTGCCGGGCCGGATGATCCTCGACAACTTCGGCTCGACCGAGTCCGGATACACGGCGTCCGCCGTCGACGGGTCGTCGCCGGAGTCGGGCCTGCGCTACCGGCCCAACGCCAACGCCTCCGTCGCCGTGCTGGACGAGACGCTGACCCCGGTCGAGCCGGGCTCGGGGCGGATCGGCACCGTGGCCAGGGCCGGCAGGATCGCGTCCGGCTACCACAACGACCCGGACAAGACCGCCCGCACCTTCGTGACCGACGCCCACGGCGTCCGGTGGCTGCTCACCGGCGACCTCGCCACGGTCGAGGAGGACGGCACGATCCGCATACTCGGCCGCGGATCCCAGTGCATCAACACCGGAGGGGAGAAGGTCTTCCCCGAGGAGGTCGAGGCGGTGCTCAAGGGGCATCCCGCCGTGTTCGACGCCGTGGTCACCGGCATCCCCGACGAACGCTGGGGCTCGCGGGTCGCGGCCGTCGTCCAGCCGTACGACGGGACCTCGCCCACGGCGCAGCAGCTCGACGCCCACTGCCGCACCCGGCTGTCGGGCTACAAGGTGCCGCGGACCTACGCGTTCGTGGAGGAGATCCTCCGCTCCCCGGCGGGCAAGGCCGACTACCGGTGGGCCGGCCAGGTGGCCGCCGTCGCATCTCAGCCGGCCGCGGGTCAGCCGGAGTAGGCGGCGGCGAGGGCGTGGAAGACCTCCTTCGGTTCCCTGCCGCCCGCCTTCGGTTCCCTGCCGCCGTCCTTCAGCAGCCGGACCACCCCGTAGGAGGACATGTCGAGGTCGCTGCGCGGGTCCGGGTCGTACGTCGTGTTGTAGCCGGCGAAGGTGAACCAGAAGGCGCTGTCCACGCCCTCCTCCTCGAACACGGTGAGCAGTTCGCGCAGGTAGCGGACCTGCTCGCCCTCGTCGCGGCGGTAGTCGCCGTCCAGCCGGGGCGGATTCGCGGTGTAGTCCACGATGGCCCACGCCATGCCGCCGCGTGCGCCTGCCCCTGTGTAGGCGCACGTGCCGAACTCGGTGACCGCCACCGGCTTGCCGAACCGGAAGCGGGAGCGCAGCTCCTCGCGGTAGGTCGCGGCGTTGCGCTCGTCGCGGTAGGCGTCCACCGCGACGATGTCGAACGGGCTCCAGTCGACGTCCTCCCAGTCGCCCGAGGCGTACGTCACCCGTCCGCCGAAGAGCGTGCGGACGGCCTCGGCGGTCTCCGCCAGGAAAGGGTTCAGCCGCGCGGGGATCTCGGCGAACCGGGCGTACAGCTCGGGATCCCCCGTGCCGAGCGCGGCCATGCGGTGGAAGAAGGTCTCCCCGGGCAGGAAACCGGCGCAGAAGAAGCTCAGCTCGCACCCGGTCACGAGCACCACCTCCGCGCCGTCGCGCCGCACCTCCTCGGCCCGCTCGGCGCATTCCAGGAAGTACGGCGCGAGCTCCCGCGTCGTCATCTCGCAGGGGAAGGGCGCGAACCACACCTCCAGCCCCGCCTCGGCGGCGTGCCGCGCGGCGACGCTGAGCCGTTCGGGATGCCCGCCGGTGATACGGACCGCGGTGCAGTGCAGCTCATCGGCGATGACCCGCATCTCCGCGCGGACCGTCTCCGGGTCGAACGTCTCCCGGCTGATGTGCCCGCCCGGGAGGAAACCGGTGTCGTAGTTGATGCCCCTGCCCCTCATCGCGCGTCCCTCGTCTCGTTGTTGATCATCCACATGATCGGCCCGGAGCCGAACGCGCCCGCGACCACGAGCCCCACCGCGAGTGCGGCGATCAGCAGCACGTTGGACAGCCAGACCATGGTGGAAACCGGCAGCGTGAACGCGCCGATCAGCCGGGCCACGCAGTCGGCGAGCATCGCCGCGCCCCAGATGCCGGTGAAGCGGCGCTCGGCGCGGCGGAACCGGGTGGAGCTCGCGAGCCGTTCCCAGGCGGCCTCCCGCACCGGGTTCCCCCGGGTGATGAACGCGCGCATGCCCGGGGTCATCACCGGGCGCGCGGTGAACGCCGAGAGCATCATGAACAGGCTGATCACGCCGCTGAGGGCCGAGTCCTTGGCGATCATCATGCGGGCGTCGCCGGTGACGAAGCTCAGCGCGATCCCCGCCACGTTGACCACCAGCGTCAGCCCGGCCAGCCCGTTCAGCGTGCGGTCCCTGACGATCCCGGCGATCACCCGGACGGCCGGGATCACGCCGCTCACGGCCAGCGCGGTGACCTCGCTCGTGCCCAACGCGCCGTGCAGGAGGTAGTAGCACGCCATCGGCGCGGCGACGTCGACCGCCAGCGGCATCAGCAAGGTGCGGAGGGTGCCCCGCCGGGGCTGCGCGGCTCTCACCGGGGCGGTCAGGGTCTCGGTCATCGGCTCCTCCAGGGCGTCTCCGTGTGCGTCAAGCGTCTCGGAAACCGGAGGAGCCGGGCAGATTCAGCGATCCCGATTGCGGCAGTACAAATGTCCCGGGTAGCCGTCAGAGCTTCTTGGCACCCTCGGTCGCGAGCGCGGCCACGGCGCCGAGACCGAGGTAGACGACGCCGCTGCCCTTGTCGAGCCGCCGCCGGGCGCGCGCCGAGGAGCGCAGCCGCCCGGCCAGAACCGAGGCCAGCAGGGCGTACGTGCCGTCGCTGGCCATGCCGAGCGCGACCCACACGGCCCCGAGCACGAGCACCTGCGGCGCCACGGGACCGCGCGCCGGGTCGACGAACTGCGGCAGGAACGCGAGGTAGAACATGGCCGTCTTCGGGTTCAGCACGTTGACCACGAACCCCTCGCCGAACAGCCGTCGGGGCGAGGCCACCTTGACCTCGGCCTCCTCCGCCTCCGTCCGCCGCACGAGCTTGCGGACGCCCAGGTAGAGGAGGTAGGCCGCGCCCAGGTACTTCACGACGGCGAACGCCGTGGCCGAGGCGGCGAGCAGCGCGGTGATCCCGAACGCCGCGGCGGCGATGTGGACGAGCGAACCGGTGTGGACGCCGAGAACGGACACCAGCCCCGCCGCACGCCCCTGGGCCACGCTGCGGGTGACGATGTAGAGCACGGCGGGTCCCGGAACCAGGAGCAGCGCCAGCGTCGCGGTCGCGAACAGGGCGAGCGTGGGCAGAGTCGGCATGGCTCGGATGGTACGGACACCGCGCCGTTCGGGCACGTGGATTTTCACGCCCTAGAGCAGGGTCAGCACGCGGGGGCCGTCCTCCGTGATCGCGATGGTGTGCTCCATGTGGGCGGCCCGGCTGCCGTCCACGCTGTGCAGCGTCCAGCCGTCGGCCGCCGTGTGGTAACCGTCCCGGCCTCCGGCGATGAACATCGGCTCGATGGCCAGCGCGAGGCCGTGCCGCAGGGGATAGCCCCGGCCGGCCCGGCCGTGGTTCGGCACCGACGGGTCCTCGTGCATGCGGCGGCCGATGCCGTGGCCGCCGAAGTCCCTGGGCATGCCGTACCCGGCCTTCTGGGCGACCGCGCCGATCGCCGCCGAGATGTCCCCGATGCGGTTGCCCACGGTCGCGGCGGCGATGCCGGCCTCCAACGCCCGGCGCGTTGTGTCGACGAGCTCCAGGTCGCCGGGCCGAGGCGTGCCCACGATGAACGTGACGGCGGCGTCGGCCGCCCAGCCGTCCAGTACCGCGCCGCAGTCGACGCCGACCACGTCGCCGTCCCGCAGCCGGTAATCGGTCGGGATGCCGTGCACGATGGCGTCGTTGACGGACACGCAGATCACGGCGGGGAAAGGGGTCGGCGCGAAGTGCGGCCGGTAGCCGAGGAACGGGGAGCTCGCCCCGGCCTCGCGCAGCACCGCCCGCGCCGCCTCGTCCAGGTTGGTGAGTCGCACTCCCACGGCCGCGGCCCGCCGTACGGCGTCGAGCGCGCGGGCCACGACGCGTCCCGCCTCTCGCATCGCGTCCAGCGCGGCGTCGGTCTTGATCTCCACCATGACATGCCCTCCCGGGGTGGCACCAATAACTATACCGGTATTAGTATCACGGTCATGGTTAGAGTGCCCCTGACCCCCGAGGAGCGGCAGCGGGGGGAGCGGTTCGGCGTCCTGCTCCGGCAGGCGCGCGGCGAGCGCAGCATGGTCGAGGTCGCCGCGGCGGCCGGGCTGTCGGCCGAGACGCTGCGCAAGATCGAGACCGGCCGCGCGCCGACCCCGGCCTTCTTCACCGTCGCCGCGCTCGCCGCCGCGCTGGGCCTGTCATTGGACGAACTGGCCGCGGCCTGTGCCGAAGGTCCTCAGGCCGCCGAGTTCCGCCAAGCCGGCTGACGGCTCGCCGGCGTCGCCCGGCAAGGGTGCACGGTGCGGCCCCTACGGCGGGCCGGGTGCCAGGCCCTTGCCGAGCGCGCGGCGCCGTACCGCGACGAGCATGAGCCTCCTGATCAGGCCGCTGCCCGGCCGGATCACTCGCCAGTATCGGCGCATGGCCCGGTGCGCGGCCGGGCTCGTCGTGACCACCCTCGTCTCGGTCACCAGCAGCGTTCGCCCGCCACCCAGGGTGTGCAGGGTGAAGGAGAACGTGCCCTTCGCGTAGCCCGGTCGCGCGAAGGCCGTGAAGTCGGCCGGCCCGGCGAGGCGGGGCTCGTTCACCCTTGCGGGTGGTCGCCACCACCGGCCGGCCAGGCCGACCGTGACCTCGTGTCCAGGCCTCTCCCGCAGGGGGACGAAGCCGCGCGTGAACCGCAGCGACGCCAGCGCGGCCCACACGCGGTCGGCGCTCGCCTCGATGGCGACGGCGTGCCGTTCGGCGAACTCGGGGTCGGGCAGGATCGGCGGTGCCCCCGAGACCTCCCGGTCCAGGTTGTCGAGCAGGGCCTCCACCACCGCGTTGTGCTTGCGCCGGATGGCGAGCGGCCACAGCAGGCGCATCGCCCCCAGCGTGCGTCCTGTGATCTCGTGCCGGACCAGCGTGCCGCCCTCGGCCGGAGCAAGGGTGAATCCGTGGCCCCCGCTGAAGGCGTCCGGGGTGTCGAACCAGAGCCGGCTGCCGGGCTCGACAACCCCGACCCGGTATCTCATCGGGCCGTGCCGTACGGGTGCGCCCTCGGCGAGGCCCTCCGGCAGTGCGAACGTGCCGGGGAGCGGCCAGAGGCGGTCGCGCTCGGATCCGAGTGTGCCGAGCACGCTCCATACCTGGTCCGGAGTTGCGGAGACGACTCGTTCGTGCACGTTGTGCACCATCGCTGACCTCCATACGGTTGCGTATGGTCTCGACTATACGCTGGCGTATGGAAGACTGGCGGGATGGGGAGGGTGAGCGCGCAGGACTGGGCGAGGGCGGCGCTCGACGCCCTCGCCGAAGACGGCTTCGCCGCCGTGGCCGTGGAGCCCGTGGCGGCCCGGCTCGGGGTGACGAAGGGCAGCTTCTACTGGCACTTCGCCAATCGTCGGAAACTCATCGAGGCCGCGCTCGCGCTGTGGGAGGCGGACTCCGAGCAGATCATCGCGAATCTGTGGGAGATCACCGACCCGGCCCGGCGGATGCGCACCCTCCTCGGGGCCGCCTTCGGTGACACACGTGACGCCGCGATCGCCTTCCGCCTGATCGGCGCGGCCGACGACCCCGCTGTCGCCGAGGTCGCGCGCCGCGTCACCGCGCGCCGCCTGGACGTCATGCGGCAGACGCTCGAGGAGCTGGGCCAGCCCCCCGACCTCGCCCGGCGGCGCGTCCTCGCGGGGTACGGCGTCTACGTCGGCGTCGCCGCGCTCCGCCGGATCGGCATGCTCGACGACCCCGCCGAGTTCGTCGAGACGGCCGTCGCCGAGATGGGTCTCGACCTCCCGCCGTGATCCCCCGGCCCCGCTCGGAAGGAGCCGGTCCGCCGCCTCACGCGGCATCGTCGTCGACGGCCGCGAGTCCGGCGGGCCGGGATGCCGGCCGCTGAATCTTTCACCGGTCGTCGCCGGCTGGGCGGTCCGTGTCCGGCGGCGTTTCCCTCAGGTAGACGGCGGGCGGCCGGTCGCGCGCCCGCGGTCTCGGGCCGCCGCCGCAGGGGCGGTTCCTGTACAGGCCGCGAGGCAGACCGGACGCTGGGAGCATCGCCGGCGAGTGGTGGCAGCCGGCCCGAGGCGGTTGGTCAGCTCACCATGGAGGTGCCGATGCGATTCCCCCACGGCCGGTTACGTCGCTCGGCCGTCCTCGCGGTCGTCGTGGCCACCGCGTCCGCGGTGACCGGGCTCGTCCCGGGCACGGCCGACGCCGCGCCGCGCGGATCGGCCGGCGAGGTACGCCTGCTGCCGAGCCCGGTTCCCACTCCCACGCCGAGTGTGAGCGCCACGCCGAGCGTCATCGTCACGCCCGCCCAGGTGGTCGTGCCCGAAGGAGGCTCGGCGCTCATCTACGTACGGCTCAGCCAGAGGCCGTCGTACGGCTGGGTGACCGTCGACAGCCAGCGGCTGTCCGGCGACTCGGACCTGCTGATCGGCCCCCGGCTGCTCTTCCCCGCGGACCGGTACAGCGAGTGGCAGTCCCTCCTCGTCTTCGCCGAGGAGGACGACGATGCGACGGACGGCACCGCCACGTTCGAGTCCCGGATCAGTCAGCTGCCGGGCAGCGGTGTCGCCGAGTGGAGCGCCGTGGAGCTGGACAACGACGCGCCCACGCCGAGTCCCAGCTGAGCCTCGTCAGAAGTAGCGCGAGCCGAGGTCGCCGGCGGGCCAGGAGCGCACCTTCCCGATCTGGGTGTTGAACAGGTCGGCGAGCACGTCGAAGTCGGGCGAGCCGCTCTCCTCCCGCCGGTTGAACAGCGCGGCGTAGGTGACGCCGTTCTGCAGGCGCGCGATGTAGGTGTAGGTGCCGGGCTGTGAGCCGTCGTGCCAGGTGTTGACGTGTCCCGTCACCTGGCGCACCCACAGGCCGGCGCCATACCAGGAGCCGTACTGGTTCGCGCCGATCTCGGGCTTGGCGAGCATCCTGGCGATGGAGGTCGAGTTGAGCACCGTGTTCGGCGCGTCGAGCACCTTCGCCAGGCGCACCAGGTCGGCCGCGGAGGCGATCCAGCCGCCGTTGGGGCCCTGGCAGGCCATGCTGAACCCCCCGCCGTACGGCGCGGGCAGGACCTGGCCGGACTGGTCCAGGATGGTCTGACCCGTGTAGCGCGACTCGTAGATCACCTCACCGGAGGCGGCCTGCGTCCGGAGCGTACGGCCCAGCCGCGGACGCGTGATGCCGAGAGGCGCCAGGACCTTCTGCCTGACGTAGGCCTCGTAGCCCATCCCGGAGACCTTCTCGATGATCCGGCCCAGCAGCAGATAGCCGTAGTTGCTGTAGGCGAACTTCGTGCCGGGGGCGAAGTCGAGCGGCCGGGCGCTCGCGTACGTGACGATGTGGTCCTGGGTGATCGGCAGCGGCACGCCGAGCGCCTTGGCGATGGTGAGGTCCATGTGCAGGTAGTCGCCGGAGACGTCCCGGTCCCAGCCCCCGGTGTGCTGCAACAGCCGCCACACCGTCACGTTCGCCAGCCGGGAGTCGGCCGAGGTGGACAGGCCGAGGAGCTTCGCGGCCGAGGCGGTCAGGCTGAGCTTGCCCTCCTGGGCGAGCCGCATGATCGCGATGGCGGTGATGTGCTTGCTCAGGCTCGCGATGCGGAACAGCGACGTGGGCGACACGGCGGGAACGGCATGGCTGCCGTCGGAGTATCGGTAGCCCCTGGCGAGCACCAGCCTGCCGCCCTTGGAGACGGCGAGCTGGCCGCAGGTGATCCCTCGCTCCTTGATGTAGGTCTTCATCAGCGTGTCGAACCCGGCGAGCGAGGCCGGCGCCACCCCGGTGGCCTCCACGACGGGCGCGGGGAGCATCCTCGAACCGAACGTGAGGGCGGGCACCGCGATGGCGCCCATTTGGAGGAAGTTCCTCCTGCTCAGACCTCCCTGATCCTCAGATGTGGACGCGAACAGCGACATTTTCTGCATGTCCAATTTCTAGTGGATCAACGTCGTCGCCGCAGACATATCACGCATCTGTTTGGGGCAGGAGGGCCGCGACCAGGGCGGCGACGGCGGGCGGGTCGGGAGGCTCGCCGTACGTCGCGGCGTAGACCCGGCGGTCTGACCCCGGCAGCTCGGACACCCGCACGTCCGGGTGGCGGTGGGCCGACAGCGCCAGCCGGGGGAGGAGCGCCACGCCCAGCCCGGCCGCGACCATGGCCTGCACGGCCACGTAGTCGTCCGTGGTGAACGAGACGCGCGGCTCGAAGCCCGCCTCGGCGCACAGCGCGAGCAGGTGCGCGCGGCACCGCTCGCACCCCGCGATCCACGGCCCGTCCGCGCACGCCGCCAGAGTTCCCGCGCCGCCGTACGCCGCGGGGGTGACGAGGAGACTCGGGTCGTCGAGCAGGTGGACGAGGCGGACGCCGTCGTCCTCGGGAGCGGTCTCGCCATAGCGGAAGACCACGGCGACGTCCACCCGGCCGGCCCGCAGCAGGCGCAGCGCCTCGGGCGGCTCGGCCTCCATCAGCCGCAGGTCCAGCCCCGGATGGTCCTGCGCGAGCCGCGCGGCGGCGGCCGGGACGAACGTGCCGAGAGCCGAGGGGAACGCGGCCAGCCGTACGCGTCCGGCCCGCAGCCCGAGGTGCGCGGCGAGCTCCGCGGACGCCGCGTCGAGGCGGCCGAGGATCTCCGCGCCCCGTTCGGCGAGCAGGCGGCCCGCCTCGGTGAGGCGGATGCCGCGCCCCACGCGCCGCACCAGCTTCGCGCCCGTCTCCGCCTCCAGCCGGGCGAGGTGGTGGCTCACCGAGGGCTGCGAGTAGTGCAGCTCCCGCGCCGCGGCGGTCACCGTGCCGGTCCTGGCCACGGCCACGAGCACCCGCAGTCGTACGACGTCGAGCGGCATTCATCAATCCCGTCTATGGTTTCGCCTCGGAACTTCAGTTGGACCTATTGTCCCGTCGGCGGCCAGGCTGGGAGCCATGACCGACATCCGCGACATCCTGGACGCCCGGCGGCTCATCGCCCCGCACCTGCCCGAGACTCCCATGTGGTCCTATCCCGTGCTCGACGCGGCGGTCGGCGCCGAGGTCCATGTGAAGCACGAGAACGTCCAGCCCACGGGGGCCTTCAAGGTGCGCGGCGGCATCACGCTGCTGGCCCGCATGGCCGATCGCCGTCGCGGGGTCGTCACGTACTCGACCGGCAACCACGCCCAGTCCGTCGCGTACGCCTCCCGCCTGTACGGCGTGCCGTGCGCCGTCCTGATGCCGGAGAACCCGAACCCCGCCAAGGTCGCCGCGGTCGAGGCTCTCGGGGCGACCGTCGAGGTCCGGGGCGCGACGATGGTGGAGGCCGCCGAGCACGCGCGCGACCTCGCCGAACGCGCGGGACGCAGGCTGATCAGCCCGGCCGACGAGCCGGACATCCTGGCCGGGGTGGGCACGCTCTACGTCGAGATGTTCACCGCCCGGCCGGACCTGGAGGCGGTGTTCGTGCCGGTGGGCAGCGGCAGCGGGGCCGCCGCCGCGTGCCTCGCCGCCGCCGCGCTCGCGCCGGGCTGCCGGGTGATCGCCGTCCAGTCGGCCCAGGCTCCGGCCGCGCACGACTCCTGGCGGTTGCGGGAACCGGTGACCAGGCCCATAAAGACCGTCGTGGAAGGGCTCGCCACCGGTTCCGCGTTCGCGCTCCCGCAGGCCGTGATGCGGGATGGTCTGGCCGACTTCGTGCTGGTGGACGACGACGACATCCTGCGGGCCCAGCGGCTGCTGCTCACCGAGGCCCACACCCTGGCCGAGGGGGCGGGGGCCGCCGCGCTCGCCGGACTCCTGGCCCGGCGCGAGGAGTTCGCCGGGCGCAAGGTCGCCGTTGTGTGCACGGGCGGCAACGCCGGCCCGGCCGAACTCGCCCGTCTCCTGGTGTCAGCCGAGTAGACGACCGACCGGTCGTTCGTATAGTTTGCCCGGGTGACACAAGACGGCCGGCGGCTGCGCGGGTTGCGCAGCCGCGAGACGATCCTCCGGCAGGCGGTGGAGCTGTCCTCCGTCGAAGGGCTCGACGGGCTCTCCCTGGGGCGGCTGGCGACGGCGACCGGCGTCAGCAAGTCCGGGCTCTTCGCGCACTGGCGTGACAAGGAGCAACTGCAGCTCGACGCCGTGGAGTGGGCCGTCCGGCAGTGGACCGAGCAGGTGGTGGGGCCCGCTCTGCGCGCCCCCGCGGGCGTACGGCGCCTGTTCGCGCTGCACGAGGCGCGGCTGGCTTTCTACGGCGATGGCGTGCTGCCCGGCGGGTGTTTCTTCTTCGCCGTGCAGGCCGAGTTCGACGACCGTCCCGGAGCCGTCCGCGACCGGCTCTCGCGCGCCATGCGCGAGTGGCAGGGGCTCATCCGCCGGCTGGTCGCGGAGGCCGTGACGCTGGGCGAACTGACCGGCGGCGCCGATCCGGCCCAGCTGGCCTACGAGATCGACGCGCTCGGCGAGATGGTGATCATCCATTCCCGGTTGCACGACGGGGCGCAGGCCCTCGTCCATGCCCGCCGCGGCGTGCTGCAGCGCCTGCGCGCGCTCTGCCCCGACCCCGCACTTCTCCCGGAGGACTGACATGACCGCAGGTGGCGTCCACGAGACCGTCCAGGTGTATTTCGACGACCTCGACGCGATGGGGCTGCTGCACAACTCGCGCTACGCCGTGCTGGTCGAGCGGGCGATCGGCGCCTACTGGCACCGGCTCGGCTGGGCGGCCGACCCCGCCCGGTCGGCCTTCAGGGACGTGCTGATGGCCGTACGCGAGTTCAAGGTGACCTACCACGTGCCCATCGCGGAGCCGGGCGAGCAGCTGGTGCACTTCTGGCTGGAGCGGATGGGACGCACCAGCGGGGTGTACGGCTTTCGCGTGCTGTCCGCGGACCGCGCCCCGGACCAGGCCACCGTGCACGCCGAGGGCTACCGCGTCAACGTCAACCTGGATCCGGCCACTTTCCGGCCGACGCCGTTCAGCGACGAGATCCGCGAGGCCGCCGCGCCTCTGCTGCGCACGGCGCTCGCGGTGCTGCCGGAGGCGGCGCCGTGCTGAGGTCGCGCTGGATCGCCGGGCCCGCGGCGGAGCGGCCGGGACCGCTGGTGGCCGCGCTGACGGACTTCCGGACGGACCGGATGCTCGACCTGCCCGGCATCGCGCGGCGCGGCCTGTCGCTGAGTCGCCTGTGGCCGTCGCTGCCCGGCGCGGTCGGCATGTGGTTGTGGGCGGACATCCCCGGCCGCCGGGTCGGTTCGCTGTCGGTGTGGCGCAGTGAGAGCGATCTGCGGGAGTTCGTGCGGTTGCGCGCGCATGTCGAGATCATGCGCGCGTACCGGCATCGGGGCACGCTGCGTTCCCGCACGTGGCAGGTCGGCGCAGTGGACAAGGCGGTCCTGTGGCACGCGATGACCGCCTCCTCGGGCTGAGCGAGGAAACAGGGCTCAGGGGCCGATGTCGTGCCGGGCGGACTCCTCGACCTCGTGCAGGCTCTGCCGGGTCAGTTCGAGCTCCGAGGTCAGCTCGTCGAGCGCCTGGGCGCCGCCGCCCGCGCCGTCGGAGGCCGCCGTCATGGCGGAGATCTCGACGGCCCGTGCGACCAGGCCCTCCAGGCTGATGGCGCCCGACTGCAGCCGGGCCAGCACCCGCTCCCGCGCGCCCGACAACCTGTCGTACACCTCGCGCTGCGCGTCCAGGGCGGCGATCGACCGGTCGAGCTCGCCCGCGACCTCCTGCCGGGCCGTCCGCCGCGCCTGCGTGAGCCGTTCGCGCTCCTGCTCCAGGAACCGGGGGTCGAAGCGGGCCAGCGCCGAGCCGGTGACGGAGGCGTGCCCGGCCAGCCGGCGCAGCGTGCCGATGGTGTCGTCCACCTGCGGGCGCATCGCCGCGATCCGGTCGAGCAGGAGCTGCCCGCGCATCGAGGCGGTCAGGTCGGCGAACGACGCGGCGGCCCGCTCCGCCCGCCGCAGCCACGCCTCCTCGGCGCTCCCCTTCGCGACCGGCGGTGCCTGCGGTTCCGTACGGCTCTCGCCTCCGGTGGACTGCCACGCGGAGGCGAACGCCTTGATGAGCCAGGCCGCGACCCCGGCGACGGGCACCCCCACAACAGGGACGCCGACCGCCCAGGCCGCGCCCGCGGCGGTGGCGCCCAGGAGCAGCGCCCAGGGGTCGCGGAGTTCCTCGGTGAAGCGGGACAAGGGGGCTCCCAGGTCGGACGGTGGGGTCGATCAGAAGTTGGAGATGACGGCGGTGAACACCTCGTCGATGCTTCCCGGCTTGCGCGAATCGTAGGCCGCCGCGTCCGTGGCCTGCGAGATGCGCCGCAGGACGTTGAGGTCGGCGTCGCCGCCGTACGCGATGGTGAACATCCGCACGGTCTCCTGCCCGGCCTCCTTACGCAGGTCGGGCAGCAGGTTCTCGAGCGAGATGGAGTGGTTGTCCTCGTTCTTGCCGTCCGTCAGGAACACGACCGCGTTGATCGCGTCGCCGCTCTGGTGCCGCATCACGTACTGGTACGACGCGAGGGCCGTGTCGTACAACCCCGTGCCGCCGTTGGGGATCAGGCCGTTGATGCGGCTCTTGAGCCGCGACTGGTTGCCCCTGCCAAGGGGGACGAGCTCGCGGTAGTCCTTGTCGCCGTCCTGCTTGAGGCTGAACAACCACAGGCCGACGCGGTCGTTGGGTCCGAACTGCGGCAGCGCGTTGATCGCGGCCTGCTTGGCGAGGTCGAGCTTGGTCTTGCCGGTGCCTGCGACGTCGGCGCCCATCGAGCCGGAGACGTCCATCACCATCAGCACGTTGGCGGGCTTGCGCAGCTCGGCCCAGCTCTTGAGGATCCGGTCCAGCACCTGCGGAGTCGGGGTGCTGAGGGTGGTCGCCGGCTGTTTGGGGTCGAGGCCGTTGGCGGTGGTGATGAGGTCGCCCGGCTTGCTGTCGAACGACCGGAAGGCGTACTTCTCGAACTCCCGCTGCCGATCGGGCTCCCGCAGATACTTCAGGAAGTCCGCCGCCGCGGCCTTCTTCGCGGCGTCCGCCCAGGACAGCACGGCGTACGGGTGGTCGGAGAAGAGCGTGCCCTCCTTTGGGTAGATCGCGACCAGCGGCACCTTCGGCTTGGCGTGGTCGCCGAGTGTCTTGGGATCGCCCGTCGGGTTGCCCCGGTTGTAGTCCCACACCGACTTCTCCTCCACCGTCACGGCGGAGATGTACGACATGGCCGTTCCCGAGTCGTCGGCGTGCTGGAGGTTGGACAGGAAGGTCAGAGTCGTGTCGCCGTAGTGGACGATGGACCGCTCGACCCCCTTCACGAAGTCACGTGTCTTCGCCGCGGCGACGTCCCGTTCCGTCAGGTCGCCCGACAGCCCGGTGGCGGCGAAGTACGCTCCGACGGTCGCGTTGAGACCGGAAGTGGAGAAGTTCGGGTTCGTCTTGCCGAGGCGGAACTTGCCCCACTCCGGGTGGTCGTACTTCGCCCAGCCCTTGGGGTCGTTGGCGAGGTCCAGGATCTCCGACCAGCCGATCTTCTTGGACGGCCAGCCGAGCGCCTGGGCCATCGGCTTGGGCATCGCGATGACCAGCGGAGACGTGGCGATCGTCGGGTTGTCCGCGGCCACCGGCGACGCCTGGTCGCCGCCCTCGACGCGCTGCCGCAGGAGGGTGACCCAGCCGGTGCTCGCCGGCGTCCAGACGTCCGGCTTCGGGCCGTCCTGCCGCTCGTCCCAGCCGCGCGCCAGGGCCTGCATCGCCCCACCGGACGCCTTGGAGTTCACGACCACGTCCACGCACTGCCCGTCCACCTTGTGGCCGTTGTAGGCGTTGGCCATCGTGCGCAGCAGTTCGGCCTTCTCGCTCGAGGCGGCGATGGTCAGCGTGATCCCGTCGTCGCCGCAGGCGCGTCTGCTCGCGTTCCCGCCCTCGTCGTCACCGGCGTTCCCGCCGCCGCCCGAGGCCCCGCCGAACAGCAACTTCAGCCCGACGATGAGCGCTCCCGCGAAGATGACCGCGATGACGAACGGAGCCACGCTGCGGCGGCGCTTCTGCTGCGGTGGGGGGTACACGGTCTCCTCCATTGTCACGGGATACCTGCATTTATCCCGACGAACGGCGGATCACGTTAGTTGCCGATCATCTCGTCCTGCTAACGCCCCAGCCCCGTTCCCGCGCCCATCCACAGAGCTTGGTAATTCTCGGTAATGACTCGAACACTTTGAGTAATGTCTCCCGCGTGCCGAAGTTCATCCATCAGCAGACCGTCGATTTCTTCCACAACCAGCCCATCGCCGCCGTGGCGCTGTTACGTGAGGTCGGCGGCATCGAGCTGCCCCGGTTCGCCAGGGCCACGGCAGAGGCGGTGGACGCCACGCAACTGACCTCCGTGGAGTACCGCGCCGACGCGGTCGTGGTGCTCCGAGACGGCTCGGGAACGGCCCGCCTGGCGGTGATCGTCGAGGTGCAGTTGCGTCGTGACGCGAAGAAGCGCTTCAGTTGGCCTGTGTACGCCGCCGCGCTGCGGGCCCGGCTGCAGTGTGACACCGCCCTGCTGGTGATCTGCATGAACCGGGCGGTGGGCCGCTGGTGCGAGCAGCCCATCTCCATGGGGCCGAGCGGGACCGTCACCCCGGTGGCGATTCATTCGGACCGCCTGCCTCTGATCACCGACCCGGGCGAGGCGCGCAGGCACCCCGAGCTGGCCGTGTTGTCGGTGGCCATGAACGGCGACCACCCCGACATCGATAAGGCGATGGAGGTCATGCTGGAGGGCCTGAACGAGCTGGACCGGAAGGGCGCCCAGCTATATTTGAGTTACGTGTTCGGTCTGGTACCCACAGTAGTGGGCGAGCGCCTGAAGGAGCTTCTGATGACAGCGTCAGCCGACTACGAGAAGGTGATCGGCGCCCGCTACTTCTCCGAGTGGGTGAACAAGGGTCTGGAACAGGGTCTGGAACAGGGCCGGGAACAGGGCCGGGAACAGGGTCTGGAACAGGGCCGCGCGGAGGGCGAGATCGAGGCGATCCTCACCGTGCTCGACGCCCGTGGGCTGGACATTCCCGCCGAAGCACGTGAGCGGATCAGCCGATGCTCCGACCTGCATCTACTGGAGAAGTGGATTCGCCGGGCGGTGACGGTGACGTCGGTGGACGAACTCTTCGTCTGAGGCCGCGCGCTTCCCGACGTCATGCCGGCGGCGAGTCCCGGCTCGAGCGGGAGCCGTCGCCGGGAAGGCCGGTCATCGAGGGGCGGTCAGGGCGAGATGCGGCGGTGGACGAGCTCGGCCAGGGTCGCGTGCACGTCCTCGACCGGCTGGTCGGGGCGCAGCGCGCGACGCTCGATGGCGACGGTGAGCACCATGCCGAAGACGGCCGTGGCCGCGGTGCCGGTGTCGAGGCCGGGGCGCAGCTCGCCGGCCTCGACGGCGTCCGAGAGAACCCGCTCGTACACCGCGAGCACGCTCGTACGCAGCCTCAGGACGGCGTCCTGCCAGGCCGCCCGCCACATCTCGGCCAGCAGCACCCGGGCGAACGGCCCGTACTCGTCGAAGAAGCGGAGCTGGGCGAGCATGAGCGCGTCGAGCACGGCGACCGGCGAGGCGGCGGGGCCGCGCGCGGCCTCGGCGAGGGCGTCGGCGAGCCGCTCGATCCCGTGGTCGAGCAGGCCGGCGAACAGCGCCTCCTTGCTGCCGAAGTTGTAGAAGACGGTGCCCTTGGCCACCCCCGCGCGTTCGGCGATCGCGTCGACGGTCGTGGCGGCGAACCCCTGCTCGGCGATGAGGTCGGCCGCGGCCCGGTAGAGCCGCTGCCGCGTCTCGGCCCGCCTGCCGCCCTGCTCCTTCGCCGGACCGTCCACGGGGCGGCTCACAGGGAGAGCTCCGGCTTGAGGCGGCTCACAGGGAGAGCTCCGGCTTGAGGCGGCTCACAGGGAGAGCTCCGGCTTGAGGCGGCGCATCGACCACGTGCGGCCGCGGTGGACGGCGAGCACGGTGAGGGCGAGACCGAGGGCGACGAACGCGGACAGCACGCCGCAAGCCTGCCACACCACGGCGGTGTCGCCACCGCTGACGAGGCGGCGCATCGCCGACACCACCCAGCTCATCGGCAGCCACGGCGAGATGGCCTGGAAGAACCCGGGGGAGGTCTCGATCGGATAAGTGCCCGCCGACGAGGTGAGCTGCAGCATGAGCAGTGCCAGCACCGCCACCCGTCCGGGCGGCCCGAGCAGCGCGTTGACCGCCTGCACGACGGCGAGGAACGCCGCCGTGACCAGCACGAGGAAGGCCACCGTGCCCGGCCAGTTCGCCGCCTCCAGCCCCAGGCCGAAGCGCAGCACGGCGAGCAGCACCGCCACCTGGAGCGTCCCCATCGCGAGCCCGGGCAGCCAGCCCGCGAGGGCCGTGCGCCACGCCGGCGCCGACCCGGCGAGCAGGCGCGGGTTGAGCGGCCGCAGCAGCATGTACGTCACCATCGCGCCGACCCACAGCGCGAGCGGCACGAAGAACGGCGCGAACCCGGTCCCGTAGTTGGGCACCTCGTTGTCCACCTCGGTGGCGAGCCGGACGGGGTCGCTCATCATGTCCGTACGGCTGTCGCGCTCCCGCGTGCCGTAGTCGGGGATCCGGGCGGCCCCGTCGCCGAGCTTGCCGGCCAGCTCGCCCGAGCCGTCGGTCAGCTTGACCAGCCCGGAGTCGAGCTTGCCTGCCCCCCGCTGCAGCTTGCCGATGCCGTTGTCGAGCTTGCCCGCACCGGAGGCGAGCGAGGCGAGCCCGGTGTTGAGAGTGGTCGCTCCGTTGTCGAGTCCGGCCAGGCCGGTGGACAGGCTCCGCGCGCCGTTGTCCAGCGTGGCGAGACCGCGCGACAGTGAGGAGGCTCCGTTCAACGCCTTGCCCGCGCCGTCGCGGAGGGCGGACGCTCCGTCGGCCAGTTGCCTGAGCCCCTTGTCCAGCTGGTTGAACTTGTCGCGGGCGTCGTCCAGCGCGCTGCCGACACCGGGCGCGGCGGCGGCCAGTTCGCGGGCGTCGTCCGCCACCGCCCGAGCCGTGCCGGCGAGGCCGTCGAGCCTGCCCGTTTGGGCGCCGAGGCGGTTCTGCAGCCGTCCGGCGGCCGACGCGAGGTCGCCCGCCGACCCGGCGGCCCGCTCGACCAGCGCGCGCAGCTCGGGGTCGGCGTCGGGATGGGCGCTCAGCCAGCGCTGGACCGCACGCAGGTCCTGCCTGGCCGTGCCCGCCGATCCCTGCACCTCTCGGGGCAGACCGTCGAGCGCGTCGGCGAAGCCGTCGGCGCCCTCCGCGAGGGTGAGCGCGGCCTGCCGGATGCGGTCGCCGTTCTTCTCCAGCACGGGGACGTACTTGTCGGCCGCTCGGTTGACGGTGGGAGACAGGGTGTGGACCTGGCGGTAGACCTCGCGGTTGCCCTCGGCCAGTTTGGCCGCCCCCTTGTCGAGCGCGGACAGGCCCTTGCGCAGGTCGGCCGCGCCCGTGGCCGCCTTCGACAGGCCGGCGGACAGGGAGGCCGAGCCGGTCCTGGCCTGGTGCAACCCGCTCGTCAGCTGCTTCGATCCGCCGTACAGGGCGTCCGCTCCGGACGACAGCTTGCCGGTCGCGTCCTGCGCGGACCCGAGCCCCTTGGCCAGCGAGGCGGCGCCGTCGCTCGCGGCGGCGGCTCCGTCGTGCAACCGGTCGGCGCCGTCGGCCGCCTGAGAGGTCTTGTCGTGCAGTTCGCCGAAGGACAGGAAGATCTGGTCCAGGTAGTCCTTGACCGCACTTCGCCCGGCCGCCTCCTTGACCTCGCGGAACACGGCGTCCGAGATCGTCCGCATGATGTAGCTGCGCCCGGTGTCCACCCGTACGCCGAGCTGGGCGGGGCGCGTCGTGCCCTCACCGGAGGGGGAGGCGAGGTCGGCGCTGAAGTCGGCCGGGATCGTGAGCGACAGGTAGTAGCGGCCATCGCGGACACCCCTGTCGGCCTCGGCCGCGTCGACCCGGTGCCAGGCGAAGACCTTGCGCTGCTCCAGTTCGGAGGCGAGTTCGCGGCCCGCGTCCACCGTGCTCGGCGGGCCTCCCGCGGCGCCGGCTGCGGTGGCGGGACGGTCCTCCACGACGAGGGCCACCGGTACGCGGTTCAGGTTCGCCTGGGGATCCCAGAACGACCACAGGTAGAGCCCGGCGTACAGCAAAGGCAGCATGATCACGGCGACCAGTGCGGCTCTGGTGAGCCGCGAGCGCATGAACCTGCGCAGTTCGAGCCGGCCGGGGATGGGGACCCTCATCGACGTTCTCCTTCCTCCGCCGCATCGCCGCGCGCCGCGCCGGTGTCGTCCGCCGCGACAGGCGGCGGGGGAGGCGGCGGGGGAGGCGGCGGGGGAGCGGGGACGGGCAGCGGCAGCAGCGTGGTGGCCGCGCCGGTCGCCTCCTCGGCGTCGGTGCATGCCGCGACGACGGTGAGCCCCTGGTCGGCGAGTCCGCGCAGGATGTCCCACAGCTCGTGCCGCCTGCCCGCAGGGATACCGGTGCCGGCGTCGTCCACGAGGAGCAGGCCCGGCTGGTCGAGCAGGGCGAGCGCGACGCCCAGCCGCACCGCCTGGTCCCGGGTGAGCTCCCTGGTCAGGGTCCGGTCGCCGTGCGGCAGTTCGTCCGGGTCGAGGCCGGCGTGGGCGAGCGCCGACCGCGCGGCGTCCGGGTGCCGCCTGCGCCACAGGAACCCGTGCGGGCGCAGCCGCTCCTGCAGGTGCTCCCATACGGTCAGGGCGTCGTCGAACGGGTTCACCTCGGTGAAGAGCCCGAGGGCGGCGACCTGCCTGATCCTGTGGGGCGTCGCCAGGCCGCCGACGGTGAGCGTCCCCTCGGTGGGCTTCATCCGTCCCGCGAGAGTGAGCAGCAGGCTCGTACGCCCGCTGCCCGCCTCGCCCGTGACGACGGTGAGCGTCCCGGGGGCCGCGCGCAGTGAGACGTGCCGGTAGACCCAGCCGTGACCACCCCGCAGGCCCAGTTCCCGCGCCTCCACCTCGACGCCGCCGAACACGCCGCCGATCATGCCGCCGCCGGACGGCCCGGCGGGAGTTCCGGCTGAGGGGGTGACGTCCCCGGCGGTCCGCCCGGCATCCACGTCTGTGCTCCATTCTTTTGCACTGACCAGTCGGTACAAAAGAGTAGCGCCGGAAACGTGCCGCCTTTGCCCGGAGAGAGTGTGATCTCACCTACACCGCGAGGTCCGCGAGGAGGAGAACCCGGACCGGGCGGGCCCACGGATGGGTCGGCCCCTCGCAGGGGTCAGGTCGCGCTGTTCAGGGTGAACGCCGACACCTGGCCCCCGGGCCGGTGGACTCGGTGTCGTTGCCGCGCCAGTGGCGTACGTCGTCGCGGGTGCCGAGGGCCGGGTGGGATGTGCCGGAGCGGCGGGATACTCCCGCGCGGTCACGGTTACGGTCCGGAGGGATCGCCGGGCGCGGGTGCCGGAGGGGAGCGGACGTCCTGGCCGCCGATCAGCGCGTGGATGTCAGGGCGGTGCCTTTTCAGGTGAAGAGCCCAGCCGATGCCGACGATCAGCACTGCCGGCACCAGGCCGACCAGGAACGCGTTCTGGGCGGTCCCGGCGCCGGTCAGCAGGCCGATCTGTGCGACGATGAACCACAGCGCGAGGGCGAGCAGCGCCATGGCCAGCGCCGCGAACGTCGACGCGGTCGTGGCCCCCCGGAGGCGCCGGCGCCGCAGGAAGTAGGCGAGCACCGCGGCCGACGTCAGCGCCTGCAGGGTGAGGACGCCCAGCACGCCGGGGGTGTTCACCATGAGCATGAGCTGCAGGTAGGGATCCGCACCCGCGACCGCGAACGCGCTCACGACGACCGCGGCCAGCACGCTCTGCACCGCACCGGCGTTCGCGGGCGATAGGAACCTCGGATGCGATCGGCCCAGGACAGGCGGAAGCAGTCCGTCGCCGGCGAGCGAGAAGGAGTACCGGTTGATCGCGTTGTGGAACGCCAGCTGCGAGGCCAGCACGCTGGTCAGCACCAGCACGTACATGACATCGCCGGCCCAGCCGCCCACATAACTGTCCATCGCGGAGAAGAACAGGCCGGGCGGGTCGGCGGCGGCGGCCGCCGCGGCATCGGCGTCGCCGAACGCCTGCACGACCGCCCAGGCGACCAGGCAGTAGAACAGTGCGAGGAACGCGACCGACGCGAACGTGGCGCGCGGAATCGCCCGGTCCGGCCGACGCGCCTCGCTGCGGTAAAGCGCGGTCGACTCGAAACCCATGAACGCGGCGAAGCAGAAGCCGAGGATCGCGAGCATGCCCGGGTGCGTCAGGGCGTCCACGGAGAAGGTCCCCGCGGTCAGCCCGCCGTTGCCGCCCTGTATCAAGACCGCGGCCGCCAGCAGCATCAGGATCAGCGTCTCGGCGACGAGTAGGACGCCGAGCACCCTGGCGCCGACGTCGATGCCGCGCCGGCCGAGCGTCCAGACCAGCGTGATTCCGACCCCGGCGAACAGCCACCAGGGCGCGGTGAGGCCGGTGAGCCGGTTGAACGCGGCGGCGGACTGCGTGCCGAGCAGGCCGTAGGCGCCGATCTGTAACGCGTTGTAGGAGACCACTGCCAGCATGCCGGCCGCCGCGCCGAGCGTACGACCGAGCCCGAGC
Organism: Microbispora sp. H10830; assembly: GCF_014161375.1. Taxonomy (NCBI): domain Bacteria; kingdom Bacillati; phylum Actinomycetota; class Actinomycetes; order Streptosporangiales; family Streptosporangiaceae; genus Microbispora; species Microbispora sp. H10830. The sequence continues at coordinate 588,297 of NZ_JABBWX010000003.1, forward strand.
GTGATGTACGTGTAGAAGGCGCCGGCGCCTCGGGTGTGCCGATTCATCGCCGTGAAGCCGGCCGCGAAGATCGTCAGCACGACACCGGCGGCGAGGTAGCCGGCCGGGGCGCCGATACCTCCGATCGAGATCGCCAGCGGTGCGACGCCGGCCAGAACCGTCAGCGGCGCCGCCGCGGCGACGACCATGAACATGATGCCCGTCGCACCGAGCGCGCCGGCTTTGAGCTGGGCCGACGGGCGAGGAGGCTGCGCCTGAGTGTGGGCGGTCACGCGGACTCCGGAGCGCTGTGAAGCGGGTATCGCGACCATAACCGAATTGATTTCGGTTTTTCCCCAGTGCCGCGCAAAGATTTGCAGAGACGAACGAGGACCGAGCGACGCCGGCCGACGTGGGGGGCGGCGAACGCGGTGGCAGGTGCCCGGGTGCGGCGGCCGGGGTCGAGGTCATCATCTTTGACCTGGGAATTCGTCCCGCCTAGTGTGAAGTGGTGGTCATCGCGGCGTCGCTCGCGCGGCGGGTCGGCAACCTCCCCGCTGATCTGACGAGTTTCGTGGGCCGCAGGCGGGAGCTCGACGAGATTCGCCAGATGCAGAGCGTCTCGCGCCTGGTGACCCTCACGGGAGTGGGCGGCGTCGGCAAGACCCGGCTCGCGCTGCGGGCCGCGGCCGAGCAGCAACGGGCGGTCGACGCGATCTGGCTGGTCGACCTGTCCACCCTCGACGACCCGGAGCTGGTGGCGGAGACCGTCGCGGCGACCATGGGCGTGGGAGACCAGTCGGGACCCTCCCCGCTCGGCTCGCTGATCAAGGCGCTGTCCGCGCAGCGGACGCTGATCGTGCTCGACAACTGCGAGCACCTGCGGGACGCCTGCGCTTCGCTCGTCGAACCGCTCCTGCGGGCCGTGCCCGAGCTGCGGATCATCGCCACCAGCCGCCAGTCGCTCGGCATCACGGGCGAGCGCCAGATGAAGGTCGCCCCGCTCGCGCTCCCCGAGCCGGACCAGGCGCTCCCGCACAAGGCGCTGGAGCTATACGACGGAGTCCGCCTGTTCCTGGAGCGGGCGGCGTCCGTCGTCCCCGGATTCTGCCTGACCCCGGACAACAGTGACGCCGTGGTCGAGCTGTGCCGCCGGCTGGAGGGCATCCCGCTGGCGATCGAGCTCGCCGCCGTGCGGCTGCGGGCGCTGTCGGTGAACGCGCTGGTCGAGCGGCTCGACGACCGGTATGGCGTCCTGACGAGCGGGAGTCCTACCGCGGCGCCGCGACAGCGGACCCTGCACGCGCTGGTGGAGTGGAGCTACCAGTTGCTGTCACCGGCCGAGCGGACGCTGTGGAGCCGCCTGTCGATCTTCCCAGGCCATTTCGACCTCGAGGCCGTGGAGGCGGTCTGCACCGGCGACGGCATCGAGCGCGAAGACGTGCTCGACCTGATCGACGTGCTGCTGGACAAGTCGCTGCTGGTGCGCGAGGAACACGAGGGCCGGGTCCGCTACCGCATGCTGGAGACGCTGCGGGAGTTCGGCAGACGCCGGATGGGCGGACCCGACGAGCCGCGCTCACTGGCCCGCCGCCACCGTGACCACTACCTCCGCCTGGTCGAGCGGGCGGTGGCCGAGTACTTCGGCCCCGCCCAGGCCACCTGGTTCATCCGGCTGCGGCTGGAGCGGGCGCACCTGCGCGCCGCCATGGAGTTCTCCCTGGACGAGCCCGGCGAGGCGGAGGCCGGGCTGCGCATGGCGACCCTCCTGTTCGATCCCCACTGGATCCCCAACGCGTTCTACAGCGAGGGCCGTTACTGGCTCGACCGGCTCCTGCAGGCGGCCCCGCAGCCGACCGCCGTCCGGGCGGAGGCGCTGTGCACCGGCGCACATCTGGCGTTGATGCAGAACAATCCCACAGTGGGGGAGCTTCTCGTCGGCGAGGGCCGGGCGCTGGCGGAGGAGCTGGGCGACATGAGAGTTCTGGCCTTCGCGTCGCTGGTCTCGGGCATAGGGGCGCACCAGAGGGGCGACAACGCACGTGCGGTCGTCCTGCTGGAAGAGGCCGTGGAGGGGCTCACCGCCGCCGGGGACACCGTCAACGTCGTCACCGCTCTGTTCGCGCTCGGGGCCTCGGTCGGCTGCCTGGGCGACTCGGACCGGGCGGGGCGGTTGTTCGAGCGCGGTCTCGCGCTTGCCGAAAGCCATGGAGAGAGCTGGATCCGGTCCTGGGTGCTGACCACGTTCGCCATGCACGAATGGCAGCGAGGGGACAACGCCCGGGCGGCGTGGCTGGCCCGCGAGAGTCTGCGGATCGGCCGCGGCTTCGGCGACCGGCTCGCTCTCGGGACCGCGCTGGAGACGCTCGGCTGGATCCTGCAGCGCGAGGGCCGGCACGCCGCAGCCGTCCGCATGCTCGGCGCCGCGGCGGGGGTGTGCAGGGCGGCCGGAGTGACCGTCCTGTGGATAGAGCATCAAAGAGAGTTCCATGAGCGGTGCGTGAGCGCCCTCCGCGCGAAGATGGGCGACCACGCCTTCGACCGCGTGCTGCGTCAGGGAGAACGCCTGACGCTCGACGACGCCATCGCCGAGGCGCTCGGCGAGCAGCCGGACGAGGGCGGAACCGTGGACCGCGACGAGCACCGGGAGCCGGCCGAACCGGAACCGTCACCGCTGACCCCGCGCGAGCGGGAGATCGCCGAACTGATCGCGCAGGGCCTGAGCAATCGGGAGATCTCCTCGACCCTGGTCATCTCGCAGCGGACCGCGGAGGGCCACGTCGAGCGCATCCTGAACAAACTCGCCTTCAACTCCCGCACCCAGATCGCCGCATGGGTGACCGCGCGCAAGGGCGGCGCCCGGAGCCGCCAGGATCACGACGACCCTCCACCCCCTCCCCGCCCTCACTGAAGAGACGGCGAAGCAGGTCAGGGGCGGTCGTGAACCCGGCGGAGCCGCTGGGAAGAGATCTCTCCCGAGAGCTGGCCGACGCGCTGCCACAGGGACTGGACGTTCGGCGGCTCCCAGCCGACCTGGGCGGTGTGCCCTTGTACGCAGCGGTAGGTCGCGCCGCCGTAGGTGACCGTGTCGCCGGCCGTGTACGTCCGGCCGGCCTGCCAGGTCCCGCCGGGTCCGGCGGTCGGGCTGGTCGTCGGGCTGGCGGACGGGCTACTGCCGGGCGGCGCGCCCGGGACGTTCAGCACGAAGTCGAACGTCGCATCGAGGCCGGCGCCGTTGCTGCGGACGTTCCTCCGCGGCGTCGCGGGCGAGCGAGGCATGGGCCGCCGCCTGGACCGACGCCGAGGACGGGTCCGCCGAGACGGTGTAGTCGTCCGGGGGCGCCGGGCCCTGCCCGACCGCGAGCTTCCACGGCACATACGCGATGCCGTCGGCGTTGCGGTCCAGGGCCGTGGTGGTTCACGTTGGACGGGTAGGTGTCGCACGCGGAGTGGTAGCAGCGGGCGAACGCCTGGCGCCGGAGCTGAGCCGTCAGGGACGGCTGGGAGGTCTTCAGCGCGGCGGCGGCCTTGAAGATGCTCCCGTGGGTCCGCGATGGCGCAGACCGCGCGCAGATGACGCACGTCTAGCTCCACGTCACGAGCGCGTCGCGAGCGTAATAAGTAAAGAAACTTTGCAGTAGACCCGATAGCGGCTCGTCAGAGCTGGTGGCCGCCGTGCAGGGGGATCCTGGCGGTCATCCGGGCACCGCTGCTCGCACGAGTGAGCGCCTCCCCGGCGTGTCCGTGTTTCATGAAAATTTCACCGGCGGACGGCGGGTGCATCGGCTCTCACCTGCCCGAATCGGCGAGTGTCCGGACCGGGTCGTCAACTGGCCGACACGGAGCATTGACCCGGGTTCCCGAGGTCCGTAATTTTGGCCGTGTTCCGGTTCATGGATGTTGTTCACATCTATGAATTCCCCCAGCGGGACCAGAAGTGGCGCCGGCCACCGCCTCGGTCAGGGGTCCTGCACGACCTGCGAGGAGCTCGGCTTTGAGAAGGAGTACCAGAACCGGAGTCGGGGTGATCGGCACCGTCGTCGGGGTCGCCGCCCTGGTCGGCGGCGTCTTCGCCGGCGTCTCCAACGCGGCGCCGAGCGCGGGCGCCTACCGGATCGTGAACGGCGCCAGCGGCCTGTGCCTCACCGTTCCGGGCAGCAGCGGCTCGGACGGCGTCCAGCTCACGGTCGCCGGCTGCAACGGCGCGAGCAACCAGACCTGGAACCTGTCCGCCCAGGGCAGCGGCTTCCGCCTGACCGCGGGCAACAGCGGCAAGTGCGCCGGCGTCGCCGGAGCCTCCACCTCCGCGGGCAAGGCCGTCCAGCAGGAGTCGTGCACCGGCGCCTCGTCACAGACCTGGGAGCTCACCGCCTCGGGATCGAACTACCGCGTCGTCAACGCCAACAGCGACAAGTGCCTCAACACCAAGGACAACTCCACCTCCTCGGGCGCACTGGTGCAGCAGAACTCCTGCGACTCGGTCTCCACCAAGCAGTGGACCCTCCAGCCGGCCGGTTCCCAGCCGTCGTCCACCCCCACCGTCACGCCGACGAAGAGCCCGACCACCAACCCGACGCCGCCGTCGGGCTGGCCCAGCCCGAACGGCTCGCAGGCGGTCACCAGTACGATCAGCGTCTCCGGCACCATGGACGGCGGCCTGAAGCGCTACTACGCCAGCGGCGACATGGGCGACGGCGGGCAGAGCGAGAGCCAGGACCCGATATTCGAGCTGGCCAACGGCGCGACGCTCAAGAACGTCGTCATCGGTTCGCCCGGCGCCGACGGCATCCACTGCCTGGGTAGCTGCACCCTGCAGAACGTCTGGTGGGAGGACGTCGGCGAGGACGCCGCGACCCTGCTGGGCAGCTCGTCGTCGCAGGTCATGACCATCGACGGCGGCGGCGCCAAGAGCGCGTCCGACAAGGTGTTCCAGCACAACGGCCCCGGCACCATGGTCATCAAGAACTTCCAGGTGGACAACTTCGGGAAGCTCTACCGTGCCTGCGGAAACTGCACGAACTCCTACCAGCGGCACGTCCAGATGTCGAACATCGTGGCGACCTACCCCGGCAAGGCGCTCGCGGGCATCAACACCAACTGGGGCGACACCGCGCGCTTCTCGAACATCACGATCAAGAACGACCCCAACCACAAGATGATCGTGTGCCTGAAGTACAAGGGCGTGCCGAAGGGCAGCGAGCCGACCGAGATCGGTAGCGGCGCCGACGGGACGAACTGCATCTACAGCTCCTCCGACATCCACTACCAGTAAGCGCGCCGGCCGGCCCCGAGATCCCCGGGGCCACGTGTGACGGCGGTGCGAGAAAGACGGAAGGCCCGGTGGTCCCCCCAGCCACCGGGCCTTCCCGCATCAACGATCGGCGTCAGGCCGCGCCGTGCCAGCCGCCGTAGTCGGCGAGGAACAGGGCCTCGGTCGTGATGGTGCGGCGCAGCTCCTCCAGCACCACCCGCTCGTTGGGGGCGTGGATCGAGGCGCCGTCGTCCTCGGCGCCGTACAGCAGGATCTCGGCCTTGGGGAACTGCCGGGCGAGGGCCGCCACCAGTGGGATCGAGCCGCCCTGGCCGACCTGGCGCGGCGCCCGGCCGAAGGCGCGCTCCAGCGCCCGCTCCGCGGCGTTCATGGCGGGGCCGCCCGGTTCGATCTGGAAGCCCGAGCCGCTGACGAAGTCGCCGAAGGAGACCTTGACCCCCCACGGCGCGACCTTCTCCAGGAAGGCCGTCACGTCGTTCAGCGCCTGCCTGGCGTCCCCGCTCGCGGGGATGCGGATCGTGACGCGGGCCCGGGCCACCGCCTGAACCGCGTTGATCGCGCCGGTCACCGTCGGCACGTCCAGCCCGGTCACCGTGATCGCGTACGACGCCCAGAGCCGGTCGGCGAGCGAGCCGTCGCCGACCAGCGACACGCCGTCGAGCACCCCGGCGAGCGCGCGGAACTCCTCGTCGGCGAGCGCCGCGCCGGGGAAGGTCCCCGGTTCGAGCCCGGGCACCCGTACGTTCCCCTGGTCGTCGTGCAGGGCGGTCAGCATGCGCATGAGCGCGGCCAGCGCGTCGGGCGCGGCGCCGCCGAACGCGCCGCTGTGCACGGCCTCGGCCAGCGTGCGGACCTCCACGGTGAACGCGGCCATGCCGCGCAGCGACGTGGTGATCGCGGGGTCGCCCACCTCGGGGTTGCCCACGTCGGCGATGACCATGGCGTCGGCGCGCAGCAGGTCGGGGTTGGCCTCGACGAACGCCTCCAGGCGCTCGCCGGCGTACTCCTCCTGGCCCTCGATGATGACCTTGACACCGACCGGGAACCGGCCGTTGAAGGCGCGCAGCGCGGCCACGTGGGTGAGGACGCCGCTCTTGTCGTCGGCCGCACCCCGGCCGTACATGATGCCGTCGGCGACCGTGGGCTCGAACGGCGGAGTGCGCCAGAGGGCGAGGTCGCCGGAGGGCTGCACGTCGTAGTGCGCGTAGAGCAGCACGGTCGGAGCCCCGTCGGGGGCGGGCGCCTCGGCGAACACGGCGGGGAAGCTGCCCTCGATGGGGATCTGCCGGACGTGCGGGAGACCGGCGGCGCGCAGCAGCCGCTCCACAAGGGCCGCGGCCTCCAGGACCGGGGCCTCGGAGTGGCCGGGGAACGCGACGGACGGGATGGCGACCAGGCGCCTGAGGTCCTCGACCGTCTGCGGCATGCCCTCCTCGACGGCGCGCTCGATCTCCTCTGGTGTCACGACGTTCTCCCGGATGTACGCGGATCTTCCCGGCTGGTGGACCCCATTTGACCACAGGTCCGGCGGACCCAGCTCCCAGGTCTGGACGGCCTCAATCTACCGTGACGGATTTCGTTGCCGTTACATGTCGATGTCACGGAATCCGAACTTCTTTCACAGTGACGCCACGTAATCACTTGGCAAAACGCGGAAGTGGCATGCACACTGTCCAACAGCGACGGATCACCTGAGGGAAGGTTGCGATGACGCGCCCCGACGTTCTCAAGGCCGCACACGACAATCTCTGGATGCACTTCACGCGCCACTCCTCCTACGAGGGAGGGGAGGTGCCCATGATCGTGCGCGGCGAGGGCGCCTACATCTACGACATCCACGGCAAGCGGTACCTCGACGGGCTGGCCGGACTGTTCGTGGTCCAGGTCGGCCACGGCCGCGCCGAACTGGCCGAGGCCGCCGCCAAGCAGGCCCAGGAGCTCGCGTTCTTCCCCCTGTGGTCGTACGCGCACCCGAAGGCCGCCGAGCTCGCCGCGCGACTCGCGGAGCTCACCCCCGGCGACCTCAACCGCGTCTTCTTCACCACCGGCGGCGGCGAGGCCGTCGAGTCGGCCTGGAAGCTGGCCAAGCAGTACTACAAGCTCAAGGGCAAGCCGCTGAAGACCAAGGTCGTCAGCCGGTCCATCGCCTACCACGGCACCCCGCAGGGCGCGCTGTCGATCACCGGCATCCCGGCGCTCAAGCAGGTCTTCGAGCCGCTGGTGCCCGGCGCGATCAAGGCCCCCAACACGAACCTCTACCGCGCCGACGAGATCTCCGGCTTCCCCGGCCTGGAGAAGGACCCCGAGGCGTTCGGCCGCTGGGCCGCCGACCAGATCGGCAAGGCCATCGAGATGGAGGGCCCGGACACCGTGGCCGCCGTCTTCGTCGAGCCGGTGCAGAACGCCGGCGGCTGCTTCCCGCCGCCCCCCGGATACTTCCAGCGCCTGCGCGAGATCTGCGACGCCCACGACGTGCTGCTCGTGTCGGACGAGGTCATCTGCGCCTTCGGCCGGCTGGGCACGATGTTCGGCGGCCAGAAGTTCGACTACGTGCCGGACATCATCACCTGTGCGAAGGGCCTGACCAGCGGTTACTCGCCCATCGGCGCCATGATCGCCTCGGAGCGGCTGTTCGAGCCGTTCAAGCACGGCAACGAGACCTTCGCGCACGGCTACACCTTCGGCGGCCACCCGGTGTCGGCCGCCGTCGCCCTGGCCAACCTCGACATCTTCGAGAGCGAGGGTCTGCTCGAGCACGTCACGGCCAACGAGCCGGTGTTCAAGGCGGCCCTCGACCGGCTGCTGGACCTGCCGATCGTCGGCGACGTCCGCGGCTCGGGCTACTTCTACGGAATCGAGCTGGTCAAGGACAAGTCCACCAAGCAGACGTTCAACGAGGAGGAGTCGGAGCGCCTGCTGCGCGGCTTCCTCTCGAAGGCGCTGTTCGACGCCGGCCTGTACTGCCGGGCGGACGACCGCGGGGACCCGGTCGTGCAGCTCGCCCCGCCGCTCATCTGCGGCCCCAAGGAGTTCGACGAGATCGAGTCGATCCTCCGTTCGGTGCTCACCGAGGCGTGGGCCCGCCTGTAGACCATGGAGCTCGTGCGGCCGGGTAGGGGGCGACCGTGACGAGTGACCGCTTGAAAGGACACAACTCATGAAGATCGGCGTGCCCGCCGAGGTCAAGAACCACGAATACCGCGTCGCCGCCACTCCGGCCGGCGTCCACGAGCTCGTCCGTCACGGCCACGAGGTCAGCGTCCAGCGCGGCGCCGGGCTCGGCTCCCACATCACCGACGAGGAGTACCTCGCGGCCGGCGCCAAGCTGGTCGAGGGCGCCGACGAGGTGTGGGCCGAGTCCGAGATGATCCTCAAGGTCAAGGAGCCGATCGCGGAGGAGTACCACCGGCTCCGCGCGGACCAGATCCTGTTCACCTACCTCCACCTGGCCGCCTCCCGGCCCTGCACCGACGCGCTGCTCGCGGCCGGCACCACCGCCATCGCGTACGAGACGGTCCAGGTCGGCAACGGCCTGCCGCTGCTGGCCCCGATGTCGGAGGTCGCCGGGCGGCTGGCGCCCCAGGTCGGCGCGTACAACCTGATGCGCTTCAACGGCGGCCGCGGCGTGCTCCCCGGCGGGGTGCCCGGCGTGGCCCCCGCCAAGGTCGTCGTGATCGGCGGCGGCGTCTCCGGCCTGAACGCGGCGCAGATCGCCGTCGGCATGGGCGCCGACGTGACGATCCTCGACGTCAACATCGACCGGCTGCGCTTCATCGACGCGATCTACCAGGGCCGGCTGAAGACGCTGGTCTCCACGTCGTACGCGATCGAGCGGGCCGTGATCGAGGCCGACCTGGTCATCGGCGCCGTGCTCATCCCGGGCGCCAAGGCCCCGACGCTCGTGTCCAACGAGCTGGTCTCCCGCATGAAGCCGGGCTCCGTGCTCGTCGACATCGCGATCGACCAGGGCGGCTGCTTCGAGGACTCCCGCCCGACCACGCACGACGAGCCGACGTTCCGCGTGCACGAGTCGGTGTTCTACTGCGTGGCGAACATGCCGGGCTCGGTGGCCAACACCTCCACCTACGCCCTGACCAACGCGACCCTGCCCTACGCCGTGAAGCTCGCAAACAAGGGCTGGAAGGACGCGCTGCGCGGCGACGAGGCGCTCGGCCTGGGCCTCAACACCTACGGCGGCGTGCTCACCAACGAGCCGGTCGCGGCGGCGCACGACCTGCGGTACACGCCGGTCGCGGAGATCCTCGCCGCCTGACCGCAGACGTGGGGGATCAGCGCAGACCGAGGCGCCTGCGCAGATCCCTCGCGGTGCCGAGCACGTGCTCGACCTCGGCCGGGGTGGGCCACGGGGCCGTGCCCGGCCGCAGCAGGGTCGCGCGCACCAGGCCGAGGTGCTCGATCGCGGCCCGGTGCAGCCCGCTCGCCCTGGCGAGCCATCCCACGGTGTCCGCCGGGCCCACCTCGTTCCCGGCGGGTAACGCGCCGCTGGGGACGTCGGCGCTCGACAGGCCTCCGGCGACGAGATCCCCGGTGACCGTATTCCCTGTCACCAGATCTGCTGTGACCATGCCCCCTGTGACCAGATCCCACGTGCCGAGGATCTCGACCAGGTCCGCGGGCTCCGCCGCCGGGTCGCCGCGCCTGCGCGCCGCCGCCACGGCGAGTTCCGCGCGCGCGGCCTGCTCGGGCTCCGCGGGCCGGCTCCAGTACGGCGCGGCCGGGTCGAGCAGACATTCCTCGGCCTCGGGCGACGCGCCCAGCAGGGGCAGCAGCGTCCGCAGCTCGACCATGGCGCCGTGGTGCCCGCGTTCGGCCGCCCGCCTGAACCAGTGGCGCCCGCCCTTCAGGTCGTTGTGCTCCGCGACGAGCAGCAGCCCGAACCGGAAGGCGGCCTCGGGGTCGTCGGCCGCGGCCCGTCCGTACCAGTGGGCGGTCGCCGCCTTGTCGTCCATCCGGGCACAGACGAGGCCGGCCATCCGCCGTGCGTCCGGCCGCCCGGTCTTCGCGGCCCGCTCGAAGCAGGCGCGCGCCGTGGGCAGGTCGCCCCGGCACAGCGCCATGTCGCCGAGCCGGAAGGCCGCGCCGGGGTGGTCGGCGCGGGCGGCGAGCCGGTAGAAGGCCTCGGCGCCCTTCTCGTCGCGGGCCGCGTGCAGGAGCAGGGCCATGTGATAGGCGGCCTCCGCGTGGCCGCCGCGCGCCGCGTACTCCCACCAGTGCAGCGCCTCGGCCTCGTCGCCCGCGGCGTAGCCCAGAAAGCCCAGGTCGTGGGCCGAGCGCAGGTCGCCGTCCACGGCCGCCCTGAAGTGCCAGCGCCGGGCGCCCATGCCGTCGCCCTGGTCCTCGCACAGCAGGGCCAGCCGCCGGGCCGCGTGGCGGGAGCCGTCCTCGGCCGCCCGCTCGAACCACGTGCGCGCTCCGTCGGTGTCGCCGCGCCGCTCCAGCAGCAGCGAGGCCAGGTTCGTCGCCGCGTCGGTGTCGCCGGTGGCCGCCGCCAGCTCGAACCAGCCGATGGCCTCCTCGGTCGTCCCGTGCGTGCGGTGCCACAGCCCCAGGTTGTAGGCGCTGTCGACGTTGCCCGCCCGCGCCGCCCGCTCCCACCAGTGCCGGGCGCCCAGTCGGTCGTCGCGCTCCGCGCACAGCCGGCCCAGCCGGTGCGCCGCGTCGCGGTCGCCGTCGCGGGCCCTGTCGACCAGGTTCGCCTCGGCCGGGTCCAGGGGTTCAGGGGTACGCGGGACCGGTATCCCGGGCCACGCGGTCGCCTCCGTCGCTCCCACTAGTGTCATGGGAGACAGGGTGACACGTAACCGAGTCGTCACGGAGGGTTATTGGTAAGAGCTTGGCGTCAAGGGACGCGCTCGAACCTGACGAAGCCCACGTACATTCCCATCCCGCAGGCGTAGCGCAGCCGTCCCTCCGGATGGGCGGCGAGCCGCACCACGCGCTCGCCCGTCACGGGGAGCACGACGTCGCGGTCGTCGATGGCGAGCGTGCGCGTGCAGCCCCGGTTGTCGTCGGTCCTGAAGGCGATTTCGACGGGCCGGCCGGCGACGGCGACGGCGATGCCGGGCCGGAAACCCTCCGGGGTCGCCCAGACGGTGAGCCGCTGGACGCCGTCCGCTCCGGTGAGGGCGCGTCCCGCGGCGGCGGCGGGAGAGCCGAACTGCGGCAGCGAGAAGTCCGGCGACCAGCCGCCGAGCCGCAGACCGGAGCCGACGGTGAAGAGCCCGGCGGCCAGGGCCGCGATCCCCGCCAGAGCGGCCAGCCTGGTCGCGGCGAGCGTGCGCAGCAGCAGTCCCAGAGCGGCGAATGCGGGAGCCGTGCCGAGGGCGAGCCCCGCGAGCGCGGCCGCGCCCCCGAGCGCCGACCCCGCGGAGACGGCCACGACCTCCATGCCGATCGTGACGCCGCAGGGTACGAAGATCGTGGCCATGCCCAGTGCCGCCGCCCGCACGAGAGTCGGGGAACGGGCACCGGTCCCGAGGGCCGCGCTATCCGGTGGCGCGCAATCCCGTCCGTGCCCGCCGTCCGGGCCCGAGCATCCGCTCGGGTCGCGGCTTGCCGAGGCGGGCTCCTTCCTCGCCGGCGTGCAACCCGCCTCGCGGCGCCGGCGGAGCATCCGTACGGCGAGGACGACCACCGCGGTTCCGGCGGCGACGAGCAGCGCGGCGCGGGTGCGGGGGCCGACCTGGACGACCGCGCCCACCAGCCCGAGCAGCGCCCCGAGGGCGGTGTGGGCGGCGAGCCTGCCGGTCAGGAACGCGACCACCGGCGGAAGGCCGCGCGCGGGGTCATGCCGGTTGCCGGAGGGGGAGACGAGGCCGATGAGGAGACCGCCCTGGACCGCAGCGCACGACGCTGTGCCCGCGGCCAGGCCGGCGGCGAGGCCCCCGGCGAACAGGGCGGCCGGGTTCACGGTCAGCCGGTGAGCGCGAGGTCGTCCAGCGCGCCGGTCTTCGCCGCCTCCACGAGCGAGCCGAGCTGGTCGAGGCTCATCTCCACCTTCTGGCCGAAGTCGTCGGTGATGACGACCTGACGCTCCGCCGGGGCGGAGGCGTCCACGAACAGCTCGGGGCAGCCGCAGCTGCAGTTGCCACAGAATCGGGCGATGGACTTCACGCCAGTCCTCCTCGTACGGCGGGGCCTTTTGCTCGCAACGTAATGTGATCGCATGGAGGCGACCAGTAACAGTTCGCTGACCGGCCGGAGAGAAGACCGCCACTCCCGGTGGGCGATCACGGCGCTCGGTTTCGCCGTGATCCGGATGAAGGAAAGTTGCAGAACCCTCACGAGTTTTGCAGATTATTGACCTACGCTTGGGCCGCCGCATAAGGTCCGGACAAGATCCGCATCAGAACAACCCCCCGGAGCGGTCAATGAAACGTCTGACAGCGGTCGCGGCGTTGCTCAGCCTCGCGGCCGTCGCGGCATGCAGCGGCGGCGGCGGCACGAACGGGAAATCCACAGGCGGCGGTGGCGGCGTCTACACCACGGTCGACATCAACAAACCGTCGCTCGACGTCAACGCGCCGATCAATCCGTGGAACCCCAAGGGCAACGCGTTCTGGGGCTACAACGCGATGAGGATCGCCTGGGCGAAGAACACCCTCACCGACCCGAACCAGTTCTATCCGGGCATCGCGGCGAGCTGGGACATCGCGCCGGACAACTCCTCCATCACCCTGCACCTGCAGCCGGGCAACAAGTGGTCCGACGGGAAGCCCGTCACCGCCGATGACGTGAAGTTCTCCATCGCGCTGGCCTACACCCAGGGCAGCACCGCCTTCGCGGTCGACCCCGGCGCGGCCGGCGCCGCCTCGGACGTCGAAGTCGTCGACGACAAGACCATCAAGATCACCCAGGACATGAAGAACCCCAGCGTCACGTTCGTGCGCGGGGTCATGGACGCCTTCGTGGTGCCCCAGCACGTGTGGCAGAGCGTCGTCCCCGCCGACTTCTGGGACACGCTCAAGGCCGCCCGCGGCGACGGCCCGGCGGCGGAGGCGGCGCGCGGGCAGATCAAGGCGCTGTCGGAGAAGGTGCTCGCGTTCGCCCCGGCCCAGGACGTGTCGGCCGGGCCGTTCGTCCTCAAGCGGATGAACCCCGGGGAGGCGTTGCTGGTGAAGAACAAGAACTTCTACAACGCCGCCAACGTCGCGCCCGACCAGCTCAAGCTGCTCAACACCACCGGGAACGAGCAGATCTGGAACTACCTGACCTCCGGCAAGCTCGACAACGCTCCGTTCACCGCGGTGCCCGCCGACGTGATGACGCGCATCAAGGCGACGCCCGGCAACCAGGTCATCAAGGGCTACTCCCCGGTGGCCGTTGCTCTGGCGTTCAACCAGGCGAAGAAGCCGTACGACGACGTGCACGTGCGGCGCGGGCTGGCCTACCTGATCAACCGTGAGGAGGTCACGCAGATCGCCTCTCCCGAGGGCGGCACGGCGGCCGTGACCACCTCGGGCATCCACCAGAAGGCCGCCAGGGAATGGCTCGGCGCCGAGCTCGACGCGCTGGAGCCGTACAAGCTGGACCCGGCGACGGCGGACAAGGAGTTCACGGAGGCCGGTCTCCAGAAGAAGGACGGCAAGTGGACGCTGGCCGACGGCAAGCCGTGGAAGGTGACCATCCACATCCCGGCGCCGTTCTCCGACTGGGTCTCCGCGGCCAAGGCCATCACCAGCCAGCTCACCACGGCCGGCGTGGACGCCGAGGTGGTCACCACCGCCGACTACCCGCTCTATCTGTCGGAGCTCGCCGAGGGCAAGTACGACCTCGGCTTCTGGCTCATCGCGCTCGGCCCCGCGCCGTACAACATCTTCCAGCGCCTGTACGGCACCTCCAACGGCTGGAACATCCTCGGCGGCAAGGTCAAGCACTCGGCTGCCGGCAAGGACGGCAACTGGATGGGCGGCCCCGAGACGATCGACGTCGAGGGCGTCGGCGCGGTCAACCCCGGCGAGCTGACCGCCCAGCTCAACAGCGTCAGCGGCGACGAGCAGAAGGCCGTCATCGCCAAGCTCGCCAAGGCGGCCAACCAGGACCTGCCGGTGATCCAGCTCTGGGACTACGTGAACACCCAGTTCGTCAACACCAACCGCTTCACCGGCTTCCCCGAAGACGACAGCGACCTGCTGCGCCAGCCCTCCGGCGTCTGGATCCAGCTCGGCATGATCAAGAAGAAGCAGTAGTCCATGGCGGTTCTCCTCCGGCGGCTCGCGGGCCATGTGGCCCGCGGGTTCGTCATGATCCTGGTCGTCACGACGATCAGCTTCCTGATCATCAGGAGCGTGCCCGGTGACCCGCTCGCGGCCCGCTACCAGAAGCTCGTCGAGCAGGGCATGGCCCCCGACGCCGCCCAGCGCGCGGTCGAGGCGCTGTACGGCTTCACGCCGAAGGGCGGCCTCTGGGAGCAGTACCTCGATTACATGGGCGGGCTGGCCCACCTCGACCTCGGGCAGTCGCTGTCCGTGCCCGGCGCGGGCGTGTCCACCGTGCTGTTCTCGGCCGCCAAATGGACCGTGATCCCGGTGCTCGCCGGGACGCTGCTGAGCTTCCTCGTCGGCGTCGTCATGGGCGTCTATGCGGCGATCAAACGGACCGGCGTGCTGGGCGACGTCCTCGCGGTCTCCGGATCGCTGCTGCACGGTGTCCCCCAGTACGTGCTGGCGCTGCTGCTGGGGGCGATCTTCACCACGCTGGTCCCGATCCTTCCCGCCGGGGGGACGGCCGACATCATGATCGACCCCGGCTTCACCGCCGACTACATCGGCTCGCTGGTCCAGCACGCCACCCTGCCTGTCGTCACGTACGCGCTGGCCGGCTACGGCGGGTGGATCCTCGCGATGAAGTCGAGCGTGGTCACCGTGCTCGGCGACGACTTCATCCTGGCCGCCGAGCTGCGCGGAATGAAGCGGTCGATCGTCTTCCGTTACCTGGCGCGCAACGCGATCCTGCCGCTGTTCACGATCCTGGCGCTCTCGCTGGGCCTGCTCTTCGGCGGCGCGATCTTCATCGAGCGCATCTTCAACTACCCGGGCCTGGGGCTGATGCTCATCGACAGCATCAACAACCGCGACTACTCCTTGATGGGCGGGGCGTTCCTGCTCATCACGACGGCGGTCGTCGTCGCGAACATCGCCGCCGACCTCCTCTACACGGTCATCGACCCCCGGGTGCGCAGCGGAGGGGAGACGGCATGAGTGCGACCATCGTGCCGGAGGCGGAGGCGGGGGGCGCCGCGGCGGTCCGCCGCAACTTCTGGCGGGGCGTCTGGCGGGTCATGCGGCGCAAGCCGAGCCGGATGGCCGGGGCGGTCATCCTCGCGGTGTTCGCCTTCATGGGGATCTTCGGGCCGATGCTCTACCCCGACCCTCTGCCCCGCGACACGAGCGCGCTCTACGCCCCGCCGAGCCTGCGGCATCCGTTCGGCACCGACTTCGAGGGCACGGACGTGCTCGCCCTCGTCGTCACCGGCTCCCGGTACGTCCTGCTGACCGCCGTCGTGACGGCCGTCATCACGGTCGTGGTCGGCGCGGGTGTCGGGTTGTTCGCCGGGTTCCGGCGGGGGCGCTGGGACACCGTGCTCATGCGGTTCACCGACATGAAGCTCACGATCCCTGGGCTGCCGCTGCTGCTGGTGCTGTCGACGGTGTGGAAGTTCACCGGCGCCGTCGAGATGGGCCTGGTGCTCGGGCTGCTCGGCTGGGGCGGCGTGGCCCGGGCCGTGCGGTCGCAGACGCTCTCGCTGCGCGAGCGCGGCTTCATCGAGGCCGCACGGGGGCTCGGCCTGTCCACGACGCACATCGTCGGCAGGGAGCTGCTGCCCGGCATGGCTCCGTACATCGCGATGAACGCGCTCATCGCGGTGACCGGCGCGGTCTACGCGCAGGTGGGCCTGTTCTTCCTGGGTGTGCTGCCGTTCGAGGCGAACAACTGGGGCGTCATGCTCAACCTCGCCGTCTTCGGCGGCGGCGCGCTGACCACGACGGCGGCGCTGCCGTATCTGCTGGCGCCGCTGCTGGCGATCCTGCTGCTCACGCTCGGCATCGTGCTGGTCGTCGACGCCATGGACGAGATCTTCAACCCCCGGCTGCGGGAGGAGTGAGCATGGCTCCCGAGCAGAGTCCTCCCGGCGTGCGGATCCGCGGGCTGACCGTGGTCTACCGCACCCCGGCCGGCGAGCTGCCGGCGGTGTCCGGCGTCGACCTCGACCTCGCGCCCGGCACGATCACCGGCGTCGTCGGCGAGTCGGGCTCCGGCAAGTCCACGCTCGCGCTGTCGCTGCTCAACGCCGTCCAGCCGCCCGGCAGGATCGCGGCGGGCAGCGTCGAGATCGACGGCCTCGGCGACGTCGTCGCGCTCGGCGGCGAGGGGCTGCGCCGGGCTCGAGGGCGGCACGTCGGGTACGTCTTCCAGGCGGCGCAGAACTCCCTCAACCCGCTCAAGACGGTCGGCAAACAGGTGCTCGACCTGGGCCGCTCCCACGGCGTCGAGAACCCGCGCGGCCTGCTGGCGGACGCCCGCGACCTGCTCGGCCGGATGGGCCTGGACGGCGCCCGGGTGCTCGACTCCTACCAGCACGAACTGTCCGGCGGCATGCGCCAGCGGGTCGGCATCATGCTGGCCCTGGTGCTGAACGCCCGCCTCGTCGTGCTGGACGAGCCCACGACCGCCCTCGACATGATCACGCAGGCGACGATCCTGCGCATCGTCCGGGAGGTGCACGCCGAGCGCGGCCTCACCACGCTCGTCATCACCCACGACCTCGGGGTGGTCGCCGAGGTCGCCGACCGGCTCGCGGTCATGTACGGCGGGCGGGTGGCCGAGCAGGGTCCCACCCGCGAGGTGCTGGCCGAGCCGCGCCACCCGTACACGCGGGGGCTGCTCGGGGCCATCCCGCGCCTCGTCGGCGACATCGGCGAGGCGCACGCCCTGCCGGGCCGCCCGCCGACGCTGGCCGACATCCCGGCCGACGGGTGCGTGTTCCGCGAGCGCTGCCCGCTGCGCATGGACGTGTGCGAGACCGGCCGGCCGCCGGTGGTCGTCTCAGGCTCCGGATCGGCGGCCTGCCACGCCGTACGGGACGACGACGGGGACAGACCGGCCGTGGCCGCCGCGACGGGGGAGGAGCAGGCATGATCGGCGGGACCGGCATCACGAAGACGTTCCGGCAGCGCGGCGGCGTGCTCGGCGCCCGGGAGGTGCCCGCGCTGCGCGGCGTGGACTTCGCCATTCCGAAGGGCGGCGCCGTCTCGTTCATCGGCGAGTCGGGCTGCGGCAAGACCACGCTCGGCCGGATCGTCGCCGGGCTGGAGACCTGCGACTCCGGGGAGATCGTCATCGACGACGTGGCGATGTCGTCGCTGAGCCACCGGAGGCGGCAGCCGTACTTCCGCCGGGTCCAGCTCATCCACCAGGACCCGTACTCCGCGCTGAACCCGACGCGCACGATCCACCAGGCGCTGGCCGCGCCGCTCGCGCTGCGGGCGAGGCAGACCGGCCGGCCGCGCTCGTGGGCGGACGAGCGGGCCGGGGAACTGCTCGGCCTGGTCGGGCTCGACCCGGGCTACGTGCTGCCGCGCTATCCCCACCAGCTGTCCGGCGGCATGCGCCAGCGCGTGGTGATCGCCCGCGCGCTCACCGTCGATCCCGAGGTCCTGGTCGCCGACGAGGCCGTCTCCATGATCGACGTGTCGCTGCGCCTGGGCATCCTCGCGCTGCTGAAGGACCTGCGCGAGCGGCTCGGAGTGAGCGTGCTGTTCATCACGCACGACGTGGCGACGGCCCGCTACATCGGCACCGACGGCGAGCTGTACGTCATCTACCGCGGCCAGGTCGTCGAACGCGGACCGGTCGAGACCGTCATCTCGGCTCCGGTGCATCCCTACACGCAGGCGCTGCTGTCGGCCATCCCGGTGCTGCACGGCCTGGAGTCGCCGGGCGAGCAGCGGGTCGTGCCGGTGGAGGCGTCGGAGGAGCACCCGGACGGCTGCCTGTTCGCACCGCGCTGCCCCTTCAGGACCGAGCGGTGCGAACGCGAGCGGCCCGCGCTCGGCCGCGACGGCGACACGCCGCAGGAGCACGCCTGCTTCCATCCCGAGCGCCGCAGCGTGGTCGCCGTGCCGGCGAGCCGCCGGTGAGGAGTCGTTTCGGACGCGTACGGCGATCGGGGGAGGCCGGAGTTGGAAACCGACGACAGGGACAAGATGACTGACCCACTGACGGGCCTGTCCACAGAGCACGGCGAGCTCGACACCGAGCAGAGCGAGCTCGACACCGAGCAGAGCGAGCTCTACACGGAGCAGAGCGATCCGCGTTACCGCGAGATCGACCGGTTGCCGACCGAGGAGATCGCCCGCCTGATGAACGCGGCCGACGCCACGGTGCCCGGCGCGGTGGCCAGGGCCATTCCGGCCGTCTCGGCCGCCATCGACGCGATCGCCGCCCGCATGGCACGGGGCGGACGCCTGTTCTACGTGGGGGCGGGGACGTCCGGCAGGCTCGGCGTCCTCGACGCCTCGGAATGCCCGCCGACCTTCGGCACCGATCCCGAACTCGTACAGGGCGTCATCGCGGGCGGCGAGGCCGCGCTGACCCGGTCGGTCGAGGGCGCCGAGGACGACCACGACGGCGGGGCGGCGGCCGTCGCGGGCCGCGGCCTGGGCCCGCTCGACTCGCTCGTGGGGATCTCCGCCAGCGGTCGCGCGCCGTTCGTGCTCGGGGCGCTGGGCGAGGCCGCCCGCCGGGGGGCGCTGACCGTGAGCCTGTCCTGCAACCCGGGGTCGCCGCTGTCGGAGCGGGCCGAGCATCCGATCGAGGTGGTCGTCGGCCCCGAGGTGGTGGCCGGCTCGACCCGGCTCAAGGCGGGGACCGCCCAGAAGCTCGTGCTCAACATGATCTCCACGATCGCGATGATCCGGCTCGGCAGGACGTACGGGAACGCCATGATCGAGGTCTCGGCGGTGAACGAGAAGCTCGCGCACAGGGCGACACGGATCGTCGGCGACATCACCGGCGCCGGTTCGGCCGCCGCGCGGGCCGCGCTGGAGGCGGCGGACTGGAACGTCAAGGTGGCCGTGCTGATGGTCGAGCGCGACCTCGGCCCGGACGGCGCCCGTGCGCTGCTGAAGGCCAACGGCGACCGGCTGGAGGCCGCCCGCCACGCCGGAGGCGCCGCCTGACGGATGCCGGTCCTTCCCGGCCTTCCCGTAAGGAGGGGCGGCCGGGCGGGGCAGAGGGCGCTTCGAGGCGGCCGCGCCCTCGCGAGACCGGCGGAACGGATGGCTTACTGCGGGTGGGTCAGGCCGAGCGGGCGCGGCGGTGGGCGTCGCCGAGGTAGTCGGCGAGCGCGTCGCGGGTCGCGCGTAAGGCGGCGTCGGAGGTGTCGAACGTGCGCTGCGCGACGCCGACGAAGACGCAGTCGACGATGAGCAACTGGCTGATCCGGCTGGCCAGCGCGCCCGGCCGGAACGCCGTCTCGCGCCCGGCGGAGACCAGGACGTGGTCGGCGAGCCCGGCCAGCGACGAGCGCGGGTTGTTCGTGATGGCCACGAGGGTCGCGCCGGCCTTGCGGGCGACCCGCGCCGGGCCGAGCACGTCGGGCGTCTCGCCGGTGCAGCTCACCCCGACGGCGACGTCTCCTTCGCGGAGCAGCGCGGAGCTGGTGAGCGCGAGGTGCGCGTCGGTGAAGTAGTGGCCGGGCAGCCCGATCCGCATCAGCTTCTGCGCCATGTCGGCCGCGACGAGGCCGGAGGCGCCCACGCCGTACACGTCCACGCGGCGGGCGCCGGCGACGGCGTCCACCACCGCGCCGAGCCCGTCGGGGTTGAGCTGGGCCGCCGTGTCGGCGAGCGCCTGCGACTCGGCCCGGGTGACTTTGGCGATCACGTCGGTCAGGGGGTCGTCCGGGGCGAGGTCGCCGGGCACGAGCCGCTCGGGGGTGTCCCTGGCCACGGCCGCCGCCAGGGCGAACCGCAGCTGGGAGTAGCCGGCGAACCCCAGCGCCCGCGCGGTCCGCACGATCGTCGCCTCGCTGATCCCCGAGACCGCGCTGATCTCCGTGATGGTGCTGCGGGCCACCATGGCGGGGTCGTCGAGGATGAGGCGCGCGATGGTCTGGGCGGCGGGGGTGAGCGAGGGCAGCACCGCACGCACCGTCGCGATCGGGTTGACCGGTGCGGCGCCCTCGTTCTCGTTCATCACCTGCAGCCTCTCCTGTGCGCGATCAGCTTAGATCCATGCGCCCGCCGGTGCGGGACAAAGGACCAGAAGTCCACATGTCGAGATATATGCGGCGTGACCTGGACGCCCGCCGTCGTCTCCCATGAGGACCTCTTGGGGCAGATTACACGTCAATGATACTTTCTTTTATCCGCATTGATCTGAAAGTAAGTTTCTGCCAGTGTCGTGATCGCCGCATCCCCCCGGCCTTCGGAGGTCCGATTGAGCTCCCCCTCCCGGCGTGCCGTGCTGCGCGGCCTGGCCCTCGCCGCCGCGGCGTCGGCCGTCCCGCTGCCGGCTCTCGCCGCATCCCCCGCTTCCGCCTTCTCCGCCTCTCCCGCCGGGTACGTCCCGCCGCTGCGCCAGATGCGCGGCATGTGGATCGCCTCGGTCGTCAACATCAACTGGCCGTCACGGACCGGACTGACGCCCGAGCAGCAGCGGGCCGAGTTCACGGCCTGGCTCGACCTGGCCGTGGCGCGCCGGCTCAACTCCGTGTTCGTGCAGATCAGGCCGACCGCCGATGCCTTCTGGCCGTCGCCGTACGAGCCGTGGTCGCAGTATCTGACCGGGGTCCAGGGGCAGGACCCGGGCTACGACCCGCTGGGCTTCGCCGTCGAGGCGGCCCACCGGAGGGGCCTGGCGTTCCACGCCTGGTTCAACCCCTACCGCGTGTCGATGCAGGCGGACCCGGCCAAGCTGCACCCCGACCACCCCGGCCGCCGCCATCCCGAGTGGATCGTCCCGTACGGCGGGAAGCTCTACTACAACCCCGGCATCCCCGAGGTCCGGGCGTTCGTGCAGGACGCGATGATGGACGCCGTCACCCGATACGACATCGACGGCGTGCACTTCGACGACTACTTCTACCCGGTCAACACGACGGCGTTCGACGACAGCGCGGCCTACGCGGCGTACGGCGCGGGCTTCCCCGACCTGGCCGCCTGGCGGCGCGACAACGTCGACCTGCTGGTCCGGGAGATGCAGCAGCGCGTACGGCAGGCCAAGCCCGAGGTGATCTGGGGCATCGGCCCGTCGGGCATCTGGCGCAACAAGGCCACCGACCCCCTCGGCTCCGACACCAGCGGCGGCCAGTCGTACGACAACCTGCACGCCGACACCCGCGGCTGGGTGAAGAAGGGCTGGCTCGACTACGTCGCGCCGCAGCTCTACTGGTACATCGGCCAGTCGAACGCCGACTACGCCAAGCTCGTCCCCTGGTGGTCCGACGTGGCCGCCGGCACCGGGGTGCAGTTGTGGATCGGCCAGGCGGCGTACAAGGCGGGGGCGGCCGGGCAGCCCGCCGAGTGGTCCCAGCCGGACGAGCTGTCCCGGCACCTCACGCTCAACCGCGACCATCCGGAGGTCGGCGGAGACATCTGGTACAACGCGGCCGACGTCCGCGACGACCGGCTCGGGTCGATCGGCGCGGTCGTGAGCGGGCACTACACGCGTCCGGCGCTCGCGCCGCTGCTGCCCAGGCTCGCGGGCGGCGAGCCGCCGCGTCGCCCTGTGCTCGCCTCGGCCCGGCGCGTGAGCGGGGGCGTGGAGCTGCACGTCGAGGCCACGGGACCGCGCGCCCCGTTCCGGTTCGCCGTCTTCCGGTTCGACCGGCCAGCCCGCCGGCAGGACTTCACCGACGCGGCGCACCTGGTCGCGGTCGTCCCGGCGGGCAGGCACGTCCGCTGGATCGACCCGGACGGTGCGCCCGGCCACCGCTACCACGTCACGGCGGTCGACCGGGCGTCCCGGCAGAGCGAGCCGAGCCACGAACGCAGGGCGCGTTGAGCAGGCGCGTTGAGCAGGCGCGTTGAGCAGGGTCCACTAAGAGCACTGAGCGCAGGGCCGGATAGTCCTCCGGCCGGGCGGGACGCCGTAGCGCACCGGCGTCCCACCCGGCCGGCCCGCACGGTCAGGCGGTGCGGGCCGTGGCGTACGGCGTCAGCGGGCGGGGGCGAGCTCGGCGAGACAGGCGTTGAGCGCCTTCCACGCCTGCCATGCCCGCGTCACCCCGAACTGCGCGTTGAAGCGCAGCACGGCCCGCACGTCCTCATGCGACGCGCCGCCCCCGAGGGCGCGGCCCACGTGGATGCGGAACGTCTCGTCCAGCGTCTGGTAGTGCACGTCGATGCTCATCGTCGTGAACGCCCGCTCGCGGACGCTCAACGTGCCCGGGCCCTGGACGCCCCGCATCCGCGACTGAAGGTCGAAGTACTCCAGGAAGTACGCGTCGAGCTCGGCCAGCTCGGCCCGCACCGGCGCGGGCAGCGGGGTCGGCGCCGCGCCGGGACCGGTCTCCAGCAGTTCCCGGGGCAGCGGTTCGGCGTCCGGGCGGGGCAGCCCGGCGGCGGCCTCGATCTCGGCGAGCCGCTCCAGCGCGGCCAGCGCCGCGACATACCCGCTGTCGTAGGAGATCAGGCGCAGCAGCGCCCGTATGTCGGCGGTCGACACGCCGCGCTGCAGGCCCGCGCGGACGTGCATCTCGAACGGGAACCCGAGGGCCGGCTGGCAGACGTCCGCCACCAGGGCCAGGAACACCTTCTCGCGGTCGGTCAGCTCGGGCACCGCCCAGCAGTGTCCGACGCTGGCGGCCGCCATCTGGGCGAACACCGGGTCCATCTCGTTGATCGTGTCGAAGTCCGTTGAAGCGTGGACGGTCACAGGAATCGCTCCTTTGGTGAACGGGTGTAGCGCTACGACTGTAGCGCGATTGCCGTTCTCGTACAATGGGCCGGTCATGGAAGCCACCACGCCCCCGACTCCCGCCGCCCGCCGCCGTCCGAACGCGCGAGGGCAGGGCGAGCGGCTGCGCGAAGAGATCGTCGCGGCGGCCATGCGCATGCTCGACGACCTGGCCGACGACGAGGCGCTGTCGCTACGGGCCGTGGCGCGCGAGGTGTCGATCGCCGCCACCTCGGTCTATCTGCACTTTCCCGACCGTGACGCGCTCGTGCTCGCGGTGCTGCGGCGTTGTCACGAGGAACTGGTGCGGACCGGCGACGAGGCGGACGCGGCGCAGGAGGACCCCGGGGAGCGGCTGCGGGCGCGCATCCTCGCGCAGGCCGCCTGGGCGCATGAGCATCCGGGCCTTTACAAGGTGCTGCACGAGAGCGCGGTCCACCGCCGGCTCGGCATGCCGTTCAAGGAGGTGCTGGTCGCCAGGACCACGGAGGCGGTCCAGCGCTGCATGGACGCCGGGGTCGCCCCGCGCGACGACGCGACGACGGTCGCGATCGACCTGCGCACGGCGGTGAACGGCATGCTGTCTCAGCGGATCAACGAGCCCGACCTGCCCTGGCCGCCGGCGGAGGAGCAGATCGACCGTTTCCTCATCAAGCTCGTCGGCCTCCCGCCGAGAGCCGGCTGAACAATCCTTGCGGGGCAGGTGTGCGCGTACTCGGGCTGATGTCGGGGACCTCCCACGACGGGATCGACTGCGCGCTCGTCCACTGGACGCGGGACGGCGACCTGCTCACCGGTGTCGTGGAGCACACCGGCACGGTGCCCTACCCGCCTGACCTGCGGGCCGCGATCGTGGCCGCGCTGCCGCCGAACCGTACGGACATGGGCGAGGTCTGCCGCCTCGACACACTCGTGGGCCGGGCGTTCGCCGAGGCGGCGGCGACCTGCCCGGCCGCCGACCTCGTCTGCTCGCACGGGCAGACGATGTACCACTGGGTGGAGGACGGGCGCGTGCGCGGGACGCTCCAACTCGGGCAGCCCGCCTGGATCGCCGAACGGCTCGGCGTGCCGGTCGTGTCGGACCTTCGGGTGCGCGACGTGGCCGCGGGCGGCCAGGGCGCGCCGCTCGTGTCCGCCTTCGACCTGCCGTTGCTGTCCGGGCTGCCCGCCTCCGCGGGCCGGGCCGGCGCGCTGAACCTCGGCGGAATCGCCAACCTCACCGTGTGGGAGCCCCCGCTCGCCTACGACACCGGCCCGGCCTCGGCGCTGACGGACGCGGCCGTACGCGCCGCCACCGGCATGCCGTACGACGAGGACGGCAGGCTGGCCGCGGCGGGGAAGGTCCACGAGGGCCTGCTGGCCGAGTTGCTCACCGAGCCGTACTATCACCGGCCGCCGCCCAAGACGACGGGCAAGGAACTGTTCCACGCGGGCTACCTGGACCGGGTCGCCGGGCCGTACGCGCTGGGCCTGCCGGACCTGGTGGCGACGCTCACTGCGCTCACCGCCGAGACGGTCGCGGCGGAGATCCGGCGGCACGGGCTCGGCACGGTCGTCGTCTCCGGTGGCGGCGTGCGCAACCCGGCCCTGATGAGCGCGCTGCGCGAGCGGGCCCGAGGCGTGCGGCTGCTGCCGAGCGACGACCTCGGCGTGCCCTCGGGCGCCAAGGAGGCCGTCGCGTTCTCCTACCTCGGCTGGCTGACCGCGCACGGCCTGCCCGGCACGGTGCCCGCCTGCACCGGCGCGGCCGGATCGCGGGTGCTCGGCACCATCACCCCGGGCCGCGGGCCGCTGCGACTCCCGGAACCGCTCGTCGCGCCGCCCCGCCGCCTTCGCGTGAGCGCCGTCGCGCCCGGGTGAGGCGCTGGAAGCCCTGGTCAGCCGCCAGTTTGGCCGAGAAGCTTGGAGCGGTGCGTCTCCGCCCACCTCCTGAAGCCGGTCAGGGCGACGCCGTAGGAGGCGAGCGCGTCGATCGGGGCGTGATAGCCCACCTCGTTGAGCCATTCCTCGCCGCGGACGACCGCCGGTGGACGACCCGCGGCGACGGCCTGCGAGGGGGTGAGCGAGACCGCCCTGACGGTCCGCCGCGTGACGGCGCCGATTATGGCGGCCACCTCGTGCATGGTCAGCGCCTCGGCGGCCAGTTCGACGCTCTGTCCGGAGAAGCGGCCGGGCCGTTCGAGCGCCGCGACGGCGAAGGCCGCGATGTCGTCGGCGCTGATCATCTGCACTCTGACATGCCGCCCGACGGCGGTGACGATCTCGCCCCGGGCCAGTTCGGGGAACATCAGCGGGGCCTTGGGCGGAAGGAGGTTCTCCATGAGGAATGACGGCTTGAGGATGGTGTAGGCGGGCAGGCCGCCGTCGCGAACGGCTTCCTCGATCCGGCGCTTGGTCTCCCAGTACTCCTCGTTCCAGTGGCCGCTGCCCCAGCGTGGCATGCGGGGGAGATCGCCGGTGCCGGCCACAGAGGTCTGGACGAAGTGCCGGACGCCGGAGCGCTCGGCCGCCTCGATGAGGAGGGTGGCGTTTCTCAGCTCGGCGGTGTCGTCTCCGGGATCGCGGAGAGGCACCGCGAACACGGCGGTCGCACCGTCGAGAGCGGCTTCGACCGCGGCCGGGTCGCCGAGGTCGCCGACAACCACCTCGGCGCCCAACTCGGCCAGGTGGCGGGCGCGGGCGGGTTCGCGGGTCAGGGCGCGGACCCGGTGGCCGCGGCTCGACAGGCCGCGCACCGCGGCCGATCCCTGGGTGCCGGTCGCTCCGACGACCAGGACCGAGTGCCGTCTGTCGTCCATGACCTGACCTTCCTGTCCACCTCGTTGTGCGGCCGCTCACGCGGCCGGTAGGGGCGCCGACCCGGCAGGCCGAAAACCGGACCATGCGGTCACGTTAGAGCCTGACATAACCGGACCGCACGGTCAACTTGTGCTAGGGTCCCCGGAGAGAACCGTTGGGAGGCGAGGCGACACGTGCCGACCCCATCGCAGACGCGCCGCCTGCGAGCGGACGCCGTCCGCAACCGTCAGTCGTTGCTCGACGCCGCGCGTGAGGCGTTCGCCGAACACGGCATGGAGGTGTCGATCTCCGAGATCGCGCGGCGCGCGGGCATCGGGAAGGGCACGGTCTTCCGCCACTTCGCGACCAAGGAGTCGCTGGCGGCCGCGATCGTGTCCGACCGGCTCGACGAGCTCGCGGTCACGGGGCGCACGCTGCTGGAGGCGGCGGACCCGGAGGCGGCCCTGCTGGCGTTCATGACGGCGGGGGTGGAGCTGCACGTGAGCGACCGTTCCTTCTGCCAGGCGGCGACCACGGACGTCCGGAGGGATCCGGTGGTCCGCGCCGCCGCCGACCGCCTGTCCGGGGTCGCGGAGGCGCTCACCGACCGAGCCAGAAGGAAGGGTGTCATCCGCGGCGACATCACCGGGGAGGACGTGATCCGGATGCTGACGGCGGCCTGCCAGGCCGCCGCGCCGGACGAGGACGTCACGGGGGCCTGGCGCCGATACCTTCACCTGATCTTCGACGGCTTGCGATCCGAGGGAGCGCGCCCCCTGCCACCGGCGGCCTGAGAGACGGCGCTTGACCCTGACACGGTGTGAGGCGCTGGAATCGGCCACATCATGTTCACCATCGGAGACTTCGCCAGGCACGGCCGCGTGTCGGTCCGCATGCTGCGCCACTACGACGCGATCGGGCTGCTCCGCCCGGCCCGCGTCGATCCCGCGAACGGCTACCGCTTCTACGAGGCGGTCCAGCTTGCCCGCCTCAACCGGATCACCGCGCTCAAGGACCTGGGCTTCACGCTCAGACAGGTGCGGGGAGTCCTGGACGAGCAGGTGAGCGCCGAGGAACTGCGCGGGATGCTGCGGCTGCGGCAGGCGGAGCTGGAGGCGGCGATGGCCGCCGCGGCGGCCCGGCTGGCCCAGGTCGAGGCGAGGCTCCGGACGATCGAGAGTGAGGGACACATGAACACCGACGACGTGGTGGTCAAGCGCATCCCAGCCGTCCGGGTGGCGGAACTCAGCGGCGTGGCGCGCAGCTACGAACCCGAGGACATCGGCCCGGTCGTGAGCCCGCTGTTCCAGGAGCTGTGCCGCAGGCTGGACGAGGCCGCGGTGACCCCGGTGGGACCGGCGATCGCCTATTACGAGGACGCCCCCGGCGGCGAGGGGATCCTCGCGCACGTGGCGATGCCGGTCGCGGTCGCGCCTGAGGACGGTCACGACTTCGCGGTCGTGGACCTGCCCGCGATCGAGCAGGCGGCCACCATCGTGCATCGCGGCCCGATGGACGACGTCCTCCCGGCCGCGCAGACGCTGGCCCGGTGGATCGCCGACGGCGGCCACCGCTCCGCCGGGTACGCCAGGGAGCTCTACCTGGAGGCCGGGGAGGATCCCGCCCGTTGGGTCACCGAACTCCAGGAGCCGCTCGCCGGCTAAGGGCGGATCTGCCGGGTGATGCTCGGCTCGGTGATCTCCGTGTCCCGGGACAGCAGCATCGCCTTGCTGAGGATGACCGCGAGCACCCGGTCGCCTTCGAACGGGAGGAACACCTGGCCCGCCCCGGCCTCGGGGGCCTGCTTGGGGACGATGCACAGATACTGGTCGTTCGGGGTCATCAGGATGTTGCCGGAGCCAAGGTGGATCTTGTATGTCCTGATGTCTCCGCGGACGTGTAGGAAGCGTCCCTCCAGGGTGCAACGATCGGCGATCGCCAGCCGGGGCACCAGCCGGGCCAGCAGGTCGCGGCGGGTCCGGGCGGTGCCGGACAGCTCCCCGAAGCTGTAGGAGGTCCAGTATTCGCGGAAGCGGCCGTCCGGTCCGCCGTCCTGCCAAGTCGGGTCGTTGCCGACGCTGGAGACGCCGACGAACAGGTCGACGTCCCGCATGATCTCGCTGAACACCAGCGGCGGCACCTGGTTCAGGGGAATCGGCCACACGGGATCCGCCCCGCTCCGCAGCCATTGCTCGTACCCGCCGCTGTAGGCGTGGGCGAGGTTCTCCGGCGCCCCGAGGGGATAGAACCGGACCTGGTCGGTCGACAGGCGCAGGTAGGCGCCCGAGTCGAGGGTGTCGGCGCCGTAGTCGTCCCCGACACCCTCGATCCAGAACTCGGCGCGTAGGCCCCACCGCGGCAGCTCCCGAGTGGCTGGAGGGTAGCTGTCGTCGACCATCAGCCGCAGCTTGTCGTGCCACCCGCGCGCCGCGGCCAGCGCGTGGAACTGGTGCTGACGCAGGATGTGCGCCGCATATCTGTTGGAGTAGAAGCGCGTGTTCTCCTCGGCGGCCGTGAGCAGGTAGACCTCGCGGTGGGCCTGCTTGAACGGCTGGGTGATCCCGTGCCGCTCCAGCCAGTCACGCCACGCGAGCACCTCCTCCACGTCCCGGCCGATCGGATGCCACAGGCGCACGACCGCGTCCTCGGTGGGGGTGAGGGGCGCGTCGTCGACGCGGCGTAACGTGCCGTCCGCGTACGCGCAGGGCACGTCGCCGACCAGCCAGATCAGCCGCCTGCCGAGCGTGCCGACCAGCGGGTGGTCGAGATAACGCTCCCGCCAGGTCGCGTACGGCCACGAGCGCTGCGCGAGGAACAGCTGGTCGAGCCGTTCGGCCTGGGCCGGCAGCATCTTGTCGATGTCCTTCGCCGACGTCTTCATCTCGGCCAGCGCCGCGGCGTGGTCGCGGCGCACGCTCGCCGGAGGAGCCTTGACCTCGCGGCCTGCGGCGTTCCTCCACACCATGGACGTACGGGTGCCGGTCACGCGCAGTTCCGCGGCGGCGTCGCCGATCACCCGGCTACCGCGGCCGACCTCGGTCAGCCCGTACGTCGGGACGGCCAGCTCCTCGACCTCGTCGCGGGACAGCCCGAGCGTGGCGGCCCGCGCGTCGAGGGCGGTGCCGAGCACCTTCAGCGTGCCCTTGTAGGTGACGCGGGCCGACAGCCGGGCCAACTGAGCCGGCGCCGCCTCGCCGTCCATCCGAGACAACGCGTACACGGCGGCGTTGGCCAGCATGGGGTTGCGTGGACCGATGCCGGGGACCTTGCGCAGGGCCGTCTCGACCAGGTTCCCCAGCAGCCGCGCGCCCTCCGGCCGTGAGGGGAGGAAGGCCAGCATCCAGGCCAGGCCGCGGACGCCACGAGCGTTGTACGGATCGAACTCCGCGTCGTCCAGATACATCACGGGCATCGTGCGAGGCGAGCCCACCAGGGCGAGCCACCCACTGATCGTGTCCCGCGCCCGGTCGTGCCCCACCGCGTCGAGAAGCCGCCGGGCCTGTTTCTCCCACCTGGTCGACGGCTTGGCCGAGGTGGCGGTCACCGCGTGTGCCACCAACGCGTCCCATTCCCCGCCCAGAGCGGGGAGATCGGCGAGCACCCGATCGGCCCACTCCTCGCCCGGGTTGAGCGCCGGGTAGCCCGGGAGGGTGAGGATCTCATCGAGGCGGTCCCTCCCGTACGCGTTGTGGGCCGTACGCCGCATCACTCCGACCATCGCCGGGGGCAGCGTGCGGCCCGCGCCCAGCCATGCGTCGGCGAGGCGGATGAGAAGGGTGTGGGCGTAGTAGGTGCCGAAGCCCGCGGCCCGGGCGAGCAGAGTCTCGACCGCGTCGAGGTGCCGGTCGAGCGGCAGGCCGTCGAGGATGATCTCCGCGACGGAGTCCGGGATCCAGCTGTCGGCGGACCGCACGACCGTGAGCGCGACCTGAATCCTGAATTCCTCAGACGAAGAGTCGAGGATGCCTGTGATGAGGCTCCAGTCCCGGACCTGCGGGTCGTGTGTCTCGGCCAGCCGTAGCAGTTCGGCCGCCAACGTCTCAGAGTCTCCGGCCTCCACGAGTTCGCGCACCCGCACCGCCGTGTTCGTGAGCCCGAGCATCAGCCACCGACCAGGGGCACGAGCTTCAGGAAGGTGATCTCGGTGCTCATCCGCAGGGTGACCTCGGCGTCCAGGTCCTGCACCTGCCGGTCGTCGATGAGGACGAGGAACCCGTTGCGGCCGAACGCCTCCACGGCCCTGGCGAACTGCTCCTCCACGTCCACCCGCCTCGGAGCGCGCACCGGGTGGCCGTTCAGCGTCCGCTCGGTGTCGCCCGGCTGGACCGGCCCGCGGAAGATCTCCGGACGGGTCGCGTCGTGCTCGGCGACCTCCTGGAGGATGCGCTGCCGGATGATCTCGCGCAGCGTGGTCCGCTCTTCGGAGATCTCCAGATGCCGGGCTTCACGCCGCTCGCCGGACGTCGTCTCGTCGACGAAGCTCACTCTCACCATGGTCGCGGAGTGTAGGGATCATGCCCGACAATCCGGCGGCGGGTCAGAGCCAGCCGGGTTTGACCAGGCCCGACTCGTACGCGATGACGACGAGCTGGGCCCGGTCGCGGGCGTGGAGTTTGCTCATCGTGCGGCTCACGTGGGTCTTGGCCGTCGCCGGGGACATGTAGAGCCTGGTGGCGATCTCGTCGTTCGTCATGCCGGTGCCCACGAGCGCGAGCACCTCCCGCTCCCGCTCGGTGAGCGGGTCGAGGCGGGTCACGATGCCGGGCTCCTTGGCGCGGGCGACGTACTCCGCGATGAGCCTGCGTGTCACGCCGGGGGACAGCAGCGCGTCGCCGGAGGCCACCACCCGGACGGCCTGGATCAGCTCGGCCGGCTCGGTGTCCTTGACCAGGAAGCCGCTCGCGCCGCCGCGCAGGGCCTCGAAGACGTACTCGTCCAGCTCGAACGTGGTGAGCATGACGATCTTCACGTCGGTGAGGGCGGGGTCGTCGCCGATGCGGCGGGTGGCCGTCAGGCCGTCGGTGCCGGGCATGCGGATGTCCATCAGCACCACGTCGGGGCGCAGGTCCCGGGTGAGCAGGACGGCCTGCTCGCCGTCGCCGGCCTCGCCGACGACGGTCATGCCCTCCTGCGCGTCGAGCAGGGCCCGGAACCCGGCCCGGACCAATGCCTGGTCGTCGGCGAGCAGGACGCGTATCAATTCGGCTCCTTGTGGGTTGCGGATGGGGGCAGGGGGAGGCGGGCCTCGACGCGGAAACCGCCGTCGGGCCGGGGGCCGGCCGCCAGCGACCCGCCGAGCGCCGCGGCCCGCTCGCGCATGCCGGGGATGCCGTTGCCGCTGCCGAGGCCCGCCTCGGCCCGCGCCGTTCCCGCGCCGTCGTCCTCGATCACCACGGTCAGCTCCTCGGGCGCGTACGCCACGCGTACGGTCACCCGCGAGCCGGGCGCGTGCCGCGAGACGTTGGTCAGCGACTCCTGCACGATCCGGTAGCCGGCCCGGTCGATGCCGGCGGGCAGCGGGCGCGCCTGCCCGGTGACCTCCAGTGCGACCGGCAGGCCGCTGCGCTCGGCGAGGTCGGCCAGGTGGGCCATCCCCGCCGTGGGGGAGCGCGGCGCGCCGTCCCTGAGCAGGCTCAGCACGCCGCGCATCTCGGTCAGCACGTCCTTGGACGCCTGCTTGATCGTGGTCAGCGCGGTGCGGGCCTGCTCGGGGTGGTCGTCCAGGATGTGCAGGGCGGTGGAGGCCTGCACGTGGATCAGCGAGATGTTGTGGGCGAGCACGTCGTGCAACTCCTGGGCCATGGTGAGCCGTTCCTCGCTCGCCTGCCGCCTGGCCTCCTCACGCGCCACCCGCTCGCGTTCGGCGAGGCGCTCGCGGCGCATCCGGTGGAACTCCGCCACGGTGAGCGTGAGCAGCAGGTAGGCCGCGACCGCGGTGTGGTGGAAGAGGCTCGCCCGGTGGGGGATGAACCAGGTGGCGTAGACGACCACGAAAAGGAAGAACGCCCCCGACGACAGCCACGCCGCGCGACGGTGCCCCGACAGCACCGCATTGAAGATCACGATGATCGGGCTGAAGAACACCGGCCCGTACGAGTAGCCGAGCAGCATGTAGACCGAGGTCGAGGTGAGCGTGACGACCAGCGCGGCGACCGGCGCGCGGCGGCGCACCGCGATCGCGAGCGGCCCGACCAGCAGCAGCGCGTAGCCCCACCCGGTCAGCGGCACCCGCCCGAGGTCCGGGTTCCGCAACTGCCAGTACTGGGCGCCCATCGTCAGGAACACCTGGAGGATCCCGATGATGACCGGCAGAACGGGATCGATGCGGTGGTACATCGCGGAACGGGAACGCACACCCGCACGCTAGGCCATCGCCGCTGGTCACCGCATCCGCCCGGCGCGGCAGTCCGCCGTACGCCGGGAGTAGTAGCCCGCATCGGCGTCCAAAAGCGGACAAGACCGCAGCGATATTGACGTCCGTGAGTCATGCTGGAGTGATCGCTCAAGTGGTGGAGGTGCCGGGGCATGAGGAGCGTCGTCGTCACGTCGCTGGGGCTGGTCACGTTCGCGGGCTTCCTCGCGCCGCCCGTCCACGCCGCACCGGTGGGATCCGCGGCGGAGGTCAAGCGGCCGGTCGCGGAGGGGTACGGCGGGGCCGTGGCCACCGTGGACCTGGACGCGAGCACGGCCGCGCTCTCGGTGCTGCGCCAGGGCGGCAACGCGATGGACGCGGCGGTGGCGGGGGCGGCGGCGCTGGGCGTGACCGAGCCCTACTCGGCCGGGCTGGCCGGGGGCGGCTTCATCGTCTACTACGACGCCCGCAAGCGGAAGGTGACGACGATCGACGGGCGGGAGACCGCCCCGCGGGCGATGACCTCGACGGCGTTCGAGGGCATCCCGTTCGACGAGGCCGTCACCAGCGGGCTGTCGGTCGGCGTCCCGGGCAGCGTGGCGCAGTGGGACACGGCGCTGCGCCGGTACGGCACGATGCCGCTGCGACAGGCGTTGCGCCCCGCGATCGAGATCGCCGAGAAGGGCTTCGTCGTCGACCAGACGTTCCACGACCAGACGCAGCAGAACGCCGGCCGCTTCGCCGACTTCACCTCGACCGCCTCGCTCTACCTGCCGGGCGGGCAGCCGCCGCCGGTCGGCTCGGTCTTCCGCAACCCCGACCTCGCACGCACCTACCGTGAGCTGGGCATCCGCGGCCCGGCCTGGTTGTACGGCGGGGCGCTCGGCCGGGAGATCGTCGCCACCGTGAAGAAGCCGCCGGTGCGCCAGGGGGCCACCAGGAACGTCAGGACCGGCCTGATGGAGGTCTCCGACCTCAGGGCCTACCGGGCGCTCGAACGGCCGCCCACGAAGGTCACGTACAAGGGCCTCGACGTGTACGGCATGGCGCCGCCGTCGTCCGGCGGATCCACCGTGGGGGAGGCGCTGAAGATCCTGGAGGCCCTCCCGAAGGTCGGCCTGCACGAATATCTGGAGGCGTCCCGGCTCGCCTTCGCCGACCGTAACGCCTACGTCGGCGACCCTGCGTACGTGGACGTGCCGCTGGATCAGCTGCTCTCCGACGGGTTCGCCAAGGAGCGCGCCTGCCTGATCGGCCCGCGGGCGATGGCGCACCCCGCCGCGCCGGGTTCGCCCGACGGCTCCTACGCGCCGTGCCCCTCAGCGACCCCGGGGGCCTCGGTCCCGGAGGAGAAGAAGGAGGGGCCTGAGACCACGCACCTCGTGGTGACCGACCGGTGGGGCGACGTGGCGGCCTACAACATCACGATCGAGCAGACCGGCGGCAGCGGGATCGTGGTGCCGGGCCGCGGCATCCTGCTCAACAACGAGCTGACCGACTTCACCTTCGGCCCGGCGCCGGGCGACCCCAACCTGCCCGCTCCCGGCAAGCGCCCGAGGTCGTCGATGGCCCCGACCATCGTGCTCAAGGACGGCAGGCCGCTGCTCGCCGTCGGCTCGCCCGGCGGCTCGACGATCATCACGACCGTGCTGCAGATCCTGGTGAACCGGCTCGACTTCGGCATGTCGCTCCCGGAGGCCGTGGCCGCGCCGCGCGCCTCGCAGCGCAACACCGCCGCCACGCAGGCCGAGCCGGCGTTCGCCGAGCGGTACGGCGCGGAGCTGACCGCGCTCGGTCACACGCTGACGGACGTCCCCGGGCCGCCGGCGGGGGAGATCGGCGCGGCGACCGGCCTGGAGTTCCTGCGGAACGGCCGTGTCCAGGCGGTCGCCGAGCCCGCCAGACGTGGGGGAGGCAGCGCCCTCGTGGTCAGCCCGCGTCGCTGATTCGATCAGCCCCCGAGTCGGCCTCGGGCGCCGATGAGTTCGTAGGCCGCCGGCTTCATCTTCCGGGTCCGCGCCCAGTATTCGAAGGTGAAGCCGGGCCACAGCGTGCGGTTCCTGCCGTGCTCGTCGAGGTACCAGCTCGTGCAGCCGCCGTCGCTCCACACCAGCCGGTCGAGCCGCCGCTGCAGGCGGTCGTTGAAGGCCCGCTGCGCCGACGGCCGTACGTCCAGGGCCTTCGCCTTGGTCTTCGACAGCAGCCGCAGACAGTCCATGACATACCGGACCTGCGACTCGATCATGAAGACGACCGAGGTGTGCCCGAGACCGGTGTTGGGACCGAGCAGGAAGAACAGGTTGGGGAAGCCCGCGGTCGTGATCCCGTAGTAGGCCTCGATGCCGTCGCGCCACGCGTCCTGGATCTTGACGCCGTTCCTGCCGACGATCCGCTGCTCGTTGAGGGAGTCGACCACCCGGAAGCCGGTGCCGTACACGATCACGTCGACCTCGTGCTCGCGTCCTGCGGCGTCCACGACCGACCGCTCCCTGATCTCGGTGATCCGGTCGGTGACCAGCTCGACGTTGTCCCTGGTCAGCGCGGGATAGTAGTCGTTGGACTGCAGGATGCGCTTGCAGCCGATGGTGTAGTCGGGCGTCAGCTTCGCGCGCAGCCCGGGGTCGGGCACCTGCCGGGCCAGGTGCCGCTCGGCCATCGCCTGGTGGGCCTTCATCAGCCGGGGGTCGATCGTGAAGCCCACGGCCCGGGCCTCCAGCAGCCAGTAGAAGGCGTCGCGCAGCAGGCGGGCGCCGACCGGCGTCTCCATGGCCCGCTTCAGCCGCCCGTCGATCGGCAGGTCCGGCCTGGGCTGGATCCACGGCGGGGTGCGCTGGAAGACGGTGAGCCGGCTCGCCTGCTCGGCGACGACCGGGACGAACTGGACCGCCGACGCGCCGGTGCCGACGACCGCGACGCGCCTGCCGTTCAGGTCCGCGGAGTGGTCCCACCGGGCGGAGTGGAACGCGGCGCCGGTGAAGCGCTCACGGCCGGGGATCTCGGGGAGCGACGGCACGTGCAGGGCGCCGACGCCGGACACGACGGCGTGGGTCTCGAAGGTCTCCCCGTCGCCGGTCGACACCCGCCACAGGGCCCGCTCGTCGTCGTACTCCAGCCCGCAGACCTCCTTGCCGAACCGCAGGTGGGGCTCCAGGCCGTACTTGCGGGCGCAGGCCCGCATGTAGTCCCAGATCTCGTCCTGCGGGGAGAACAGCCGCGACCAGCCGGGGTTGAGCTCGAACGAGAAGGAGTACAGCGGCGAGGGGACGTCGCAGGCGCAGCCGGGATAGGTGTTGTCCCGCCAGGTGCCGCCGAGCTCGCCGGCCTTCTCCAGGATCACGAAGTCGTGATAGCCGGCTTCCTTGAGCTTGATGGCCATGCACAGCCCGGCGAACCCGGAACCGATGATCGTGACGCCCGGACTGGGCATGCGTCCTCCCCGTCCTATTGGAAGATTTGTCCAATATATTCCTGCGGGCGGGCTGGGTCCAGGTGCCGATGCGTACGGCCGGAGCAGCCGGGAGTGCTCCCGGGGGCCGTCGTGGGACGCCGGTGGGCACCCCGTCACTGTACGTCGTGGCAGTGAGGGGCCGAGCCGTCGGCGGGCATGACAAAGCCGCCGACGGGCGCGGTCGTCGGCGGCTGGTACAGGTATGTCAGCGAACCAGGAGGTACGCCACCACGGCGAGGATCACGACGAGCGCCGCACCGACGGCGATCCAAATCGGCAGGCGGGACGGCTGCTCCCGGGAGGCCTCCGTGTCCTGCTGCTGCGCGAACGCCCGGAAAGCCTGGGTGTTTCCGGCCGGGTCGATCTGAGGGTCGGACATGGGCATGACTCTAGCGACACATGGTGCAGCCTGGCTGTGATTTGTCGGATTTTGCCCTCTCCTGATGGTGCCTTGGTGTTCACCCAAGGCACCGGCGCGAATACCGGACCGGTGGGGGCGGCGGATAGCGTTGTATCCATGCTCCGCACCCTCCTGGCTCCCCGGCTGGTGGCCCTGCACCTGCTGGTCATCGGGGTGCTCGTGTCCTTCACCTTCCTCGGCCGCTGGCAACTCGGCGTCTTCGAGGCGTCGGGCGGCCCGCGGCGGGCCCCCGACCCCGCGCCCGTGGCCGTCACCGAGCTGACCCGGGTGGGACAGCACGTCGGCGGCACCGCGATCAGCCGCAGGGTGACCGCCACGGGGACCTACGACGCCGCGAACCAGCTGCTGGTGGCCGACCGGGTCGCGGACGTCGCCGCCCCCGGCGGCCGGGCGGCCCGGGGGAGCGGGTTCTGGCTGCTCACGCCGCTGCGGCTCGCGGACGGCACGATCGTCCCCGTCGTACGCGGCTGGGTTCCCGCGGCGGCCGATCCCGCCACGGCCGTGCCCGAGGGCACTGTGACCGTGACGGGCCGGCTGCGGCCGGCCGAGCAGACCGACGACGTGATGCGCAGCGGGAACCTGCCACGCGGCCAGGTGGCGACGGTGTCGACGGCGGAGCTGATCAACGTGTGGCCGGACGCGCGGGTGCGGGACGGGTTCGTCGTCGCGACCGCGCAGGAGCCGCCGTCCCGCGTCACGCCGGTGGCCGTGTCGGCGCCGACCGAAGGCGGCGGCTTCACCTGGCGCAACCTGGCCTACGCCCTCCAGTGGTGGATCTTCGCGCTGTTCGCCGTGTACATGTGGTTCCACTTCGTCCGCGACGCCCTGCGCGGGCAGCGGGAGCGGGAGCGTGAGGAGCCGCAGCCGGCCGAGCCCGCCGCGCCCGTGGACGCCTGATCGGCCCTGCAGCCGGGACCGCCGGATGGCACGGATATCGTGTGGTGACCGTTTCCCCAGCAGAGGTGAAGATCGACGTGGAATCCGCGCTCAACTTCTATCGCGTCATGGCGTACATCGTCGGCGTGATGCTGCTCGTGCTGTGTGCCGCGATGGTCGTCAAGTACGGCTTCGACAGCGGCACGATGGTCGCGGTCGTCGGGCCGATCCACGGCTTCCTGTACATGGTCTATCTGGTGGCCGCGATCAACCTGGGCCTGATCAAGGCCCGCTGGTCGGTGGGCTACCTGCTGCTCGTGCTCATCGCGGGCACCATCCCGTTCCTGTCCTTCATCCTGGAGCGGAACGTCACCGAGCGGGTCCGCAGGAGGATCGCCACCGCTTCCTGAGCGAAGCGGAACGGCCGGGCGCCGCGACGGCGGCCCGGCCGGTGTCCCTTCGTCGGGTCTTCGCGGGGCCTCAGCCGCCGATCTGGCGGCGGCGGATGCGCCGCAGCCGCGCCCGCTGCGACTCGTCGAGCATGAAGTAGGCGACGATCGGCGCCCCCAGCGCGCCGATCGCGATCAGCCAGGCCAGGAGCGTCGGCACCGGAAGGATGAAGACCAGCACGGCCACCACCGCCGCGCCCACGTAGTACTTGCCCAGTGGCGACATCGTCAGGCCTTTCGTGTCGGGTCCCGTGCGGGACGTCGTCCCGCGTCGCCTGGGAGAACGTCCGAAGTCCCGGCGGAGTTCCGCGAACGCCCGCGGGGAGACGCCCGGTCCCGGTCGGCTCTCTTCCGCGCCGCGGCGCCGCGGCGCCCGGGAGACGAGTCACCGTCTCCGCCCGGCTCCGCGACGCCGCGCACGCTCCCCGGTCTCCGGCATGGGCCGCGCTCCCGATCTGGACGGGACGATCTCCGTTCCGTACGGCGGCCCGCCCGGGGACTCAGCCTTCGCCGGACTCCGACTTGCCCATCGCCTTGCGGATCAGGTCGCGGGCGCGATCCATGATCGCGACCGGCGTCCCCACCAGGATGTTCGCCGTCGCCGATTCGACCCCGGGGTGCGGGTGCGTGGGAGCCATCGCCTCGGCTGCCTTGACGCCCACGGCCATCGCCCTGCGCTCGCCCTCGGACGTGCTCGCCTTGAGCTCGGAGAACTCGTAGCGCTCCTCGGCGGCGGCGTGGGCGAACACCGCGGCCCGCAGTCTCTCCAGCTCCTGGGAGAACTCCGGCGTGGTCACGTCCATGTCGTCGAGGCGGCTGAGCATCTCCTTCGCCTCTTCCTCCTCCTGGAGGCGGTTGTCCACGATCGTGTCGCCGCCGACCAGCTTGCGCCGCGCGTAGGGGTGGACGATCTCCTCCTCCGCCGTCTCGTGGACGGCGAGCAGGCGGACAAGGCGGCTGAAGGCCTCCCTGCGCTGCTCCCCCTGGCATCTGTCGACCTCGTCGAACAGGTCCCGGATGAGAACGTGCTGCTGCGTCAGGAGATCGATCACGTCGTTCTCCCGCATGGTCTCCGGCCTTGACTGGCGGTCCATTAGCGCCTCCTTTCTGGTCATATCGGGGCTACCCGTAACCGGGGAGCGAAACCCCTGACCTGCGATTTCGGCTCACGGGGGCGGCGGCACGGCTTGCGGTCACGACACGCCCGGCGCGGGCGGCCGGCGTTCACCGATGCACGGGATCTGCACATTTCCGGACGACGGCTCTGCACAGAGGGCATCTACGCTTCCCTCCATGGCTACCCCTCAGCAACGTCGCGTCCTCGTGGTCGAGGACGACGACACCATCGCGAACGCCGTACGGCTCCGGCTCGCGGCGGAGGGCTTCGACGTACGTGTCGCGAGCGACGGCGAGGGGGCGCTCGCGGCCTACGCGAAGGCGGAGCCCGACGTCGTCGTCCTCGACCGGCTGCTGCCCGGCCTGGACGGGCTCGAGGTGTGCCGCAGGATGCAGGCCGCCCGGCCGGTGCCGGTGCTGATGCTCACCGCGCTCGGCGAGGAGACGGATGTGCTGGTCGGCCTGGGGGTGGGGGCCGACGACTACATCACCAAGCCGTTCAGCATGCGGGAGCTCGTCGCGAGGATCCACGCGCTGCTGCGGCGGGTGGAGCGGGCCAGTCTGCTGGCCCACGAGGACACGGTGATCCGGGTCGGCGACGTGGAGATCGACACGGCCGAGCGCCGCGTGTTCGTCCGCGGGGCCGAGGCCCAGCTCACCCGGACCGAGTTCGACCTGCTGCGGCGTCTCGCCGAGCGGCCCGGCCAGGTCTTCGAGCGAGAACGGCTGCTGTCGGACATCTGGGGCTTCTCGGAGGCCGCCGCGACCCGGACCGTGGACAGCCACGTCCGCGCGCTGCGCCGCAAGCTCGGCCCGGAGGTCGTCCGCACCGTCCATGGCGTGGGATACGCGCTCGTCCGCCCGTGACGCTTCAGTAAGGAGAGCCAGGCGTTGAGGCCGCTCGACTTCCTCGGCCGGATCAAGGTCAAGCTCGGCATCGTGATCGTGCTCGCCGTGGTCGCGGCGTTCGTCGTCAACGAGGTCGGCATCAACGGCGGCCTGTCCCGGGACCTCAGGATCGCGATCGCCGTCGTGCTCGCGCTGATCATGGTGCAGCTCCTCGCCCGCGGCATGACCCGGCCGCTGCGCGAGATGGCCGCCGCCGCGCAGACGATCGCCAAGGGCCGCTATGGCCTGCGCGTGAGCGCGACGTCCCGGGACGAGGTGGGGGAGTTGGCGCGGGCCTTCAACGCCATGGCGGCCGACCTCGCCGAGGTCGATCGCCAACGGCGCGAACTCGTGGCCAACGTCAGCCACGAGTTGCGCACGCCGATCACCGGCCTGCAGGCGGTGCTGGAGAACATCGTGGACGGTGTCACGCCGCCCGACCTCGACACCCTGGGCACGGCCCTCGCCCAGACGCAGCGGCTCGGCCGCCTGGTGGCCCAGCTTCTCGACCTGTCGCGGCTCGACTCGGGAGCGCGGCTGATCGAGCTGGAGGAGCTGGACCTGGCGTCGTTGTGCCGCCAGGCGGTCTCCGAGGCGGCTCTCGCGCGTGACGACGTCACGGTGGCGAGTGCGGTCACGCCGGGGACGGTGCTGTCCGCCGACGCGGCCCTGCTCGCCCAGGTGCTGGCCAACCTGCTCGACAACGCCGTACGGCACAGCCCGCCCGGCGGGACGGTCCGGGTGGAGGCGCGGCAGGCCGGGCCGAACCTGGAGATCAGCGTGACCGACGACGGACCCGGCATCCCGGCGGCGGAGCGGGCCCGGGTGTTCGAACGCTTCTCGCGGCTCGACGCCGGACGGGCCGCCGACGCGGGCGGGGCCGGGCTCGGGCTCGCCATCGCCAAGGAGATCGTCGAGTTGCACGGCGGGTCGATCGCGGTGTCGGACCCGGTCCCGGCCGCGATTCCCGCCGCGTTCACCGCCGCGAGACGGGCCGCAGGGGGAGGCCGGAGGACGGCCCCGGGGTGCCGGATGGTCGTCGTGCTGCCGCGTCACGGGGAGGCCGCGGCCGGGGAGAGCGCGGACGGACCCGTCCACGCAGGAAGGGGAGACATGGACGTCCGGAAAGCGGGCGCGGGCCGCACCGCCGGTCGGCCCGGCGGGAACGACTCAGCCGGGGACGAGGGTGCCGACCTGAGCAAAGGCGCCCTCGTCGCGGCCGAGGGGCCGGGGGAGACCGGTGCCGCGGTCGATCGGGCAGGCGGGGACGCGGAGCGGCACGCACACGGCACGCGGGACGAGGATGCCCGGCCGTCCGGGGCCCCGGACGGTGGTGAGCGACCGGAGGACAGCCAGGGGGAGAGACCGGAGCCCCTCGAACCGGAGCTCCTCAGGTCGGAGCCTCTCAGGTCGGAGCCCTTTCACGAGGGCTGGGCTCCGTCCCCGGGGACCGAGAGCGCGGAGACGGCTGCCTCCCAGTTCGGCGACCACGGCGGCTCTCCGGACGGCCCCGGTGCCGTCGGCGACGGCGAGGACCTGAAGGAGTCCCGGCGGCCCGACCTCGTCCACGCACGAGCCGACCAGCCGTACGCGGCCGCGCCGGCCGACGGTGCCGGCCCGCGGATGCCCGCGTCACATATGCCCGCGCCGCACATGCCCGCGCCGCACATGCCCGCGCCGCACATGCCCGCGTCACACATGCCCGCGTCACATCCCGGCTACGACCGTGCCGGGCACCTGGCGCGGACGGCGCTGGGCGCGGGCCTCGGCATGTTCGCCGGATTCCTCACCGGGCTGATCGTCTCGGTCATCCTCGGCTTGGGCGTCATGACGCTGCTGCTTTTCACCGTCGCCGGCACGATCGCGGGAGTGGTGCGCGGCTCGTCATCGGCCCAGCGAGCCGCGGCGGCGGGCGTGCCGCCGTCGCCCTGGCACGCCCCTGTGCCGACGCCTGTGCCGACGTCCGTGCCGACGCCCGCGCCGGTCGCTCGTATGGGCTCCGCCGGGGCCGTCGCCCAGGGCGTGGGCGACTCCCCGCCGCCCGCGGTGCTCACCGCCCCGGCATCCGCGGAGCAGCGGCCGGTCTCCCCGGAGCCGCCCATGACCGGCCCGCAGGGGCCGGGGCGATACCCGCCGCCGCCCGCGTACGTTCCGCCGCCGCTGTTCCCGCGGCCGGAGCTGCCGGACGCGCCCCGGTGGCTGCTGCCGGCCGCCGCGGCGGCCGGCCTGGTCGCCGCCGTCGCCCTGCCGTACGCGTCGCCCGGGCTGGGATTCGCGCTGACGGCGGTCGCGATGGGGGCGGCGGCGTTCCCGGCGGTGCTGCCGCTCCGGCGTGGCCGGATCACGCCGTGGACGGTGGCCTTCGGCCTCCTGGCGTACGCGCTGGTCTCCGTGGCGCTCTTCCGCGACGCCGACTGGCTGGTCGGGCCGGTGCTGCTGGCCGCGTTCGGAGTCGGGTCCCTCGCCGTGTCGGGCGGCGGACGGGGCTGGCTCGCGGTGATCAGGGGAGGGGTCTCGGTCGCGTTCGCGGTGCTGCCGTTGCCGTGGTTCCTGGCCGGGCCGCTCCGGACCCTGACGCGGCGGCGGCGGATGCTGCCCACGCTGGTCAGCGCCGTCGTGACCGTCGTCCTGCTGGCCGTCTTCGGCCTGCTGTTCTCCTCCGCCGACGCCGTCTTCTCGGCCTTCCTCAGCGACCTGCTGCGGACGCCGGACTGGGCGCAGAGCCTGCCCTACCGGGTCTTCGTGTTCTGCGTGTTCGCGGCGGCGGCCGGGGCGGCGGTGCTGGTGGGCCTGCGGCCGGTGGCCGAGCCCGCCGCGCCCGACCTGCGGATGTCTCTCGGCCGCCAGGTGTGGGTGATCCCGCTGCTCGGGCTGAACCTGCTGTTCGCGGCGTTCGTGACCGTGCAGATCACGGTGTTGTTCGGCGGCAGCCGCAGGGTGCTGACGACGGCGGGTCTCACCTACGCGCAGTACGCGAGGTCGGGCTTCTTCGAACTCGTCACGGTCAGCCTCTTCGTGCTCGGCGTCGTGGCGGGCGCGGTCGCCCTGCTGCGCCGTGAGAGCCGGGCCGACCGCTGGCTGCTCGCCGTGCTGCTCGGCCTGCTGTGCGCGTTCACGCTGGTCATCCTCGCCTCGGCGCTGCACCGGCTCGGCCTCTACACCGACGCGTACGGCCTGTCGCGGCTGCGGGCCTCGGTGGAGGCGACGATCTGGTGGCTCGGCGCGGTGTTCGTGCTGGTCCTGGCGGTGGGAGCGGTGCGCCTGTCCGGCGGCGGCACGTCCTGGTTCTTCCGCGCGCTCGTGCTGCTCACCGGGGTGTCGCTGCTGGCGTTCGCGGTGTGGGACCCCGACGCGCGGGTGGCCGAGACCCAGCTGACGGTCCGGGGTGTGGAGCGGCTCGACCACGGCTACCTGAGCGAGCTGGGCGCGGAGGCCGTGCCGATCCTCGACCGCCTGCCCGAGCCGGACCGCAGCTGCGTGCTGAGCGACGTGGTGGCGGTCAACGACCTGTCCACGCCGGACCCCTGGAACGGCTGGAACCTCGCCAGGGCCCGCGCCCGCGAGGTGCTGGAGCGGCGGCCCGTCGTGCGGCCCGACGACTGCCCCGGCTCGTCGCGTGTGCCCGGTCCGTACGACTGATCTAATCGAGACGTGACCTTCGATGTGCTGATCACCGGTGGCCGCGTCGTGGACGGCACCGGAGCCCCCGCGTTCCGCGCCGACGTCGGCGTGCGCGGGGGCCGGGTCGAGGCGGTGGGCCGCCTCGGCGCGGCCGAGGCGGCGGTGCGGATCGACGCGGCGGGCAAACTCGTGCTGCCGGGCCTGGTCGACTGCCACGCGCACGGCGACGCGGCCGTGTTCGACCCTTTCGTGCAGCACGCCGCGCTGAGGCAGGGGGTCACGACGTTCGTGC
The DNA here is from genome assembly GCF_014161375.1 of Microbispora sp. H10830. Classification (NCBI taxonomy): domain Bacteria; kingdom Bacillati; phylum Actinomycetota; class Actinomycetes; order Streptosporangiales; family Streptosporangiaceae; genus Microbispora; species Microbispora sp. H10830. Next base: position 631,711 of record NZ_JABBWX010000003.1, read on the forward strand.
TGGGACAGGACGGGCTGTCGTTCGCGCCGACCACATCCCCGGCCGCCTTCGCCTACGCGAGCCGCTACTTCGCGGCGGTCAACGGCCCGCACCCGCACGTCGACGGGCCGGTGAGCGTCGCCGGCCTGCTCGCCGGATACGACGGCAGGGCCGCGCTCAACACCGTCTACCTGCTGCCGCACGCGACGATCCGGTTCGACGCGATGGGCCCCGCGGACCGCGCCGCGGACGGGGACGAACTGCGCGCCATGCTGCGCGCGGTCGAGACGGGCCTGGCCGAAGGGGCGGCCGGACTGTCGTCGGGCCTGGAATACGCCCCCGGCCGGTACGCCGACGCCGCCGAACTGGCGGCGTTGTGCGCGCCGCTGGGCGGCCTGCCGTACGTGACCCACATGCGCGCCTACGGCGCGTCCGCGTCGGTGGGGATGACGGAGGTCGTGGAGATCGCCCGGCGCTCCGGCGCGGCCGTGCACGTATCGCACCTCCACGGCCCGGCGTCCATCCTGCTACCGCTGGTCGAGGACGCCCGGCGGCAGGACGTCGACCTGACCTTCGACACCTATCCCTACCTGCGCGCCAGCACGATCCTGGCGATGGTGACGCTGCCGCCGTGGGTGCCCGCCGCCGACCCCGACCGCGCCGTGGCGATGCTGTCCTCCGAGCCGTCCTCCGAGCCGTCCTCAGAACTGTCCTCAGAACGCGAACGTCTCGCCGGGGAGTGGGCCGGGCGCGACGACCTGTGGCCGCGGATCACCCTCTCGCACGCCCCCGGTTTCGAGTGGGCCGAGGGGATGACCCTGCCCGCCGCCGCGGCCGAGTACGGCGTCACCCCCGCGGAGTTCTGCCGGGTGCTGCTGGTGAAGACCCGGCTCCAGGCGGGCTGCGTGCGGGCCCGCCCCGACGAGGGCCCGGCGGGGGAGGAGTCGGTGCGCGCCGTCATGCGCGACCCCGGGCACACCGGCGGCTCCGACGGCATCTACGTGGGCGGCCATCCGCACCCGCGCGGCTTCGGCGCGTTCGCCCGCTACCTGGGCCGGCACGTACGCGAACTCGGCGACCTCACCTGGGAACAGGCCGCCGTGCACCTGGCCTCACATCCGGCGCGCCGCTTCCGGCTGCCCGACCGCGGCCTCGTACGGCGTGGCCAGGTCGCGGACCTGGTCGTCGTCGACCCGGCCACTGTGGCCGACACGGCGACCTACGAGAAGCCCCGATCGCTCGCCGTGGGCGTGGACGACGTGCTCGTCGGCGGCGTGCCGGTGCTGCGCGGCGGCGAACTCACCGGCGCCACCCCCGGCCGCGCGCTGCGCCCCGCCTGAAGGCCCGCACCCTGCCCGCCCTCTGCCCGCCCTCTGCCCGTCCCCTGCTGCCCCCTGCTGCCCCCTGCCCGCCGCACTGCCGCTGCCTGGGCGCCGACTCGTCATCGTCGATCGGTGCAGGACACGTCCTGGTCACCGGCCACGACCAGGCCGGATTCGTACGCGAAGACGACGGCCTGGGCGCGGTCGCGCAGGTCCAGTTTCGTCAGCAGGTTGCTCACGTGACTTTTGACCGTGTGCTCGGTGACCACCAGATCCGCGGCGATCTCGGCGTTGGACCGGCCGCGTGCGAGCAGCCGCAGCGTATCCATCTCCCGGTCGGTCAGCTCACCGAGTCGCTGCCGCAGCCGGGGCCGGGCATGTCCACGCCCGACGAACTCGGCGATCAGGCGCTGGGTGATCGCAGGGGCCAGCAGTGACTCCCCCTTGGCGACCAGGCGGACGGCGCGTACGAGGTCGTCCCGCCGTACGTCCTTGAGCAGGAAGCCGCTGGCCCCGGCGCGCAGGGCGTCGTAGACGTACTCGTCGACGTCGTACATCGTCAGGACCAGCACCTTCGCGCCGGTCCTGCGGCACACCTGGGCGGTGGCCTCGACGCCGTCCACGCCGGGCATCCGGATGTCCATGAGCACCACGTCCGGCTCCAGTTCGACCGCCTTGGTGACGGCCTCGGCGCCGTCGGCCGCCTCGCCGACCACGGTGATGTCGTCATGGGCGTTGAGGATCATCGCGAAGCCGCCGCGGAACAGGTCCTGGTCGTCGGCGACGAGTACGCGCAGCATGCCGTCAGCCGATCGGCAGGGTCGCGATGACGGTGAGACCCGGGTTCCCCGGCCGGACGGCAAGCCGGCCGCCGCACGCCGTGACCCGCTCCCGCATGCCGATCATGCCGTGTCCTTCCCGTAGCTCCCGCCCGCCCCGGCCGTCGTCGGCGACCTCGACGTCCAGGGTGTCACCGGACCAGCGGAGCCCTACACGGACGGTGCTCGCTCCGGCATGCCGGATCGTATTCGTCAGCGCCTCCTGGATGATCCGGTACGCGGCGATGTCCACGTCGGAGGGAAGGCGCCGCGGCTCGCCACGCACGTCGGCGGAGACGTCCAGGCCCGCCCGGCGGGCGTTGTCCAACAGGCCGGACAGGGCGTCGAGCCCGGGCTGCGGCCCCCGGGCCGGAGCCGGACCACCGGGCGCCTCGCTTCCGCGCAGCGCGCCGAGGATCAGGCGGAGCTGGCCGATCGCGTCCCGCCCGGCCGCTGCGATCGCCTCGAAGACCGCATCGGCCTTGTCCGGTTGATCGCGCACCACCAGCGGGCCGGTCTCCGCCTGGATCACCATGAGGCCGACCGAGTGGGTCACGATGTCGTGCATGTCGCGGGCGATCCGGGTGCGTTCGCGTGCGACCGCGGCGGCGCGTTCCTCGCGGATGCGGGCTTCGCGCTCCCGTTCGGCGTCCCGGCCGGCCCTCCGGGCCCGTGCGCCGGCGCCTACGGCGTACGCGGCGACGATCGCGGTGAGGAGGTAACGGTAGGTCTCCAGATTCTCGTGCGGGACGACGAGCGACACGGCCACGCCGGCGACGAGCCCCGCGATGCCCCCGGCGCGCCGCACCCGGGTGAGATCCGCCGCCGCGAACGTGTAGGTGCACACCAGCACGCCGTATGGCAGCAGCAGCACCAGAGCCCCGGAGTGTGGCAGCGACTTCGCCGCGATCGCCAGGAGCGTCGTGGCGCAACCCACGACCGCCCCGACGGGGAGGACGGCGCGGCGCCGCCACAGCACGGGCACCGACATCAGGACGGCGAGCGCCACGGCCCACCACGGCTGCCGGTATGGGACGAGGACGGGCGTCACCGTCATCACGGTGACGACGACGGCGATCGCGACGTCGGCCCTTGATGGACTGAGGATGCTCGCCCGCATGACCGGCTCCGGGGGTGTCAGAGGGAACCCGGCAAGACTATGCGCGCGGCGCCCGCCGTCGCCTCCACCGCTCGGCTGATGGCCGTCTCACTCCTTCGAGTGAAACCCGGTGCCGCGACTCTCCGAGAGGTCCCGGTCCCTGCGAGTGATACCCGGATCGCTCCCGCCGGTGATGTGTGTCAAGGCCGGATGCCTGGAGGGTCGAGGCGGCTGGAGAAGGAGGCTGCACGATGAACTCACCGATTCGGCGTCTGGCCGTGGCGCTCGCCGCCACGGCGCTGTCGGCGACGCTGTTCCATTTCGGCACCGGGCTCACGCCGGTGCCCTGGCTCACCTGGCTCGCACCGCTGCCGGTGCTCGTCCTCGCTCACCATGTCGGCGCCCGCGCCGCGTTCCTCGCGGCGTCGGCCGCGTGGCTCGGCGGTGAGACGACGATGTGGGGCTACTTCCTTGACACGGTGCGGATCCCGCCGCCGATGGCCGTGTCGATGATCGTCGGGTCGGCCCTGCTGTTCGGGCTGGCCGTCCTGTTGTCACGGGCGCTGGTGCTGAGGGGACGTCCGCTGGCGGCCGCCGCCGTCGTGCCGGCGGCCTGGGTCGCCGTCGAGTACGCGTTGTCGGTGCTGTCACCGAACGGGGCATGGTGGAGCCTGGCCTACACCCAGGCCGACGTCCTTCCGGTCCTGCAGACCGCCTCGGTCACCGGACCGTGGGGAATCACCTTCCTGGTCCTCGGGGTTCCCGCGGCCACCGCCGTGTTCTTCGCACCGCGGGCGGCCGGGCGGCTGCGGGTGGCGGTCTCTGCCGCGACCATCCTGGCCCTGGCGCTGGGGTACGGCGCCTGGCGGCTGCGCGCGCCGTACGGTGAGGGCTCGGAGAAGGTGGCGCTGCTCGCCACCGACCGGATGAAGGACGGCTGGGTCCCTGCCGCCTCGGCGGAGGGACGTGACCTCCTCGGGCGGTACACGGCGCGGATCCCGGGCCTCGCCGCACGCGGCGCGCGGGTCGTGGTCATGCCGGAGAAGGTCTTCATCGCCGACGACGCGACGCTGCCCGTCCTGGCGGCGCCGCTGGCGCGGCTCGCCGCCGACCATCACGTCGACATCATCGTCGGGCTGATCCTCAAGCGGTCCGGCAGCCTCCGCAACGCGGCTGTCGACTTCCCCGCCGACGGGAGCCGGCCGGTCGAGTACTTCAAGCACCACCTCATCCCCGGACTGGAAAGCGACTTCCAACCCGGGAACCGCAAGGCCTTCGTGCCCGGTTCGGGCTCCCGCTGGGGGATCGCGATCTGTTTCGACCTGGACCTGCCCGGTCTGGTGCGCGACTACCGCAGGAGCGGCGCCACGACGATCTTCGTGCCCGCCTGGGACTTCGACCGGGACCGCTGGCTGCACGGCAGGATGGCGGTCACCCGGGGCGTCGAGACCGGGCTCACCGTGGCGCGCGCGGCGCGGGACGGCGACCTGGTCGTGAGCGACGCCAACGGCCGGATCCGGACCGAGGCGCACAGCGCGGACGCGCCGTTCGTGACCGCCCTCACCACGCTGCCCAGCGGCTCGGCCGACACGCTCTACACAAGGTTCGGCGACTGGTTCGCCTGGGCCTGCGCGCTCCTGCTGTTGCTCGCACTCGCATCCACGGCCCGCACCCGGGGTGCGGCAGGCGCCCGGCCTGCGCCGGTCGTAGGCGCCGCCGCGCCGGGCCACCGCGCCCCGTCCGGCGGTGGTCAGCGCGGCCACGGCGACGGCGGCTGACAGGGCCGGGGCGGACAAGGCGCGCGGGCTCATGGACGTTGGACGCCTAATCTCCTGGTGCAGTTCGCCGCCCAGCCCGGTTCTGCTCGCCCGGCGCCGTACGGCCGATCGCCTCCGGCCTACTCGGCCAGGACCTGGCGCAGCGTGACGGCGAAGTTGTCCGGGTCGCCCGGCGTGCCGAACGTGTCGTCGAGGAACCCGCCGTGGTTGCTGGGGAAGATCACGGGCTTGGCGCCGAGCCGCTCGGCGACCGCCTCGCCCGCGCGGCGGGCCATCTGCCCCTCCGACTCGACGCCGACGCCGACGACGATGCGGGTCGGGGCCGCGCGGAGCGCCTCGAAGTCGGGCTCGAAGTGTGTGCAGGTCATGAGGTTCTGCTCGAACATCACGTCGCCACGCGCACCGTCGTCCTCCGCCGGCAGCCCGAACTCGGCCGGGCTCCGCATGGGCTGATCGGCGAAGTCCGCCGGGATCTCGCCCTGGTGGCCGACGACCGCGATGAACTTCACCATCGCCGGGCCGAAACCCTCCCGGTCGTACGTCCGCCGGATGTCGGCCACGGCGGCCAGCGCCTGCTCCCGGTCCGGCAGCACCTGGGCGGCGGGCGGCTCGTGCGCCACGAGCGTGCGCACCTGCTCGGGATGCCGGGCGACGAGCGCGAGCCCGTTGACCGCGCCTCCGCTGCTGGCGAAGATGTCCACCGGCCCGCCTCCGAGCGCGTCGATCAGGCGGTGCAGGTCGTCGGCGTGCAGGTCGGGAGTCGACTCGGTGGTGCCGTCGGTCCGCGTGCTCCGGTCGCTTCCGCGCGGGTCGTAGGTGACCACCGTGCGGTCCTGGAAGTGCCGCGCAAGGGCGGCGAACCCGGCGGCGCCCATCGGCGATCCGATCAGCAGCAGGATCGGCTCGGTGGTTCCCTCGGCCTCGCGCACGTCGTAGTGGAGAACGCAGCCGGGCACCTCAAGGGTGTGGGTTTTGGGCTCGGTCATGGGGTCGCTCCTCTTCGACGCGTGTGAGGCAGCCCACCCTATCTCGAACGTGTCATCGAATGCCGGCCGACTCGCGGAACCGGCGTGGCGATGCGACGCGCCGCCGACCGGCCGTGGTCACATGGCCGTACGCGCCTGTTCCACGTGCCGCGCGATGCCCAGGGCCCCGCTCGCCTCGGCGAGGGCGGCCGCCTCGTCGAGCAGCCGCAGGGCGTCGTCCCGCCGGTCCTCGGCGGCGGCGATGTAGGCCAGCCCGACCAGGTTGGCCGCGACACCCGGATCGAAACCGAGCTCCCGGCGCAGCCGGACCGATTCCTCCAGCCGTTCCCGCGCCGCCTCCAGCCGTCCGGCCTTGTGCTCGGCGATGCCCAGGTGCCTGAGCGCGTAGGACATCGTCAGCCTGTCGCCGGCCCTCGCGGCGAGTTCGTACGACCGCCGCAGCGCGGGCCCGGCCGCCTCGTCGTCGTGCCGCACGACCTGATGGAAACAGCCGATCCAGAAGAGCGCCTCGCCCTCGCCGCGTCCGTCGCCGAGCCGCCGATAGAGATCGGCGGCCCGCTCGAACAGCTCGAGCTCGCGGGGGTCCTCCTCACGGTGTTCGAGGAACCGCGCGTGGACGACCCGGCCGCGGGCCAGTGCGAGCCCGGCCTCGACCGCGCCGATGTCCCGTCCCGTCCCCGCCGTGGCCAGGTCGGCCTCCACCGCGTCCAGCTCCCGGTCGGCCTCGGCGAGAGCCGAGGCGTCGCCGCGGAAGACCGCCTGCTCGTAGAGAGCCCCGGCCCGTTCGAGTCGTACGTCGCCGCTCATCCCGATCCCATCGTGATCACCGCGCTGAGAGGTCGCGAGTCTACCTCCGAGGCGGTGGTCCAGTACGATCCACGAGGTGATCTGAACCGGGACGACGAGGGGGCGGCGTGGGTTTCGCGGACGTCTCCCCACAGGACGGCGCGGAGCGTCCGCCGGCGTGGCCGCGAGGACTCCCGGAGATCGTCGTCGACGCGCGCACGCGTGGTTTCCTGTGGCCGGGCGAGCCGATCGGCGGACGGGAGTTCGCCGAGGCCCGGCACTCCCTGTTCGACGGCGCGTTCACCTGGCCGGTGATGACGGCGAGGCGCTCGGCCCTCGACCACAACATCGCGACGCTGGCGCGCTTCGCCGACCGGCACGGGCTGGCCTTCGCGCCGCACGCCAAGACCACGATGTCGCCGCAGCTCGTGCGGGCCCAGCTCGACGCCGGGGCCTGGGGGATCACCGCCGCCACGCCGGGCCAGGTGCTCGTCCACCGCTCCTTCGGCGTCCCCCGCGTGCTGCTGGCCAACGAGATCTTCGACCGCGGCGCGCTGCGCTGGCTGGCCGGCGAGATCGGGCGCTTCGACTTCCTCTGCTACGTCGACTCGGTCGAGGGCGTGCGCGTGCTCGACGAGATGGCCGGCGACGTGCCGTTCCGCGTGCTGGTCGAGCTGGGCCACCCGGGTGGCCGGACCGGCTGCCGCGGCCAGGACGAGCTGCTGGCGGTGGCCCGCGCGGCGCGGGAGGCCCGGGGAACCGAGCCGGCCGGGGTCGCCGGATACGAGGGGACCCACCACGAGGCCGCCGAGGTGCGCGGGTTCCTGCGCGACCTGGCCCGCGCGGCCCGGACGCTCGCTCCGGAGGTGGCCGGCCCCATGGTGGTCTCCGCAGGGGGCAGCTCGTGGTTCGACCTGGTGGCCGAGGAGCTCGCGCCGCTGACCGGGGAGCTGGGCGCCACCGTGGTGCTGCGCAGCGGCGCCTACATCGCCCACGACGACGGCTACTACCGGGAGCGCACGCCGTACAACCGGCTGGAGGGCGAGCTGCGGCCGGCGCTGGAGGTCTGGGCCCAGGTCCTGTCCGTGCCTGAGCCCGGTCTCGTGCTGGTCGGGATGGGCAAGCGGGACGTTCCGCACGACATCCACCTGCCGTTTCCCAGGGCCGTACGGCGCGGAGGCCGGGGTCCGGCCGAGCCGCTGACCGGGGTGACGGTCGTCAAGGTGCAGGACCAGCACGCCTATCTCGACGGCGACGCCGGGCTGCGCCCGGGAGACCTGGTGTCGTTCGGGCTGTCCCATCCGTGTACGGCCTTCGACAAATGGCGCGTCATCCCCGTGGTGGACGACGACGACATCGTGATTGATTTGATCAATACGTGTTTCTGATGGAGCGGTGACAATGGCTGGCAAGCAGGAGATCCGTACGACCGCCGGGGCCCCGCCGATCGGCGCGTACTCCCAGGGGCTCGTGGTGGGCGACTTCCTCTACACCTCCGGCATGGGGCCGCTCGACCCCGAGACCGGCGAGGTCGTGGGCGACGACGTGGCCGCCCAGACGCACCGGACCATGCGCAACCTCGGGGCGGTGCTGGAGGCTCGCGGCCTGACGTTCGACGACGTGGTGAAGGCGACGGTCCACCTGCAGAACCTCAAGGAGGACTTCGCCGCGTTCAACGAGGTCTACCAGTCCTACTTCACCCGGCCCTACCCGGTGCGCACCACCGTGGGCTCCGATCTCATGGACATCCTCGTCGAGATCGACTTCGTGGCGTACGCGGGCCGCTGACGATGGACAGCGCCCTGTACGTCTTCGTCGAGGACCTGCGCGCCGAGGGCGTGCGGGGGCTGCTCGACCGGGCCTCGGCGTACGGCGTGCGAGGCGTCGCGGTGGCCGCGGCCTACCACCAGGCCAGGGACGTGACCCCGCACGGCGCGTCGCGGCTGACGCTGCGTCGCGACGGCGTCCACTTCCCGCCTCCGGACGACCTGTTCGACGGGCTGCGCCTGACCCCGCCCGTGCAGCCGGGGGCACAGGACCGGCCGATCGACGAGCTCCGCCGCGCCTGCGCCGACCGGGGGATGCGGCTGCACGGCTGGACCGTGTTCCTGCACAACGCAACCCTCGGCCTGGCTCACCCCGACGTGACGGTGGAGAACTGCTTCGGCGACCACGGCTCCCCGTCCGACCTGTGCCCCTCGCATCCCGACGTGCGGGCGTACGCGGTGGCGCTGGCCCGGGCCGTCGCCCGTCAGGGGGTGGACACGGTCGTCGCGGAGTCGCTGCACTTCGGGGCCTTCGCATACGAGCGGTGCTTCGTGGCGCTCGGCCCGATGGACGCCTTCCTGTTCGGCCTGTGCTTCTGCGCCCACTGCATGCGCCGGGCCGCCGACCTCGGGGTGAACGCCGAGGTGGCCAGGCAGGAGTGCGCAAGGATCGTCGGGGGCGTGCTCGACGGCGATCCTCCCGCGGAGGGCGAGGTCACGCGGGCGGCCCTGACGGCCTACGCCGGCCCGGAGGCGGTGGCGTACGCGCGGGCCCGCTCCGAGAGCGTCACGTCGCTGGTGGGGGAGGTCGCGGCGGCGGTGACGGCCGAAGGCGCGCGGCTGACGTTCATGGACGCGACGGGCGCGGCCAAGGGCTACGCCCACGGGCTGCCCTCTGCCGGCCTGGCCGCGCACGACTCCTGGCAGCTCGGGATCGACCTGGTGGCGCTCGGCGACCTGGTTCCGTCGTTCGCGGTCCTCGGGTATGCCAGGGACCCCGCCAGGGTGGCCGACGACGTCGCGGCCTACCGCCGCTCCGTGGGCAAGAACCCGGAGCTCAGGGTCGTGCTGCGCCCGGGCGGCCCGGACACCGACTCCGCCGACCGGCTGGTCGCCAAGGTGCGCGCGGCCCGTACGGCCGGGGCCGGGGCCGCCGACTTCTACGCGTACGGCCTGGTGCCCTTCGAGGCGCTCGGCCGCATCACCGAGGCGCTCGCCTGAGCACGGGCTTCTCACCACGCGCGCCTGCTTTCTGAGCTGAGCACCGGCCGGACCTGCCCGCCTTCGCCGCCGCCACGGCCTGTGGTCACGGTCTTGTGGGTCACGGTCTTGTGGGTCACGGTCTTGTGGGTCACGGTCTTGTGGTCAGGGTCTTGGGTCACGGCTGGTCGGCGACCAGGGCGTCCGCGAGGACGGCCAGACCTGCGGCGACCCGTGCGGCGTCGCACTCGCGCAGCACGGCGGTGACGTGCTCGGCGGCCAGCGGGGCGAGCAGCGCGTGGGCGAGGTAGTCGGCGTCGGCGCCGGGCCGCGCCTCGGCCAGCAGGATCGCCAGGTGGCGGTGCCAGAAGCGATAGGAGCCGATCCGATATCGGGCTCCGGGGCTCGCGGTCTCTGAGACGCGCAGCAGGTCGAGGTGTGCGAAGAGGTAGTCGGCGTAGGCCGCGACGAACGCCCGCACCCGATCGCCCGGTAAGGCGCCGGGCCCCAGCGGCGGCGGCCCGGACAGGATCCGCTCCTGGAGTTCCCGTTCCTTGTCGTCGAGCAGGGCCGCCACGAGCCCCGACTTGTCTCCGAACCGGCGGAAGAGCGTGCCCTTGCCCACCCCGGCCGCCGCCGCCACCGTGTCCATCGAGACGGCTTCGACACCGTGCTCCCGGAACAGCTTCGCCGCCGCCTCCAGCACCCGTCGCCGATTACGGGCGGCGTCCGCGCGTTCACGGGGCGGGTCTGCCAGCAGGGAGGCGAGCTCTCTTGACGATCCGGACTGCGGTCCGGTAAGTTCCGAGCTGTTCACACAAACGGACTGTAGTCCACTTACTTGGAGGACGCAATGACCGCTCTCATCAGCAGGGACGAGCTCAAGGCCGCCATCGAGGCCGGCGCCGTCACCGTCGTCGACGCGCTGGGCGGCGACTACTACGCGCAGCAGCACCTTCCGGGAGCGATCCCGCTGACGGAGGCCGAGGTGGCCGAGCGGGCCGCCGAACTGCTGCCGGACAAGAACGCCGCGATCGTCACCTACTGCTCGAATCCCTCCTGCCCCAACAGTCAGGCCGTGGCCAACCGCCTGACCGCGCTCGGGTACACCGACGTGCGCAAGTATCGGGAGGGCATCCAGGACTGGGTCGAGGCCGGCCTGCCGGTCGAGTCGCTGACCACGGCGTCCTGATCGTTCCGGCCGCTCAGGCGGAGCCCCGGACGACGAGCTCGGTGGGGAGGATCACCGGGTCGGCCGGGCCGTCCTTGAACAGGCCCAGCAGCAGCCGGACCATCGCGGCGGCCTGCTCGATGATCGGGTGTCTGATCGTGGTCAGCGGGGGCTCGGTGTAGCGGGCCGCCTCGATGTCGTCGAACCCGACGACCGCCACGTCGTCCGGCACCCGGCGGCCCGCCTGGCGCAGGGTCTGCAGCGCCCCGATGGCCATGAGGTCGTTGGCGACGAAGACGGCGTCCAGGTCCGGGTCGTCCTGCAGCAGGTGGCGCATGGCGACGGCGCCGGACTCCCGGGTGAAGTCCCCGACGGCGACGATCGACCGCCGGTCGGACTCGCGCAGCGCGTCGCGGTAGCCCTTGAGCCGGTCCTGGCCGCCGATCATGTCCTGTGGCCCGGCGATCGTGGCGATGCGCCGCCGTCCGCTGTCCAGCAGGTGGCGCACCGCCTTCTCCGCACCACCCACGTTGTCGTTGTCCACGTACGGCAGGCGCACCGGCACGGCCGGCCTGCCGTACGAGACGACGGGGACGCCCATCCGCGCGATGGCGGAGGGCAGCGGGTCGGCGCCGTGCATCGAGATCAGCATGACGCCGTCGACGTGGCCGCTGGCGATGTAGCGCTCGATCCTCGCGTGGCTCTGGGCCGAGCCGCCGAGCATGAGCACGACCTGCTTGTCGGCGGCCTCGAGTTCCAGGCTGGCCGAGCGGATGACCGTGGAGAACATCGGGTCCTCGGAGAAGACCCTGGTCGGCGGCTCCGACACGACCAGCGCGATCGAGTCGGTCCGCTGGGTGACGAGGCTGCGCGCCGCCGAGTTGGGAACGTATCCCAGCTCGTCCACGGCGCGCATCACGGCATCCCTGATCTGCGGTGTCACCGTCATCTGCCCGTTGACGACCCGGGAGACGGTGGCGCGGGACACCCCTGCCCGCGCCGCGACCGCCTCCAGAGTGGGTCGCTTCATTCATTCCCCCATAAGCCCGTTGCGTTTGATGACGTCTCGATACCACAGCGCGCTGTCCTTGGGAACGCGTCGCTGGGTCTCGAAGTCGATGTACACGATGCCGAATCTCTTGTGGTAGCCGTAGGCCCACTCGAAATTGTCCAGGAGCGACCATACGAGATAACCCCTCAGGTCCGCACCGGCGGAGATCGCGGCGTGCGCCGCTCGCAGGTGGCCGTCGAGGTAGCCGATCCGGTCGTCGTCGTGCACTCTGTCCTTGGCGACGTCCCCGTCGACGTCACCGGTGAGGCGGTCGTCGAAGGCGGCCCCGTTCTCCGTGACGAGCAGCCCGACCTCGGGGTAGTCGCGCGACAGCCGTACGAGCAGGGTCTCCAGGCCGGACGGCTCGATGGGCCAGTCCATCGCGGTCGTCGGGCCGGTCGGCGGCTCGAACCGGACGCCCTCCGTGCCGGGGAAGGCGGGGTTGGCCGGTTCGCCGGGCGCGGCCGACACGAAGGACGGGTTGTAGTAGTTGATGCCGAGCAGGTCGATCGGCTGGTGGATGACGGCCAGGTCGCCGTCCCGGATGTGGTCGAGGCCGCCGTGGCGGGCGGCGATCTCCAGCACCTCCTCCGGGTAGCGGCCCCGCAGCGCCGGGTCGAGGAACTGCCGGTTCATCAGCGCGTCCACCCGTGCGGCCTCCTCGTGGCCGTCGTCCGTCTGGACGACCGGCGCGAGGTTGAGGGTGAGCGCGACCTCGGCGGCCCCGGCCGCGCGCAGGGCCCGCGCCGCCAGCCCGTGGCCGAGCAGCAGGTGGTGGGCGGCGCGGAAGGCGGCGGCCGGGTCGCGCCTGCCCGGGGCGTGGACGCCGGAGCAGTAGCCGAGGAAGGCGGCCACCCACGGCTCGTTCAGCGTCGTCCAGGTGCCGACGCGGTCGCCGAGCCGTTCGTGCACGACGGCCGCGAAGTCGGCGAAGCGCGCGGCGGTGTCGCGTACGGCCCAGCCGCCGGCGTCCTCCAGCGCCTGCGGCAGGTCCCAGTGGTACAGCGTCGGGTAGGGCGTGATGCCGTGGGCGAGCAGCTCGTCGACCAGGCGGTCGTAGAAGTCGAGGCCCGCGGCGTTGACCTGCCCCGCCCCGGCGGGCAGGATTCGCGGCCAGGCCACCGAGAACCGGTAGGCCGCCAGGCCCAGGCCGGCCATGAGCCGCACGTCCTCCGCGTAGCGGTGGTAGTGGTCGCAGGCGAAGCCGCCGGTGTGGCCGTCGGCCACGTTGCCGGGGACCTCGGAGAACGTGTCCCAGATCGAGGGGCCCCTGCCGTCCTCGGCGACGGCGCCCTCGATCTGGTAGGCCGCCGTGGCGGCGCCCCAGACGAAGCCGTCAGGGAAGACCATCTTCGACGATCCGGTCCCCCGAGTAGCCGTGGTCGTCGCCGTCATCCCTTGACCGCCCCTTGCATGATGCCTCCGATGATCTGTTTGCCGAGCAGGACGAAGATGAGCACCAGCGGCAGGGTCGCCACCGCCGTGCCCGTGAGGCCGAGCGTGAAGTCCCGCACGTAGCCGCTGGCGAGCTGCGACAGCGCGACCTGCACAGTGGGATTGTCCGGGGTGAGGACCACCAATGGCCAGAAGTAGTCGTTCCACGCCGTCATGAACGTGAGCATGCCGAGCACCGCCGCCGCCGGTCTGGCGGCCGGGATCACGACGTGCCAGAACAGCCGGGCCGTGCTGCACCCGTCGATCCGGCCCGCCTCAAGCAGCTCGGTCGGCAGCGCGCGGCTCAGGTATTGCGTCATGAAGAACACGCCGAAGGCGTTGACCAGCGCCGGGACGATCACGGCGTACATCGTGCCGGTCCACTCCAGCTTGATCATCAGCATGTAGAGCGGGATGATGCCGAGCTGCGTCGGGACCATCATCGTCACGACGGTCATCAGCAGGAGCACGTTGCGCCCGCGGAAGCGCAGCTTGGCGAACGCGAAGCCGGCCAGGGTGGAGAAGAACATCACCGACACGGTGATCGTCCCGGCGACGACGAACGAGTTGAGCAGCGCCAGCGCGAACGGCGCGGTGTCGAAGACCCGCTGCACGTTGGCGAAGAAGTTGCCGCCGGGCAGCAGCGGCGGAGGCACCTCGGCCAGCGCCGCGTTGTCGTGCGAGGCGACGATCACGCTCCAGTAGACCGGGAACGCCGAGAAGAACGCCACCGCCACGAGAGTGAGATAGGTGAGCGGATGCCCGCGCAGCGCCTTGACGACCGTCCGGGCCCTAGACATCGAGTCCTCCACGCATGCGCCGTACGACGAGGTAGTTGAACGCCACGACCACGACCACGAGCAGGAACATCATCCACGCCGCCGCCGAGGCGTAGCCGAACTCGAAGCTGCGGAAGCCCTTCTCGTACAGGTAGAGGGCCAGGGTCTGGAACTGGCGGTCGGTGCCGCCCGTGGCCGCCGCGCCGTTGCTGACCTGCGCGCCGAACAGCAGCGGCTCGGCGATGATCTGCATCGACCCGATCGTGGTGACGATGACCGTGAAGATGACGGTCGGCCGGATCATCGGGAGCGTGATGCCCCACAGCTGCTTCAGGCTGGACGCGCCGTCGAGGGTCGCCGCCTCGTAGATCTCCTTGGGCACGGCCTGCATGGCGGCGAGGTAGATGAGCGCGTTGTAGCCGGTCCACCGCCACATGATCATTACGGCGATGGCGACGTGCGAGGTGGCCACGCCCGCCTGCCAGTTGATCCGGCCGAATCCGAGCCAGTCGAGCACCATGTTGATCAGCCCGAAGTCGCGCCCGAAGAGCTGGCTGAAGATGACCACCACGGCCACGACGCTGGTCACGTTGGGCAGCAGGAGCGTGATGCGGAACAGCGTCTGCGCCCGCAGCGGCCGGTTCAGCAGGTGTGCCAGCACGAGCGCGAGCAGCAGCTGGGGCACCGCGGACAGGACGCCGATCGACAGCGTGTTGAACGCCGCGTTCCAGAAGTAGCCGTCGGCGAACAGGGCCTTGTAGTTGTCCAGGCCGATGAAGGGGTTGTCGCTGCTCAGCAGGTTCCAGTCGTGCAGCGACACCCAGGCCGTGTAGATGAGGGGGAAGACGCCGAAGGCCGCGAAGAGCAGGAAGAACGGCGCGACGTACGCGTACGGCGAGCCCTGCCGGTCCAGCCGGTGCAGGCGGGAGCGCCAGCCCGACGCCGCTCGCGCGTGCGCCGGCGGGCGCAGGGCGGACGGGGGGCCGCCGGGGGAGGGCGCCACGGTCCGCAGGGACCCGCCCGGGGGTGATGCCATGGGAGATCCTCCTTCGGGCAGGGCCCCCGGAGCGGATCGCCCGGGGGCCCTGGCTGCGACGGACTACTTGATGCCTTCCACGTCCTTGAGGACCTGGGCCCACGCCTCGTCGGGCGACTGCTTGCCCTGCTCGACCCGGCCGATGCCGTTGCCGACCGCCGTGCGCACGTCGCCCTCGCGGGGACCGAGGTGCTGCGGCTTGAGGTTCTTCGCGGCGTCGGAGTAGATCTTGCCGACGGGGGCGTCGTTGAAGAAGTCCTTCGTGAAGTTCTGGATGTCCGGCTGGTCGTACAGCGAGGGGATCGACGGGAAGTTGCCGATCGCCTTGAACACCGCGGCCTGGTTCTGCGCCGAGGTCAGGAAGTCGATCAGCTCGGCCGCCTCCTTGGGGTGCTTGCTCTGCTTGGGCACCGTGAGGTGGGAGCCGCCGGAGTTGCCCGCGCCGCCGGGGACGGTGGCGATGTCCCACTTGCCGGCCGCGTTCTTGGCCTGGTCCTGGATGTAGGCGGTCATCCACGCGGGGCAGATTACGGTCGCGAACGAGCCCTTGGCGAAGCCGGTGTTCCACTCCGGCGTGAACGCGCCGATCTTGGCGGAAAGGCCGGCGTCGATCATCTGGACCGACAGGTCCCACGCCTTCTTCACGTCGGGGTTGGTGGCGACGACGATGTTGTTCTGCGCGTCGTACACGCCGACCGGGGCCTGGGCGATGATGGCCCGGAAGATCTCGCCGGGGCTGTCGAAGAACTTGGCGTCCTTGGGCGCCTTGGCGGCGAACTTCCTGCCGGCCTCGATGTACTGCTCCCAGGTGGGCCACAGGGCCGACACCTCGTCGCGCTTGCTCGGCAGGCCGGCCTTCTCGAACAGGTCGGTGCGGTAGCACATGGCCAGGCCGCCGACGTCGGTGCCGAGGCCGATGAGCGCGCTGTCGGGGGCGAGGCCCTGCTGCCACTTCCAGTCGAGGTACTCGCCCTGGCGCTTGTCGAGGCCGTACTGCTTCAGGTCGTAGAACTTGTCGGGCTGCGAGGTGAACTGGCTGATGTAGCCGACCTCGATCGCCTCGACGTCCGCGGCGCCCGCTCCGGTGGCGAGGTGTGCGGCGAGGTTGGTGTGGTGGTCGGCGTACGCCGCCTGGCGCTCCTCGATCTCGACGTTCGGGTGCGTCTTCTTGAACTCCTCGTAGAGCGGCTTGAAGCCGAAGTCGCCGAAGAGCCCGACGCTGAGCTTGATCTTCTCCGTGGACTGGCCGCCACCGGTCTTGGTGTCGGATCCGCCCCCGCCGCACGCCGTGAGGGTGAGCAGGGAGGCGGCGAGCATGGGGGCGACGAACCGGACGTACCGGCGGCCCGCGTGGGGAGTGCCCATGAACCCTCCTTGGGTTCCGCATATGAAATCGATCTTGAAGAGAGCGCTCTCGCACAAGAGTGGGAGTCGGTCGTGAGGCCGTCAAGGGGCGGATCAGTAACGATTCCCGTTATGTCGAAAGGACGTAACCGCTGGTGAGAGCGCTCCCACGGGCATCGGCGCAGCGTGGGAGGGGCGTCGCGCCGGGCGTGGGGGAGTCGGGCGGAGTCTCGCCGGAGAGTCGGAATCGTGAGAGCGAGCCCTGAAAGAGAGCGCTCTCGCGATCTTCGAGAAACTTTCTCTTCGCGTTGACACGGAGTTGTATCCCGCTTAGCGTCAGCGGCGCTGAGAGCGCTTCCAGCGTCGCTGCCGGGTTACGGACCGGCAGAAGTTCCGCCTCCCGCAGTCGTTAACCCCCCCAGCGGAGGTCGCACATGCCACTCCGTCCTGTCAGGATCCTCGGCCTCGCCGTCCTGACCGCCCTCACTCTGTCCCTGCCCGCGCTGCCCGCCCTGCCCGCCGACGCCGCCGTGGTCCCCGTCGGCGCGGGTGGCTACACCACCGACCTGCCCGCCGGAGCGAGCGGTCCCGCCAACTCCGACGGCGCCCCGGTCACGCCCAAGGTCACCTCGAACGTCACCCGCAAGGTGCCCACCAACGACTGGTGGTCGTCGCTCGCCTTCCAGCGGTACGCCGGAAACCCGTATTCCGAGAACATGTACGGCCACCCGCTGGCCTTCCACGCGGCGGCCGGCGGGCTGGAGGTCAGCTACCCCACCACCCCGCTGATCAGCGGAGACGGCCGTATGTACGAGTTCCCGCACGCCCGCGACCTCACGCTGGGCGTCACCGGCCTCAACTCGCCCGACACCAAGGTGGACGACTGGTCCGACTGGACCGTCACGCCATACTGGTCGGACGGCGCGCGCTCGCTGAAGGCCACCATCGGGCACGGCCTGCCGTACGTCTACGCGACGCCGAGCGGCGGGGACGCCCGGGTCGCGTTCGTGGCCACGCCGGCGGTCTGGGCCGACCGGGGCAACGTCCTCGGCGTCACCGTCAACGGCCACCACTACGGGATCTTCGGGCCGTCCGGCACCGACTGGAGCCTCGCCGGCACGGTGGCGACCGACGCCCTCGGCGGGAAGAACTACTTCTCCGTCGCCGTGCTCCCCGACGCGTCCGCCGCGACGCTGGACCTGTTCGCCAAGTACGCCTTCAGCTTCGTCACGGGCACGAGGGTGACCTGGTCGTACGACGAGCCGTCGGCGCGGCTCACCACGACCTACACGGCGACCACCACGGCCAGGGAGGGCACGCAGACCGGCACGCTGCTGGCGCTCTACCGCCACCAGTGGCTGGCCACGAGCAGCACGCTGACGTCGTACACCTACGTCTCGCCCCGGGGCACGATGAAGCTGCGCGAGGGCACGTCGTTCAGCACCGTCCAGACGTTCCACGGTGTGCTGCCGTCGCTGCCCGACCTCGGCGCGTACGACAGGACGAGGCTCGGGAACTACGTGAGGCAGGAGGCGGACGCCGCCGACCCGTGGAAGGGCGCGACCGACACCTACTGGACCGGCAAGGCCCTCGGCCGCCTGGCCCAGCTCGTGCCCATCGCCGACCAGCTCGGCGACACGACCTCACGCGACAAGCTGCTCGGCCTGCTGAAGGGCAAGCTGGAGAGCTGGTTCACGGCCGGGGGAGCCGAGCAGTTCCGCTACGACTCCACCTGGGGCGTGCTCACCGGCTACCCGGCCTCGTACGGCAGCGACACCGAGGTCAACGACCACCACTTCCACTACGGCTACTACCTGATGGCCGCGGCGACCGTGGCGAGGTACGACTCGGCCTGGGCGGCGAACTGGGCGCCGATGGCGAAACTCCTGGCCGCCGACGCGAACAACGGGGACAGATCGGAGACCCGGTTCCCGTTCCTGCGCAACTTCGACCCGTACGCCGGCAACGGCTGGGCCTCCGGCCACCAGGGGTTCGCGGCGGGCAACAACGAGGAGTCGTCGTCGGAGGGGATGAACTTCGCGACCGGGGCGATACTCCTCGGCGCGGCCACGGGCGACACCGCCCTGCGCGACCTCGGCGTCTACCTCTACACGACCCAGTCGTCGGCCATCGCGCAGTACTGGTTCGACAAGGACGACGCGGTCTTCCCTGCCGGGTTCGGGCACGACACCGCCGGCATGATCTGGGGCGACGGCGCGGCGTACTCCACCTGGTGGACCGCCAACCCCGAGGAGATCCACGGGATCAACATGCTGCCGATCACCGGCGGGTCGCTCTACCACGGGCTCTACCAGGCCGACGTGAAGCAGAACCTGTCCGAGATGGAGGCGAACAACGGCGGCCCGGCGGTCGAATGGAAGGACGTCATCTGGGAGTTCCGGGCACTCGCCGACCCGGCGGCGGCGAAGAGCGCGTGGGACGCCGGATACGCGGCGCTGGCGCCCGAGTCGGGAGAGTCGCTCGCGCACGTCTACCACTGGATCTACAACCTGGCCAGGATGGGCACGGTCGACCCCGGTGTGACCGCCGACAGCCCGACCGCCGCCGTCTTCGTGAACGGCTCCGCCCGGACGTACGTCGCGCACAACTTCGGCTCGTCGGCCAGGCTGGTGACGTTCTCGGACGGCAGGACCCTGACCGTGCCGGCCCGGTCCACGGCGACCAGCGCGGGCGCGTCTCCGTCGCCGTCGCCGTCTCCGTCTCCGTCTCCGTCTCCGTCTCCGTCTCCGTCCCCGTCTCCGTCTCCGTCTCCGTCTCCGTCCCCGTCTCCGTCCCCGTCTCCGTCCCCGTCTCCGTCCCCGTCGTCCTCGCCGTCCCCGTCCCCGTCTCCGTCGCCCACTTCCGGTGGGGTGGACGCGCGCTCGACCATCCAGGCCGAGGCGTACCAGGCGCAGAGCGGCACGCAGGTGGAGACGACCCAGGACGTCGGAGGCGGGCAGAACGTCGCCCACATCGGCAACGGCGACTGGCTGCGGTACGACGACGTCGATTTCGGCGCGACGGCGGCGCGGCAGTTCAAGGCCAGGGTCGCCTCCGGCGCGGCGGGCGGGGCGAGCGGTCTGGTGCAGGTGCGGCTCGACAGCCTCACCGCCGCCCCGATCGGCGACTTCGCCGTCGGCGACACGGGCGGCTGGCAGAGCTGGCGGACGATCCCCGCGAACATCACGGGCGTCACCGGCAGGCACACCGTCTATGTCACCTTCAGCAGCGGCCAGCCGGCCGACTTCGTCAACCTCAACTGGTTCACGTTCGCCACCTCCTGACCGGCGGCCCACGGTGGGCGGCACGTCGTCGACGGCGTGCCGCTCCACTCACGCGTACGTGGAGTCGTCCCGAACGGATTTCCGGCTCAGGCCCTCGCGGTACCGCTGGGGGCTCACGCCGCGTTCCCGCTTGAAGGCCGAGCTCAGCGCGAACGCGGTGCCGTAGCCGACCCGCCGGGCCACGGCCTCCAGCGTCGCGTCCGTCTCGCGCAGCAGGTCGGCCGCCTGTGCCAGCCGCAGCCCGGTCAGGTAGGCCATCGGCGGCTCGCCGACCAGTTTCGCGAACCGCTGTGCCAGCGCGGCGCGGGAGACTCCCGTCCGGCCCGCCAGCTCGGCGACCGTCCACGGGTGGGCCGGGTCGGCGTGCAGCATCCGCAGCGCCGGCCCGACCACCGCATCGCCGTGCGCCCGATACCAGCCCGGGGCCTGCGCGTCGGGGCGGGAGAACCACGTCCGCAGCACGGCGATCAGCAGCAGGTCCAGCAGGCGGTCGAGCACCACCTCCTGGCCGGGTTCGTCCTTGACGATCTCTCTGCCGAGCAGCGTGACGAGGGAGCCGTCCCAGGAGTCGCCGCGCAGCACCAGCAGCGTGGGCAGCGCCGCCAGCAGCCGCTGGGTGACCGCGCCGCGCATCTGGTAGGTGCCGATGAGCATCACGGCCGACCCGTCCGGGTCGTTGCCCCAGTTGCGGATGCCCAAGTCCATCTCCGCCGACAGGGCGCGGCCGTCCGGCGTGGTGCAGACCTGCCCGGGGTGGATCACGACCTGCGGGGCGGTCGCCGGGTCGTCGGCGACCGTGTAGTGAGCGGGACCGCGCACGACCGCCACGTCGCCGGGCCCCACCCGTACGGCCCGGTCCTCGTCCGGGGTGATCCACGCCTCGTCGCGCACCATCGCCACCAGGCACAGCGGCGCCTCGTCCTGGATCCGGACCGACCAGGGCGGGCTCAGGGTCGCCCGCAGCAGGAAGGCCCCCCGCGCCCGGGGCCCGTCCAGAAGATCGGCCAGCGCGTCCATGCCCAGATCGTAGACGGCCGGATATGCGGTCGAGCGTCTCGGCGATGTCGCCCGGAGCGGTCCGCCGGTTGACTGATCGCCATGACGACGACAGCGCACATTCTGGTCACCACCGCCGGCATCGGCGCCCGGGCCGCGGCGGAGGCGTCATGACATATCTTCTGGCCGCTGTCGCGGCGGCCCTGTCCATGCTCATGACCGCCGGGATGGCGGGCACCTTCTTCGGGTTCTCTGTCGGGGTCATGCCGGGCCTGAACGCGGCGTCGGCCTCCTCGGCGATCGACGCGATGAACGCCGTCAACGTGAAAATCCAGAACCCGGTGTTCCTGGCGGCGTTCGTCCTCGCCCCGGTCGCCGCCGCCGGGGCGGGGGGCCTGTTGCTGGCCACCCCTCGCTCGGGCGCGGCCTGGCCGTTCTTCGCGGCGGCCGCGGTGTACGTCGTCGGCGTGATCCTGATCACGGCCGCGGTGAACGTGCCGATGAACGACGCCCTGGCCGCCGCGGCGGCCCACGGCGACCCGGCCGGGGCCGCCGCCCGGATCTGGTCGGACTACTCGGCCCGGTGGACCACGTGGAACTCCTGGCGGGCCGTGGCCGGCGCGGTGAGCCTGCTGCTGATGGGTTACGGCGTCTACCGGTGGGGCCGGGGCTCCTGACCCCACGCCGTCCCGTCCGTGCGCAGTGAGCCCCGACGCCGGCGCGCTGATCTGCTGCAGAGCCCTGCAGGGCCTGGGCGGCGCACCACTCGTGCCGCTGGCGATCGGCCTGCTCATCGGGGAGGGCGGAGCCGCGACGGGCTCGAGTGGCAGGGTGCCGCTCGCCGCGGGTCTCGAGTTCTTCGCGGCGCCCGCGCTCGGCGTCTTCCTGGGCGGCCTGCTGATCGGCGCGTACGGCTGGCGCTCGATCTTCCTGATCAACCTGCCGATCGGGCTGCTCGCCCTGTCCGGTGCGTTCGCGGCGTACCGGGCCGGTCTGGGCGTCCGGGGCGACCGCGCCGTACGCCCGGACCTGCCGGACGCCAACACGCTGTTCAGCGTGGCGCAGCGGCTCGCGGGATCGTTCGGGATCGCGCTGCTCGTCACGTTCTTCACCACCCGCGGCGCGGCGACGGGCTCGCCGCTCACGGGCTTCCGCGAGACCGCCCTGGTCCTGGCCGCGACCGCACTGCTTGGAACGCTGGGCGCGACGGGGCTCCGCCTGGCGTCGGCGACCGGACGCAGGGTGGGACCGGACTCCACCTGACGCCGGCGAGGGGGTGCCGAGGCCCGGGCCGGGGCTCCCCCTCCGGCGCCAGTTTGGAGAGCGCTCTCTCATCACTGCTCGCACCGGGCAGTACTCGCTGAGAACGCTCTCTCAGATTTCACAGATCCCCTTGACGCGAGTGAGATTCAGAGGGGAAAGTGTCGCTCAAGCGGTCCGCGATCGCGGTGCGCGGGCCCTCACGACCTCTCCGGACACCGTCGTCCGGCCTTCAGACGTCCACCGTCTTCGCTCCGTGAGGCCGCCCGCACCCCCCAATCCCCCCGCCGCGACGACCGGACCGAGGAGAGAGGTACTCATGCGTGTGCTCCACTCCCCATGGCGGCGCTCGTTGCCGGCGCTGCTCGCCGTGGCCGCCGCGGTCATGGCCCTCGCCGTACGGCCCGCCGACGCGTCGGTGCCCGGGACGCCGTCCGGCTGGTCGCTCGTCTGGTCGGACGACTTCAACGGCACGGCCGGAACGCTTCCGTCGTCCACCAACTGGATCATCGACACCGGCCACTCGTACCCCGGAGGCCCGGGCAACTGGGGCACCGGCGAGATCCAGAACTACACGTCCAGCACCTCCAACCTGAGCCTGGACGGCAGTGGCAACCTGCGCATCACCCCGATCGGCAGCGGCCAGAACTGGACCTCCGCGCGGATCGAGACCCGCCGCGCCGACTTCAAGCCGGCCGACGGCCGCATCCTGCGCATTGAGGGCCGCATCCAGATGCCGAACGTCACGGGCGACGCCGCCCTCGGCTACTGGCCGGCCTTCTGGGCGCTCGGCGCGCCCTACCGGGGCAACTACCAGAACTGGCCCTCCATCGGCGAGCTCGACCTGATGGAGAACGTGAACGGGCTCAACACGGTCTGGGGCACCCTGCACTGCGGGGTGAACCCCGGCGGGCCGTGCAACGAGACCAACGGCCTGGGCAGCAGCCGGGCCTGCCCCGGCTCGACCTGCCAGTCGGCCTTCCACACCTACCGGTTCGAGTGGGACCGCAGCGTCAGCCCCAACCAGCTCCGTTGGTACGTGGACGGCCAGCAGTTCCACAGCATCAGCCAGAGCCAGCTCGACGCCACGACGTGGTCGAACATGACCTCCCACGCCGGATACTTCATCCTGCTCAACGTCGCCATCGGCGGCGGCTTCCCCAACGGCGTGGCCGGGTTCTCCACGCCCACCTCCGCCACCGTGTCCGGGCGGCCGATGGTGGTCGACTACGTGGCCGTGTGGCAGAGCGGCGCGACCACCAGCCCGCCGCCGAGTTCGCCCCCGCCGGGCGGCGTGGACGCCCGCTCCACCATCCAGGCGGAGAACTACCAGGCGCAGAGCGGCACGCAGGTGGAGACGACCCAGGACAGCGGCGGCGGCCAGAACGTCGGCTACATCTCCAACGGCGACTGGCTGCGCTTCGACGGCGTCAACTTCGGATCGACGGCGGCGCGGCAGTTCAAGGCCAGGGTCGCCTCCGGTGCGGCGGCCGGCGTGAGCGGCCTCGTGCAAGTCAGGCTCGACAGCCCGACGGCGACCCCGATCGGCGACTTCGCCGTCGGCAACACCGGCGGCTGGCAGAGCTGGACGACCGTCCCGGCCAACATCACGCCGACGACCGGCACCCACACCGTCTACATCACCTTCAGCAGCGGTCAGCCGGCCGACTTCGTCAACCTCAACTGGTTCACGTTCGCCACGTCCTGATCGTCACGCCATGGGCGGGGGCCGCTGCGGGTCCCCGCCCATGGGCAGCGCTCGGCGTCACCCCGTGGGCGAGACGGTCTCCGGCGACGGCGATCCGCCGGGTGTGACGGACTCGCCGGGTGTGGCGGGCGCGGACGGGGTCTGCGGGGTCTGCGGCGGAGGTGCGCCGCCGCCGTGCCCCGGCAGCGTCGGGCGGCTGGCGTCCGCGACGATGATCGCCCTCGGGCTGCCGCCGGTCGTGCCCACGACCCAGACCTGGTCGCCCTGCTGGATCCCCTGCAGGCCCTTGTAGTCCGCGACGATCCTGGTCGACTCGTCGATCGCGTAGGTGCGGCCGTCCACCGTCAGGGAGCCGCTCTGCACCGAGTCCACCGCACCCGTCTGGCTGGTGAAGGTCTGGTAGTCGCGGGACGTGCGCGGCTGCTGGGGCTGTCCGAACTGGAGCAGGCCGAGCTCGTTCATGCCGAACTGCTCCGGACCGGGCCGGAGCTGTCCCCCCTGGGCGTACCGCGGCTGGTCGTGGCCCGGCGCGCCCGCCGCGGCGAGGCCGGCGCCGGTGGCGAGGGCGAGCGCCGCGGTGATTCCGAGGAGCAGCCGGGGCCGCTTGCCGTGAGGTTTGGGCGGCTTGCTGGACATGGTCATCGGTGTGCTCCCTCCACTCGGCGCTGGGGCACGACATGACACGGTGCGACATGACACGGTGCGACATGACACGGTGCGGCCTGACGTGGCCGGCGCGACTGGGATGTGCGCGAATGACATGAGCGGACGTGACCGTCGCAGGTCATGGAACGTCCGCGGGAACGACGCGCCGGGCCTACTCGGCCGCGCATGGAGCGCGCGGCGCCGCGAAACCCGTCGCGGAGGGCCGCGGCCAGTGGCGCTCCTGGCCGGGCCGTCCGGTCGATCTGTTCGGTCGATCCGTTCGGTCAGCCGCCGGTCCGCGCCGGTCGGCCCGCCTTCGGATCCCCTGGCCGCCCTACCCCATCGACTACGGCGTTCACCGCCCGCTCGGTAAAGCCATCGTCCAGAGGCAATTGCCGGAATACGACCCGTAGCCAGACCGCGCCGGCGAGCAAATCGATGATTGTCATCGGGTCGGCGGAATCGCCGATATCGCCGCGCTCACGCGCCCGTTCGAAGATCGACCGCTCCCGGGCGAACCGGTCGGCGAAGAAGCCTCTGGCCGCCTCCGCGAGCTCGGGGCTGTTGGCGGCGGCTCCGAGCGCCGCGACGGCGATGTCCGCCGCCGGGGGGGTGGTGAGCAGCCGGGCCAGGCCGTCCAGCAGCGCGCGCAGGTCGCCCCGCAGGCTCCCGGTGTCGGGCACCTCGAAGTCGAGCGCCCGCGCCTCGACCAGCGCCGTGCCGAGCAGGGCGGCCTTCGACGGCCACCACCGGTAGATCGTCGTCTTGTTGACCCCCGACCGTTCGGCCACGCCCTCGATGGTCAGGCCCTCGTAGCCCTTCTCCGCCAGCAGGCGCAGTGCGGCGTTCAGGATGTCGTCCTTCTTGCGTGGGGCCATGGTGGGAGCCTACTGCAACGCACCGTTGTGTTTTAATGGCATATGCAACGCAACGTTGCGTTGCTGTCGAAGGAGGTGCGTCATGAGCATGCCGGTGGTCTTCGTCCACGGCACCCGGTTGAGCGGCACGATGTGGTCCCCGGTCCGGGCGCTGCTGCGGGCCCCGTCCGCCGCCCCCGACCTGCCCGGCCACGGCCGCCGCCGCGGCCTGCCGTACGGCACCGAGGCGGCCTGCGACGTCGTCGCGGAGGCGATCGCGGACCTGGGCGGACGGGCCCTCGTCGTGGGGCTGTCCCTCGGCGGCTACGTGGGCATCGCCGCCGCCGCGCGGCATCCGGACCTCGTCGCCGGCCTGGTCGCGATGGGCTGCACGGTGCGGCCGGACCGGCCCAGGATGCACGCCTACCGGCTCGCCGGGCGTCTGGCCGCCCGAAACCCCGCGCTGGCCGACCGGGTGAGCCGCTTCGCGCTGCGCCGGGTGCTGCCCGGGGCCGCCGGAGACGCCATGATCGAGGGCGGGCTGAGCGGCGAGGTCGTGGCGTCCGTCGTCGCGGCGGTCACGGCGGAGGACCCCCTCGCCTCGCTGGCGGCCTACCCCGGCCGGGTCTGGCTGCTGAACGGCACCCGCGATCCCTTCCGGGCCGACGAGCAGGCGTTCCTGCGGGCCTGCGCCGACGGCAGTCTCACCCACGTGCCGGGCCGGGGCCATCTGACCGTGCTCGCCGATCCCGCCCGGCTGGCCCGCTTCATCGACGAGGCGGCCCGGGACCTGTCCTCCTGCGCGGCCTGATCAGCCCCGCGCCGTACGCCCGGCCCCGCTCAGCGCGGCGACGAGGGCGAGCGCCAGGTAGACCAGCCCTGAGGCGTACCTGAGCGTGCTCGCGCGCAGGCGGCGGCCGAGCGACCCGGCGGTGAGCGCGTACGCGAGGTCCGAGGCGAGCCCGATGACGGCGAGGACCAGCCCGAGAAGGAGGACCTGCCCCGGCACGTCGCCGAAGGGATCCACGAACTGCGGCAGGAACGCCAGGAAGAACAGCACGGTCTTGGGGTTCAGCACGTTGACCACGACGCCTTCGAGGAAGACCCGGCGTAGCGGCTGCGGCCGCGGCTCGTCGCCGTCGGAGCCCCGGCCGGTCAGGGCGCGGACGCCGAGATAGGCGAGGTAGGCGACGCCGGCCCACTTCACCGCCGCGAACAGCTCCGCGGACCGCGCGAGCAGATAGGACAGGCCCGCCGCCGCCGCGGCGATGTGGAGCAGTGTGCCCGTCTCCACACCGAGGGCCGAGGCGATCCCGGCGCGGCGGCCCTGGGCTACGCCCCGGGCGGCGATGTAGAGATGGTTGGGGCCCGGCACGGCCACCACCGCCGCCGAGGCGGCCGCGTACACCAGCAACGTCGAGGCATCGATCACGCTTGCCGAGGCTAGAAGCGTCCCGGCTCGGACACCCGGGCCAATCGGTGCCCGTGTCCGTGGACCAATGCGGCTCAGAGTGCCTCGGGGCCCTTGGCGAGGTCCCGTACGATCTGGATCAGCTCGGCCGGGTCGAACGGCTTGGTGAGGTAGGCGTCGACGCCGATGTCGTAGCCCCGCCTGCGGTCGTCCTCCTGGGCCCGGGCGGTGATGAGCATGACCTTGATGTGCCGGGTGCTCGGGTCCTCCCGCAGCCGCGTGGCCGTCTCCCATCCGTCCAGACGCGGCATCATCACGTCGAGCGTGATCACATCGGGATCCACGTCGTGGACGCGGTCCAAACAGTCCTGCCCGTCGTACGCGGTCTCGACCTCGAACCCCTCCAGGGTCAGGTTGACCGCTATGAGCTGCCGGATGACCTCGTCGTCATCCACGACCAGCACGCGTCCCAGAAGCTCGCCCACGGCGGCAAAGTTAGCCAATGAGACGGGGTGGGCGCGCGGTTTTCGCTGATCCACATGCCCGCGCCCTCCGGCGGCCGTATTGATGTCACGAACGGCCTTCAAGTGCTGGTAGCCTTATCAGCGGTTGAGCCCCCTTAGCTCAGGGGATAGAGCACCGGCCTCCGGAGCCGGGTGCGCAGGTTCGAATCCTGCAGGGGGCACCAGACCTTGACCAGCGGATCAAGCCGCTGACCAGGGCGAACAACGGATTATCGGGCGGGTCTCCAGTCTCACGGAGTCCCGCCCGTTCTCGTTGGCGCTCGCTGGCTGTGGGCCAGTTGTGGACCGGCTCTCACGGGTCGACGCGGCCTCGATGCGGGGGTTGTTCTGCTCCTGGCGGCCGTCGAGGCACTTGGCGTAGCGCTTCAGGAGCATGCGACAGCCGCGCTCCATCTCGGCTTCGTCCGCGCATGACTACCCGCACGAACTCTGGGAGCAAGGCTCCCGCAGCCGGCGCCTCATCGTTGGCCTGTGATTCGGCAGGGGCGCAGCTCGGCGAGACGTTGTCCGGGAGGTAGAGAGCTACGGTGTCCTGTGCGTACGGTTGGCGCATGCTTGAGCTGCGGCCCGCTTTACGGCGCTGGATGGTCGACGCTGCCGTGGCGGTCGTGGTGCTGGCAGCGGCGGAGATCGCCATCGCTACCGGTAGAGAGGCGCACTCCGTTTCCCGTGACTGGTTGGCGTACGTGCTCGGGGTCGTGATGGCCGCGCCGTTGCTGCTGCGGCGGCGGAGTCCCGCGGCCGTGCTGTACATCGTCTCGGCGGTGCTGTTGCTGTTCTACGCGCTGGGTTATCCGGGCTTCCCACCATCAGTGGTGCTGGCTGTGCCGCTTTACGATGCGGTGCTGGCAGGTTACCTGTGGCGGGCGCTGCCGGTGCCGGTCGCGTTTCTGTCCATGGGCTACGTTGTGGCGGTGCGGGACGGCATGCCGCCGCTCGACGCGGTCGCGGTGTTCCTGCCATCGATGGCCTTGGCCGTGGTCGCGATGCTGCTGGGCGCGCTCGTGCGCAGCCGGCGTGCGTACGCCGGGGAGGTGCGCCAACGGCTTCGTCTGGCCGAGGAGCAGCGCCGGCGCGAGGCCGAGCGCCAGGTGGCCGAGGAGCGGCTGCGCATCGCCAGGGAGTTGCACGACACGGTGGCGCATGCGATAGCCACCATCACAGTGCAGTCCGGCGCCGCGCTGCACCTGATCGACCAGGATCCGGCGCGGGCGCGGGATGCGCTCAAGGCCATCCGGCAGACCGGCAAGGCGGCGCTGGGTGAGATGCGCACGACGCTGGGCGTGTTGCGGGCCGACGGCGAGTCCGTCCTGGTGACCGATCGCGACGTCGGCCTCGACCGGTTGCCGGATCTTCTGGCCGCAGTGCGGGCGGCGGGTCTGGAAGTGGGGCTCGACGGCGACATGTCCAGCCGGCGGCTGCCCGGACCGGTCGATCGCGCGGTGTACCGGATCTTGCAGGAGTCGCTGACCAACGTGCTGCGCCACGCCGGGTCAGCGGCGCGTGCCCAGGTCCGTTTGGCTTGGGAGCCGGAGTGGATCGCGATCGAGGTGACCGACGACGGTGTGAGCGCCGAAGCGGAAGCGTCGGGGGGCGGGCATGGCCTGGCGGGGATGCGAGAGCGAGCTGAAGGGCTGGGCGGGTGGTTCGAGGCGGGGCCGCTGCGCGGGCGCGGTTTCCGGGTGCGGGTGAGGCTACCGCTGGAGGCAGCGTGATCCGGGTGCTGCTGGCCGACGACCAGGCCCTGGTGCGGGCCGGCTTTCGATCGTTGCTCGACAGTGCGGCCGATATCGAGGTGGTGGGCGAGGCCGCCAACGGTGGGCAGGCGATCGCCTTGGTACGCGAACTGCGGCCTGACGTCGTGCTGATGGACATCCAGATGCCGGAAGTGGACGGGGTGACGGCGACCCGGAGGATCACCGATGACCCCGGGCTCTGTGGGGTACGCGTGGTCGTGCTCACCACGTTCGCGGAGGAGGCGAATGTCTTCGCCGCGCTTCGTTCCGGCGCGAGCGGATTCCTGGTGAAGGACATCGAGCCTGATGAACTGCTGCATGCGGTGCGGATCGTGGCGCGCGGCGACGCGCTGTTGTCGCCCAGCGTCACGCGGACGGTGATCGCCCGGTCCCTCGGCGTCGGCCCGGCGGCCAGGCCACGGCTGGAGCCGCCGGAACTGGTCCTGCTGACCGGCCGGGAGCGCGAGGTGGTAAGGCTGGTGGCGGCCGGGCTGTCCAACGATGAGATTGCGGCGCAGTTGGTGGTCAGCCCGTTGACCGCGAAGACGCACGTGTCACGAGCCATGATCAAGGTGGGCGCGAGGGATCGGGCCCAGCTCGTGGTGTTCGCTTACCAGACGGGGCTGGTCACGCCCGGTTGATACTCCCGCTGGAGTACGCCGACGCAGTACCCGGGGCTGGAAGGTGTCTGCCTACGGCGGACGCGCCACCTCCTCGCGGTGGCGATCATTGCGGGCATGTCTGATGCCGCACTGGGCACCGGGGCGTTCTCCGGCCCGATAGGGAACGCGGAACCCGCCACGGCGAAGAGAGGGCCGCTGCTGATCACCGCGTTGTTGGCGGCGTCGGGTGGCACCGCGATCTATCTGGCTCCGCTCGCCGCGGTGTGGCGTATGTCCTGGCCGTACGGGCTGCGGTTCCTCGCCCTCGGAGCGGCGCAACTGGGCACCGGTGCCGGTGTGCTGGCGCGGCCGGTGCCGCGGCCCGCCGACGCTGTGGAGCCATCGAACCTGCCCGCCGGACAGCGCAGCACAGTGGAATACTGCCGCCCTGCCGGCATGCCCCTGGCCATGGATCTCTACATGCCCTCCCCAGCCGCGAGGCCCGGTCGGCCGATGCCTGTGGCGGTGTACATCCACGGTGGCGGCACCATCCTTGGCGACCGCAAGACCACCGGGCTCGGCGCGACACTGGCCAACCATGAGGGCGCCCTGTTCCCCCCGCTGCGACGCCAACTGAACGCCCGCGGATTCGTGGTGGCCTCGATCGGCTATCGAATGCCCCCGGGCGCGCCCTGGCCGGCGTCGATTCAGGACGCCAAATGTGCCGTGCGTTTCCTGCGCGCCCATAGCGCCGCCCTGGGCATCGACGCCGACCGGATCGGAGCCTGGGGCGGTAGCGGCGGAGGGCAACTCGCGTCGCTGCTCGGCCTCGCGGGGCCGGGCGCAGGATTCGACGACGGTCAGTACCTCGACCAGTCCAGCACCGTCCAGGCCGTGGTGGACATGTTCGGCCCCGCCGACCTCAACGACTTCGACGACGCCCCGCCGTTCATCCGCTTGTGCCTGGCGATCGGCGTCGGGGACTCTGCCGAGACCCGCCGCGCCATGAGCCCCAACACCTACGTCACCGCCAACGCCCCGCCGTTCCTTGTGCTCCATGGCGACCGCGACGAGGACGTCTTTCCCCGCCACTCCTTCGGCTTCGCCAAGCGCCTGCGCGCCGCCGGCGTGCCCACCACCTTGATCGAGGTCCACGGCACCGGGCACACCCTGGACACCCCCGGGCAACGACCGTCCCCTCGGCAACTCACCGACACGGTGACCGCCTTCTTGGTCAACACCCTGGGCTGAGCGGCCCGATTTCACCTGCATCGACCACGCACATTCACATGGGAGACCCATCATGACGCTGCCCAACGCGACCGGCTTCGCAGCCGGTCAGCGGGCTACCGCCCATAACCTGAAGATCGGCGGTGTATGCACCGTCCTCGGCGCCGTGGTCTTCGCCACGGCCCGCCTCTTGCACGGCGACACTCCAGCGGCCGACGCCGAAGCCGCACTGGATTTCGTTGCGTCACGACCGATCTACGCCGCAGTGCACCTGGTCGCCGTCTTCGCCTCGATGATCGCGATGGCGGGACTGATCTCGCTGATCAAGTCGCTCACTCACCCTACGGCCCGGATGCTGGGCCGAGTGGGGCTGGCGAGTTCCGCCGTCGGACTCGCGGTGTTCAGCGTCGAAAGCACCAGCGAGGGCCTGGCCCTACCCGAGCTGGCCGAGGCGGCCGCGAAGGCCGCTCCCGGCGGGCGGGCCGAACTGGTGCGTGCCGCGCACGCGGTGGCGATGACGACCCACGGCCCCTCCCTGGTCGCGATGGCGCTACTGTACGGCGCGCCACTGATGCTGTTCGGAGTCGCGATGACTCTGGACGACTACCCTTCCTGGCTCGGCTGGGCCGGGACACTCGTCGGCACCGTGACACTGCTCGCCGCGACGGGCCTGTTCCTGTCGCCTCCCCTGTTCCCCGGCGCGTTGTTGTACGGCGTCCTCGGCTCCATGATCGTGCAGCTGTGGTTGCTCGCTGTGGGCGTGACAATGCTGCGCCGTGCGGCGGCCTATGGCCGCCTCGGCGAAGAGCCCTCCGCCCGCATCACCGCCGAAGCCGACCCCATCCAGCGCGGCCGTTCCCGCTGACCTCAACACGGCGATTGGTCGCTCAGCCCGCCTCAGGTTCATCCCCAGAACGGCGGTTGCGCCGTCGCGACATGCCACAACAACTTTCCCGTCGTGGACGCCCCAGCGTCCGAAGGTCGGCTGTGAATGAAAGGCCCTGCTGTCCCAGCGGAGCAGGAGCGCCTGGGGATCGCGGTCGTCGCCGTGTCGCGCCCCACGGATGAGGATGCGGTCAGCCATGGAAACTGACGCGAGCTTCGACGGCCAGTCTTCGTCCGGATACAACCGCTGGTGGAGCCGGCACAGATCAGTGCGTCTAGCCAAGCCGCACCATGGGGAGAAAGACTTGGTCGACGATCTCGGTCAGTATCTCCTCGGAGATGCCTGCCTCCGGGTTCATCAGGAATTCCTGGCGGAGGAGGACGACGGGGACGGTCGCCACGCGGGGGCGCAGGGAGCCAGGTCTGGCCTCGCCTCGCGCGACCGCTCTGCCCAGAATGGTCATCATGGCGCCGGGCTCCTGGGCGAGTTCCTCGCGTATGTGCTTGAACAGCTCTGGATGGGCGTGCATCTCGGACATCATGCCGCGCAGGATCTCGCCGCCAACCGCGGACTCCATCCGGGTCGCCGCTCCTCGCAACAGTTCCAGCACGTCCGTCCGCAGGTCTCCGGTGTCGGGCAAGGCTGTCGGTTGGGCCACGAAGTGGCGATAGGCGGCAAAGGCGAGAGCGGCGCGGTGCGGCCAGCGGCGGTAGATCACTGACTTGTTGGTCCCTGCCCGCTGTGCGACGCGGTCAATGGTCAGCTGCGCGTAGCCACGCTCGACGAGCTCGTCGACCGTGGCCTGCAAGAGCGCCTCTTCAAGCTCCGCGCCGCGTCGCCTGGAGCGCTTGTCGCCTTCCGTCCTTGTCTCGGATGCCACGGCCCCTCCAGGTAATTACGATACTCCAGACTCTTATTTAGGTCTAAATAAAACCTATATAAGATTCTCTAGTATCTTAACATGAGCTCCCTTTCTCTGGTACTTCAAGATCGAACCTTTCGGAACCGATGAGGGGAGTCGTGTCAGGTGAACCGGACCCGCCCGATGGGATGGGCACCGCTCTCGGCCGCATCCTGGAGTCGCCTCCCCGGGAGCTTGATTGACCACGTCGGCGGGGTCGTGGTGCGGAACAACTACGGGACCGTGGAGGGCGACGCCTCGATATGCGGCGGGAAGGCGTGACAAGGTGAGCCTCGCCGGCCTGCCGCGAGACGGGCTGTGTGCGGAGCTCGCCCTGGCCGGAGACGCCTGCTCGCCCGGGTGGACTTCATCGGCACCGCGAGCGATGTGCAACCGATGGCCGGCGCCGGGTGCATGCTGCCGGACCTGATGAAGCGGCTGCTCGGCCTGGAGCACCTCGACCTGCGATGAGTCCTCCACCGGATGGAGCTCGTACGCCTTGACGTCCGAAATAAGGTCCTCATCGTCCCCTATTGCGATCCTAGATGTTAGGGTTAAGGTACTTGAGTCTCTTAAAGAGAGACTGTCCTTCACGTGAGGTGGTAGACGAGATGGACGTTCTGGATGACATCCGCACGGGCGTCAATCGCGGCGGCACCTATGGCCTATTCGGTGCTCCCGAGCAGTTCATGCACCATGCGCGGGCGCTCGGTGCCCGGTTCGTCAGGGTCAATCTCTTCTGGTCCCAGGTCGAGCCCGAGCCGGGCGTGTTCGACTGGGGAGCGGTGGACACCCTCGTCGATCAGATCGAGGAGGATGACGAGGTCTGGGTCACCGTATGCGCCGGTTCGCCATGGGGCACCAGGCGGGCGACCCGATTTCTTCCCGCCTCGCCGGCCAAGGAGCCGGCGACCTATGAGAGGTTCGTCAGCGCGCTGGTTCGGCGGGCCCGCGGCCGGGTTCGCTTCTGGCAGTGCGAGATCGAGCCGAACATCCCCATGCTGTGGTCTGGTGCGCCGGATGACTACCTGGCACACCTGCATACCTTTCACCAGGCCGTCAAACAGGTCGATCCGCGGGCCCTGGTCGCCCTCGGCGGGGCGGTTCCCAGTGTGATGACCGGCGACGAACAGGGCGGCGGCGCCGGCTGGATCAGTTACTTCGACCGTGTTCTGGCGGGCGCTCGTGATCGCTTCGATGTCTTCGACATCCATCCGTACGGCGATCCGTACCAGATTCCGGCCATGATCGATGCCTGCCGCCGGCTGATGGACGCACACGGATACTGCAAACCGGTCGTCGCGAGCGAGTTCAACGGCCCGATGCCCACCGGTTTCCCCGGCAATCTGCCGTACCTGATCGAGGCGTTGGCCGCACACCGTCGGCAGGCCCTCGGCGAGACCGCGATTCCGGAGGGAGGTCCGCTCGAAAGCAAGGCCCAACCCGGCGTGGCGGCCCTCTACGAGCGCATGGACGAGTTGCCCGAGACCCTCCAGATGTTCTTGTCCGGGTGTTCGCCCGAGCTGGAGGCCAAACGCTTCAGAATGAGCGGCCGCGACATCGTGACGCGCACCTTGCTGCTGCTGGCCGGCGGCGTACGCAGAACGGCCGTCTTTCAGCTCGCCCCCGAATCGCCCCACGAAGCCGACACCCGTACCACCAGAGCGTTGATGTTCGGCACGTTCGCCCTCACAGACTACGACGGCGAGGAGGTCGGGCGGCGTCGCCCGACCGCCGCCACCGTGGAACTGCTGTCGCACCACCTGCGTGGAGTGACCGAGGTTCACAGGATCGACATGGCAGGCGCTCCCGACGTCTACCTCTTCGACATCCGTCGCGAACCCCTCGGGCCGCTCATCGTCGTCTGGCGGCAACCCGCCGACTTCTCCACCGAGGACGAGCCGTCCGTCCACTTCGACTGGCCGTGGCCGCTGCCCTGCGCGCATGCCGTCGACGCGTTCGGCGCCGAGGTGCCGATGAAGATCGCCGACGGCCGAATCCGTCTGCCCCTTTCCGGCACTCCAGTTCTCATCTCCTGAAGGGAGCCACTCATGAACAAGACAACCCTGCTCAAGGCCCTCGTCCCGGACGTCGTGCTACCCATCGCGGTCTACTACGCATGCCGCAGGTTCGGGCTGCACGAGACGATCTCGCTGTTGCTCGGCGCGGGTGCCGCCCTGGTCCGCGTCTTGCTGGTGGCGGTCGTCTCGCGCCGGTTCAACGGCCTGGCTACCCTCGTGTGCAGCGGCTTCGCCGTAGGCCTGCTGTTGACCTTCCTGACCGGCGACCCCCGGTTCCTCCTGGCCAAGGAGTCCGTCCTGTCTGGGTTGCTCGGCCTTCTCATGCTCGGCTCCTGCCTGCTGGGGCGCCCTCTCATGTACGCGCTCATGCGCCGGCTGAGTGCCGACGACCCGCGGAAGCTCGCCGAATGGGAGCGGCTGTGGCGGTTCGAGCCCCAGTTCCGCAAGGTGTTCCTGACCCTGACGCTGGTCTGGGGCATAGGGCTGCTCGCCGAGTCGATCACCAGGATCCCGCTCATCTACCGCCTGCCGCTCGATGTCATGACCGGCCTGTCCACGGCGCTGCAGCTGGGCACGTTCGCACTGCTGATCGGCTGGTCCCTGCTCTACCGCCAGCGGCGGCTCGGCAAAGCAGCAGCCTCGGGCACCGTCAGGGCACTGCGCTGAGGGTCGGTATGCGAGTCGTCGTGGCCTTGCTGCCTACACACATGCTCCTGCCGATGTCCGGCCCCGCCGATGACGGACAAGGATCCGGCGCGGCTGATCGATGAACCTGACCAAGGGGTCCGGTCGCCGTCAAGGAGCGGAAGATCGCGGGGCACGCCTCCCGCACCGGGTTTCCACCCTGTCGCCGGCCAAGACGTTCACCGCCGCCGCAGCACTCCGGCTCGTCCAGGAAGCCAGGCTCAAGCTGGATGACGACATCAACTTCTACCTCACCGATCTTCGGATCCCCGACACCTTTCCCGGACGGCTGATCACATTGCGCCACCTGCTGACCCGCACCGCTGGCTCCGAGCCCAACCCCATCGGCACCTCATGGTCGGATCCCGCCGAATCCGAGCCGCTCCAGGCGGTCGTCAAGCACGACCTGCCGGAGCGGGTACGTGCCGCCTGTACCGTTCCGCCCGTCACCGCTGCGGCCGACATGGCGGTGCCGGGCCGGCAGCAAAGCCGCCGGCCGATGCTCATCCGAACATGATCGCCGCACTGGTGGCGGGGCTGCTGGCCGGCTATGGCATCGCC
Source organism: Microbispora sp. H10830 (assembly GCF_014161375.1). Classification (NCBI taxonomy): domain Bacteria; kingdom Bacillati; phylum Actinomycetota; class Actinomycetes; order Streptosporangiales; family Streptosporangiaceae; genus Microbispora; species Microbispora sp. H10830. The sequence continues at coordinate 667,566 of NZ_JABBWX010000003.1, forward strand.
ATCCCGGTCGGCGCGGTCGCGACCTATCTGGTAGCTCTCACCGCTCGAACGTCCTTGAAGACCGGAGCTTTCGCCGCGCTCGGGGTGGCGACCGCGGACGGTCTGTACGCCTTGATCGCGACCCTCTGCGGTGCCGCGCTCACTCCATTCGTCCAATCGATCGTGGCCCCGCTACGCCGGGGTGCGGCGCTGATCCTCATCGCCCTTGTCCTACGGGGCGCGACGACGGCGATCAGGCATTACCGTCGACGCCACCACTCTGCGACGATGGATGACCGGCCGCTCGCTCCGGCAGGTGCCTTCTGGGCGCTGTTGGGTCTCACGATGCTGAACCCCCTCACCGTGATCTACTTCGCGGCGTTGGTGCTCGGCATTCAGACCGCGACAACCGTGCGCGTTCTTGACCAGGCCATGTTCGTCGTCGCCGCATTCGCTGCCTCAGCGAGCTGGCAACTCCTCTTGGCGGGAAGCGGCGCACTGCTCGGTCGGTTCATCACGGGCAGCCGCGGGCGGCTGGCCACCGCGCTGATATCGAACGCAGTGATCCTCTTTCTCGCTCTGCACATGTTCTCGTTGGCGACGTAGCGATTCCGGCGCCGGAGGAGATCACCCGCGTGAGCCGGTCAGCGCCGCGCGGCGCGTGGACGCATGATGAGCGCCGCCACGGAATAGTCGCAGGGGACGCCGGCGTCGGCGTAGCCGTGTTCGACGCCGGCGAAGTAGGCCGAGCACGACGATGGTCGGCGCCTTGTGACCGCGCTCGACCGGGGACACCATGCTCACAGCGAAAGGGCGTGCTCGAGGGCTCGAAGGCGTCGGCCATGTGCCGCAGGCGACTGGCGTGGTCGAAGTGGAACAACACGCCGCCGAGGTCGACGACGACTACACGTGGGCGGCTCATGTGCTGTCCTTTGCACGCTGCGCCATGCTGAATCCCTTGCCGTGAGGTGGCAGCTGTCCCTCGAATCTATCTTGCTTCCCGATCATGGGATATTTCCCGTATATGAGACGGGACTTGTCGCCCGTTATCGGGGGAGGAGCCCCATGAAGCGCATTGCCATCTTCACTGGTTCATCGCCCGGCGCCGACTCCGGCTATGCGGAGGTCGCCGCCGATGTGGGTCGCGAGCTGGCTCGCAGAGGGATCGGTGTGGTGTACGGCGGCGGCCGTGCCGGGCTCATGGGCGCGGTCGCCGATGGGGCACGCCAGGCCGGTGGCGAGGTGATCGGGGTGATTCCGCGGGAGATGGTCGATCGGGAGTGGGCGCACCATGGCATCACCGAGCTGCACGTCTGCGAGACGATGCACGAGCGCAAGGCGATGATGGCGGAGAAGGCCGATGCCTTCCTGGCTCTGCCCGGAGGCCTCGGCACGCTTGAAGAGATCTTCGAGGTGTGGACCTGGCGGCAGCTCGGTTTTCACCGCAAGCCGGTGGGTTTTCTGAACGCCAACGGCTTCTGGAGCCCCTTGCTGCGGGCCTTGGACGCCATCGTGGCCGGCGGGTTCCTGTCCGTCGTTGCTCTGGAGGACATCGTCGTGGAGCAAGAACTGCCTGCTGCACTGGAAGCGCTCTCTCACCGCATCGTCGCCGCCTGACGATCCAGACTGATCCGGCTCGGCCACCACCGCGTCAGGTGAGGTCCGGCCGGACGGGCATGCGAACCTTGTGCGGCTTGGCGATGTGTCGCCCGTCAATGATGACCGCCCGCGGCTCGCGCCCCCATACCTCGAACCCGCACGAGCCGTACAGCCGATCGGCAGGGAGGCCGCCTTCCGACATGGTCAGGACGACCTGGGTCAGCCCGTCGACGGCCGCGGCGATCTTCAGGACTCGCTGGATCAGCAGCTTGCCGATGCCGTGGCCGGCGACGTGCGGAGCGACCGCCATGCCGAACAGCGTCGCCTTATGGCGCTCCTGGACGCGCGCGGGAACGGAGAAGCCGGCGATACCGACGAGGCAGTCCCTGTCCCCCGCAACGCGGCCAGGCGAAACGCGCGGTACTGCTCGGCGTCCGCCACGCCGAGTTCGCGAATAGTCATGCTTTCATCCCCGACGCCGGTCGGCCGGCCGACGGCAGGACGATCAGTACGGCGTAACGGACCGGGTCGGGGCCCGGGTTCTGAAATCGTGAGGACCCCCACAGCCGGAAGCGTAGGCAGTCTCCCTTATGGAGTTCGTGCGCCTCGCCATCCACGGTGATCCGCAAAGCGCCCTCCAATATCCAGATGTGCTGTTCCTGGCCCGGGACCGGCGGTTTGTCGTACGGGATGTCCGCGCCGGGCAGGAGGAAGCCCTCGAGGATCTCGCCGTTCAGACCGGGGTGGGGCGGGGACACCGACCGCCGACTGAAGCCGGACTTCTCATCACGCCACTCCAATTGCTGGCCCGATCGCACCAGTTGCGGGGGCTCCGACTCCACTTCGGCCAGCAACTGCGACATCGTCCGCCCGTACGCTGCACACAACTTGCCCAGCACCGCCGCGGTCGGGCTGATCTCCCCGCGCTCCAGCCGCGACAGGGTTGAACGGCTCACGCCCGATTGCTGTGCCAGCTCATCCAGCGACCAGCCGTGGTCCGTACGCAGTTCGGCGAGCCTCCTCGCCAGCCGGGCCTCCATCTGGTCGGCGCTCTGCGGCCCTCGATCTACAGCTCGTCTCATATGTGGGAGGTTATCCCTGACTTGAGAGAACGCGCCAGCCTGCTCGAGGAGACGGTAGTCGGCGAGCGCCGCCGGTACGTATCGACACCTGGGCAGGCGTACCAGGCCGGGAGCGAGAGTTCAGCGGCGTCGTCAGGCCCGAGTGACGTAAGTCCTCAAGGCAATCACCGTTCTACGACTTAAGCGATGTGCCGGCTCGCAACCAGCAGGCGCACGGTCAGCGGCGTGAGCGGACGTCTATTGGTCTGGACGGCCGCCGGCCAGGTGGATGTGACGTAACCCCGGGCTGAAGCCGGCGACGTGATCGGCGGTGCCGTGGTGCGCTTTCGAGGGTGTGAAGCGGCCTTCGCTGACTGCGACGTCGTAGGCGCCGCCGTGAGGGTACTCGGCCAGGATCCCGGTCACCTGGTGCTCGGCTGCCCAGGCGAGTCCGGCGTCCAGCGTGTCGAACACCCCGGAGGCGTGTCGGGCGTTGTAACCCTGGAAGATCCAGACGACCGGCCTGAGCGGATCGCGCTGGTCGTCGCTGGGCCTGCGGCGCAGGCCCTCGGGCGTGAACGAGAAGGCAGTTGAGAAAGGGCCCTGCCGATGACGTACGGCGAGCACCACCGGTTCGGGGTGGACGCCCCGCGAACCGGTCTCGGGTGCGGTGTTCGCGAAGGCGTTCCACAGGTGAAGGCAGATCACGTCGTCGTCGCGATCGGCGGTGACGTAGGCAAGGGTCTTGGAGTAGAAGGGGTTGGTTCCGCCGATCCACAGCGACGGGGGCCCGAACGTCTCAATGACCTCGGACAGCGTGCGATCCCGCGTCACCCACCCGCCGATGTCGGCGCTCAACCGCTGATACTCCGCCGCCGGCAGCGCCCGATCCAGCTCCAGCCAGCCGAGACGATGAGCGATCTCGGCGTAGACGGAGGCCGTGGCATCACGTAAGGCGTCGGCGGGAAGGATGTCGTCGAAGGCGCCCATGACGCCCGTGGCAGTGAATGCGCCGCGTTCGCGTAGTCGATCGCACTCCGCCCACCACCGCGTCAGGTGCCCGTCCACGGCGGCCATCGCCTCCAGCAGAAGGCGTTCCGCCGTCTCATCCCTGCCGTACATGCCAGGGCGACGAAGCACACCGTTCACCTGATCCAGGTGGTGCCGGCGAGCCTCACCCAGAACGGAATCGGAGTCCCCTCCAGTGCTCATCGCATTCGATCATGACACACCAACGCGATCCGCGATAACGGCTTATCGGTATGAGTAGACGTATGCCGCTCCCGCGCTGCCGAAGCATGCCAGCCGACGGTGAAGCGACTCTCGAACACGTGGCGACCAGCGCAGATTCGCATGTCATGCCTCCTTTCCACCTGTATGGCGTTCTCCCGAGAAAAACACAGGAACCGGTAACGTCATTGGCGGCAATGAGGACGAGCATCGCTGCTATCGGTGGCGCTGACAGTACTCAACGTGTAGCTCCGCCCACGGGCGGCGGCGGTCCGGGTACCCCATCCGCATCCGGCCCAGGTTGATTTCAGCGCAGCAATGCGCGTCGGGACTTTCCGCGAGATGCCCCGGACAATCTTCCGCCAGGGCACGCACCGGGTCCGCCTCCACCTCGAAGGCCTCGCGACTGCCGATCAGGAAGAGGGTGTCCGCGGCGATGTCCCAGCGGAGATGATCGCGGAAGTCCTGATGGGTCCACCGTCGCCGGTCGCCATCGGAGCGCCGACGAAACGCCTGAGGCGGAAGTCTCACGCCATGCGGCCTACCCGGTCCCAATCGGGCGCGGACCTGTTTCCAGCGGGAGACCGGGAACGCCAGGCGGTGATGCAGCAGGACCAGATCCAGCAGCCGTTCCCGGTTGGTCGAGTCAGCCGGGCGTGCCGTGCGTAGCGGCAGGTAGATCAAGCTGTGCGGGGAGCGGGCGGCCAGCCCCAGGCCATCGCGAGCACCACGGCTGCTCGCTTGTCCACGCTGAGCTCCGCGCCGAGCCAGCCTTCGTACAGCATCGCGTGCTTCACGGCTCGGGCCTGCCGGACCACTCGGTACTCGTCGCGGCCAAGGCGAACCTTGCTGATCAACGTCGACCATGTCTGCTCCGAAAGGCGCACTCTCACCCCGTCTCTCGTGTCTCGTTCGGGAAAGCATGCTAAGAGCGACGCACCGGCTTGGCGAGGTGTTTTGTATGGCACCGATCCGCCGTGATTACAACCACGGCGCTCAGTGGCAGAAGAATAGGTGGTCAACAGGCGTGCCTTGCGGCCCGGGATCGAAAGTGGCAGCATGCGCCGATGCATCCATTGCGGCTGATCGAGTCGGCCCCGGGAGAGTACTCGCTGTTGCTGGACGCGGGAACCACGCAGGTTGACGATGTGATCGAGGAGCTTGGTCACACGCCCAACGGATATTTCTGGGAAGGCGTCGCGCAGCTGCTCGTCAGCACCGAGGCCCCCGCTCTGGACGGCCGGTTCTCCTACGACCCCGAAGGCGGCATGTTCTGCGCGTACGGAAGAGACCGCGGCGCGCTGGAGGAGCTGGGCACCCTGATGGCGGCCGTCGCGACAGACGTCGACCGCATGCGGCGGCTCGCCGCCGCCGCCGAGGCGGACGGTTTCGAGTTTGACGATTGATCCGCCTGCTGCTGAGCAGCGGACGGAAAGCCCGCTGGCGTCGGCGCGCGCTCGGTCCGGCGTATGACCTTTGCGCATGCGGTAGGCCGAGCGGTCAGCAGTGACAGGTAGTGGACAAGGGAGCATCGGTGACGGGCATTTGGCATGACGAAGGGAATGGGCTGGTACCTCTTCCAGCGCAGCCGTATGCGAACGAGCAGGCGCTTCACAGCAGCATCGAACGCGCTCCCGCAATGCTGCCGCTTCCCGGTCAGCCAAGACTGGTGATCCTGGGTCGGGAGGTGCAGCTCGGCAATGGCTACGCCGATCTCGTGGCCGTGGATGCCGATAGCGGGCGACCAGTGGTCATCGAGGTGAAACTCGCTGCCAATTCAGATCGGAGAACCGTCTTCGCACAGGTACTCGGATGCGCGTCCTATATATTCCGGCTGTCGGCGACCGCGTTCGAAGAGCTGATGCAGCCTCATGTGACCAAACGTGGACACGCGACCGTCGCCGATGCCGTGGCTGCGGAGGTCGGAGATGGGTCGTTCGACATCGAGGCCTTTCGCAACGGCATGGCTGAGGAATTCGAGAAAGGCAATGCCCGCTGCGTCGTGGTCCTCGACGCCGCGCCTACCGACTTGATCGAGCTCGCCGGGTATCTGCAGACCGTCACCAACGATCGCCTGGATATCGACCTGGTGACGGTGATGGCCTACGACGTGCGCGGCAGCCAGGTGCTCGTCCCACAACTGGTCGAGCCGGAGCGCGCTTTGGCGGCCTCGGTTTCGCCATCGAGGATTCAGCGGGAGGCCAAGCCGACCTCGGGATCGGATTCCTTCCGCGACAGCATCGACAGCGCCGATCCCTCCCATCGCGAACTGCTCCGCCGGCTGTATGACTGGGCAGAGCGATTGCAATCAGACGGTCTGGCCACCCTCTTCACCACCGTGGGCAAGGGCCGCTGGATCCTCAGGCCGCATCTTCCCGGCCAGGGCCGTGCGATGTTCACGATCTGGAACGACCGAAGCGCCTATATCAGCCCGCAACGCACCGTCATCCAAGCCGAGGCACCGAACACGCTGGCCCGCATGGACGAACGGCTTCCCGGCCAGATCGGTCAGAACAACACTCTGAAGTGCGACATCAGTGACGAGGTGCTCGCGCTCATGAGGAGTGCCTACGAGGAATCTGCCAACCGCAAAACTGCCTAGTAGCGCGGTCAGCGGCATGACCCGACGTGGGCGGACCGTCTACAGATAGCCGTTCAAGTAGAACTGATGGCGTCAAAGCCGATCATGCTGCGAACGCGCAGCACCCACCAAGGCCAGCACACCTGCAACGAGGATCGGAAGGCCGATGGAGAGAATGCCAAGGATTCCGACCACCGTCAGTATTACGCCCGACACTGTTAGCGCCAGTCCCCGCCAGAGCGCCGTGCGGATTGCGCTGTAGATCGCAAGAAGTGCGGCCAAGGCCAGTGCGCCGAGGAGCCAGGCCAGCACCTGACCGTCTTGCTGAGCAACGAATCCAACGTACAGGCCCATCATGATCAGAACGATCAGAGCCGTGACTGCTGCCAGGGGGTCCCATCCCCTACGCAACCCGGACGCCATGGTTCATCCTTGCAGATCTCGATGCTGTTCAGCGAGCGGCAGATTCACTCGAACCGGTATGGCGAGAGACACTTGCGCCACCCGGGTTGACCAGCCGTTGCGCCGCAGCAGATACCACACCCCCTGCAGGGGTAGCCGAAGTGGAACATTCTGCCGATTGCCGTCTGGATCCGCATCAGCGTCCAGCGTTGGGCGGCGAACCCGTGCGCCAGCGGACCGCGTTCCAGTTCGGCCTGCAACCGGGCGAACTGCGCCGGGGTGAGCCGGGGCAGCGCGTCCGGACCTGCTGAAGCCAGCGCCATGCCACGGGAGTTCCCTACTCAACGGACGTATACATCCGGCCCGTAGGCGGTGACGTCCCCTCGAGTGGTGTAACTCCAAGCTGTTGATGCAAGCCCCGGACATGGGGCGAGCCATCGTGTGACGGTCAGCGAGTTCCCGACCAAAGGTTCTCGCGGAGGACACCACACGATGGCT